>PABA01000155.1 GCA_002699025.1 Sandaracinus sp. | reverse complement strand
GGGCGGCAGGCGCATGGGGATTCCGGCCCGCGCCACGCTCCCGACCCGGCCGGCGCCGCGCGTCCCTCCGCGACGCGGCGGCTCCGCGAGCGCCCCGGCGCTCCCCCGGGCGCACCGAGTAGCAGCTCGGGGCCCCTCGCCCTATGGTCCGCCCCCATGTCGACGACCCTGCGCGACCGCGTGCTCCGCGCCCTGGAGCGCGGCGCCCCCGCCGAGGCCTTCGAGGCGCTCGCCCCCCGCCGCGCCGAGCTGGGCACGGACCCGGAGCTGGACATGCTCTGGCTCCGCGCCCTCGAACGCACGCCGAGCCGGCCCACGCTCGTGGAGGAGGTCCGGAAGGTGCTCGCCGGCGCGCCCAGCCCGGCCCACGTCGTCGCCGCCTGCGCCGCCCTGAACGCCGCCGCCCAGGCCTTCCCGCCGGACGCCCCGCCGCCCGAGCGCGGCCCCGCCACGCTCGCCGCGGAGATCGCCGCGGCCACCCTCGAGCAGCTCGGCGAGGGGGACGCGGAGGCCGCCGCCTACCTCTGGATCAACCGCGCGAACGCCCTCCGCGCCATGGGCCCCGAGCACGACGAGGCCGCCCGGGAGGCCTACGCCGAGGCCCTCGAGCGGCACCCGGAGAAGGGCGGCTGGTGGTTCGACCTCGGCGTCCTCCACAAGTGGCGCGGGCGCTGGCAGGAGGCGCTCGACTGCGCCCTCCGGGCCCGCGCGCGCCTCGGAGATCAGCGCGCCGTGCTCTGGAACGCCGCCCTCGCCGCGACGGCGCTCGGCCAGGGCGACGTGGCGGCGGGCCTCTGGCGGGACCTCGGCATCGAGGCGCGCCTGAGCGAGGGCGGCATGCCCATCGTCGAGGGCGTGCCCGAGGTCCGCGTCCGCGCGCCCTCGGTCGCCAGCGGCCACGGCGTCCTCCCCGAGCCGGAGCGCTCCTTCGAGGTGCTCTGGGTGGCCCCGACGAGCCCCTGCCACGGCGTCGTCATCAGCCCGAGCTTCCGCGACTGCCCCGTCGACTGGGGCGACGTGGTCCTCTGGGACGGCGCGCCCGTCAGCCAGGACCCGCCCGTCTTCCCGCTCCTCGAGATCCTCCGCGAGGGCGACGAGCACCGCTTCCGCTTCGTGGCGCTCGCGAAGCGCGGCGACGTCGAGAAGATCGTCGAGCGCCTCCCCGAGGGCGTGCAGGCCTTCGCGCACCCGGTCGGCGTCGAGAAGGACGGTGACGTGCTGGCCTACGGCAAGCTCGTGGCGCCGGCGAGCGTGGATCTGAAGGCGCTCCGTGGCCGCTTCGAGGCGGCGCTCGCCGAGCTCCGCACCATGCGCCTCGCGATGCCCGAGCTCTACGAGAAGACCGGGCCGACCAAGCGCGCCGGGCAGGAGCACCAGGCTTGGCGGGGCATCGAGCGGGTCGCCCTCAAGCGGGGGCTCGTGCCGGAGGCGCGGGCCGACGAGGAGCGCGACGACGCCGACGCAGAGGAGGGCGGCGCGGCGTGATGGAGAACGACACGCCGATCCCGAGCGAGGAGCACGCCTGGGAGGGGCTGCCGGCGCTCGGCGAGCGGGAGGTGCATCGGCGCCGCGAGCTGGTCTTCCTGGTCCTCTCCGGGCTCTTCCTCGGCACGCTCGCCATCCTCAACATCCTCGGCATCACGCGCTTCATCGACCTCGGCTTCGAGGTGATGGGGCAGCCCGTGATGATCGCCGTCGGCGTGCTCCCCTATCCGCTGACCTTCCTCTGCACGGACATGATCAGCGAGCTCTACGGGCGCCGCCGCGCGGCCGGCGTCGTGTGGGTCGGCTTCGTGCTGAACCTCTGGCTGATCTTCATCCTCTGGCTCGGCGGCGAGCTCCCCGGGGTCGACGCCGGCGCCGACCGCGATCCGCCGGTCCACGTCTTCACGGAGGTGCGCACGCTGACCAGCGCCGCCGTGACCGCCTCGATGATCGCCTACCTCTTCGCCCAGCTCGTCGACGTCCACGTCTTCCACTTCTGGAAGCGCCTCACGGGCGGCCGGCACCTCTGGCTCCGCAACAACGGCTCGACGCTCCTCAGCCAGCTCGTCGACACCACGACGGTGATCCTCATCACCCACTTCTACGCCCGCGCACTGCCCATCGATGGGGACGCTCCGCTCTGGCCACAGCTCGTTGCTTTCATCGTCGCTGGATATGTATTCAAACTCTTGACAGCGCTGGCCGATACGGGTCCCTTCTACCTTGGCGTCCACGTTTTGACCCGCTACCTTCGGCTACCGTCGGCGACGGTCGAGGCCGAAGCGAAGCGGGCGGTCGCGTCCCCTTCCTGAGTCCGACACCGTCGCGCGAGCACGCGCCGCGGGGGGAGGTGGGCCCCTCCGGCTCATCGTGTGGAAAGGTGTACGGATGACTTGTCGGATGGATCGAAGGGCGCGCCGCTGGTGGGCGCTCGGAGGGGTCTTGGTGGCGCTGCTCTGCGTGGCGCCCCGGGCCGAGGCGACCGTGATGGTGGAGGTCGCCCTGGAGGACATGGTGCGCGACTCGGTCGCCATCGTGCGCGGCCGCGTGGTGCACGTCGGATCGCAGGTCGTCATGAACGGCGACAGCCTCGACCCGCACACGCTGGCCACCGTCCAGGTGACCGATTGGATCAAGGGGGAGGGCGGCCAGACGCTGACCGTGCGCGAGCTCGGCGGCACCTACGGCCCGAACGGCCAGGCCGGCGGCATGTGGATCGACGGCACGCCGCGCTACCAGGTCGGTGAGGAGGTCATCGTCTTCCTCGAGCGCGACCCGAACGACCCGCACTACTTCCGCACCTACGCCATGGCGCAGGGCAAGTTCGTCGTCACCCAGGGCGTCGGCGGCGCGCCGGCCACCGTGAGCCGCGACGCGGCCTCCGTCGGCTTCGCGCGCTGGCTGGACGGTCGGATGACGATCGAGAGCGGCGGCCACGAGGTCATGCCCCTCGACACCTTCCTCGCCACGATCCGCGGCGTGACCCAGGTCTACGCGCCGGGCCACGACGACGTCCTCGGGGGGTCGCGATGAGCCGCCGTACCCCTCTCTTCCTCGGGGCGCTCCTCGCGGCGTCGGCGCTCGCCCCGAGCGCGCCGGCGCACGCCTACGAGTGCCTGACGAGCGCCTGCCCGAAGTGGTGCACCTTCCCGGTGCCCTACGGGATCACCATCACGTCCGACGACCTCGGCGAGGCGACGACCGTCTCCGAGACGCAGCGGGGCATGGACGACTGGACGCTCCGCTCCTGCACCAGCCTGACGGCCAACTACACGGGCCGGAGCGGCGCGACCGCCGGCAGCGGCGACGGCAACTCGGTGATCGGCTGGGTGGAGTCCGGCTGGCGGCACAGCGGGAGCGCCATCGGCGTGACCGGCCCGCGCTGGGACTTCCGGAACTGCATCCAGGAAGCCGACATGGAGATGAACGGCGTCAACTTCCGCTGGATCACCGGCGCCGGCTCGGGCTCGAACGTGAACGCCTACTCGATCGCGCTCCACGAGGGCGGCCACTACTACGGCCTCGGCCACTCGAGCGATCGGAACGCCACGATGTACTTCGCCTACACGGGCGGCATCGACATGATCGGCGCCGACGACCAGGCGGGCATCTGCACGCTCTACCCGGGCGATGGTCCCGTGGACTGCACGGAGACGGGCTGCCCCTCGGGCCAGGAGTGCGTCGACGGATCCTGCCGGCCGGTGACGGGCGACGGGACGGTCTGCTCGCCCTGCAGCTCGGACGCCGAGTGCGGCGGGCCGAACGACTTCTGCCTCGGCTACCCGACGGGCGGGAGCTTCTGCGGCAGCGCCTGCACCTCGAACGCGGACTGCGGCGACGGGCAGGTCTGCGCGAGCACGACCGGCGGCACCGGCCAGTGCGCGGGCATGAGCGGCGGCACCTTCAGCTGCGACGGCGTGACGCCCGAGCCGACGGGCTGCCGGAGCGACTCGGACTGCGCCGCCACCGAGCGCTGCAACACGAGCACCGGGGACTGCGAGGCGCGGCCGACGGACGGCCTCGACCTCGGCTCGCCCTGCACCAGCAGCGACGAGTGCAACTCCGGGCTCTGCGCGACGACGCCGGAGGGCTCGGTCTGCTCGCAGTCCTGCGACGGGTTCAACCCCGCGAGCTGTCCGGGCGGCTTCTACTGCGACGGCGAGGCGACGGGCACCTGCGGCATGGGGCTCTGCCTCGCGGGCGGGCCCGGCGCGGCGCCCCTCGGCGCGACCTGCGGCACGGACACGGACTGCGCGAGCCTGATGTGCGATGGCGGCGTCTGCGCGACGCCCTGCCGCCCGGAGGCCGGCGTGGGGAGCTGCGCGGACGGCTTCGTCTGCCGCCCGGGCGCGACGCCGGGCTGCGGCGCCTGCGTGAGCGAGGGGAGCCTCGGGACGCCGGGCGACTTCTGCACGGACAACGCCGACTGCGCGTCGGGCCTCTGCGCCGTGCGCGGGGAGGGCGACCAGTTCTGCACGGACCTGTGCAGCGACGCGACCGAGTGCCCGGACGGGTTCGCCTGCGTGCCGGTCGGCTCGACCAGCATCTGCGTGCCGCCGGACGGCGGCGGGCGGGGCGACGACGGCTGCGGCTGCCGGGTCCCGGGCGCCACCGGGAGCACCACGCCGCTGCCGCTGCTCTTCCTGATCGTCGTGCCGGCGCTGGTCTTCTGGCGTCGCAGGTCACGGGACTGAGCGAGCGCCGACCAAGCGCATGAGACTGGCCGAAGGCCCGCTCGACGAGCGGGCCTTCGGCGTTCATGCCCCCAGCTCCGACGTCGCCGCGCCCCTCCCGGGGCCGGCCCCGGGCCATCGAGCTCCCGCCCCGACCCGCCCTTGAAGCCGACCGTCCCGATCCTGCACTACCTGCGCCCCTACCGGCTCCGTCTGGCGGTGGGCGTCTTGCTCCTCCTCGCGACGAACGCGATGGACAAGGCCATCCCCTGGCTGCTCCAGGGCGCCATCGACGCGCTCGAGAAGGGGCGCCTCGAGCAGGTGAAGGACTACGCCCTCGGCGTCGTCGGCCTGGCCGCGGGCCTGTGGATCGTCCGCACCCGCTCGCGCGTCCAGGTGTTCAACGTGGGGCGCGACGTGGAGTTCGATCTCCGAAACGAGCTCCTCCGCGCGATCCACGGGCTCGGCCCGCGCTTCTTCCAGCGCGTCGCCACCGGCCAGCTCATGAGCCGGGCGACGAGCGACCTGGCGCAGATCCGCCTGCTCGTGGGCTTCGGCGGGCTGAACGTCGTCAACTCCCTCTTCGCCTTCGTCGGCGCCGTCGGCCTGATGCTCGCCATCAGCCCCGAGCTCACGCTCTGGGCCCTCGCCCCCTTCCCGCTGGTCATCGTCCTCGCCCAGCTCTTCGGGCGGGCGCTCTACGGGCGGAGCCGGGCGGCCCAGCAGGCGCTCGGGCACCTGGCAGACGTGGCCCAGGAGAACCTCGCCGGCGTGCGGGTCGTGCGGGCCTACGCGATCGAGGACGCGGAGGAGCGGCGCTTCGAGGAGGCGAACGAGGCGGCCATCGACGCGAACATGCGCCTGGTGGTGCTGCGCGGGCTGATGTGGCCGCTGCTCATGCTCGTCGGCTCCATCGGCACGCTCCTCGTGGTCTGGAAGGGCGGCGAGCGGGTCGTCGACGACACGCTCTCGGTGGGCGAGTTCGCGGCGTTCCTCGCCTACCTGGCGCAGCTCGTCTGGCCGACCCTCGCCTTCGGCTACCTCCTGAGCGTGGTCCAGCGCGGGCGGGCCTCCTACGAGCGCATCCGCGAGGTGCTCGACGCCGAGCCGGAGATCGTGCCGCCGGCCGAGCCGACGCCGCTGGCGGGGGAGGGCGCGCTCCGCGTGGAGGGGCTCCGCTTCGCCTACGAGGGCGCGAGCGAGCCGGCCCTCGAGGACGTCTCCTTCGAGGTGCCCGCGAAGGGCTCGCTGGCGATCATGGGCACGGTCGGCTCGGGCAAGAGCACGCTCGCGGCGCTCCTCCCGCGGCTCGGGGGGACGCCGCCGGGGAGCGTCTTCGTCGACGGCGTGGACGTGACCGAGACCGAGCCGGGCGAGCTCCGCCACGTGGTCGGCTACGCGCAGCAGGAGCCCTTCCTCTTCTCGACGACCGTGGAGCGGAACATCGCCTTCGGGCTCGACGATCCCGAGGCGGAGGGCGCGGCGGCGGCGGTGCGCCGGGCGGCCGAGGAGGCGGCCGTGCTCGACGAGATCGAGCAGCTCCCGGATGGCTTCGAGACGCTCGTCGGGGAGCGCGGCGTGCAGCTCTCGGGCGGGCAGAAGCAGCGCATCGCCCTGGCCCGGGCGCTCCTCCGCGAGCCGGCCGTGCTGGTGCTCGACGATCCGATGAGCGCCGTGGACGCGCGCACGGAGGCGACGATCCTCCGGGCGCTCGACCGGGCGGGCGAAGGGCGCACGCTGGTGCTCGTGACGCACCGGGTCGCGGCGGCGGCCCGGGCCCAGCAGATCGTGGTGCTCGAGAAGGGCCGGGTCGTCGAGCGGGGCACGCATGCCGAGCTCTGCAAGCACGGGGGCGTCTACGCGGCCCTCGCGGCCCGGCAGAGCCTCGAAGAGGAGCTCTCGACGCTATGAGCGAGCCCCGCCCGAGCCGCCTGGTGGTCGACGCGCTCGCCGAGCGCGTCGTGGAGGACGAGCGTCGCCGCGACCTGGCGCTGCTGAGGCGCCTCGTCCCCTTCATGAAGCCGCAGCGCTGGCTCTTCCTCGGCGCCGTGGTCCTCATGCCGCTCGCGGCCATCGCCGGCCTCTTCCAGCCGCTCCTCGTGAAGGAGGCCGTCGACGGGGCCGTGCTCGAGGGGGAGGGGCTGCCCATCGAGCAGGTCGTGGTGCTCTTCGCCGTGGCCATCGCCGTCGAGTTCGTCACCCGCTTCGGCCAGACCTACCTGATGCAGCTCGCCGGGCAGCGCTCCACGGCCGGCCTCCGCTCGGCGGTCTTCCGCCACATCCAGGAGCTTCGCGTCGGCTACTTCGACCGCACGCCCATCGGGCGGGTCGTCACGCGGGTCACGAACGACATCGACAGCCTGACGGAGCTCTTCGCCTCCGGCGCCGTGACGGCCGTGACCGACCTCGTCACGCTCCTCGGCATCGTCGCCTTCATGCTGGGCATCGACTGGCAGCTCAGCCTCGTCACCTTCACGGCGCTCCCGCCGCTGGCCTTCGCCGTGAACCTCTTCCGGCGCTGGGCCCGCTCCGCCTTCCGGGACATCCGGCTCCGCATCGCCCAGCTCAACGCCTACCTCGCCGAGCAGGTCGCCGGGCTGCGCGTGGTCCAGGCCTACGGGCGCGAGGAGGACTGCGCCGCCGAGTACGAGCGCATCAACGCCGCCTACCGCGACGCGAACTACCGCTCGATCCGCTACGACGCGCTCCTCTACTCGGTCGTCCAGTCGGTCTCCGCGGCCTGCGTCGCGCTCGTGCTCTACTTCGCCGCCGTGCGCGCCGGCTGGCTCGAGGGGAGCGGGGCGTCCGCCGCCTACGTGGGCACGGTGGTCGCGTTCTACGACTACATCCGGCGCTTCTTCATCCCGGTCCGGGACCTGGCGACGAAGTACACCATCATCCAGTCGTCGCTCGCCTCGGCCGAGCGGGTCTTCTCGCTGCTCGACACGGACGAGCCCGACGCGCCGGCCGGCGCGCCCCCGACGTCGCCGCCCGCCGTGCCCGAGGACGTCGCCATCGCCTTCCGGGGCGTGACCTTCGCCTACCGGGAGGGGCACCCGGTGCTCCACGACGTGAGCTTCGACGTGAAGCGCGGGGAGCAGGTGGCCGTGGTCGGCGCCACGGGCTCGGGGAAGACGACGCTCACCTCGCTGCTCCTCCGCCTCTACGAGCTCGGCGAGGAGGGGCACGTGCTGGTCGAGGGGGAGGACGTGCGCGCGCGGGATCGGCATACGCTCCGGCGGCTCTTCGCCGTCGTGCCCCAGGACGTCTTCCTCTTCGCCGGGACGCTCCGGGAGAACCTCGCGGTGGGCGATCCCGCGCCGGACGACGCGCGCATCCGGGCGGCGCTCGCGCGGGTGGGCGCCGAGGGGCTCGTGGAGGCCCGAGGCGGGCTCGACGGCCGCGTGGAGGAGCGCGGGCAGAACTTCAGCGCCGGGGAGCGGCAGCTCCTGGCCTTCGCGCGGGCGCTCTACCGGGAGGCGGACCTCCTGATCCTCGACGAGGCCACGGCGAACGTGGACAGCGAGACCGAGCACGCGCTCCAGAAGGCCGCGGAGGAGGTGATGCGGGGGCGGACGTCCATCGTGATCGCCCACCGGCTCTCGACCATCGAGCGGGCCGACCGGATCCTGGTGATGCACCGGGGGCGCCTCGTGGAGGAGGGCACGCATGCCGAGCTCCTCGCCGAGGACGGGATCTACGCGCGCCTCCACCGGCTCCAGAAGGCCGGGGGCGCCGCCGCCTGAGCTCCCGCCCACGCCGCCGCCGCTCCTCCCGGCTTCGGATCTGGATGGTATCTCATGCGGTCCGCAGGACACTTTCCGGAGCGCCTTGCATACACGGGGGATTCCGTGTGTCCCTCGCGAGGGACGCACCATGCTGACTGGAAGAATCTCGACACGGCTTCGGCGCGCGAGGCTCCCTCAGCGCGTCCGAAGGCCCGCCCGCTGTTTCGGCCAGGTTTCGAGCGCGCAGACGCCGACCCACGCGGCGTGAGCTTGCGCTCAGTCAGTCGATCGACTCACACGGAAACCCGCGTGCCGACTCGGAAAACCCGGCGCAAGGGCGGCGTGTCGGTGTAGACTTCCATCGGACGCGCGATGGCGCGGGTCCTCTCCGGGGGGCGGCCGCGGGCCGTCGCTCGGCGGCGGGCACACCGGCGCTCACCCGAGGGACGGAACGGGGGGACCGGCGGCTCGGCGGCATCGAAGCCGGAGCGTTCGAGAGGGTCGTGGCGGAACAGGCGCCAGTCGTCTACGGGAAGTATCAGCTGCTCGAGCTCCTCGCTCGAGGCGGCATGGCCGAGGTGTTCAAGGCCAAGGCCCACGGCGTCGAGGGCTTCGAGAAGATCCTCGTCATCAAGCGCATCCTCGCCGAGCTCGGAGAGAACCCGCAGTTCGTCGAGATGTTCATCAACGAGGCGAAGATCGCCGTCACGCTCTCGCACGCGAACATCGTGCAGGTCTTCGACCTGGGCAAGGCGGACGAGACCTACTTCATCGCGATGGAGTACGTGGCCGGCGCGGACCTGGCGACGGTCCTTCGCCGCGCCCGAAAGTACGGCAAGGCGCTGCCGACGGAGCTCGCCGTCTACGTCGTCAGCGAGGTCGCCAAGGGCCTCGACTACGCGCACCGCCGCCGCGACGCGGACATGCAGCCGATGCACATCGTGCACCGGGACGTCTCGCCCCAGAACGTGCTCCTCAGCTACGAGGGCGAGGTCAAGCTCACGGACTTCGGCATCGCCAAGGCGCGCACGACGGTGCCGGAGGGCACGGAGCACGGGGTCCTCAAGGGCAAGTACGCCTACATGGCCCCCGAGCAGGCCCGGGGCGGCGAGGTCGACGCGCGCACGGATCTGTTCGCGCTCGGCGTCGTGCTCTACGAGAGCCTCGCCGGGGTGAACCCCTTCCTCCAGAGCTCCACCTACGACACGCTCAAGCGCGTCCGCGAGGGCACGGCCGAGCCGATCCGCTCCGTCGCCGAGGAGGTCCCCGAGGAGCTTGCCGCCATCGTCCACCGGGCCATGAGCCCGAGCCCGGCCGATCGCCACGAGAACGCGGGCCGCTTCTACGAGGACCTCATCCAGTTCCTCTACTCGAGCGGGCGCCGCGTCGGCGCGCACGACCTCTCGAACTACCTCGACCAGCTCCGCGCGGCCGCCAAGGCGCCGGGGCCGAAGTCGGAGACGGACGCCGGGCTCCGGGCCGCCTTCGAGATCAGCACGAGCTCCGGCCGCCCCGATCCGCAGGAGGTCACGCCCGCGGAGGTCCCCTCCGCCCGCTCCGGCGCCGGGCGCGTCACCACCGGGAGCGGCCGTCGCCGCACCGGCACCGGGGTGGGCCCGCCCGTGGAGCGCCGCGACGTCACGGCCCTCGTGCTCTCGGGCGGGGACGCGGACGAGCTCGCGGGGCACATCGAGCGCGCCGCCGGCGAGGTCGTCGCCCGCGAGCAGGACCGCGTCGTCGGGCTCTTCGGCCGCAAGGATCCGGACGGCCGGGACACGGAGCGCGCCGTGCGCGTGGCCCTCCTCGCCGTCCGCGGCAGCGCCGGCTCGCGCGATCGCATCGTCTCCGCCGCGCTCCACGCCGGGCGGATCCTCGTCTCCGCCGAAGGGGAGCTCGAGGAGGACGAGGGCCACGAGCGCCTGCTGCGCGTCGTCCGGGCGCTCGCGGATCGCGCCGAGGCCGGGCAGGTGCTGAGCACGGCGAACGCGCAGCGCGTCGCGCGGCGCTTCTTCGACCTGCGCGCGTCGGGTGAGGCCCCGGAGGACGCCGGCGAGGCCTACGAGGTGCTCGGCGAGCGGAACCTCACCGACTCGCTCGGTCGCTTCGTCGGTCGCCGCGAGGAGCTCCGGCGCGTCGGCGAGGTGCTGGCCATCGCGAACAAGGGGCGCCAGTGCCTGCTCTCCCTCGTCGGCGAGGCGGGCAGCGGCAAGAGCCGGCTCCTCAGCGAGACCATGCGCCGGCTCCGCCTCGGCGGGCACGACGTCGGCATGCACGTCTGCCGGGTGCCGCCGGCCTCGAAGGACGTGCCGCTCGCGACGGCGCAGGAGATGCTCCGCGTGCTCCTCGGCATCGAGGAGTTCGACGAGGAAGAGGAGATCGTCGAGAAGATCGGTCGGCTCCGCGAGCTCGGCATGTCCAAGCCGGAGCTCGAGGCCGTGACCCTCGCGCTGGGCCTGAGCGTCGAGGACGACGAGCACGGGGGCCGGCGCCCGCTCCGGGCCGCCATCGCGCGCATCGCCCTGAAGCTCTCCGAGGACCGGCTCTCGGTCTTCGCCTTCGACGACTTCGACGGCGTCGACGAGGAGAGCCTGGAGCTCCTCGACGCGCTCGTGCGCCGGCCCGCCCCGAGCCGCATCGTCATCCTCGTCGCGCACCGCCCGGACGGGCGCATCGACTGGAGCGACGTGCCCAACTACCACGAGGTGCGGCTCGGGCCGCTCTCGGACGAGGACGTCGCGCGGCTCACGGGGGCCCGCCTCGGGGCCGAAGAGGTGCCGATGGAGCTGCTGCGGGAGGTCCGCGCGAAGAGCGCCGGCAACCCGCTCTACGTCGAGGAGTACCTCCTCGCGCTGCAGGACGCGGACGCCATCGACCTGAAGGACGGCCGCCTGGTCTACGCGCCCGACACGGCCGTGGACATCCCGCGCTCGCTCCGGGGCATCGTCGCGGCGCGCCTGAGCCGGCTCGCGTCGAGCCACAAGCAGGTGCTCCAGGTCGCCGCGGTGATCGGCGGCCGCTTCCACGACGCGATGGTGGCGCGGGTGATCGAGGCGCCCGTGGAGGAGGCCAGCGAGGCGCTCGAGGCGCTCGTCGGGCGGGGGCTCCTCGCGCGGACCGGCGCCCGCGAGTACGGCTTCGCGCACGGGCTGATCGCCGACGTGGTGACGGGCACGGTGCCCTTCGAGGCGAAGAAGGAGCTCCACCGGGCCATCGGCGAGGCCTTCGAGGCGGTCTACCCGGACCACCTGGACGAGCTCGCCGAGCGCCTCGCCCACCACTACCGCGAGGGCGGCCGGCGCGAGCGGGCCATCGACTTCCTGGTGCGGGCGGCGGATCGGCTCGAGTCCGAGCAGTCCCTCGGCGGCGCCATCGGCTACCTCCGCCGGGCCCTCGAGATGCTGCTCCAGGGCGCGCAGCCCGACCGAGACCGGCTCCTCGGGCTCTACCGGCGCGTCGTGCAGCTCTGCTTCCGGGCGCGCGAGCTCGAGCAGGGCCTCGAGGTCGTCGAGCATGCGCTCGAGATGGCCGAGGGGCTGGGGCGCGACGAGCACGTCGCCCGCTTCTCCCTCTACAAGGGCCAGCTCTGCGCCTTCATGAACCGCTTCAGCGAGGCGCAGCAGTGGTTCGAGCGCGCGCGGCAGGTCGCCCGGAGCGTGGGGAACCCCGACCTCCTGCGCCTGGTGACGGCGGCGCATGCCGAGGCGCATACGCGGAACGGCGAGTACGGGCGGGCCATCGGGCTGCTCCGCGAGGCGCTCGAGCTGGCGCGACAGGCCAACGACGTGCAGGCCCAGATCCGCTGCCTGATCCCGCTCGCGCACTCGTACGGGGGGAGCGGGGATCGGGACGCGGCGCTGGCCGCCCTCGAGGAGGCGCGGGAGCTCGCCGGGGACACGCCGGATCGCATCATCGAGGTGGAGCTGCTCAAGACCGAGGCGCTCGTGCGCTACTACGTCGGCGACCTCCAGATCGGGCTCGAGGCGGCGCACCGCGGCATGGAGCTCGGCAAGGAGTACGGCTTCGCCTACGAGGCGGCGGTGAACGCGCACAACCTCGGCGAGTTCCACCTGCGGCTCGGCGACTACAAGCGCGCCTTCGCCATGCTCCGCTACAGCTACGACGTGGCGCGGGACCACGGCTTCGTGAAGCTCCAGTACGGGAACATGCGCGTGCTCGGCTTCATCGACGCGGTGAAGCTCGGCTCCGAGGAGGGCCGAGCGAAGATCATCGAGGCGTGGAACTACGCGCGCGAGCACGGCTACGTCTGGGACCTGGTCCAGGCGCGCTACATGCTGGCGATCGTCGACCACGCGCAGGGCCACCACGAGGACGGCCGCACGGGCCTCCGCGAGGTCCTCCAGCTCGCCGGCGAGTACGGCATGCAGCACTACGAGCGCGCCGCCGAGGAGGCGCTCGCCGCGATCGAAGCAGGCCTGCCGGTCCCGATGCCGTCCTGACCGTTCGGGTCAGCCGTGCCCCGCCCCTGCTCGTGCCCGCGGAACGCGAGGGCCCGAGGGGCACCTCCGTCGGCCCCGTTCGCGCCCGCGTCGACCCCATTCGCGCAGCACGAGTCGGCCGCTCGACCTCCGTGGCGACCCGTGCCCGTGCACGGTCGGACCGAACGCGCAGCACGAGTCAGCCGCTCGACCTCCGTGGCGGCCCGCCCGTGCCCGGTCGGGCCCATGCCCATTCGCCGGAGGGTCGAGAGCCCGCTTCGTGAAGCGTCCTCGCGACGCGAGCGCACTTCGCCATGTGTCGGCACCGCTCTTGCTTTGCGGGGCGCATCATGCTGCGCATCCCTCCTGCCCTCCGCTCCACCGAGACGCGCGTGTCCGAGCCCCGTGCCAGGCTGGCCCACCGGGTTGCTCGCGGACTCCTCCTCGCGCTCCTCGTCACCGGTTGCGGCCGACACCTCCCGAGGCCATCGACGATCGCCCGAAACGTGTCCGCGCGGCGCGCGCGTCAGCGGCACGCGCGCCAGCTCGCCGAAGCCGAGCGTCGCGCGCGCATCGGCTACGAGTGCCGTGACGACGACGATCGGCGCATTCACATCGCCACCGCGACCGCGGCAGCCGCCTACGAGCTCTGCGCGGCCGCGGGATTCGAGGGGTGCCGTTGCGCGCCCGCCGGCTGAGCGGCCCCCACGCGAGCGCATCCGGGAAGCCACGGTTAGGCTCCCCCGTAGGAGGAAGGGACATGGCCCGCACCATCGCGACGATCGCCGCGCTCTCTGCGCTCTGCTTCTCGACCGGATGCATGACGCTCCTCGGCGCGGCCGTGGGCGGCGCCGTCAACGGCCGCGAGGGAGCCTCCCGCGGGGCCCGGGCCGGGGCGCATGCCGACGCCGCCATCCTGCGCGGCGTCGCCCGCTCCAGCCGCGAGGCGCGCCGGTCCAGCTCACCGAGCCGCCGCGCCCGCCGTCGCGCGCGGCATCGCAACCGCCAGCGCTACGCCTGCACGGACGCCACGGGGCTCCAGTACGGGGTGCGCGCCAAGAACGCCGTCGGCGCCCAGCTCGCCTGCGAGGACGCCGGCTACACGCAGTGCGTCTGCACGCCCTACTGACGACCCGAAGGCCGGCCCGCTCGCGTCAGGGCGATCGCGTCAGGGCGACCCCGGCGGGAGTCCCGCGTGGCGGCGGCCGGGGGACCGTCGCTACGCGCGTCGCTCGCGCCGCCGCGCCCGCTCGAAGTCGCGGTCCCAGAGCCGCACGCGCCGGAGCAGGAGGTCCAGCAGGAAGAGCCCGAGCGCCAGGTAGAGCAGCGTCGGCCAGAGCTCCTCGTGCGCGCGGATGGTCTCGCCCTCCGGGTCGAAGAGCGCGCCCACGTCGGGCTCCACGCGCCCGCCGGTCACGCTCGCGGCCCGCGTCAGGAGCGCCTCGTCGGGCTCGAGCGTCCCGTACTCGGCGGGGTAGGGGTGTGCGAGCTGCGTCGCGCTCTCGGCCACGAGCCGCTCGTCGCGCCGGTGCTCGGCCGTGAGCACGAAGGAGCCGAAGGCGTCCAGCGGGAAGCGCGCCTCGTAGCGCCCGGGCGCCGACTGCCGGAGCGGCATCTCGCGCGTCCGCCGGAGCTGCGGATCGTCCTCGCCCTCCCGCGCGCGCCGCGCCCCCATGGGCCCCTCCACCCGCAGGGTCGAGTCGAGCCCGTTCATGAAGGCGTCGTCCCCGCCGATGGCGTCGACGACCACGTGCACCTCGTCGCCCTCGCGCGTCGCGACCATGTCGAGGCGCTGCCGGCGCCGCTGGCGCATGTGCTCGCGCACGAGCTGCGCCCAGAAGCGGCTGAAGCCCCGCCAGCGGACCCACTCGACGGCCCAGCGGTTCTTCACGTCGCTCGTCCACGCCATCGACCAGCCGAGCCCCACCCGCCAGCGCGCCAGGATCGGCTCGCCGAGGTCGCTCTCGAGGATGACCTGCGCCGGCGTGGGCTTGGGCCGCGTCGCCACGTAGCCGTGCAGGTAGGGCGCCCCCTCGATGCCCGTGCCGCGGAGGAAGTCCGCCCGCTGCACGACCATCGGCTGGAAGTACTCCTCCACCGCCGAGGAGCGCGCCACCGTCGTCGTCTCGCGCATGAAGATGCGCGGGATGTTGTGCGGGTCGTTCGTCAGGTAGCTCCGGCCGCCCCCGAGGTTGGCGATGCTCTGGAGGAGCGCCCGGTTCACGTCCGCGCCGAGGCCGATGGTCGACACGGTCATGCCCTCGGCCCGCATCACCTGCGTGAGCTCCGTGATGCCGCGCTCGGGCGCCTGCCCGTCCGTGAGCAGGATGACGTGCTTCACCCGCGCCCGCGTCACGGCGAGGTCCTGGTAGGCCATGTCGAGCGCCGGGAAGATGGCCGTGCCCCCCCGGGCCGTCAGCCGCGAGATGTCGCGGAGGATCCGCAGCCGGTTGCTCGCGCTCTGCATGCGCACGACCCGCTCGGGCCGGCTGTCGAAGCCGATCACCGAGATGTAGTCGTCGCCGCTGAGGAGCTCCGCCGTGGCCTTCGCGGCCTCCTTCGCGAGCTCGATCTTCTGGCCGTTCATCGAGCCCGAGCGGTCGATCACCAGCGCCAGCGCGAGCGAGGGCTGGTCCCGGCGCCGCTCCGAGTCCATGCGCACGGGGAGCAGGCGCTCCATGCGCGTCCCCTGCCAGCCGCCGAGGCCGTAGCCGCGCTCGCCGCCGGCGAAGAGGAAGCCGCCGCCGAGGTCGCGCACGTAGCGCTCGATGGCGTCCATCTGGCCGAGGCTCACCTGGTCGGCGGAGACGTCGCTGAGGATGAAGAAGTCGTAGCGCTCGAGCTCGCGCACGCTCGTCGGGATGGCGCGCGGGCTCCGCACGTCGACGTCGTACTCGCCGGCCGTGAGCGCGCGCGCCAGGTAGCTCGCGCGGCCCCGGGCGCCCTCCACGTAGAGCACCGTGGGCTTGCCGGGCACGACGACGGAGGTCTCGTACTCGTTGTTCGCGGCGAAGCGGTCGAGGGGCGAGGCGCTCTCGCCGGCCGCGACGGCGTCCTCGCCCCCGTCCTCGCCACCGCCTTCCTCGCCCCCGTCGCCGGCCTCGCCCTCGGGCTCGAGCGTCAGCCGATAGGTCACCGGCCCGGCCACGCGCACCACCGAGCGGAACTCGACCTCCGTCTCGCCGGGCTCGAGCTCCACGTCGCGCACCGAGTCGAGCCCGTTCAGCGTCTCGCCCATGTAGAGCCGCAGCCGCGCCGCCGCGGGCACCGAAGCGAAGAGCCGCGCGCGCACCGGGAAGGGCTCGCCGACCTTGATGCGCTCGGGCAGGACCAGCTCCCGCACGGCGATCTCCGCCGGCGCCCCGTGCCGGTCCGGCCGCACGTGGATGCGCACGCCGAAGCCCTCGGCGCGGCTCGCCTCCGCGAGGAGATCCCCCTCGGTCTGCCCGCCGTCGCTGATCAGCACGACGCGGCGGAGGTGCCCGGGCGGGAAGAGGCCGTAGGTGAGCTGGAGCGCGGCCTGGAGGTTCGAGCCCCGGCCGGCGTCGGCGGGCTCGGCGTGGCGCTCGAGGGCGGGCACCTCCTCGAGGTCCCGGGGGAGGGCCACGGCGCGGGCGCCCCGCGCGAAGGTCACGAGCTGGACGTCGTTCTCGCCGCGCGCGTCCCAGGCCTCCTGCACTGCCTCGCGTGCGTCCGCGAGCGCCTCGTCGGTCACCGAGTCGCTCACGTCGACCAGGAAGACCGTGCTGATCCGCGTCGCGTCCGTCGTCCGGGCCAGCCGCGCCACGGCCAGCGCCAGCGTCGCCGCCAGCGCCGTGCGGAGGAGCACGCCGAGCCACTTCTGGAGCGGCGGGAGATCCGCCAGCGAGCGCGAGGCGGCGAAGACGAAGAAGGGCGCGACGGCGAAGACCACGATCCACCGGGGCTGCAGCAGCTCGTAGCGCTGCCCCTCCGCCGTCGCCTCGAAGCCCTGGCCGAGCGTGCTCCAGAGGAGCCAGCCGAGCGCGCCCGAGGCGAGCAGCGTGATGCCCAGAGCCGGGAGGTGCTTCCGCATCAGACCGTCACCCGGCGGTGGTAGCTGATCCACTCGACGGCGAGGATCGCCAGGACGAGGAGCACCAGGTAGAGCCAGATCTCGCGCCGCACACCGACCTCTCCACGCGTCGGCGCCCCGGCGTCGATCTCCCCGACCGTCAGTGATTCGGCCGGGGCGATGCGGCTCTCCTCGCCCGGCCCGAGGTTGGCGGCGAAGGTCTCCTCGCCCTCGGGCGTGCGCACCGTGTAGAAGCCCGCGTGGCGCCCCGCGTAGACGGCGCGCCCCTCCACGACGGGCACCTCGCGCGCCTCCCCGGTCGGGTCGACGATGGTCACCTGCTCGAGCCCCGCCGGCACGGGCACGCGCCAGGTCTCGCCGGTCTCGAAGCTCGACACGAAGCCCGCGTCTTCCTGCACGAACCAGTCGATGGAGTTGAGCAGCAGCAGCGGCCAGGCGACGCGGAGCGGCAGGTCGCTCTCGCGGAGATCGAAGGTCATGGCCACGAAGGGGTGCCCCTCCTGGCGGCCCGTGACGATCAGCGGGCCCCGGTCGTCCCAGGCGACGGCGCGCTGCCCGTCGGCGAGCCGCACCTCGAGGGCCCGGGCGACGTTCACGTCCCGGAGCGCCGTGAACTGCACCAGCGGGTGGCGCCGGTTCACGTGATCGAAGAAGGGGCGCTCGATCTCGCCGGTCACCTCGATCGGCCCGGCCCGGTCGTCGGCGTCCACGTCCGGGTAGAGGTAGAGGGCGGCCGTCGCGGGGGGCGTCGGGGGCACGAAGCCGTCGAAGACCGTGACGTCGTGCTCGCCCTCGCAGGGGTAGGCGTCGGGCGTGACCTCGTCGACGTCGAGGTACTCGTCGAGGAGCAGCGCCGCCTGCAGGTAGAGGTTGCCGGCGCTCACCACGCAGACGCGCGCGCGGCGCCGCTGCGGCAGGCGCGCGTAGGCCCGGTCGTCGGCCTCGAGCGGGTCCGTGGTCCCGTCGGCGCGGCGGAGGCGCGCCTCGAGGGTCTGGTCGACGCCGCTCACGTTCCGGAAGAAGCGGCGGAGGCGCTCGCCCGCGTGCACCGTCAGGCGCTGCACGTCCACCGTGTCGCCGTCGCCGAGGAGCTCGAGCTCGACCTGCTCGTCCTCCTCGCCCGGGTTGTAGAGCTCGACGAGGACCTCGCTCTGGCTCTTGTCGAGCGGGTAGCGGCGCACGCTGAAGGCCCCGACGCCGACGTTGTCGCCCCGGCGGCCGACCTTCATCCAGGAGAGGCGCATGCCCGCGCGGCGGAGCTCGCCGGCGAAGGCGTCCGCGTTGAAGCGATCGCTCGTGAGGTTCCCGTCGCTGACGAGCACGACCTCGGGCTGCGGCTGGCCCCGGAGCACGTCGAGGGCGAGGTGGAGCCCCGCCCGGAGGTTGGCGGCGACGTCGGTGGGCTCGAGCTTCTCGAGGGCGTCCCGGAGCACGCGCGGCTCGCCGCTGAGCGGGCTGAGCGGCGTCGCCGAGGCGTCGAGCTGCGCGATGAGCATGCGATCGGCCGGGCCGAGCTCCTCGACGAGCCGCTCGACCTGCTGGCGGCCGCGCTCGAAGCGGCTCGGCTGCACATCCGTCGCCTGCATGGACGCGCTCGCGTCCACGAGCACCACCAGTGAGCGCCCCTCGTCGAGCGCCCCCTCGGGCCGCGGGTCGCCGAGGGCGAAGGCCAGCAGCGCCACGACGGCGAGCGCCACGAGGAACGAGAGCCAGCGCTTGAGCTGCGAGAAGAGCCGCGTCGTCTGCTTCTCCGCGAGCACCGTCTCCCAGAGCTTCACGAAGGGCACCTCGACCCGCCGCCGCCGGAGCTTCAGCAGGTAGAGGACGAAGACCAGCCCGCCGGCGACGCCGAGCACGGTCAGCACCTGCGTCAGCGTCAGGCCCGTGAAGGCGATGGCGTACGTAGGCGCGGCGCCGCTCACCGCACCAGCCCCCCGCTCCGGAGCACGCTGAGGATGGCCTCGTCGAAGGGCACGTCCGTGCGGAGCGCGTGGTAGGCGACCTGCTTCTGCCCGCAGAAGTCGGCGATCTCCTTGCGGTAGGCCTCGTGGGCGGCCTTGTACTTCGCGAGGATGCGCGGCGTGATCGTCACGTCCCGCGCCTCGCCCGTCTCGTGGTCCACGAGGCGCACGTCGCCGTGGAGCGGCGGCTCGACCTCGATCGGGTCGAAGAGGTGGATCACGTAGGGCTCGAACTTCGCGTAGCGGAGCTGGTTGATGCCGTCCTCGAAGCCCGCCGGGTCGTAGAGGTCGCTGATCAGGATGGCGATGCCGCGGCGCTTGTTCTGGGCGGCGAAGGTCTTCAGCGCGTCCTGGAGGCCGGTCTCGCCGTCGGGCTGGAGCGGGCGGAGGAACTCGAAGAGCTTGAAGATGCGGTTCTTGCCGCGGGTCGGCGCGAGGCGCTCCTCCATGCGGTCGGTGAAGCTCAGGATGGAGACGCGGTCGAGGTTGGCGAGGGCGACGTAGCCGAGGGCGGCGGCGAGCTTCTTGCCGTAGTCGATCTTGCGCGGGCTCCCCATGCCCATGGAGCGCGAGGTGTCGAGGAGGACGTAGACGCTGAGGTCCTCCTCCTCCTCGAAGAGGCGCACGAGCAGGCGCCCCGTGCGCTGGTAGACGTTCCAGTCGAGGTAGCGGAAGTCGTCGCCCGGGACGTAGTCGCGGTGGTCGGCGAACTCGATGCCGGCGCCGGTCTTCTTCGAGCGGCGCTCGGCGCGCATGCGCCCCGCGTAGACCCGGCGGGCCACGATGGCGAGGTACTCGAGGCGGCGCTGGAACTCCTCGTCGAAGAGGTCCTCGTCGCCGCCCCGCTTCGCCTTCGCGGGGCCGCTGTCCTTCTTGCCGCGGAGCCAGTCGAGCAAGGCGGGGGTGCTTCCGTCGTCGGAGAGAGCCGGCGGGCGCTCAGCCCGCGCTCTCCTTCGTTGTGGCGAGGATCTCCTCGATGACGGCGTCGGTCTGGACGCCCTCGGCCTCGCCCTCGAAGTTGAGGATGACGCGATGCCGGAGCGCGGGGAGGGCGGCCCAGCGGACGTCGTCGACGCTCACGGCGAAGCGCCCCTCGAAGAGCGCGTGGATCTTCGCGGCGAGGAGCATGGCCTGGGCGCCGCGCGGGCTGCCGCCGAAGCGCACGAAGCGCTGCACCTTCTCGGGCGCGCCCTTGCGATCCGGGTGCGTCGCCTCGAGCACGCGGATGGCGTAGTCCTGCACGTGGCGGGCGACGGCGACGTCGCGGACCACCTTGCGCATGCGGAGGATCGCGGCGGCGTCGAGGACGGGCGTGACCTCGGGCGTCTCGCTGCCGGTCGTGCGGTCGAGGATGGCGTGCAGGTCGTCGCGGGAGGGGAAGGCGACCGTCAGCTTGAAGAGGAAGCGGTCGAGCTGGGCCTCCGGGAGCGGGTAGGTACCCTCCATCTCGAGCGGGTTCTGCGTGGCGAGCACGAAGTAGGGCTCGTCGAGGACGTAGGTCTTGTTCGAGACCGTGACCGTGTGCTCCTGCATGACCTCGAGCATGGCGCTCTGGGTCTTCGGCGTGGCGCGGTTGATCTCGTCGGCGAGGACGATGTTCGCGAAGACCGGGCCCTTTCGGAACTCGAGGCGCGTCGAGCCGTCCTGGCCCTCGGTCAGCACGGTGGTGCCGAGGATGTCGGCGGGCATGAGGTCGGGCGTGAACTGGATACGCGCGAAGTCGAGCTGGAGCGCGTTGGCCAGCGTGCGCACGAGCATGGTCTTGCCGAGCCCCGGGACGCCCTCGAGGAGCGCCTGGCCGCCGGCGAGCAGGCAGGTGAGGACGCCGTCGACGATGTCGTCCTGGCCGACGATCATCTTGCCGACCTCGTCCTTCACGCGGGCGATGTCCGCGCCGAAGCGCTCGACGACCTCGTTGGGGGTGCTCTCGCTCATTCGCTCTCCTGGGCGCCGCCTTCGGGCGCGTCGCCGCCGCCAGCCGGCGCACCGTCCCGGGGACGGATGAGCTGGAAGTAGCGGCGGACGTAGAAGCGGTAGCCGGGCGGGACCTCGTCGCGTTCGAGGACCTCCTCGGCGTGATCCGAGTAGTCGGTGTAGACGTCGCGGTAACCGCGGCCGACGAAGCCGCGGTCGGCGGCGCCGAGGATCACCTCCGAGCGGGAGGGGCCCTCGTCGGCCTGCTCCCCCTCGACGCGGGTGTTGCGGGTGCGGCTGTCGAGGTCGGTGGCCTCGCCGGTCATGTTCGGGTCGTGGCCCGTGCCGGCCTGGCTGCCGCCCTGGCCCATGCCCTGACCCTGGCCGCCCTGCTGCTGGCCGCCCATGCCGGGCATCTCGAGGACGGCGTCGCCGCCCTGGCCGCCGGGCTGGAGCTCGAGGACCTGCTGGCCGCCCTGACCTTGGCCCTGACCCTGACCGCCGCCGGCCTGGCCTCCCTGGCCGCCCTGACCCTGACCCTGCTGGCCCTGACCTTGGCCTTGGCCCTGCTGGCCCTGACCCTGGCCCTGCTGGCCCTGACCCTGGCCCTGCTGACCCTGACCCTGGCCCTGCTGGCCCTGACCCTGGCCCTGCTGACCTTGGCCCTGGCCTTGCTGGCCCTGACCCTGCTGACCCTGCTGACCCTGCTGGCCCTGCCCCTGACCTTGCTGGCCGGGCATGCGTAGCCGGGCGCCCTGGCCGCCGGCCTGGAGCACGAAGCGCCTCAGGCGACCCTGGCGCCCCTGGCCGTTCTGGCCCTGACCGTTCTGCCCCTGGCCGCCTTGCTGCTGTTGTTGCTGCTGGCGCCGGATCATCTCGCGGAGCTGGCGCATCTGCCGCTCGAGCTGGCGGCGCTGCTCCTCGCTCATCTGCTCGCGCGCCATCCGGTTCAGCTCCTCGGCCATGCGGCGGAGCTGCTCGGAGGCCTGCTGCCGATCCTGCGCGTTCCGGTTCAGGTTCTCGGCGGCCTCCTGCATCTCCCGGCGGAGCCGGTCGAGCTGGCGGCGCTGCTCCTCGAGCTGCTGCTGCTCCCGCTGGAGCCGCTCGAGCTGGCGCTCCCGGCGCTGCAGCAGCCGCCGCTCCTGGGGCGTGTCCGGCTGCTCCTCGCGCTGCTGCCGGAGTAGCCGCTCGAGGCGCTCGCGCTCCTGCTGGAGCTCCTCGCGGCGGCGCTCGTCCCGATCCCGCGACGCCCGGTCGAGCGCCTCGCGCAGCCGGTCGAGCTCGCGCCGGCTCGGCGCCTCGGTCTCGAGCCGGGTGGCCAGCTCGCGCACCGCGTCGGCGGCCTCGGAGGCGTTGGCGTCCCGGAGCGCCTCGGAGGCGGCCTCGGCGAGCGAGGCCCGGTCGAGCTCGCGGCCCACGTCGCGCAGCGACTCCTGCATGGCCTGGGCGTCCATCGGGCGCCCCTCGGCGAGCTGCTGCTCGAGCGCCTGGATGCGCCGGAGCGCCTCCGCGCGGTCGAGGCGGCGGTCCGCGATGTCCTCGAGGATCTGGTTCAGCTGGCGCGCGGCCGTGCGCACGTCCTCGCTCGTCTCCCGGTCGCGGAGCACCGGGTCGAGGCTGCTGTCGAAGGCGTCGAGCGCGTCCGAGTCGAGGAGCATGGGCGCGAGCTGCGGGGGCAGGGCCACCGCCTGCCGCTCGGGGACCTCGAGCTGCGCGAGGCCGAAGACGCCCAGCCCCAGGGCCGCGGCCGCCAGGAGATCGCGCGGCGCCCGGAGCGGCATCGCGCGCTTGGCCTCGATGTCCTTCGCTCTCGCCTCGGCGTCGGCGATGGCCGCGTCCATGAAGGGCGTGCGCTCCTCGGCCTCGGCGAACTCCTGCGCGTTGGCGAGGCGCGAGCGGAGGCCGTGGCTGCGATCGACGAGCTGGGCCGGGAGCAGACGGGAGACGGGCCGGAGGGCCCCGAGGAGCACGCCGAGGACGGGGAGGGCGGCGGCGACCCAGAACCAGCGGGTGCCCTCCGGCTCGGCCAGCGCGCCCGTCTTCACCAGCGTGAGGACGATGGCCGCGAGCCCCAGGCCGGCGACGAGGAGCACCGAGCCGGCGTCCAGCGCGCGCTGCAGGCGCACCCGGCGCCGGACGGTGGCGAGGGCGCGGCGGACGTTGGAGGGAAGGGCCATCTGGAAGTGTGGGACGCGGCGGGCGGCGAGAAGTTTCCGGGTGAGGGCTTTTCGGGGGGCCGGGGCGCGTCGGGAGCGTGCGAGGGAGGAACCTGGGGCCGGGCGCGGAGGTGGCCAGGGCCGGCGGCTCCTCGATGTGTCTCTCAGTGTACGACGGAAGCGGCGAGACTTCCTTGGGCGGGAGCGACCACGCGGGGCGACCGCCGACGCAGAGCCAACGCGGCGCCGGGGGTCGAGCTTCCACCCGCGGCCGGCTCATGGGCCATGAAGGGCGACATCGGCTGATGCGAGCCCTTCGGTCGGTCAGAAGCGGCCGCTCGGAGCCGGGGGCGGTCCGCTCCTCGGTGTGAACGGCGCCGCAAGCGATCGCTGGCTCCTGGGCGCCGGCTCATGCGAAGGCCGGCGTGGCGGCGCGGGCGGCGCGGAGGGGCAGGGCGGCGACCGAGTCCCCGGGCTCGAAGCGCTCGCGCTCGCCGGGAAGCACCACCAGCGCATCCGCCCAGGCGATCGACGCCAGATCGCCGCTGCCCTGGCGCCCGTGGAGGCACGCGACCGGGCCGTCTTCGCCGTCCTCGAGGCGCGCGCGGACGAGCTGGGTGCGGCCGGGGCGGTGGCGGAAGGGATCGCCGAGGCGGACGGGCCGGGGGGCGAGGTGCGGGGCGGGGTCCCCGGCCATGCGGCGGAGGCCCGGCGCGACGAAGACGTGGAAGGTGACGAAGGCGCTGACCGGGTTGCCCGGGAGGCCGACGACGGGCGTGGCGCCGGCGGCGCCGAAGGCGAGGGGCTTGCCGGGCTTGATGGCGATCTTCCAGAAGCCCATCTCGACGCCAGCGCGCTCCATGGCCTCGCGCACCAAATCGTACTCGCCGACGCTCACGCCGCCGGTCGTGACGAGCAGGTCCGCCTCGAGCCCGGCCCGGACGCGCGTGGTGAGGGCGTCGAGGTCGTCCCCGGCGCGCGGGAGCACGAGGGGCTCGGCGCCGACGGATCGGACCAGGGCGGCGAGCATGTAGGCGTTGCTGTTGACGATGCTCCCCGGGCGCGCCGGCTCGCTCAGATCGCGGAGCTCGTCGCCGGTGGAGAGGAGGGCCACCCGGGGCCGGCGGTGGACGTCGAGCTCGCCGATGCCCTGGCTCGCGAGGAGGCCGATGGCGCCCGGGCCGATGGGGGCGCCGGCGCCGAGGAGCGGCTCGCCGGCCCGGAGATCGGAGCCCCGCTGGCGTACGTGGTGGGCCGGCTTCGGCGCGAAGCGGAGGGCGACCCGATCGCCGCGGCGCTCCGTGTCCTCCTGCACGACCACGGCGTCGGCGCCCGCGGGCAGGGGGGCGCCGGTGAAGATGCGCATCGCGGCGCCCTCGGGGAGCGGCGCGGGGGGCGGGCCCCCGGCGCGGCTCTCGCCGGCCACGGGGAGCTCGACCGGGGCCTCCTCGCCGGCGTCCTCGAGCTCGGCGGCGCGGACCGCGTAGCCGTCCATCGCGCTGTTGTCGAAGGCGGGGGCGTCCGTCCGCACGGCGAGGTCGGTGGCGAGGTGCCGGCCGGCGGCGTCCAGGAGCCCCACGCGCTCGGCGGGGCGAGGCGTGAAGGCCGGCATCATGGCGTCGAGCGCCTCTCGAATGCTCCGCATCGGGCGGACAGTAGCAGGAGAGAAGCAGGCGGCGGGCCGTCGTGAGCGGGCCGAGAGGCCCGGCTCAGCAGCCGGCGTGGGCGATCTCGGGCTCCTCGCGCGGGTCCGTGGCGTCGGCCGAGAGACCGTCCTGGGCGGCTTCGTCCTGGGTTTCGCCCTGTGCCGTTTCGCCCTGTGCGGCCTCGTCCGGCGCGTCGGCTCCCTCTTCCGGCTCGCCCTCCGCCGCGGCGTCCGAGTCGCCTTCGCCCTCCGCGTCGGCGTCCGCCTCCGCCGCGAGGTCCTCGGAGTCGTCCGCGCTCGCTTCGGCTTCCTCTTCGGCGGCCGGTGCGTTCTCGCGCGCGTCCTCATCTTCGTCCGCGCTCGCCCCGCGCTCGGGGGTCGGCGCCGCGATCACCGCCGCCGCCGGCGCGCTCTCCGCGGCGCTCGCCGTCGCCTCGTTCGCCTGCCGCCGGAAGCGCGCGGGCACCCGATCCTCGTCGGCGTAGATGATGATCTCCTGCCCGACCCGCAGGTCCGAGCGCCGGCTGAAGCGGTTGATGCGCGCGATGCTCCCGATGCTCAGCCCGAAGCGCCGGCCGATGCTCGAGAGCGTGTCCCCCTCGACGACCCGGTAACGGAAGCGCACGCGCCCCTGCCGCGCCTCGTGCTCGTCGAAGAAGCGCTCCGTGCCCACGGTCACGAGCCGCACCTCGCCCTCGCGGAGCACCAGCGCCTGCGAGAGGTCCACGCTCCGCGGCACGAAGAGCTGCAGCATCATCTCGTCCTGCAGCGAAGCGTCCGCGTCCACGTGGTTCCAGCGGCGGATCTCGTCCTCGCGCACCTGGAAGAAGGCCGCGATCTCCGCGAGCGTGTCGCCGCGCGAGGTCTCGTAGAAGACGCGCACGCGGTCCCGATAGGCGAAGCGGCCCTCGGGCACGGCGACCACCGGGGCCTCGTCCCGCTCGTCCTCGCGCGGCTCCACGGCCGGCACGAGCAGCGTGGTCCCGGCGCCGATGGTCTCGCCGTCGAGCATGTCGTTCATGCGCTCGATCTCGCCCGGCGTGGTCCGGAAGCGGCGCGCGACGTCCCGGAGCGACTCGCCGAAGCGGACGACGTAGGCCTGGTGCGCCGGGTCCTGCGGGCGGACGCGGCTCCAGACCCGCGCGAAGTGGTCGGCCTGCCCCGCCGGGATGCGCACGGCCCACCGGCGCGCGCTCGGCGGCACCCGCCCGCGGAGGAGCTCCGGGTTCAGCGCCTCGAGCTCTTCGCGCTCGACCCCCGCCAGCCGCGCCAGCCGGCTCAGGCGCACGCCCCCGGGCACCTCGAAGCTCTCGGTCTCGAGCGGCGTGTCGGGGTCGAGGTCGCCGTAGTCGAAGGCGTCCGCGTTCCGCATGACGACGGCGCAGGCCATGATCTTCGCCACGTAGACCGTGGTCTCGAAGGGCAGGCCCGCCTCGAGGCCGGCGAGGACCCAGTAGTCGTTCGTGTTGTACTTGCGAATGGCCCGGAGCAGGGCGCCGTAGCCCATGTTGTAGGCGGCCAGCGCGAGCTCCCAGCTCCCGAAGCGCCGGTGGAGGTCCCCGAGGAACTCGGCGGCGGCGCGCGTCGACTTGCTCGGGTCCATGCGCTCGTCGAACCAGCGGCTCCGCTCGAGGCCGTACTCGGCGCCCGTCCGCGGCACGAACTGCCACATGCCGGCGGCGCCGCGGCGCGAGCGCACCGTCGGGTCGAAGCCGCTCTCGGCCATGGCCACGCAGCGCAGGTCCTCGGGCAGGCCGCGGGCGACCAGCTCCTCGCGGATCATCCCGCCGTAGCGGCTGGCGCGCTCCATCCAGGCGCGCATGAGCATGCGCCCGCGGCGGTTCTGCTTGAAGTACTCGAGGTACTCGACGACCTGCTCGTGGAAGCGCACCGGGAGGTCCGGGAGGTTCAGGCCTTCGAGCCAGGGGAGGGGGGCGCCGCGGGCGACGCGCTCGTCCGGGGGCACGTCGCTGCCGAGGGCGTCCGGGAGGCCGTAGGTGACGGCCGGGGCCTCCACGAGGGCCTGCTGCCGGCGGAAGAGGCGGAGCTCGTCCAGGCGGAGGGCCTCGAGGCGCGGCGACTCCTCGCCTTCGAGGTAGTGGTCGAGCTCGGCGCCCTCCTCGACGGTCTGCGGGTCGCGCGGCTGGGCGGCGGCGGAGGACGCCCCGGCGAGGGCCGCGAGGGCGAGCACGAAGGCGGTGGGACGCACCGTCGGATCCTACGATCCCGAGCCGGGCGCGCCCAGGAAACGGCCCGCCGGCATGCTTCTCGCTCGACGGGGGAGGCCCCGGCGGGTTAGCAAAGGGGGGTGCACCGCGGGGTACGCGAGTTCATCCGCTGGGTCGAGGCGCATCGCGACGACGCCGAGATCCAGCTGAATCCGCCGGCGACGACGTCCGACATCGCCGCGCTGGAGCAGATGCTCGGCGGGCCCATCCCGGCGGATCTCCGCTTCGTGCTGACGCGCTTCAACGGGGGCGTGCTCCCGGCGGGCGAGCTCCTGCCGGCGGGCATCGAGCCGGGCACGATCGGGCATACGGTGCGGGAGTACGCCGAGGCCGTGGGGGGCGACTTCCTCGACACGGAGCTACTCCTGCCCTTCCACAAGACGCCCGAGGGGAGCCTTCTGGCCTTCGATCGGAGCGCTGGGCCCGTCTCGGACACCTGGCCGGTCGTCGACTACTACCAGGACCTCGACGAGCACCGGCTCATGTACCGGACCTTCGACGGCTGGTGCCGGGTCTGCGTGGCCGAGTGGACGTCGGACGACTTCGGCGCCGACTTCACGCTCGAGACCTATCTGCGGAGCGGGCAGCGGCATGCCGAGGTCGAGCCGGACGTGGCGACGGCGCACGCGACGGTGGCGCACGCGCTCAAGCGCTCGGGGCGGCCCGCCGACTCGCTCGCGGCGTATCTGCAGGCGGCGCGCTGCGTGCCGCCGTTGCCCTGGTGCGACTGGGAGGCCTTGAAGATCGCCGCGATCCTCGACGACGAGGCGAGCGCGCGGGAGGCGGCGACCCGGCTGGCGTCCTACGCGCCGGCGGCCCGCTGGGCCCAGCGGGAGACCTCGCCCGGCCGCGTGGCCGAGGTGCTCGGGCCGATCGTGCGCCGCTCGGGCGATCCGAAGCCGCTGCTCCGCCTGCTCGAGCAGCTGAAGGCCCAGGCCGACGAGGAGGAGGGCCCGGTGGTCGAGGCCATCCTCGAGGCGCTCCACGCGGGGAAGGACCTGCCGCCCGTCCGCCCGCTGCGCGAGCAGTCCGTGGTCCCGCACGTGCCGGACGTGGACGCCTGGTGGGAGGCCAGCCAGGCCGCCTACGCCGAGGGGCGTCTCCGCGACGACGACCTGCTCCTCGACCCGGACATGGTCCGCCTCGGGCGCCTCCGCCCCTTCGCCGAGCTCCTCCACATCCGCCGCGGCTTCTGAGCCGCGCCCGCGGAGTCGAGCCCCGGAGCCCACCTGCCCGGAGCCGATCGCCCGGAGCCCGGATGCGGCGCCATGGGCACATGGCGCGCAACGGCCGGCTCTTCTTCTCCCGCGAGGAGGCCGAGGCCTACGCCGACTCCTTCCGGCCCCGCGTCTACAGCCGCGCCGAGCGGGGGCCATCGCCCGCCACACCCGCCGTGAGCTGAAGCTCGTCTTCGCCATCGCCGCCGTGGTCCTCGTCCTCACCGGCGCGTTCTTCTGCCTCCCCCCATCCCCACGATCCCGGCCCCGCCCCCCGCTCGACCCACCGCCGTTCCAACGCTGATCCCGCCCCGGATCAAACGCGATCCCCGCGGTCTCGCTTCCGACACGTCCCGGATCGAACGAGACTCCAGCGCCTCACGATGACACGGGACGAAGGCACGCGCGGCGCACCCAGTCAGACGCCGAACGACGAGCCCGGCGACGTCCCGCGGTCGTACCGAAGCACTTCCACGGCCCGAGAGTCGCGCGGGCGGGGGACGCGCGGCGGACCCGGCCAGACGCGGAACGACGAGCCCGGCGATGTCCCGCGGTCGTACCGAAGCACTTCCACGGCCCGAGAGTCGGGAGGGCGGGGGGTGTGGGGCCGAGTCGGCCGGCGTCGCAGGCAAGGCGCGGGAGTGAAGGCGTAGCAGCGCTACGTCGAGCGAGCGCAACGCCGCATGCGGCGGTGGCCGGCCGGCCACGCGCCCTCCGCCCTCCCGACTCTCGGGCCTAGAAGCAAACCTTGTTGCGGCCGTCGCGCTTCGCCGCGTAGAGCCGCTCGTCGGCCTGCTTGATGAACTGCAGCACGTCCCAGCCGTCCTGCAGCATCGCCACGCCCATCGAGACGGTGACCTGGATGCGCTCCTGCTCGAACATGAAGGGGTGCTCGGCGATCATGCGCCGCAGCTCCTCCGCGATCGCCGCGCCGCCCTCGGTGTTCGTCTCGGGCAGCAGCACGGCGAACTCCTCGCCGCCGTAGCGCCCGAGCACGTCGTCCGGACGCAGCCGGTTCTTCACCAGCTGCGCCATCTCCTTCAGCACGTAGTCCCCGGCGAGGTGCCCGTAGGTGTCGTTGATGTGCTTGAAGTGGTCGATGTCGAACATCACCAGCGTCAGCGGCCGCTCGTGCCGCCGCGCCCGCGGGATCTCCCGCTCCATCGTCTCGAGCAGGTAGCGCTTGTTGTTCACGCCGGTCAGCCCGTCCACGATCGTCATCTTGTAGATGGTCTCGTGGTACTGGGCCTCCATGTCCGAGCCGGACAGGAACTTGAAGATCGTGTCGCCGACCTTGATCTGGTCCCCACGACGCAGCTGGTAGTCGCTGATCAGCTCGTCGTTGACGTACGTGCCGTTCGTGGACTGCAGGTCCTGCACGAAGTAGGCGCGCCCGCGCTTCTCGATGCGGCAGTGGCGGCGCGAGACGCTGTCGTTCTCGAGCACGATGGTGTTGTCGGAGCCGCGACCCATCTGGATGGGCTGCGCGCCGAGCACGTGCCGCTTGCCGAGCTCGCGAGCATCGGACGAATAGATGACCACCAGACAGTCCTGCCCCGGCTTCTGCGGGAGCTTGAGCTCATCCAGTGGAGTGACGCGCGTCTTGATGTCCGAGTCCACGAAACCTCGGGGGGCCTGGCCCCTTCGATCACGGAGGGTAAGAAGTTCTGCGGCCTCGCGTCAACTCGCGCGTTGCCCCGACCATCGTCGCCTCCGCGTCATGGAGCCCGCGGGGAGGGCATGGGGCGTCTGAAACGGGGCGTCTCGGATGCGGCGTATGGAACGGGCTGTCCGGATCGGGGGGCCAGGCTCCGGGTCAGGAGCGCGGAGCCTCGCCCGTGCCCGCCCGAAGCCGCTCGTGGACGAGGGCCGGGGGCGTGGGCTTCCGCGGCCGCGGCGCCGCGCTCGGGTCGTAGCCCTCGATGAAGTGCAGGTTCTCGTAGTTGATCAGCACGTGCGCTGCGATCGGCCCGGCGAGGCTCCCCGTCGCCGCGTAGAGCGCCCCGAGGGCGAGCCCCATCACGCCGGCCGTGAGCGTCCAGGGCAGAAAGCGCCGCGTCGGTGGCACGTGGAGCACCCCGAAGACCAGCGCCGTGGGCCACAGGCCCCAGGACGGCTGCATGGCGCCGCGGAAGAAGAGCTCCTCGGCGATCCCCGAGCTCAGCGCGAAGAAGGCGATCTCCGCCCCGCTCAGCTGCCCGAGTGCGTCCCGAAAGCCGAGGTGGAGCTCCCGCGCCCAGCGCGTACGGCGCACGAGGACGCGCGTCGCGAGGATGACGGCCAGCGCCAGCGCCACCCCCAGTCCGATCGACGTGGACGCCGCGAGCACGGGGGACATCGGCCACCAGGGCGCGTCCAGGGCGATCGGCGAGCGCCCGCTCGCGCTGGCCCAGAAGACCCCCAGGCCCCCCATGCCCGCGTAGACCGCCGCCGCCAGGAGGATCCGCCGCACCCCGGCGTCGTATCAGATGACGGAGAGGCCGGCCAGCCGCGACACTCGGTGTCGCCGGAGGCGCCCGTCGCCTGCGCGTACGCGCTCCTGGGGCCCCGCGGCGTCGGCGAATGCGGTTGACACGCTCGATACCATCGCCGTACGACCGCGCTGTCCGTGTCTGCGCACGATGACGAAGCCCCGCGGATCCTGGTCGTCGACGACGAGCAGGTGATCCGGGAGATCCTGGCCGATTTCCTGTCGATGGAAGGCTTCGTCGTGCGCACGGCCGCCGATGGCTCCGAGGCCCTCGTGGAGCTCTCGCGCACGCACTACGACCTGGTGCTCTCGGACCTGAAGATGCCCAAGATGGGTGGGCTCGAGCTCCTCGGCGCGATCCAGAAGCACACGCCGAACGTGGTCACGGTCATCATGACCGGCTTCGGGACCGTCGAGACGGCCATCGACGCGATGAAGCGCGGCGCCTACGACTACATCCTCAAGCCCTTCAAGGTGGAGGAGGTCGTCCACACGATCCGCCGCGGGCTCGAGAAGCAGCGCCTCCGGGCCGAGAACATCCGCCTCAAGGAGGCGCTCTCCCTCTACAAGGTGAGCGAGGCCATCGCGTCGAGCCTCTCGCTCGAGCAGGTGCTCGCGACGGTGGTGGACACGGCGCTGAACGAGGTCGACGCCGACCAGGTGCAGATCCTCCTCCAGGACGGGCACGGCGGCTTCTACGAGCGCGTGAACATCGCCAACGAACGCCTCGGCTACGACATCGACGAGCTGAGCACGCTCGACGCGCAGACGCTCCTGGCGCACTTCGACGAGGACCGCCCGCTCCGCGTGCACGGGCGCGACACCTTCGCCTTCTTCCAGGAGGCGCCGGAGAACCCCGAGCCGAACTCGCTGGTGGTGACGCGGCTGCGGATCCGCGGCGAGATCATCGGCTTCCTGGGCGCGATCAGCTACACGCGGGGGCGGCGCTTCGACGAGGGGCAGCGGAAGCTCTTGAGCATCGTCTCGAACCGCGCCTCGGCGGCCATCGAGAACGCGCGCCTCTACGAGGACCTGCAGTCGACCTTCCGGCAGACGATCCGGGGGCTGGCGAGCGCCATCGACAAGATGGACCGCTACACGGCTGGGCACTCGGAGCGCGTCGCCGGGTACGCGCAGGTGCTGGCGATCAAGCTCGGGCTCGGGGAGGAGAAGCAGGAGATCGTGCGCCAATCGGCGCTGATGCACGACATCGGCAAGATCGGCTGCGTGATGAACCTGAACAAGCCCGGGAAGCTCTCCCAGGAGGAGTACGACGTCTTCAAGAAGCACCCGGACTTCGGCCGGGACATCCTGGAGCCGATCTCGTTCCTGCATCCGCTGATCCCCGGGGTGCACCTGCACCACGAGCGCTGGGATGGCGTCGGCTACCCGCTGGGGCTGAAGGGGCAGGAGATCCCGATCATCGCGCGGATCATCTCGGTGGCCGACACCTACGACGCGATGACGAGCGATCGGGCCTACCGGAAGGCGCTGCCGCACGAGGTGGCCGTGAGCGAGATCGAGCGCTGCTCGGGGTCGCAGTTCGACCCGGACGTCGCGCACCCCTTCGTGGAGGCCATCGAGGACCACCGCGACGAGAAGCTCGCGAAGGGCGAGATCGTCCCCGAGTAGCGGCCTCGGGGGGGGCTACCCAGGGTCCACGGGCACCGCCCAGGGTCCACGGGCACCGCCCAGCATTCACGCGCTCCTCGCGCAGCATTCACGCGCTCCTCGCGCAGCATTCACGCGCTCCTCGCGCAGCGTCCACGCGCTCCTCGCGCAGCGTCCACGCGCTCCTCGCGCAGCATTCACGCGCTCCTCGCGCAGCGTCCACGGGCTCCCGCCTAGCCGTGGCAGACGAAGCAGGCGCCGAGGATGCTCCCGAAGAGCACGACGCCGAAGAGCACGACGGCGCCGATGGCGATCCAGAGCGTGGTCTGTCCGTCGTCCGGTGCCGGGCCGCCCTGCGACGTCCCGCCCTGCGACATCCTGCCCTGCGACATCCTGCCCTGCGAAGGTCCCCGTGACGCTCTGTCCTGCGCGGCCTGCTCGTTCGACGGGCGCGGGGAGGCGAGCCCCTCGGCGCTCGAGCTCCGCGTGGCCGGCAGCGACTGGCTGCTCTGCCGGGGCGCCGCGCCGAGGCCCGGCTCGGACGGCGCGCTCGGCCGGGGCGGCGCGCCGCTCGGGGCCGCCACCGTCGGCGCGTAGGCCAGCTCGCCGCTCGGCGTCCCCGTCGCCCCCAGCGCCTCCAACGCGTCGGCGACCGCGTCCGCGCTCGGCGGGCGGTCCTCCGGGCGCTTCGCGAGGAGGCTCGAGACCAGCCGATCGAGCGTCGGCGGGATGCCGGTGGCCATGGCCGAGGGCGGCGCCGGCGTCTCCTCGAGGTGCGCGCGGAGGAGCCGCGGCGCGCTCTCGTAGCGGAAGGGCACCGAGCCCGTGAGGACCTCGTAGGCCGTCACGCCGAAGCTGTAGAGGTCGGCCCGCGCGTCCACTGCCGAGTCCCCGGCCTGCTCGGGCGCCATGTAGTAGAGGGTCCCGAGGGTCGTCCGGTCCGCCGTCATGCGCTGCTTGTCGACGAGCCGGGCGATGCCGAAGTCCGTGACCTTGGCCCGCTCCCGATGCCCGTCGCGCACGACCAGCACGTTCGCCGGCTTCACGTCCCGGTGCACGATGCCGCGCGCGTGGGCATGCCCGAGGCCCCGCGCGACGTCCGCGAGCAGGCGCGCCGCGCGCTCGGGCGCCAGGCGCCCCTCCCGGGCGAGCACGGAGGCCAGGGTCTCGCCGCCCTCCACCAGCTCCATGACGATGGCCCAGCGCTTCCCCGCGCCGGCGAAGTCGTGCACGGTCACGACGTTCGGGTGATTCAGCCGCGCCATGGCCTCGGCCTCGGCGCGGAAGCGGGCGAGGACGGCGGCGTCGTGCACGAGCTGAGGATGCAGGAGCTTGAGGGCCACCGGGCGCCCGAGGACCGTGTCGATCCCGCGATGCACGGCGCCGCTCCCGCCGGTGCCGAGCGCCGCGCCGAGCGCGTACTTGCCGATGCGCTCCTCTGCCACGGGCGGAGTCTACTCGACCTGGTGCGAGGGCTCGCCGAAGGAGGCGCGCGATGAACGCGGCGCTCCGCCGCCTCGCCGGGCCGGCCCTCGCGGCCGGGGCCGTCCTCGCCGTCGGCGCCGCCGCCTGGCCCTACACGGTCGACGACGCCTATATCGTCGCGCGCTACGGCCGGCGCCTCGCCGCGGGCCTCGGCTGGACCTTCGTGGACGGGCCAGCGACGGACGGCGTGACCGGGCCGCTCTGGGTGCTGCCGGCCTGGCTCGGGGCGGCCACGGGCCTCGGCGCGCCGCTGGTGCAGAAGGCGCTCGGGCTGGCGGCGGCGGCCCTCGGCGCGGGGCTGGTGGTGGCGCGCGCGCGCGGCCCCGAGGGCGCTCGGGACGGGGCCGTGCGCCTCGGGGCGGGGCTCCTCGTCGGGCTCCAGTCGACGCTCGGCGTCTGGGGCCAGGCGGGGCTCGAGACGGGGGCCGCCGTCCTGGCCGCCGGGCTGGCCGCGATCGGCGTCGGCGTCCCGGGGCGGCGCGGCGATCTCCTGCTCGGGGGCGCCGTGGCTGCGCTCGCCGGGCTCCGGCCCGAGATGGCGCCCTTCGCGCTCGTCCTGCTGCTCGCGCGAGCCCGCCCCATCGCCTGGGGCCTCGCCGTCGGCGGCGTGCTCGCCTGGCTCGCCTTCCGGCTGGCGCTCTTCGGCGCCGTGCTCCCGCTCAGCTACCAGGCGAAGGTCGGCGCGCCGGGGACCGGGCTCCCCTACGTCGGCGCCGGCCTCCTGCTCACCACCGGCGTCGTGGGGCTCGGCCTCGCCGCGGTGGGCGCCCGGCGGCCCGGACGCCGCGCCTGGGGGCTGGCGGCGGCGGCGCAGGTCGGGACCGTCGCGCTCGTCGGAGGCGACTGGATGCCGGGGGCGCGGCTGCTCGCGCCGGTGCTGCCCCTCTACGGCGTGCTCGCGGCCGAGGGAGCCGCCGCGCTCTGGGCCGGCGGGCGGGCGCGGCGGGCGCTGGCGGCCGTCGGGCTCCTCGGCGCCCTCGCGCTCCCCCTCATCGACCTCGTCGCGCAGCTCGGGCCCGTGCGCGCCGCCGGCGCGGCGCGGCGCGCGGCGCGGGGGCTGGCCGAGCGCCTGGGCGAGCACGAGAGCGTGGCGCTGGTCGACGTGGGCTGGCTCACCTGGGACCAGCCCGTCGACGTCGTCGACCTCGGGGGGCTCACGGATCCCACGATCGCGCGCGCCCCCGGCGGGCACCTCACGAAGGAGATCCCGATCGCCTACCTCGCCGAGCGCGAGCCCGAGGTGATCCTCCTGCACGCGGCCGTCCCGCCCCGGGTCGACGGGGAAGGGCGCCTCGAGACGCTGGCCGGCTACCCGGTGGAGCGGGGCCTGGCGGCGAGCGGCTGGGTGCGCGCGAACTACCGGGTGGAGGACGTCATCCGCTACGCCGAGGGCTACCACTACGTGTGGCTCGCGCGTCGGCCTCCGGGCCCGCCGGGCGCGCGGGATGCGAGGGAGTCCCGCCGGGAGTAGGCGCCTGGCGCGTCCCGTCGATCCGGGGGCCGCGGTGTGCTGACGGGGCGGCCGCCTGGAAGGGCCTGCGCTCGGCGGACGCCAGCCCCGGATTCGCGAAGGCCCCCGCCCGCAGCGTCTTCGCGCGGAGCGCCGTGACCCTCCCAGAACGAATCGACCCCGCGACCGAGAGGGCTGCGGGGTCGAGAGCGTTCGCGAACGCTCGAGGGTCTCGAGCGGGGTCGAGCTCCCGGCGGGATTCCTCGGAATCCCGCTTCAGCGGCGGCCGGGAGGCTGCCGCTCAGTTCATCATCGCCGAGGCGGCCGCGGCGGCGCGGGCCTCGTCGGGGATCGCGTCGCCGCGCTGCGGCCGGTCCGCCCGGTCGAGGGCCGCGGCCTGGTCCCGCACGCCCTCCTGCCGGTTCGCGAGCTGCTGGCGCACGGCGGCCGGGATGCGGAGCTGCGGCCGGAGGACCTGCCCCGCCATGGCGCTCGGCGCGGCGGCCTGCCCGCCCTGACCGGCGCTCGGCGCGGCCGCCCGGGCGGCGCTCGGGTCGTGGAAGCGCACCTGCCCGAAGCGGTTCGGCACGTGGAAGTCGCCCACCCGCGGCGGCGACCAGCCCACGGCGCGCTGCCCCTCGAGCTGCGAGTCCATCACGTAGAAGTTGATGCGCCAGTCGTCGTTCGCCGAGGGCGCCGACGCGGGCGGCGTGCCGGTCGCGAAGCTCGACCAGGCGATGGCCGTCTCGACCGTGTAGCCCTCGTCCTCGCTCGTGTCGTTCACCGTGCCGTCGACCTGCACGGCGGTCTCGATCTCCGCGTTCCAGTCCGCATGCCCGATCGGCTGCGGCACCCGCCGCGAGTCGTAGCGCGTGTCGAAGACCTGGTTCCTCGGCGAGACCTGGAGCTCGAAGTAGTTCCGCCCGTCGCCGTCCGGGTCGATCATGATCTCGACCGCGTCCTGCTCCCAGAGGTGGTCGTCCCGCGCGTCGAAGCGGCTCACGAGGAAGTCGTCCTGCACCTCGAAGGCCACGTAGAGGTTCTCGTCGTCCCAGAGCACCTTGGCCCGCGCGTCGAACGCCCCGCGCCCGCCGTTCATCGTGTTCACGAAGAGGCTCGTCCACGGCGCCTGCGCCCAGGCCGCCTCGTCGAGCCGCCCGTCGATGTTCAGCTCGGCCCCGCGCGGCGCGTTCAGGTTCGGCACCCCCGGCACCCGCTCCTGGCCGCCGCCGCCCTCGCGGGTCGGCACCGTCAGCGCGCGCGCCCGGTTGTCCCCGTCGTTGGCCCCGCGCGTCACGCGCAGGCGATGGGGCCCGTTCCAGAAGCCGAGGTAGAAGACGGCCTGGTCGCCGTTCCAGTCCTCGGGCAGCGTGATCTCCTGCGGGTCCGTGATGAACTCGCCGGCCTTCCACTGCCCGGGCGGGTAGAGCCCCCGGAGCGGCCCCGTGCCGTCCTCGTTCAGCCGGTTCGCGCCCGTGCCGTCGGCCACGTGCGTGAAGAGGTTCCAGCCGTCCTCGAGGGCCCGGCTCACCTTCCAGTGCCAGGTCACGGTGATCGTCCGCCCCGGCGCCCAGCTCTCGTCGCTGAGGTCGTAGCCGACGAGCTCGATCTTGTCCTCGAAGGAGATGTCGAGCTCGTGCTCCGGCGACGTCGCGCTCTCCGAGACGTACTGCCGCAGCTGCTCGCGCTCGGCGCGCGTCAGCCCCTCTTCCTTCTCCACGCAGCCCGCCAGGCCGCCGACCATCAGCCCCGTCACGAGGAGGCATCGAAGCGTCGTCTCGAGCATGTCCGACTCCGTGTCTTCGCCGTCGCGGAACCCGCGCGCGCCGCCTACTTGCGGCCCTTGCGCCGGGACTTGCGCTTCATCTTGCGCTTCCGCTTCTTCTTGTTCTTGTCGACCTTCTTGCGGGTCGAGGATCCGCCGCCCCCGGCCGCGCCGCGCGCGCCCCCGGGGAGCAGGCCGCCGGGCGCGCCGCCCTCGGCGATCGCCGCCTCGAGGAGCTGGTCCGCCAGCTCGGCCATCATGGGGTTCTGCTCCAGGCCGCCGGTCTTGACGACGTCGCGCATGCGCCGCGCCTGGGCCATCTGCTTCATGCCCGGGATCTTGCTGAGCATGCCGGCCTGGTTGCCGATGTCGCCCATCATCTGGCGCATGAAGACGAAGCGCTGGAGGAGCTCGCCGACTTCCTTCTTCTCGCGCCCCGAGCCCTTGGCCACGCGCTCGATGCGGCCCGGCTGATTCTTGAAGAGCGTGACGTCCCGGCGCTCGGCCTTCGTCATCGACGAGACGATGGCCTTGGTCCGCACGAGCTCGTTCTCGTCGACCTGGAAGCCCTCGGGCATGCTGTCCTGGAAGAAGGGCAGCTTCTCGAAGATGTCCTGGAGGGGCCCCATGTTCTGGAGCATCTCGATCTGCTCCAGGAAGTCGTCGAGCGTGAAGTCGCCCTGCAGCATGCGCTGCGCGTCGGCCTCGGCCTTCTCCTCGTCGACGACGGACTCGAAGTCCTTCATCAGGCCGACGACGTCGCCCATGCCGAGGATCCGGCTGGCCATGCCGTCCGGCCGGAAGACCTCCATCCGGTCGAGCGTCTCGCCCATGCCGACGAACTTCACGGGCGCGCCCGTGACCTGCTTCACGGAGAGGGCCGCGCCGCCGCGCGCGTCGCCGTCGAGCTTCGTGAGCACCACGCCGCTCAGGTCGAGCCGGTCGTGGAAGGCCTTCGCCGTCTTGACCGAGTCCTGACCGATCATCGCGTCGACGACGAGGAAGACGTTCTGCGGCTTCGTCCGCCGGCGGATCTCGTGGACCTCGTCCATGAGCTGCTCGTCGATAGCGAGCCGGCCGGCGGTGTCGTAGACGATCGTGTCGCGCTTGATCGACTTGCAGTGCTTGACGGCCCGCTCGCAGATCTCGACCGGGTTCGCGTCGGGCATGGCGAAGACCGGCACGTCGATCTGCTCGCCGAGCACCTGGAGCTGCTCGATGGCGCCGGGGCGGGCGACGTCGGCGGCGACCAGCAGCACCTTCTTGCCGTACTCGTGCTCGAGCAGGCGGGCGAGCTTGGCCGACGAGGTCGTCTTACCGGAGCCCTGCAGGCCGACCATCATGATGCCGGTCGGCGTGCCCTTCTTGTCCGAGAAGACGATGGGCTCGCCCTCCCAGGACATCATGCTCTCGAGCTCGTCCTGGCAGATCTTCACGAACTGCTCGACGGGCCCGATCTTGATCTTCCGGCCCCCGACCACCGCAGTGCTCTGCATGGTCTGGCCGATGGCCTTCTCCTTCACCCGCCGGAGGAACTCCTTGGTGACGGAGAACTCGACGTCGGCTTCGAGGAGGGACAGGCGCACGTCGCGGAGCGCCTGATCGATGTTCTCCTCGGTCAGCTCGGTGACGCCGGCGAGGCGATTCTTGGCGGCCTTGAAGCCTTTGGTGAGGGTCTCGAACATGGGGGTCGGTGACTCCGCGGGCGGGGCCCGCCGGCGGTCGAGGGGCGCCGTGGGGCAGGGAGGCCCCGACGGTCGGCCGGACGCGTCGACGTAGCACGGCGGATCTCGGGGGCGCAACCGCGGGGGGCGCCCGGGGAGGGCCGGTTGACCCCACCGGAGGCCCGCGCAATCGTCCCGCGCGATGGCGGCGAAGAAGAGCGGGAAGAAGGCGGCGAAGGGCACGAAGGACGCCGGCGCGAAGGACACCGGCGCGAAGGACACCGGCGCGAAGGAGGCGGGGGCCGAGGCCGTCGCCGCGGCGCCGACGGAGCTGCCGCCGGCCGGGGACGCCGAGACGGTCTACATCGTCGACATCAGCGGCTACATCTTCCGCGCCTACTTCGCGCTCCCGCCCATGAGCTCGAGCCGCGGCGAGCCCACCCACGCCGTCCTCGGCGTGACGAAGATGCTCCTGAAGCTCATCGACGAGCGGGATCCGAAGCTCCTCGCCGTGGCCCTCGACGCCAAGGGCGGCTCCTTCCGCAAGGACATCTACGGCAAGTACAAGGCGAACCGCCCCGAGCCGCCGCCGGATCTCTCCCAGCAGATCGAGCGGGTCCACGAGGTGCTCGGCGCGCTGCGCGTCCCCATGCTCGAGCAGGCCGGCATGGAGGCCGACGACGTGATCGCCACCTGCGTGAAGCAGGCGCGCGAGAAGGGCTGGAAGGCGGTCATCGTCAGCGCCGACAAGGATCTGCTCCAGCTCGTCGGCGACGGCGTCGTCATGTACGACACCATGCGCGACCGGGTCTTCGGCGTGCCCGAGACCTTCGACAAGTTCGGCGTCCCTCCCCACCAGGTGCGCGATCTGCTCGCGCTCATGGGCGACAGCTCGGACAACGTGCCCGGCGTGCCCGGCGTCGGCGTGAAGACGGCGGCGAAGCTCCTCGGCCAGTTCCCGGACCTCGACATGCTCTACGAGAGCCTGGACGAGGTGAAGGGCGCCGCGCGGAAGAAGCTCGCGGCGAACGAGGAGCAGGCCATGCTCTCCCGGGAGCTGGTCACGCTCCGCGACGACGTCGACGTGGAGCTCGACGAGGACGCCGTGCGCTGGCCCGGCGCCGACGAGGCGAAGGTGCAGCAGCTCTTCACGGAGCTCGAGTTCACGCAGCTCCTCTCGCGCCTCGACACCACGGCCCAGGTCGAGGGGCAGGTCGAGGTCGTCGATTCGATCGCCGCGCTCGAGGAGGCGGCGGCGGCCATCCGCGAGGCGGGCGCGCTCTCCCTCGCGACCGTGCTCAGCGGCGACGACCCGCTGGTCGACGACCTGGTCGGCGTCGGCCTGAGCTGGATGGAGGGGAGGGCGCTCTACCTCCCCATCGCGCACCGCTACATCGGCGCGCCAGAGCCGCTGCCCCAGGACGAGGTGCTCGCGATCCTGAAGCCGCTCCTCGAGAACAGCCTGCTGCCGAAGCTCGCCGAGGACGTGAAGGCGCAGGACCTGATCTGGAGCCGGCTCGGCGTCACCTTCCGCGGCGCGAGCTTCGATCTCCAGCTCGCCGACTACCTCTACGACCCGGGCCGCCACAGCCACGCCCTCGAGGCCGTCGCCCGCGCCGAGCTCGACGTGGAGGTCCCCAAGCTCCGCCCGCTCACGCACCCGAAGAAGGGCAAGAAGCGCGCGCCCGACGAGGTCGAGGTGGGCGAGATGGCCGAGGTCATCGGCGCCCACGCGGACTACGTGCTCCGCCTGAGCCGCTACATCGAGCCGCGCATGGACTTCGGCGACTTCAAGCGCCTCTTCCACGCGCTCGAGCTCCCGCTGGCGCACGTGCTCGCGGACATGGAGCGGCTGGGCGTGCGCATCGACGCGGCGCTCCTCGAGAAGATGAGCGAGGCGGCCGGCGCGGAGATGGAGGCCCTCGAGAAGAAGGCCCAGGAGCTCGCGGGGCACGAGTTCAATGTGGGCTCGCCGCGCCAGCTCGAGACGATCCTCTTCGACGAGCTCGAGCTGCCCGTCATCAAGCGGACGAAGACGGCGCGTTCGACCGACGCCTCCGTGCTCGAGGAGCTCGCGGAGAAGCACGAGCTGCCGAAGGTGATCATCGAGCACCGCACGGTCTCGAAGCTGAAGAGCACCTACCTCGACGCGCTGCCGGCGGCCGTGAACCCGGAGACCGGGCGCGTGCACACGCGCTACAACCAGGCCGTGGCGGCGACCGGGCGGCTGAGCTCGAGCAACCCGAACCTGCAGAACATCCCGATCCGCACCGAGATGGGGCGGAAGATCCGCGACGCCTTCGTGCCGGCCGAGGGGCACCTCTTGCTGGCGGCGGACTACTCGCAGATCGAGCTCCGCGTGCTCGCGCACCTCAGCCAGGATCCGGAGCTCCTCGACGCCTACGGCAAGGGCGAGGACGTTCACGTGCGGACGGCGACGGCGCTCTTCGAGTGCGACGCGGCGGACGTGACGCGGGAGCAGCGGGGGCAGGCGAAGACGGTGAACTTCGCCGTCATCTACGGGCAGACCCAGTGGGCGCTCGCGAAGAACCTCGGCACCTCGAAGACCGAGGCGCGGCGCTACATCGACGCCTTCTTCGCGCGCTACGCGGGCGTGCAGCGCTACATGGACGAGCTGGTCGAGGAGGCGCGGAGCACGGGCTATGTGGCGACGCTCCTCGGGCGGCGGCGGGCCGTGAACGACATCCGGAGCCGGAACCCCTCGCTGCGGCACGCGGCCGAGCGGGTCGCGCGGAACACGCCGATCCAGGGGACGGCGGCGGACATCATCAAGCTGGCGATGGTGCAGCTGCACCGGCGGCTGCGGAAGGCGGAGCTCGGCGCGCGGATGATCCTGACCGTGCACGACGAGCTGGTCTTCGAGGTGCCCGAGGGGGAGCGGGAGGCGGTGGAGCCGCTGGTCCGCGAGACCATGGAGGGCGTGATGGAGCTCGCCGTGCCGCTGGTGGTGGACGTGGGCTGGGGCGCCGACTGGGGCGCTGCGCACTGATCTTGCGCTCGCTGCGCTCGCTATTTGGCTTGCCAGCGCCGCCGTGGGCGGCTCGGCGCGGCCTCCGGCCGCGTCACACGGGTCGGTTCTTCGACGGCACACGAACGCGGCTCCGTGGGGCCGGGCTACGGGGCGGAGATGGGGGCGCTCCCCTTCGCAGCAAGGTGACTTCGCCGCGTGCGCGGCCAGGGCGCTCCCCTTCGCGCTGAGGTGACTTCGCCGCGTGCGCAGCCAGGGCGCTCCCCTTTGCAGTGGCGGGACTTCGCCGCGTGCGCGGCCAGGGCGCTCCCCTTCGCAGTAGGGGGGCTTTGCCGCTGTCGCGGTGGGTGCGCTCCCCTTCGCAGTGGGGGGCTTTGCCGGTGTCGCGGCCGGTGCGCTTCTCTCCCAGCTGCGTCGTCGGCGTCGCGGTGGGTTCGTCGCTGTGGGATGGGCTGGCCTTCGGGTCGGGGCGCCCGCCGGATGCTCGGTTCTTCGAATCGGGGCCGTTCGCGGGGCTCGCTTGGGCGGGGGGCTGCGGGCGGTGGGGAGGAAATCGGCGGGGGGGGGCGGGACGAGACGGGGCGCGCATGTCAGGACATCGCGCGATGAGGAAGGTCGGAATCGTCCACGTGATCGCCGTGGCCGTGCTGCTCGGGTCGCTCGGGGCGGCGCGGGCCGCGGCGCAGCCGGTCCCGGTGCGCTTCGAAGGCGGGCCCGGGACGACCCTGCACGCGGCCACGGAGCTCGACCGCCACGAGCGGGGCATCTCCATCCACTTCGCGAACGGCCACGTCGCCCATTCGGAGACCGGCGGCGGCGACGCCTGGCGCTACCGGCCCATCTGCGAGATGCCCTGCACGCCCTCCCTTCCGCCGGATGTCTACCGGCTGGCCCTCTCGGACGACCGCGGCTTCCTGGAGGCGGGCGAGGCCGTCATCGGTGGGCCCTTGCGCGTGCGCGTCTGGCGCCGCTCGCGCCGCTGGGTCCGCCTCCTCGGCCTGGTCTTCGGCATCATCGGCCCGGCCTTCAGCGCCGCGCTCGCCGCTGCCCAGCGCGACCGCTTCGACCCCCTCACGGCCTTCGCCCTCGGCCTCCCTTTTCTCGTGGTGGGCCCGATCCTCGCCGGCGTCCCGGATGTCGGGCAGCACTGGGTCCTGGGCCCGCTCGACGACGCCCCGTAGCGGGCGCGCGTCGCGCATGGGCGCTGGGCGGAGCGTGGATCGCGACGGGTCCAGCTCGTCCGTCTGCGAAGCGAGGAAGGGCGCTCTCTCGAGAGTGAGGGGAGGGAGCGAGATGGGCTCGTCCCGCCCGCGGGGCCTCTGGCGCCGAGGCGCCACACGCTCCTACGGCGCCTCGGCCCGGAAGACGATGATGCCCGCGTCCTCGCCGATGGCCGGCGTCGGCACCACCGCGTAGCCGTACCAGCGCGTGTAGAGCTGCAGGTCCCTCGTGAAGCCGCCGGGGCTCCGCTCGAGCCCGGCCCGCCGCGTCGCCGCGTCCGGCACCACCTCGTTCAGCTCCGGCGGGGCGTCCGGCCCGTAGAAGACCCGGTCGCCCCGGTACATGTAGACCCAGAGCGTCAGCCCCGCCTCGATGGCCTCGGCGTGGTCGATGCGCAGCTGCCGGCTCAGCCGCTGCGCCTCGCGCCAGAGCGGGATCCCCGCCGTGACGGCGCCGACGCGCTGCCCCTCGTGCTGCACGGGCGCCGTGAAGATCATCGAGAAGCTCGAGGGCTGCCCCTCCTCGATCGCCGGGAACTCCGCGAGCTCGTAGGTGACGTTCCCCTCCTCGAGGGCCTCGCGCACCGACGCATAGCGCTCCTTCCACTGCTGCCCGGCCATGTGGTCCTCGTCCGAGTCCCGCGCGATCACGGTCCCGTCGATGTCCACGGCCGCGAGGAAGGCCATCGGCGACGCGATGAACTGGGGCACGCTCCCGCGCGCCGCCGGCTGCTGGATGCGCCCCAGGGCCACGCGCATCTGCCGCTCCCGCGTCTCCGCGTCGGGCACCCCGAAGCCCCGCTTCAGGAGCTGGGCGGCCTCGCGCACCCCCGCTCGGTGCCGCTCCCGATCCTGCCGCAGGAGCTCCTTCACGCGCGGCACGTGCTCCTGGAGCAAGGCCCGCTGCGCCTCGGGCGCGCCTCCCTCGTCGCAGCCCAGCGTCATCCCCAGCGCCATCGTCAGCGCCAGCAGCGCCGCGCCGCGGCCGACCGTCTTCGAAGCCCGTCGATCTCGCGTCCCCATCAGCCTCTCGCCTCCACGTCGACCGTATACCACCGGTGCGCCTCTCCTCGACACCGCCCGTCGGCCCGGGTTCCGCCGCGCCCGTGCCCTGTGCGATCCGATGCGAGAGCTGAGGATCCGGCCGTGGCTGCGAGATGGGGTGACCCCGCCCTCGCACCCCCGGACGGCCCGTCCCCTTTCACCCCGAAGCATCGCGCACTACGTTCCGCGCCGTGATCCTCCGCGATCCCGTCCATGGCCTCGTCGACTTCGAGGACGACGCGGAGACGGTCGTCATGACCCTCCTCGCGACCCGCGAGGTGCAGCGTCTCCGCCGCATCCGCCAGCTCGGCCTGACCTCCCTCGTCTTCCCCGGCGCCGAGCACTCGCGCTTCTCGCATGCGATCGGCGCGGCCCACGTGATGACGCGCCTCCAGCGCCGCGTGCGCCGCATCCACGGCCCACTCCCGGCCGATCGCCGCCTCGACGAGGAGGCCGCGCGCGACGGGCTCGCGGCCGCGCTCCTCCACGACCTCGGCCACGGCCCCTTCTCGCACCTCTTCGAGGAGGTGCAGCCCGGCTCGAAGCACCACGAGGACTGGACCCTCGAGGCGATCCGCGACGAGGGGACGGAAGTACACCGCGCCCTCGAGACCCTCTCGGCGGGCATGAGCGAGCGCGTCGGCGCGATCCTCCAGGGGCGCCACCGGCTGCCCTGGCTGTCCCGGGCCGTGAGCGGGACCCTCGACGTCGATCGCGCGGACTACCTCCTCCGCGACAGCCACATGACGGGCGTCTCCTACGGGCTCTACGACCTCGACTGGCTGCTCCGCGCGCTCAACTTCGGCTACGTCGAGGCCGGCGGCGAGGGCGAGTGGGTCCTCGCCGTGGAGGGGCGGAAGGGCCTGCCGCCCGTCGAGGGTTTCTTCCTCGGGCGCCACTACATGTTCCAGCAGGTCTACCACCACAAGGCCACGCGGGCGGCCGAGGCGCTGATCCGTGGCATCTTCGCGCGGGTCGGCGAGCTCACGCGCGACGGCCGGCCCCCCGAGGGGCTCCCGCCGGCGCTCGAGGCGGCCGCGAAGGGCGAGACCGTGGGCCTCGGCGCCTACCTCGACCTCGACGACGCGGCGCTCCTGCACAGCTTCCACCGCTGGCAGTCGAGCCCGGACCCGCTCCTCGCGGAGCTCGCCTCGCGGCTCCAGACGCGCCGGCTCCCCAAGACCGTCCCGCTCCCGGCCGACGAGCGCGGCTGGGCCGAGATCCACGCGCGGGCGAGCGAGGTCGTGCGTTCGGCCGGCGACCGGGCCGACCTCCGCGTCTTCCTCGACGTCGCCTCCGACGTGCCCTATTCGGAGCCCGCCGGCGCGAGCACGGAGGGGCTCTGGGTGCTCATCTCCCACCGGCCCATCCAGCGCCTCGGCGACTGCTCCTTCCTCTTGCATCAGCTCCGCGGCAAGCGCGTGCGCCACCCGCGGCTCATCTTCCCGGCGCGTCACCGCGAGCGCGTGCTCGACGCCATCGGCGAGCTGCTCGCGCCGGACGCCACCCCCCTGGAGGACCTCGCATGATCCGTCCGCTCCTCACGCTCGCCCTCGCGGCGCTCGCGCTCGGCCTCTCGGCTCCCTCGCCGGCCGCGGCCCAGGACGAGGAGGCCCCGCGCCTCGACGTGCGCCTCGCGCCCTGGCCCGAGGCGGGCCCGTGGATCGTCCGCTGGACGCTCACCTCCCCGGTGGCGCAGGAGGTGGTCGCCGATCGGCGCCTGCTCCAGCTCCGCGTCCAGCCCGAGGGGAGCCGCCGCCGCACCGTCTGCCGCCACCCGGACCCGCCGCGGCGCGTGGAGGAGACGCGGACCCGGGCCTTCGAGGCCGGCGAGACGCACGAGGAGTGGGTCGACCTCCGCGAGCTGTGTTGGGGGCGCACCCTCGCGGCCCTCGGCGCGCGGCCGGCGGAGATCGAGGTCGCCTACGGCTTCCGCGGGCGGGGCCGAGGGCGCTTCGTCGCGCGCGCGGAGGACGAGCGCCGGCCGCCCCATCGGGTCGCGGGCGAGACCCTCGCGTGGCAGCCGCCGGCGGACGAAGGGGAGGGCGGCGAGGGCGAAGACGAGGACGCCCCGGTGGTGCAGGTCAGCGTGCGCCCCGTGAGCACCCGGAGCGCCACGCCCCCGGCCCGCCTGACCATCCGCGGCCGGGGTGGGCGCGTCTACCTGCGCGACGATCTCTTCTCGCTCCGCGTGCGCGGCCCGCTCGGCACCGTGACCTGCGCCGTCCCGCGCCAGCCGATCGTCCCCATCGTCGACTTCTACCGCTCGCTCCGTCGCCCCTCCCGGACGAGCGTCGACACGGCGCGCTGGTGCCCCGAGGACACCTTCGCCGTGCCCGGCGTCTACGAGGTCACGCCCATCGTGGAGCTGGTCTACGACGCCGAGCGCTACGACTTCGACGCCGTCACGGGGACCTTCGAGGGCGAGCCGACGCCCTTCCGCGTGCGCGGCCGGGGCTACGTCGAGCAGCGCGTGGAGGATCTCCGCTCCGTGCTCGAGGCGGAGGCCGCGGCGGCCGAAGAGGCCGCGGCGAGCGAGGAGGACGGCGCCGGGGGCGAGGCGTGAGCGACCGGATGGCGCGCGGCCTCGCGGCGGCGGCCCTGGCCGTGGCGCTCGTGGCGCTCGTCATGGCCGGCTACGCGGTCTCGCTCGGGCGCCAGTATCTCGAGGACGTGCGGACGCTCGGCGAGGCGCTCGAGGAGCGCGGCCCGGCCCGGCCGGCGCTCGGGCCGCCGCCGGCGCTCGAGGTGGACTGAGACGAACGCACGGCCCCGAGGCGCGCAGGCTCGCGGTGTGCGCCGGCGCCCGTCGACGGAGCGCTTCGCCACGCGGCGACGGATGCGGGGGCGGCGCGGCCGAGGCTTGCAGGAGCCCCCCTCGGCCGCCGAACATGGGCTCCCTCGGAGGGACGCGGAGAACGATGGCCAAGATCCTGGTGGTAGACGACCAGCGCAACATGCGCACCACGCTCGCGATGATGCTCCGCGGCGCGGGTCATGACGTCGACGAGGCCGCCGATGGCGACATCGCCTGCGAGAAGACCTCCGAGGAGAGCTACGACCTGGTCCTCACGGACCTGAAGATGGGCGCCACGGACGGCATGGCCGTGCTCCGGCACACCAAGGAGACCACGCCGCTCACGGAGGTCATCGTGATGACCGCCTACGGCACCATCGAGAGCGCCGTGGAGGCCATGCGCATCGGCGCCGCCGACTACATCCAGAAGCCCTTCGAGGAAGAAGAGCTGATGGTGAAGGTCGACAAGGCCCTCGAGAAGCGCCAGCTCGCCGGCGAGGTCTCGGTGATGGCCGCCGAGTTCCGGGACCGCTACCAGTTCGAGAACATCATCGGGCGCTCGCAGGCCATCCGCGACGTGCTCGGGCGCATCATCCGCATCGCGCCGACGCCGGCGACCGTGCTCATCACCGGCGAGAGCGGCACGGGCAAGGAGCTGGTGGCGCGGGCCATCCACGCGAACTCGAAGCGCTCGGACCGGCCCTTCGTGAGCATCAACTGCGCGGCGATCACCGAGACGCTCCTCGAGAGCGAGCTCTTCGGGCACGTGCGCGGAGCCTTCACGGGCGCCGTCTCGGCGCGGAAGGGGCTCTTCGAGGAGGCCGACGGGGGGACCTTCTTCTTCGACGAGATCGCCGAGACGCCGCCGAGCTTCCAGGCGAAGCTGCTGCGCGCGATCCAGGAGGGGGAGATCCGCCGGCTCGGCGACAACAAGTCGATCCACGTGGACGTGCGGATCATCGCCGCGACGAACCAGAACCTGAAGGAGTCCATCCAGGAGAAGCGCTTCCGCGAGGACCTCTACTACCGGCTGAACGTCGCGCGCTTCGTGCTCCCGCCGCTGCGCGAGCGGAAGGAGGACATCCCGCTCCTCGCCGAGCACTTCCTGAAGAAGTACGGCGCGAAGATGGGGCGGCGGGGCGTGCAGCTCGGCGACGGCGTGCTCGAGTACCTCGCGCGCTACGACTACCCGGGCAACATCCGCGAGCTCGAGAACCTCATCGAGCAGGGCGTGGCGCTGGCCATCGAGGGGGTCATCCAGCTCGACGACATCATCCCGCCGGAGATGCGGAGCTCGGAGAAGAAGAGCGAGAAGTCGCCGCGCTCGCTGCAGGACGTGGTGGACCGGGCCGAGCGCGAGGCGATCGAGAACGTGCTGCGCGAGGTGGACGGGAACAAGGAGAAGGCCGCGGAGCTGCTCGGCCTGAGCTCGACGACGCTCTGGCGGAAGATGAAGCGGCTCGAGGTGAGCTGGCCCTGAGGCGGGGGTCGCGGGGGCATCGGGAGCGCCGCGGTCGGGCTGGAACGTCCCTCGCCGGGCGTCCGTGTTCGGGGAGCCGCCGCCGGAGCTTCGGGTTTCAAAGCTGAGAGCGGACGTTTCAGGATCGAACCGTCGCGGCGGGGTTTCGGGTGGATTTCGCGGCGATTCCGGGTGGATTCCCGGTGGATTCCCGCAGCGAATGTCATGGAACGTGGCTTGCTCGGTGCGCTAGGCTCGGGGTGACGCGCCGGAGTGGGCGCTCACCGGGATGGATGTGTGATGGCCCGAGTGCTCATCGTCGACGATGAAGAGAACCACCGCCGGACGCTCGCGATCGGCCTCCGCCTCGAGGGCTTCGAGGTCCGCGAGGCGCCGGATGGCGAGGCGGCCTTGTCCCAGCTCGAGGACGGAGGCGAGCTCGACTTCGCCATCGTCGACCTGATGATGCCGGGCATCAACGGGCTCGACTTGGCGCGGCGCCTGAAGGTGCACCGGCCCGAGGTGCAGGTGGTGCTGACGAGCGCCTACCACCTCTCGGAGCGGCAGCTCGCCCGGGCGGACGTGGGCGCCATCGGCTTCGTGCCCAAGCCCTACCACCTGGACGAGCTCGTGGGCTTCCTCCGCGCGAAGACGCCGCCCGAGGGGACCGCCCGGCCCGGCGTCTGAGGCTCCCCGGGGGCTCGGCCGGCGTGCGAATCGCGCCGCTTTCTGCGTCGCCCCGGCGGAGATCCCTACACTCGGCATATGGCCGCACGAATCGGCGACATGTTGGTGGCGGCGGGCTTCGTCACCGAGGCGCAGGTGAGCCAGGCGCTCGAGGCGCAGAAGGCGTCCGGGCGCCGCCTCGGCGAGGAGCTCGTGGCGCTGGGCTTCGTGAGCGAGGTGCAGCTCACGCAGATCCTCTCGAACCAGCTCAGCGTGCCGTGGGTCTCGCTCCACCACGTGGAGTTCAGCCGGGAGCTCCTGCACCTGATCCCGGCCGAGCTCGCCGACGAGTTCTGCTGCATCCCCATCTACAAGCGGGTCGTGCGGAACGCGGGGGAGACGCTCTTCGTGGCGCTCGACGATCCGACGCGGACGGACGCGCTCGAGGCGATCGCGCGGGCCGCGGGCCTACCGGTGAAGCCGATGGTCGCGCCGCCGACCGACATCCGGAACGCCATCCGCGTCTACTACCTGGGGGCGCCGCCCGAGCCCGCGCCGGCGCCGCGCACGGCCACCCGGCACCCGCCGCCCGCCGAGGAGGAGGTCGCGGTCGAGGTGCCGGCCGACGCGCCGACGCCCGCGGAGGCGAGGGTCGAGCCCGCGGAAGCCGCGGAGGGCGCGGACGCCGGGGAGAGCGCGGAGACCGCGCCGCCCGAGGAGGCCGCGGAGAGCGATGCCGCCAAGAGCGAGCCCGCGCCGAAGAAGCGCGAGCGGAAGTCGTCCTTCGTGACGCTCACGCTCCTCGACGGCACGACCGTGCGGCTGCCCGCGAAGCGGGACGAGCCCGAGGAGGCGCCGGCGCCGCGGGGGCTCACGGCGAACGACCTCGTCTCGGCGCTCCTCGCGCGGGCGCAGGGCGCCGACGTGGACGACATCCTGCCGCCGGACGCGCGCTGGGAGACGCTGATGGCCACCGTGCTCCAGCTGCTCCTGAAGAAGGGCCTCGTGGCGGACTGGGAGTTCGTGGAGGCCTTCAAGAAGAACCAGGGCCGCTGAAGGGTTCGGACGGGAGGAGTCCGCCGTGCGCAGCCTGACGAAGACCGTGCTCATGCTCGTGGGCCTCGCCGTGGTGGCCTACGTCTTCTTCTTCATCCCCCTCGGGCAGCGGACCCTCTACCAGCACGCCCGCCGCATCGCCGCGACCGACGAGGCCCAGGAGCTCGGCGAGGAGGCGACGGAAGCCGCCGAGCGCCTCCGCGAGCACGTCGAGGATCAGATCGCCGAGCACGTCACCGACGCCGGCCCCCGCGACGCCGGCCCGGCGCGCGAAGGGGAGGGCGCCGAGGACCGCACCGAGCCGGGCTCGTAGCCCGCTAGTTCACCCCGCCGATGACCGCCTTGCCGGCGGCCGCGGCCTTGGCGAAGAAGCGGGCGATGTTCTCCTCGTAGTCGTCCTCCGGGTCCCACTCCTCCGCGGCGAGGCCCTCCGCGAGCGCCTTCACCTCCGCCGGGCTGAAGCCGAAGCCGGGCCCGTAGCAGAACTCGAAGGCGAGCTCCGAGCCGTACTCTTCGCCGAGGGCGCGGCGGGTCCAGTCGCAGCCGATGCCCGCCTCCTCCATGCCCTCGATCATCGCCGAGAGCGTCCGGTAGTCGAGGCCGATGACCTGCGTCGCCCGGTCCACGCCCGCGGGCGCCTCGTCGGCGAAGAAGATGGCGTCGCAGACCCCCTCGTCCTCCTTCGCCTTCTCGAACGTCGCCTCGTCGACCATCGCGTACTCGAGCCACATCGACATCGCCGCCCCCTCCCTCGGCGCGCCGTCGTGCGCGCCCATCGCTCGCCGAGAGAGCCCTCGCCGAGCCACTGGAGGCCGAGGCTCCATCGGTGTGGCGCGCCTGTCAACGGCCCGCGCTCGCCGCTCCGCGTTCCAGACGCCCGCGCGGGCGCCCCGGCCAGCGCTCAGCGTGGGCGCTCGGGCGGAGGGGGCTCCTCGCGCTCCGAGAGCTGGAGCTCCGTGAAGGCGGTCAGCCGGTAGGAGGCGCCGGCGAAGACCTCGACGCGCGGCGCGGCGCCGTCTCGATCCGGGAAGAGGACGTAGGCTTCGAGCGTACCCCCGAGCCCGTGGCGCCGCCCCGCGTCCGCGTCGAGCGCCGGGGCTTCGCCGAGGAGGCGCGTCGCCTCGAAGGCCAGCCCCGGGCCCAGCGCGGCCCCGAGGGACTCCCCGTCTCGCCAGCGAAAGACCGAGCGCAGGCGGAGCAGGCCGACGACGCCGAACCCGGGCGCGCTGTCCTGGTGCAGCACCGCGAGGCCGGGCGCGTCCACCACCAGCTCCCAGGTGGCGGGGCGGGTGAGGAGCACCCCGCCGCCCACCGCCGCGCCCAGCGCCGCGAAGGTCTGGCGCCGCTCCGGCGGGTCGGCGTCCCGGTCGGCCTCGCCGCCGCCGACGCCGACCAGGCCTCCGACGCGGGCCCGGAGCCCCACGTTCCCGGCGCTGTCCACGCTGAGCCCGGCCGACGCGCTGAGGCTCCCGGCGCAGCCCGTCGCCAGCAGGAGCCCCGAGGCGACGAGGAAGAGAGCCGCTCGTCCGTTCATGGGACCGGGGACGGACGCACCCGGCCCGATCTTCGACGCGCGGCTTTCGCTTGATGCGCGGGTGGCTGCGGGGGCTCGTGACGCTCGTTCAGCGGCGCTCTCCGAGGCAGCACTTCTCGCTCTTCTTCCCGCTCCCGCAGGGGCAGGGGGCGTTGCGCCCGATCTTGGGTCCGCGACGCACCGGCTGCGGCGCCCCTCGCGTAGTGCAAACCGTGCCCGACCGGGTCGTCCAAGAGCTGGCTCAGCCTCGCCAGCTCCGTGTCGCCGAGGGGCCGTTCCAGATCGTCTTTCATCGCGCTGAGCGCAGCGCACGACGCAGCCTCGGCGCTCGCGCCCCCTGCCCCTGAGGCCCCGCTTTCTGACGCCCCATGCCCCAAACCGGGGTTTCGCCAGGAGACGCGCGACGGGTAGCGTCGGGGGCTCGGATGGGATCGCAGCTCGACGGTGGCGCTTTGAGCGGAAGTACGCCTCCGTCGCTCGAGCAGTGCTTTCCGGCGAGCGAGGGCGCGCCCGTTCGAGCCGCGAGCCCGGACGAGTGGAGGCGATTGGCCGCGGGGAGAGCGCACTGGCTTCTCTGGGGGAAGTCACGGCCCGACGACGCGAGCCTCGCCCATCCGCTCCTCCTGCACTGCATCGACGTGGCGGCGGTCGCTTGCGTGCTCCTCGCCGAGCGCCTGCCGAACGCCTCGGCGCGTACCTTCCTGGGGCTTCACGAGAGTCCCGAGTCAGCCCTTCGCTTCCTCGCCTTTCTCATCGCTCTCCACGACCTGGGGAAGGCGACACCAGCCTTCCAGCGAAAGGCGCCCTGGGCGCCGAGCCTCCTTCGAGAAGAGGGCTTCGACTTCCGGAGCAGCACGCCGAACCACTCGAAGGCCGGGCTGAGCCTCCTGGCTCCGGCGCTCGAGAGCGCCGGGCTTCGAGGTGATTGCGCCGCGCGCTACGCCCACTGCGTCGTCGCGCATCACGGGACCTTCGTCGGAAACGAGTACTTGGATCCCGGAAGACTCGGACGAAAGGCGCGCGGCGGACAGACATGGCGTGACGCGCGGGCCGCCTTGATCGGCGCGTTGACCGAGCTCCTCCGGCTCGACGACGTGGACGTGTCTGGCCTCCGCTACCCCACCCACGGCGAAGCCTATGCCCTCGCGGGTTTGACCTCGATGGCCGACTGGCTGGGCTCCATGCAGGAGCACTTCCCCTACGAGGCGCCCCTTCCCCCGGACCCGTCCGCGCTCCCCGCCTACTTCGCACGCGCCCGCCGCCGCGCCCGCGTGGCGCTCGACGCCGCGGGCTTCCCCGCGCCCCGGCCACGCGCCTTCCGTGTCTTCACCGACCTCTTCCCCGAGTACGAGCCGTGGCCTCTCCACGTGCAGGCGCAGACGCTCGCCGAGCACCTCGAGGCCCCGTCGCTCTTCGTGGTCGAAGCGCCGATGGGCGAAGGCAAGACGGAAGCGTCCCTGCTCCTGGCGGACGCTGCGGCGGCGAAGCTCGGCCAGCAGGGCCTCTTCCTGGGCCTCCCCACGCGAGCCACGGCGAACCAGCTCTTCGGGCGCATTCGGCGCTTCCTCGAGCGCACCCGCACGGACGAGCCTGCGAACCTCCTCCTCGCGCACGGCGAGGCTTCGCTCGTGGATGCCTTCGCCAGGCTCCGCTTTGGCGAGGTGTATGGCAGCTCGGAGTCCGCGGACGAGGATGTCGAGACGGGGGGCGTCCGCGCGGAGGCCTGGTTCTGCACCAAGAAGAGGACGCTCCTCGCCGAGCACGCCGTCGGAACGATCGACCAGGCGCTCCTGGCCGTCATGGGGGTCCGGCATGCCTTCGTTCGCTACGCCGGCTTGGCGGGCAAGGTCGTGATCCTCGACGAGGTCCACGCCTACGACACGTACACGGGCACGCTCCTCGATCGGCTGGTCGAGTGGCTCGGCGCCGCGGGCACCACGGTGGTGCTGCTCTCCGCGACGCTGCCCTCCTCGCGCCGGCGACAGCTCCTCGACGCCTACCGGCGCGGCGCGCGGACGGTACCTGGCGCCACGATCGCCAGTGCGTCGACTCCGGACGAGACGACGAGCACCGCCTATCCACGCATCACGACCGCCAGCGCGCAGGGCATTCACAGCGTGTCGTTCGGTCCGCGGGGGAGGGCGACCTCCATCCGCCTCGGCTTCCGGGACGAGGGGGTCGAGAGGCTCGCGGCTCGCATCCTCGACGAGGTGGCTCGCGGCGGAAACGTCGGTTGGATCTGCAACACCGTGGACGCTGCGCAGCGCGCCTACCAGGCCATCGCCGAGCAAGCGCCGGAGTTGCAGCGGCTCCTCCTCCACTCCCGGCTCTTCCCTCCCGAGCGACTGCGCCGAGAAGAGGAGCTCGAGCGTCTGCTGGGCCGACGGGGCGATCGGCCCGAACGGAGCGTCGTCGTGGGGACGCAGGTGCTCGAGCAGAGCCTGGACGTGGACTTCGACCTCCTGGTGACGGACCTCGCGCCGGTCGACCTGGTCCTCCAGCGGGCGGGGCGGCTCTTCCGGCACGACCGCGACGACCGGCACCCGGTGCGCACCCGCGCCGAGCTGTGGGTGGTCGCGCCGGCCGACGAGGAGCCCAGCGTGGAGGCGCTCCGCCAGGTCGCCGCGGTGTACGACGAGCTCCCCCTGCGCCGAACCCTCGACGCGCTGCGTGGCCGCTCCCACGTCGAGCTCCCCGGCGACATCGAGCCGCTCGTGGAGCGCGTCTACGACCCGGCGATCCTCCCGGCGGCCCACGCCCACTCCGCGGCCCAACAGGAGCGCCTCGGGCGCGGCGCGGCCCAGCGGAGCTCGGCCGAACAGCGCCTGCTCCCTCACGCGGACGCCCCCGACGACTTCCTCGGCGAGCTGAGGCTCGGGCTCGAGGACGAGGAGGCGCCGTCGCTTCATGCGGATCGGCGCGCCCAGACCCGAGACGCGAGAGACAGCGTGACCGTCGTCTGCCTCGAGCAGCGAGGGGGAGAGGTCTGGGCAGGCGAGCGCGTCATCGACCTCGACGTCGTCCCTGACGCGGCCCTCCAACGCGCGCTCGTCGAGCGGTCCATCTCGATCTCCCGGCCGGCCGTGGTGCGGGCCCTCGTCGAGGACCCGGCGGCGCGTCCCACTGCCTGGGAGCGCGTGGCGCTCCTCCGTCACAGGCGCGTGGTCCGATTCGACAACGGCGTGGCCGAGGTCGGGGGCGTGGCGCTGCACCTCGACCCCGACCTCGGCCTCGTCCTGGAATCCCCGCGAGGGCGGGGGAGCACGTCCCGGTGATGCCCAGGCACGGTTCATCCCCCATCAGGGGGTATTCGAGAGAGTATCTGCTAGGTCGGTCTACCGGTCATGGCTAGGCACTTCAATAAAAATGCTTGCGGACGTTCTGCGACCACTGCATAAAGAGGGGGCGCCGTTACCCCGGCGCCCCTCATCCACCGGGCCAGCCAGCGGAACTCTCGGAAGAGTATTCGAAGGATGGCCCGCCGTTCGCGGGGCGGCAACCCGTGAGGCCGGAGTCTTTCGTGCGCAGGAGATAGCGAGTGCCGCGCCCCATGAGAGAGGGCTGCCGCTGGGCGGACCTCGGGCGCGGCCACGTCGAGGCGGGATGGCTCGAGCCATCCCGCCTCGACGTCTTCGTCGCCGAACCACTCGGCGATTTCCGCGGGGGTGTCAGACCGCCCGCCCCTCGCTCGTCTCTCCCCCGAAAGGCCGCGCATGACTCCCTCCTTCGACCTGACGACGGAACCTTGGCTCCCCTGCGAGACGGCGCAGGGGGAGCGGGTCGAGCTCTCCACGGAGCAGGCGCTGACCCGTGCCCACGAGCTGCGTGCGCTGACGCCCGAGTCGCCGATCGAGATCGCCCCGCTCTTTCGGCATCTCCTCGCGGTGCTGCACCGGGCGCTCGAGGGGCCCGCGGATCGGCGCGCGTGGCGACGCATCTACGAGGCCGGGGCCTTCGACGCGGCCGCCGTGCGCGCCTACCTGGAGCGCGTCCGGGACCGGATGGACCTCCTCCATCCCGAGCACCCCTTCGGTCAGGTGCCGGGGCTTCGCGAGCGCTTCGGAGTCACGCCCATCGACGAGATGACCCTCGAGCGACGGGGTTGGGGCACGGCTCGGAACCTCTTCGAGCATCGCGCGCCCACGCACGTGCCGAGCATGCCGCTCGCGGCCGCCGCCCGCGCGCTGGTGGCCTACCATGCCTACGACACCGGAGGGCTCGTCCGGAAGCCGGGAGAGCCCACCTCGGCCACTGCGGCGCCGCTCCTCGGGGGCGTCACCGTCTTGGTGCGCGGCGAGACGCTCTTCGAGACCCTCTGCCTCAACCTCCTCGTCTGGGACGGCGAGCGTGAGCCCGTCCCCACGCACGAGGACGACCTGCCCTCCTGGGAGCGGCCGCCACTGCCGGCCGAGCTCCCGCTGAAGAAGGAGCCGGCGGTCCTTCCGACGGGCTGGTTGCACATGCTGACCTGGTGGAGCCGGCGTCTCGAGCTGGTGACCGAGGGCGACCAGGTGGTGGGTTTCGTCCGCTGCGTGGGGCAGGGCCAGAGTGACGCCACGCCCCACGAGCCGGCCTTCATGTGGCGCAACGACGCCAAGCGTGGCTGGCGCCCCATCGGGGTCGTGCCCGAGCGTGCGTTCTGGCGGGACGCGCATGCTCTCTTTCAGGGCAGCCGGGAGAAGAGCGACCACGTCGAGCGCCCCAAGGCCATCGTGCAGCTCTCGACCCCGGAGGTGCGCGGGGCCGTTCCCGCCGGCCGCCGCTTCGCGCTCGAGCTGATCGGCCTGGCCACGAACAAGTCGTCGATCAAGTCCGTCCTCCACGAGACGCTCTGGGCCAGCGCCCCGCTCCTGGCGGATCCCGACGCGGGCGAGGTGCTCCGCGAGTCCTTGCGCTTCGCGGAGGAGGCCGTCGGCGCCCTCGGCCGTGCGATCTACCTCTACGCGCGGCTCGCGCTCTCCGTGGGGGAGCGCGAGCCAGACAAGAAGGACATCCGCGGTCTGGTGGACGCGCTCGGCGCTCGACGCCGCGCTTGGAACGCCCTCGGCCGGCACTTCGACGCGCTCCTCTCGGAGCTCGAGACCGATCTGGACCAGGCCCAGGCGCGCTTCGCCGACACGTGCCGAGCCGTGGTCCGAGATTGCTTCCAGACCGCCACGGCCAGCGGCGAACAGCCACGCTGGCTCCGCGCACGCGCCCGCGCGGAAGTGAACCTGAACCGCGGCCTCGCCCAGCTGCGAGGCCCCGAGGAAGACGCCGCATGAACGACTCCCCCGAACCCCTCATCGAATACGTCCAGGGCCTCGCCGAGCGCAACGACCGCGCCACGCTGGCCGCGCTTCGATCCGGCCTGCGAGCGGACCGTCAGTGGGACGCCCTTCGCATCGTGATGCCCTTCGTGCACACGGGGCGTGAGGCCGATGAAGACCTCGCCGTGCTGGTCGCTGCGCTCTTCGCGCTGCACCCCCGTTCCGGGGCGACGCCCTTCGCGCGGATGCTGCGCGTGATCGACGCGAAGCGGGAGGGGGCGGGGATCGAGGACCGATTCATGGCGCTTCTGGCCGCCGATCGGGCCGACCTGCCGCACCACCTCCGGCACCTCGTCGCCCTCCTCGCCGGCGAGAACGAGCCCATCGACTGGCACGCCCTCTATCGCGACCTCCGCTTCTGGGGCGGCGGGCGCACGCAGCGCCGTTGGGCTCGTCAGTTCTGGGGCGCGACCGCGCCCAGCGAAGCCGACACCGACCCCTCCACGCCGACCTCCTAGCCACGACCCCTTCGCATCGAGAGAGACCATGAAGATCGAGCTCCACATCCTCCAGAATTTCGCGCCCTCCAACCTGAACCGGGACGACACCGGTGCGCCCAAGGACTGCAGCTTCGGGGGCTATCGGCGGGCCCGCATCTCGAGCCAGTGCCAGAAGCGCGCGACCCGCGATCGGTTCGCCCTCGACGGTCTGCTGCCCGAAGAGAACCTCGCAGCGCGGACGAAGCGCCTCGCCCAGCAGGTCGCCGAGCGCCTCCAGGCGGACCACGAGATGGACGAGGCGCAGGCCTTCCACCTCGCCATGGGAGCGCTGGAAGGGGCAGGCCTGAAGCGGGCCAAGAGCAAGAAGAAGGGCGACGACGAGTCCTTCGACTACGACGCCTGGAAGACCGAGTACCTGCTCTTCGTGCCGCGGCGCATCATCGGTGCCCTCGCTTCGCTCCTCTGGGAACACCGCGACGAGCTGAGCGACCTCGCCGAGGCGCAGGCCAGCGGCGACCGGAAGAAGGCCAAGGCGGCCGCGAAGAAGGGGTACCCGAAGGAGATCCGTCGCGAGGTGGAGCAGCTCTTGGCGAGCGCGCGGGGTTGCGCCGACCTGGCGCTCTTCGGTCGCATGATCGCCGACGCCCCCCAGTGGAACGTCGAGGCTTCCTGCCAGGTCGCCCACGCGATCTCCACGCACGCCATGGAGATGGAGTTCGACTTCTACACCGCGGTGGACGACTTCAAGGCGGAAGACAACGCCGGCTCCGACATGATGGGGACGATCCAGTTCAACTCGTCCTGCTTCTACCGGTACGCCGTCCTGGACGTGGCCGCGCTGGGGGCCAACCTGGATGGCGAAGAGGAGCTCACGGCGAAGACCGCGGCGGCGTTCGTGCGCGCCTTCGTGAGCGCCATCCCGACCGCCAAGCAGAACTCGATGGCCGCGCACAACCCCCCGAGCTACGTGCTGGCCGTGGTGCGGCCCTCGGGGCAGCCCGTCTCCCTCTCCAACGCCTTCCTCCGGCCGGCGCGGCCTCGGAAGGGCGACGACCTCGTCGACGCCTCCATCGCGCAGATCGAGGCGTACTTCCAGCGCATGCGTGGCTGGATGGGCGAGGGGCTGGACGTCGTCAGCTACGCCGATCGCCCGCTCGGCGACCTCGAGGGAGTCGAGCGACAGGCGGATCCGGCGGGCTTCTTCGACCGGGTCGCCGGGGCGTTGGCGTGAAGTCCGTCGCGCTCCGCCTCGAAGGGCCCCTTCAATCCTGGGCCACCCAGAGCAAGCACGGGATTCGCGGGACCGACCGCGAGCCGAGCAAGAGCGGCGTCATCGGTCTCGTCGGGGCGGCTCTGGGCGTCGAGCGGTCCGATGACGAGGCCGTTCGCTCGCTCGGCGAGCTGACGTTCGCGGTCCGTGTGGACCGGCCCGGTTCGCTCCTGCGCGACTACCACACCTCTGGGGGAGGGACGTTCCGCGGTGACTCGAGCTACTCGGTGTTCGGGATCAAGAAGGGTCAGGCCGTCGTGAGCGAGCGCTTCTACTTGGAGGGAGCCATCTTCCTCGCGGCGCTGGGCGGTGAAGAAGAACGGATCGAGGAGATCGGCGAGGCGCTTCGCGATCCGCGCTGGCCGCTCTTTCTGGGTCGCCGGGCCTGTCCCCCCTCCGCGCCGGTCTTCCACGGCGTCCACGACGGGGAGCCCGCGGAGGTGCTGACATCGCTCCCCCGTCTCTTGCCCTTCGGCGCGGATGAGGGGAGCGCGACGCCGGCCGATGAGGCCCTTCGCGTGGTGGTCGAGTGCGGCCCGAGCGAGGGCGACCCGCGCGATGACGTTCCGCTCTCGTTCCGTCCGGGCCGACGACGCCATGGTCGTCGCTACGTGAAGGCGATCTCCGTCGACCCCCCCGCGGCGCGAGGCTCGACCCAGGGAGGCGCACGATGAAGCTGCACCTGGTACGGCTCGCCATGGATCGGCGCGCGCTCGCTCGCACCGTGCGGCGCGGGGCTTGGGACGAGGGATACCTGCTTCACGCCGGGCTGTCGGCGGCCTTCGCGGCCTCCCCCGAGGCCAAGCCCGAGATCCCTCTCGATAGCTTCTGTCTCGACGACACCTTCGGGCGGGGCAGCGACGAAGGGACGCTCTTCGTGCTCGGGTACTCCCGTTGTCACGAGGGAGAGCTGCGTGACGCGCTGGGTCCGCGGGGCGAGGAGCTCGTCCTCGAGCTCGCGACCCGCTCGATGCCCGCCTTCGCCGCCGGGACCGAGCTCCGCTTCCGCGCTCGTGTGTGCCCCGTCACCCGTACGAAGCGAGCCGGTCGCGCCGAGCCACGCCGGGACGGGAAGGGCCGTGCCCGCTCGCGGGAGGTCGACGCCTGGCTGGCGGCTCGATTCGAGGAGTGGACGGAGCAGCCGCCGCGCTTCGAGGAGCCCTTCGCCCGCAGTGCCTGGGAGTGGACGGATCGGGAGCGGGTCTATGGCGAGTGGCTGGCCCGCGAGCTCCAGGCCGGGGGAGAGCGGGAGAAGGATGGGCCGCCTGCCGCGAGCTTGGTGGACGGATCGCTCCACTTGGAGTCGTTCCGACGGGCTCGCATGCACCGTCGCGGTGGCGGGCGGATCGAGCGGCCGGACGCGCTCCTCGTGGGCAGCTTGAAAGTCGAGGACCCAGGCGCCTTCACGGCGCTGCTCGCCCGTGGCCTCGGCCGCCATCGGGCGTTCGGGTTCGGGATGCTCCGGGTGGGGAGCGCCGTCTGAGATGCTGAAGGGCCGCCTCGGGCTCGAGAGCGCCGACGTGCCCCAGGCCGATCGACACGGCGTCTTGTGGTTCGGTCGGGGGCGACTCGTGGTCGAGGGGGGCACGCTGAAGTTCGTCACGGCCGGCAACGCGGACCTCGAGGCGGGGTCCTATCTGGTTCCGTACCAGATGGCATCGGCGATCGTGCTGCAGCCCGGGATGACCGTGACCCACGATGTTCTACGGCTCTGCGCATCGCACGGCGTGGCGCTCGTGGCAGCGGGGGAGGGCGGTGTCCGCTTCTACGCGACCGTGCTCCCGCTCGGGCCGGACCGCTCCACGCGGGCCCGCCGGCAGGCGCGGCTCTGGGCCGCGATGGACACGCGTACCTATGTGGCGCGCCGCATGTACGCGTTTCGTCTCGGCGAGCTCTTTCCCGATGCGGAGATGGCCGTGCTCCGGGGGATGGAGGGGGCGCGCGCCAAGGAGAACTACAAGCGCATCGCTCGGGAGTTCGGCATCACCTGGCACGGGCGGCGCTACGACCGGGCGAAGCCGATGGCCGCGGACGTGCCCAACCAGGCCATCAACCACGCGTCGGCCGCCGTGGTGGCGGCGGCGCAGGTCGCCGTGGCCGTCTCCGGAACCATCCCCCAGCTCGGGTTCATCCACGAAGAGTCGGCGATCGCGTTGGCGCTCGACATCGCCGATCTGTTCCGGGACAGCATCACGTTGCCGATCGCGTTCGGTGCCGTGAAGGCGAGGCGGGGAGACCGGCCCCTCGAGAGGGTCGTGCGCCATCATGCCGGCCGAACGCTGCGGAAGCAGAAGGTCGTCGCGACGATGATCGACCGCATCAAGGACCTCTTCGATTCCGAGGAAGACGAAGAGGGTGGTGCGACATCGTGCCCATGACCGTCGTGGCGACGCGGAACGTGGCCCCGCGGGTGCGAGGCTTCCTCGCCTCGGTGATGTGCGAGGTCGCGCCGGGCGTCTACACGGCGCCGCGCATGAGCGCGTCCGTGCGGGAGCGGGTGTGGAGGGTCCTTCGGGGGTGGTGCAGCGAGCTGACCGCGGACCAGGGGCTCGTCATGACCTGGCCCGACCGGAAGCTGCCGGGGGGTCAGGAGATCCGCGTGCTCGGCGGACCTCCGTACGAGCTGGTCGAGCACGACGGCGTGTACCTCGCACGTACCGACCTGACGCAGGACGAACGCTTCCAGCTGGCCCGAGACGCGGACGAAGACACTCCGTTCTGACGGCTCGTTGACAACCGAATACGAACGCGATGGAATCGAGCCATCCTGTCACAGAGGCTCCCCCGCACGCGCGGGGATGAACCGATGGAGCCGTCCGCTCGCCGGCGACGGACGGAGGCTCCCCCGCACGCGCGGGGATGAACCCCACCGCGCGCGGGCTCCCCGTTCACCCCTGCCGGCTCCCCCGCACGCGCGGGGATGAACCCCGCTACTCTCGCACCAGAGGCCGCGGGGCCGCGGCTCCCCCGCACGCGCGGGGATGAACCCAGCGTCGGCGCGTCGAAGACGGTGGCCTGGTAGGCTCCCCCGCACGCGCGGGGATGAACCGGTGCCCCGCCTCGACCGTTGGCGCGTCTCGTGGGCTCCCCCGCACGCGCGGGGATGAACCGCTCTTCAGGCGACTCGCGAGCCATCGCGCCGCGGCTCCCCCGCACGCGCGGGGATGAACCGGTGATTCGGTCGCTCACCCAGCGACTTCGCTAGGCTCCCCCGCACGCGCGGGGATGAACCCGTGTCCGGCGTGGATCGGGTCATGGAGAAAATGGCTCCCCCGCACGCGCGGGGATGAACCCTCGCAGTTCACGCAGATCCGGCACCGGGAGGTGGCTCCCCCGCACGCGCGGGGATGAACCAGGGGGGCCGACGGTACCCCCTCCCCCGAGTGCGGCTCCCCCGCACGCGCGGGGATGAACCGGACGGTGAGTGATGGTCAGCTTCGCAGAGGTCGGCTCCCCCGCACGCGCGGGGATGAACCCTCGTCCTCGAGGGCGGAAGGGTCGATCTCGCGGGCTCCCCCGCACGCGCGGGGATGAACCCAAGCTCGACGGCGCGGGCGGCGGCGGCGCCGAGGCTCCCCCGCACGCGCGGGGATGAACCGGCGGCCGCATGAGGAGGAAGCAATGGAAGTCAGGCTCCCCCGCACGCGCGGGGATGAACCGTGAGCGCGCATGACGCACGACTCAGCCTGTCCGGCTCCCCCGCACGCGCGGGGATGAACCGCCACGCTGGATGAGCGTATCGAGCGCCTGCGCGGCTCCCCCGCACGCGCGGGGATGAACCGCGACTTCACCCTACCCACCGAAGGCGCATCACGGCTCCCCCGCACGCGCGGGGATGAACCGCGATTCGCGACATGCGGTATGCGGTGGCGTACGGCTCCCCCGCACGCGCGGGGATGAACCGCGTCACGGAGGTCGCCGCGGCATACGACAGCGGGCTCCCCCGCACGCGCGGGGATGAACCCTCGTACCACAAGATGTTCTTGACCTGGTGCAGGGCTCCCCCGCACGCGCGGGGATGAACCGACGCCGAGGTCGTCGGCGAGACGCCGGATCCAGGCTCCCCCGCACGCGCGGGGATGAACCCATCACGATCCGCGCACCGCCAGCGCGGTTCCCGGCTCCCCCGCACGCGCGGGGATGAACCCTCCTGGGCGATCACCAGCTCCGCGACCTCGGGGGCTCCCCCGCACGCGCGGGGATGAACCCGTCGACGTCAAGAGCACCACGCCGTTCTCTGCGGCTCCCCCGCACGCGCGGGGATGAACCCATCACCAGCGGGGCGGCTACAGGCCGCGCCACGGCTCCCCCGCACGCGCGGGGATGAACCGCAGCGCGCCGTGACCGTCACCGCGGTCCTCGAGGCTCCCCCGCACGCGCGGGGATGAACCCTGAGGAAGCACATGAGCAGCGAGCCCACCGTCGGCTCCCCCGCACGCGCGGGGATGAACCGGCGGCCGTCTTCAAGCGCTCGGCCGCGTCGTCGGCTCCCCCGCACGCGCGGGGATGAACCGCATGGGAGCCGGAGCCGGAGGCGTGAGGTTGAGGCTCCCCCGCACGCGCGGGGATGAACCGCACCTCATCGCGCTGCGGAAGCGGCGCGCGGAGGCTCCCCCGCACGCGCGGGGATGAACCGCCACGTGGTTCGTGTACCCGGAGCACGCCGACGGCTCCCCCGCACGCGCGGGGATGAACCCTGGCTCGCCGGCCGCGGGCGCCAGGTGCTCCCGGCTCCCCCGCACGCGCGGGGATGAACCGCGACCAGCCGATCGAGGTCCTCCGCCTCGGCCGGCTCCCCCGCACGCGCGGGGATGAACCGACACGCCAGAGCGTCTCTCGCTCGACGTCGCTGGCTCCCCCGCACGCGCGGGGATGAACCGTGCGAAAGGTGCACGTGAAGCTCTTCGGGCGTGGCTCCCCCGCACGCGCGGGGATGAACCGCGAGACGTACCGGCTTTGGCTATGGCTCGGGCGGCTCCCCCGCACGCGCGGGGATGAACCCGAAGAGGACTCTCTCGCCTACGGGACGAGGCTGGCTCCCCCGCACGCGCGGGGATGAACCGTCATCCGCGACGTTGAACAGGCCCCGCAGATAGGCTCCCCCGCACGCGCGGGGATGAACCCGGGGACGAGGAGGGCTGCTCATGACGCAGCGTGGCTCCCCCGCACGCGCGGGGATGAACCGATATCCTGCGCGTGGTGCCTGTACCGGCCGCGGGCTCCCCCGCACGCGCGGGGATGAACCGCTGCCAGTGAGCGGCGGAAAGCAGGGTCCGGCGGCTCCCCCGCACGCGCGGGGATGAACCGCTGGACAAGGCGAAGATGGCGGCGAAGCGCGCGGCTCCCCCGCACGCGCGGGGATGAACCGGGGTTCTGCACCACCGCGGAGAGCACCGCGGAGGCTCCCCCGCACGCGCGGGGATGAACCTGCGACACGTAGCGTCGTTTTTGTCCCGAACAAGGCTCCCCCGCACGCGCGGGGATGAACCTGGCGCTGGATAGGTCATGCTGGGCCCTCCTTCGGCTCCCCCGCACGCGCGGGGATGAACCCTAGTCAATCGTTCTATTGTCCTAGCCGATAAGGGCTCCCCCGCACGCGCGGGGATGAACCTCGGCAAATCGCGGTCGAGCGTGATAATCGCTTGGCTCCCCCGCACGCGCGGGGATGAACCGCTGCTTCTATTGATTGCGCTGGGCTTGGTTCTGGCTCCCCCGCACGCGCGGGGATGAACCGGGGTCGACCTGCTGCGCGCGGTACGCGACCTGGGCTCCCCCGCACGCGCGGGGATGAACCTGCGGTCGAGTTCAGCCTGGCGCACCAAGACGAGGCTCCCCCGCACGCGCGGGGATGAACCAGAGTTGTGATCGGGTCGGCAGATCGGGCATTCGGCTCCCCCGCACGCGCGGGGATGAACCGACGGGATCCCGGTCGTCCAGGACCACAAGACCGGCTCCCCCGCACGCGCGGGGATGAACCGTAGCGAATCGCCTCGTCGAAGGGCAGCCCCAGGGCTCCCCCGCACGCGCGGGGATGAACCGAAGGAAGAACCCATGACCGAACTGACCGACGAGGCTCCCCCGCACGCGCGGGGATGAACCTGGTCGACACGCGCTCCGTCGTGATCCCCCACGGGCTCCCCCGCACGCGCGGGGATGAACCCCCTGCTCGTGGATCTCCGCCACGAGCGCCGTGGGCTCCCCCGCACGCGCGGGGATGAACCGGATCCTGGCGATCCCCCGGCGGGAGTACGACCGGCTCCCCCGCACGCGCGGGGATGAACCTCCAATCGCGGACGGTCGTCGACGTCACGCCACGGCTCCCCCGCACGCGCGGGGATGAACCCCACGCGCCAACCTCCGCCAGCGTGGCGCCGTGGGCTCCCCCGCACGCGCGGGGATGAACCGGTCTGCATGGACCCGAGGACGACCTGGCTGGGGGCTCCCCCGCACGCGCGGGGATGAACCCCCAGGTGGAGAGCCCGCAGCTCAACCACCACGGGCTCCCCCGCACGCGCGGGGATGAACCGCGGCCGCCGGCGGCTCCCCACTCCACCCGCACGGCTCCCCCGCACGCGCGGGGATGAACCGCAGACCAAGCCGGTCTACACGGTCGCGTCGGCGGCTCCCCCGCACGCGCGGGGATGAACCGATCAGGAGCACGTGATCGCCCACGCCGACGGGGGCTCCCCCGCACGCGCGGGGATGAACCGCCGAGCACCGTGGTCTCGTCGATGGTGTCTCCGGCTCCCCCGCACGCGCGGGGATGAACCCATCCAAGGCACCGACCTCGCCGACGCCCTCCGCGGCTCCCCCGCACGCGCGGGGATGAACCGCCAGGGCCGTCGCTGTAGACGGTGCGGAGCTGGGCTCCCCCGCACGCGCGGGGATGAACCCATCGCTGATGACGGACGGCAGCAGCCACGAGGGGCTCCCCCGCACGCGCGGGGATGAACCGGTGCGCGTCGAGCTGGCGTCGAAGAGGCGCGCGGCTCCCCCGCACGCGCGGGGATGAACCGTAGGTCTCGGCGGCGGCGCAATGCAGGCGGAAGGCTCCCCCGCACGCGCGGGGATGAACCCGACGCCGACGTGAACAAGATCGCCGACCTCATGGCTCCCCCGCACGCGCGGGGATGAACCCCCGTCGCGAGACGGCCGAGGCGACCTACGGACGGCTCCCCCGCACGCGCGGGGATGAACCGGCGCCACGTCTGCCGCACCTCCCAGACGCAGAGGCTCCCCCGCACGCGCGGGGATGAACCCGAGTCACCGGAGTTCACGTTCGTCCGGCGTCCGGCTCCCCCGCACGCGCGGGGATGAACCGCCCTGGAGTCCCGCGAGCTTCAGCCACCCCGTGGCTCCCCCGCACGCGCGGGGATGAACCGCTACACGAGGAGCTGCGGCGGCGCTCCGACATGGCTCCCCCGCACGCGCGGGGATGAACCGTGGACCGCCGCCATGGCCAGGCAGTCGTCGTAGGCTCCCCCGCACGCGCGGGGATGAACCCGTCAGACGCCGTAGAGGCTGGCGAGGTAGGCCGGCTCCCCCGCACGCGCGGGGATGAACCCGACTCGAGCTTCTCAGCCTGCATTCGCATCGTGGCTCCCCCGCACGCGCGGGGATGAACCGACCACGGGGTCCCGGCCCCGCACGCATCGCGCGGCTCCCCCGCACGCGCGGGGATGAACCGCATCCTTCGGTTGCCCGGTCGCCTCGGTTAGCGGCTCCCCCGCACGCGCGGGGATGAACCCCTGGCCATGCGGCGTGCCTTCAATCCGGGCCGGGCTCCCCCGCACGCGCGGGGATGAACCACACGTCAAGGTCTGGGTCGTCCGCGGCGGAGCGGCTCCCCCGCACGCGCGGGGATGAACCCCTGACGTACACGGTCCAGTGGGGCAGCTCGGGGGCTCCCCCGCACGCGCGGGGATGAACCCTCGGGGTGTGCCGTCCGGAAATCTGAGAGCGAGGCTCCCCCGCACGCGCGGGGATGAACCGGTGCTCCGGTGCCGTTCTGTGACCCGGTTACCGGCTCCCCCGCACGCGCGGGGATGAACCGTCGAGAGCACGACTGAGGAATTCGGTGACGTGGGCTCCCCCGCACGCGCGGGGATGAACCCGCGCGGTCCAACGCGACCGGCGAGCTATCGCCGGCTCCCCCGCACGCGCGGGGATGAACCGGGGAAGGTCACGGTGCGGATGCTGCTCATCCCGGCTCCCCCGCACGCGCGGGGATGAACCAAGGAGGTACGTGCGCAACGCGGCGTCGTCGCCGGCTCCCCCGCACGCGCGGGGATGAACCCGAGTCGCAGGGGCCGGGCCCCGACCGCGGCTGGGCTCCCCCGCACGCGCGGGGATGAACCGGTGAGCGTGTCCCCGGTCGTCCGTGCCCGGCGGGCTCCCCCGCACGCGCGGGGATGAACCGTGGTGCGCCTCCTCTCCGGGCGTGTGGCTGAGGGCTCCCCCGCACGCGCGGGGATGAACCCCGGAGCAATTCTTCTACTCGGCGCCGAGCGCGGGCTCCCCCGCACGCGCGGGGATGAACCGCATGAGGACCCGAGCCGACGCCTCGGGATGAGGGCTCCCCCGCACGCGCGGGGATGAACCTGCGCGCGCTGGTGCGCTGGGCGAGGCACCAGGGGCTCCCCCGCACGCGCGGGGATGAACCGGACGCGCGATGGGCAGCAGACGGACAGCTCGCGGCTCCCCCGCACGCGCGGGGATGAACCGCGCCGCAGCGCGCTCGCCTGGGCGGAGGCCGAGGCTCCCCCGCACGCGCGGGGATGAACCCCGCACGTGGAAGCCGAGCGCGGCCGTGATCGGGGCTCCCCCGCACGCGCGGGGATGAACCGGGGCAGGACGCCGGCATCCTCGAGCACGCCGTGGCTCCCCCGCACGCGCGGGGATGAACCTCGCCCCCGAGCGCGTCTAGCCAGGCGTGGATCGGCTCCCCCGCACGCGCGGGGATGAACCCTGCCGGCGGGCCATCGAGCGCAAGATCGACCAGGCTCCCCCGCACGCGCGGGGATGAACCTCGCCCGCCCCTCCGCGCCCGCGGTAGATCTCGACGAGGAAGGCCGTCGGGTCGAACGACGGGTCGGGCTCCCCCGCACGCGCGGGGATGAACCCCCGACCTCGGGCGACCTACGTCTGACGGATGGGGCTCCCCCGCACGCGCGGGGATGAACCGAGAGCCTGGTAGGTGGCCTGCGCGACCTCGAGGGCTCCCCCGCACGCGCGGGGATGAACCCGACATTCCCTTCGGCCGCATCGTGCGCTTCGAGGCTCCCCCGCACGCGCGGGGATGAACCGTCCTCGGCGAGCTCGGGATCGGCCCGATCGCGGGCTCCCCCGCACGCGCGGGGATGAACCTCCGGTGCCGGCCGAGGAGCCGGAGCCGGAGCCGGCTCCCCCGCACGCGCGGGGATGAACCGCCCAGATGCTCGGGCGCCGGGAGGGCAAGGGCGGCTCCCCCGCACGCGCGGGGATGAACCGTGGGCGTCCGGCGGCGGCGTCTCCGGCGCCGAGGCTCCCCCGCACGCGCGGGGATGAACCGTGAGCGGCCGCAAGGGAACGCCGAAGACCGTTGGCTCCCCCGCACGCGCGGGGATGAACCCTTCGAGCAGCTCTTCCCGGACATCGCCCGGGCGGCTCCCCCGCACGCGCGGGGATGAACCCTCATCGCGGCGTCGCCCAAGCCCGACTGCCTCGGCTCCCCCGCACGCGCGGGGATGAACCGGCGTCAGGCCAGTGGGCCCGCACCGCGAAGCAGGCTCCCCCGCACGCGCGGGGATGAACCCCCCTTCCAGCCCGACCGCCTGCTGCTCTCGGGGGCTCCCCCGCACGCGCGGGGATGAACCGGACGCCGGCCGGCCCGGAACGACCATGACTTCGGCTCCCCCGCACGCGCGGGGATGAACCGGTCCCGAGCCTCCCGCGCTGGCGCGTGACGTGGGCTCCCCCGCACGCGCGGGGATGAACCCGCCTCGACGTGCTCGGCCTACGAGGCGAGCGCGGCTCCCCCGCACGCGCGGGGATGAACCGAACACCACCGGTACGAAGACTCGGGCGGACCTGGCTCCCCCGCACGCGCGGGGATGAACCGCCATACCCCTCGCGGGCCCGATGGCAGCTCGTGGCTCCCCCGCACGCGCGGGGATGAACCCCCGACCGGGTACGACGGCGTCTCGCTGCTGAAGGCTCCCCCCGCACGCGCGGGGATGAACCCGCGGATTCCGCCCTGGGGGGTGCGCTGCACCTGGCTCCCCCGCACGCGCGGGGATGAACCGGACGACCTCGGCGCCGAGCAGCGCTTTGAGGGGGCTCCCCCGCACGCGCGGGGATGAACCGGCGTTCGGGTCCGAGGATGCGCGTCGACACGGGGCTCCCCCGCACGCGCGGGGATGAACCGATGTCCCCGGCAGAGATCGAGCTCTCGTCCGGGGCTCCCCCGCACGCGCGGGGATGAACCGCCATCGTCGTCGAGTGGCTTCGCTAGATCGACGGCTCCCCCGCACGCGCGGGGATGAACCGCTCGTGGACAAGGTCTCCCGGTATGTCGACCTGGCTCCCCCGCACGCGCGGGGATGAACCCCGGATGCCGAGCTCGTGCCCGTGGGAAGACGCGGCTCCCCCGCACGCGCGGGGATGAACCGAGGTTGTTCGCCTTGGCGATGTCGGTCGCGCTGGCTCCCCCGCACGCGCGGGGATGAACCGTCCCGCCAGCCGGCCTCTCCGACGCAGGAGCGGGCTCCCCCGCACGCGCGGGGATGAACCGCAGCTCGGGCAAAGCACCTCCAGCCCTTCCCGGGCTCCCCCGCACGCGCGGGGATGAACCGGTCTTGAAGGACCAGTTCGAGCTCAGGTCGACGGCTCCCCCGCACGCGCGGGGATGAACCGTGACCACCCCTTGGGGTGGGACCCGTGTCGGCGGCTCCCCCGCACGCGCGGGGATGAACCCCCAAACAGCAGAGGTGAGCATGTACGACTACGGGCTCCCCCGCACGCGCGGGGATGAACCGCCGTAATGCGTCTTCAGATGCAAACGCAGCTTGGCTCCCCCGCACGCGCGGGGATGAACCGGTGTGGGCGTCGCCGCGCTCACGGCCGCCATGGGCTCCCCCGCACGCGCGGGGATGAACCGCGAGCCAACCTGGTGCGCGGCCGACTCCTCGAGGCTCCCCCGCACGCGCGGGGATGAACCGCCGTGGCCGAGGAGCTCGATCGTCGCCTGCCAGGCTCCCCCGCACGCGCGGGGATGAACCGGTGTCGAAGTCGACATCGGCCTGCGCGCTCGCGGCTCCCCCGCACGCGCGGGGATGAACCGTTGACCTGCTTGGCGATCTTCCGCGAGATGCCGGCTCCCCCGCACGCGCGGGGATGAACCCCCGAAGTGCGTGGCCTACGACGCGGCAAGGCTGGCTCCCCCGCACGCGCGGGGATGAACCGATGGCCCCGAGGATGCGGCGGCGGCGCTTCCGGGCTCCCCCGCACGCGCGGGGATGAACCGGTGGAACGGGCGGGTGCGCTTGGTTCCCCGCGGGCTCCCCCGCACGCGCGGGGATGAACCCGCGGCGGTGCTCGTGCGGCCGGCGGCGCCGAGGGCTCCCCCGCACGCGCGGGGATGAACCGCCGGGCCATGAAGTGGCTCCGGGTCTCGCCCGGGCTCCCCCGCACGCGCGGGGATGAACATCCCTACTCGCTCGCCGATGACCTCCCGCCCGTGGCTCCCCCGCACGCGCGGGGATGAACCCGACCGGGGGGACTCGTGAGCGTGCTCCCCGGGGGCTCCCCCGCACGCGCGGGGATGAACCGGCGCAGATCCGCGGCTTCCATGGCGAGGCCGAGGCTCCCCCGCACGCGCGGGGATGAACCGGTCCAGCAGGTTCGGGAGCACCGCGCGGAGGTGGCTCCCCCGCACGCGCGGGGATGAACCGTTCAACCCGCGTCGAGAGCTCGGCGACCTCTCGGCTCCCCCGCACGCGCGGGGATGAACCGTACATGACGAAGGACGCCACCTGGGCGCACGAGGCTCCCCCGCACGCGCGGGGATGAACCCGGGGAGGAGGGCTGCTCATGACGCAGCGTCGAGGCTCCCCCGCACGCGCGGGGATGAACCGTGCAGATGGCCCGGCGCGACGCACGTCTGCGAGGCTCCCCCGCACGCGCGGGGATGAACCTTCTAGGGCTTCGGCGAGGTGGGCCTGCTGGTCGGCTCCCCCGCACGCGCGGGGATGAACCGTGGTCGCCGGAGGACGAGGCGGTCCTGCGCGAGGCTCCCCCGCACGCGCGGGGATGAACCTCACGCGACGAGCCATCAGCTCCCCTCCTCTTCGGCTCCCCCGCACGCGCGGGGATGAACCGTATCCGGAGCACGCGGCTCTGATCGACGCCGTGGCTCCCCCGCACGCGCGGGGATGAACCGCTGTAGGTCGTGCCGAGGGTGTTCGAGGTGGCGGCTCCCCCGCACGCGCGGGGATGAACCCGGTCGGCCCGACCACGTGCCAGCACGAGCCGAGGCTCCCCCGCACGCGCGGGGATGAACCCATGGGGGCCCCCACCAGCGCAGCAGACCTCGAGGCTCCCCCGCACGCGCGGGGATGAACCCCCGCAGACCATCACCGGCGCCATGACCGGCGTGGCTCCCCCGCACGCGCGGGGATGAACCGGAGGCGAAGGGCAAGACCTTGCGCCGCGCCTCGGCTCCCCCGCACGCGCGGGGATGAACCGGAGGCAACGCGCCGAGCCTGGCCGCGCCTGCTGGCTCCCCCGCACGCGCGGGCATGAACCGCGGGAGGCCACGCGGGCCCTCTACGCCACCTCGGCTCCCCCGCACGCGCGGGGATGAACCGGGGTTGCCGACGCCGGGTGCAACGGGGCACGAGGCTCCCCCGCACGCGCGGGGATGAACCGTTTTCGGGACGACAGAACGCAAGCCGGTGACGGGCTCCCCCGCACGCGCGGGGATGAACCGCCGACCGGCGACGTCATCGTCGAGGCGGGAGGGGCTCCCCCGCACGCGCGGGGATGACCCCCCCCACGGCCCGGGCACGCTCACCCTGTCGGCGGCTCCCCCGCACGCGCGGGGATGAACCGGAGGAAAGCGAGAGCATCGTTGGGCAGGTGCAGGCTCCCCCGCACGCGCGGGGATGAACCCGAGGCGATGCAGCAGAGGCTGGCTCTGCTGGTGGCTCCCCCGCACGCGCGGGGATGAACCCGAGGAGGGCGCGGCCTACCTGCGGAAGCGGATGGCTCCCCCGCACGCGCGGGGATGAACCCCGCCAGGGCCCGCGGCCCTTCATCCACATCACGGCTCCCCCGCACGCGCGGGGATGAACCCGCCTGGATCGACTACGACGCCGGGTACCTCTAGGCTCCCCCGCACGCGCGGGGATGAACCCGTCGCGCGGGCCGTCGAAGGGCCGCAGCTCGAGGCTCCCCCGCACGCGCGGGGATGAACCGGGCGGCGACCCCGAGGAGTGGCCGGCGGACCTGGCTCCCCCGCACGCGCGGGGATGAACCGTGGATCGAGAACCGGACGTGGAAGCCGAGCGCGGCTCCCCCGCACGCGCGGGGATGAACCCTTCGTCGACCTCGTCCGCGAGCTCACCGACCCGGCTCCCCCGCACGCGCGGGGATGAACCCACCTCGAACGGCCGCACGTAGGCGTCGACGCGGGCTCCCCCGCACGCGCGGGGATGAACCGTGGCTCGTCGAGGTCGAGGTAGGGCGTCCCCCGGCTCCCCCGCACGCGCGGGGATGAACCCGGCACCAGCCGGTTTCCGCCCGGCAGGATGCCGGCTCCCCCGCACGCGCGGGGATGAACCCACGGACCCGATCCACGCGGCCATCGAGGCGCTGGCTCCCCCGCACGCGCGGGGATGAACCGGCGCCCGAGCTCTTCGTCGGACCACCGCTTCTGGCTCCCCCGCACGCGCGGGGATGAACCCCCGCTAACCCCTTGGCCGCACCGCCATCACGGGGCTCCCCCGCACGCGCGGGGATGAACCGCGGTGCCAGGCCTGCGGGACGCCGGCGGCGTCGGCTCCCCCGCACGCGCGGGGATGAACCGTTGTGGAGGCCGGTCTGGGCGAGCAGGGCGTAGGCTCCCCCGCACGCGCGGGGATGAACCCGTCACCTCCATCACGGCGCGCGCGCACCTCGCGGCTCCCCCGCACGCGCGGGGATGAACCGCGGGACCGGATGGGGTACGTGCGACTGCTGCGGGCTCCCCCGCACGCGCGGGGATGAACCGCCCGAGCACCCGTCGAGCACGTGGGCGGTCTCGGCTCCCCCGCACGCGCGGGGATGAACCGTGGTGGGTTTGGTCGTGGGAATGCGCGCTTGCGGCGAGGCTCCCCCGCACGCGCGGGGATGAACCCTCAACGTGAAGGACGCTCGCGTCGCCGATTTCGGCTCCCCCGCACGCGCGGGGATGAACCTCGCTATGACGTGGCCACCCCCCAAACCCCCGCGGCTCCCCCGCACGCGCGGGGAGGCAGCACGGGGGGCGCGCCGCAGTAGGTGCGGTCCCTCTCGGGGGACGTTCGCAGGGCTCCACAGTGCTCACAGTTCATCGTTCGCCTCCACTTCTCGCTGCCGGCGTCCCGGTGCTCTACGAGGGCGCGGCACGAGGCGTTCCTCGAGTTCCGCGAGGTGTGAGGAGCTGTCAGATGGGTGCCGTCACGTTCCGAGGAGCTTCGCGAGGGCCTTGCGGCCAGCCCCTTCGGCCAGCTCCTGCGGGGTCTTTCCTCGGCCGTCCAAGATGCTCGGGTCGGCGCCTCCCTCGAGCAGCGCGACGCAGGCGGAGCGCTTGCCGGCGCGCGCGGCGAGGTGCAGCGCCGACCCGCCGCTCCGATCCCGATGCGAGGGGTTGGCGCCAGCGCTCAGAAGGCGCTCGACGAGCGTCGCGTAGCCCTTGGACGCCGCGGACATCAGCGGCGTTTGGCCCGTGCCGTCGGGGCGGTCGACGGGGAGGCCGTGAGCGATGAGGAGGTCGACGATCGCGGTTTTGCCCTTGCTGGACCGGACCGCGGCGTGGACCGGGTCTCGGTCTCCCGTCGGGTCGTGCTCCGCCAGATCGAAGGCCGCCGCCAACCCGGCATCGACCCCCGCCCGGTCGCCCTTGCGGATGCTGGTCCAGAAGCTCCGGAAGGCCTCCTTGCGCTCCTGCTCCGCGAGGGAGCGAGTGGCGAGCTCCTCGGCCCGGTCGAACGCAGCTCTGGCCTCGGCCTCTTCGCCCAGGGCCTCGTGCGCTCGGCCGAGCAGGCGCCACCGATCGTCGTGGAAGTGCTGCTGATGCTCCGGGAGGCGATCGAGGAGATCGCGTAGCGCCTCGACCAGAGCCCGCTGGGACTCCGCATCCGGATCCTGCCGCAGGAGCTCCACCTTCCCCTCGAGCGCCTCGCTGCTGCTCGGGTCGATGGCCAGGGCGCGGTCGAAGCACTCGAGTGCCTCCGCGCGCTCTTCGGTCTCTGCCAGCAGCTGTCCGAGCAGGAGCCAGCCGCTCGACCGGCCGGCCGCCAACTCGGTGCTGCGCGCGGCCCACTCCCGCGCGCGACCGGTCTTACCGGCGGCGGCGAGGTGCTCCGCGAGCCGCTGCGCGTGGAGCCAGGAATCCGGGGCCAGGGCCGCCGCACGCTCGAAGGCCACGAGGGCCGCCTTTCGGCGCCCCTCCACCGCCTGGGCGAGTCCGAGCCCGGACGCGGCAAAGGGATCCTCGGGCGCGAGCTCCGCTGCGCGCTGCATGCATTCGAGGGCGCGCCCCGGCCGGGCATCGTCGGTGCCGATGCGCCAGAACCAGGCCGTGCCCAGCACCAGCCACGCGAGCGCCTGGTCGGGTGTGGCCTCGACCACCGGCTCCAGGAGATCGACGACCTGCTGGTCCTGGAGGCACCACTGCAGCGCCAGCGCGCGCGCCACGGACGAAGGGGCATCATCGAACTCGGTGGGGAGGACGGGGTAGTCGATGGGCGAGAAGGTCGCTGCGTCCGCGGCAAGGTCGATCGCCTCGGCGAAGCGCCTCTCGTCGATGAGCGCGAGGGCTCGTCGGAGGTCGTCGTCGTTCATAGTCAGGGTTGGGGATTGTCTCAGCGGTAGGGGTGCTCGTCCAGGGGTGGTACGAGGGCGTCCAGGAGGGCGAGCAGCCCCTCCACGCGCTCCTCTCGGAGAGCCTGCGCTTCGATCCGCTCGCTCGCGGGCAGCCGGCCCCATCTGGGCCGGACCACGGCCTCGCCTCGAAGATCGGGTGAGTGACGCGCAAACGCCATCGGCCGCTCCAGCGTCCATCCAGCGCGGCGACCGAGACCGGGCCTCCACCAGCGAGAGAGCCCATCGTCTCCCAGCGAACACGGCCCGCCTCGCCGTCCATCTGCGCGGGAGCGGACCGAGCCGTCAGCTCGAACCCCCGCGACCGGAGCCGCCGCAGCAGGGGGTCTTCGGGAGGCATGCCTTGCTTTCGAATCTCGATCATCGACGTGGCCAGTAGACGAAGCGGCCGTGGATCCGCGACGGTGGGTCCCCGACACGGGTCACGTTGTCATAGTGACGGCGAAGCGGGGGTACGCGCCGAGGAGCCGCCCGGGGCCCGCCAGCGTCAGCGAGAGGCCGGGCGTCACGAGGTCTTCCGCGAAGACGATGGCGGAGGTGGGTGCATCGCCCGACCCAGGACGGTGCGCCACGAGCGCCCGGGCGCTCGAGCGCAGCGGTCGCCGCGCGTAGGCGATCGTGGGACCCCCGTCTTCCCACGCCAACTGCGACGAAGCCGGTCTCCCGGGCCAGCTCCCGTACTGGCTCGAGGGGCCGGAGCGCTCGGTCGATGGGCGCGCCAAGCACGCGCGAGTCTCGGGTCTCGGGGTCGCCGACGACCCACGCGAGGTACCCGTGGTCGCCGGCCCCGGTCAGCGCCGGCGCCGACCAGGGCTCCGTTTCGTCCCGCGCGACGAAGGGCAGTGCGGTGGGCGTCGAAGCGCCGTCTTCGCTCGTGACGACGGCGACCATGGCCGAGCGATCCTCCGACGGGGCGTAGGCGACGAGAGCGCCGTGGCCGAGAGGCGTCATGCCCCGGTGTAGTTCCGTCCCGGGCATGCCTGGACCCCGGGGCTCCGCACCGCACGAAGCAGCACGGCCTCACCGCAGCCAACCCCGCAGAGCCCGACCGTGGAGATGCTCATCGCCCGGTCGAGAGTCATGAGCTGGGAGGGCCGAGCGCGTCTTCGACGGCCGCGAGCAGCGCTTCGAGGTCGGCTATCCGGTCGCCATCGTCTCGGTTCATGGCTTTGTACGCGCACACGGCGGAGCGGGCGGCGCACCGCGGCCCGCGCCACTCGCCGTAGGGGCCGGGCTCGGGGCCGTGGAGCACGGCCATGGCGAGCAGGTTCGTTGCCTCGACGAAGTACGTGAACCACGTGCCCGGGGACTCGTCCGGCGGCCGGAGGTCGTCCTCCCAGACGTTGAGCTGCCGGGTGTAGTCGACGGTCGGGGGAGGGAGCTCGTCCCCCTCGTCGAGCCAGCGCCTCACCGCTCCGAGCTGCTCGCTCGGGGCCATCGAGCACCCCCACTCGTCGTCCGGACCACCGAAGTCCAGGCCGCTCGCCGCCGCGCTCTCCCGAACGAGCGGGAGGGCGTGTTCGGCGCAGGCGATGGCCACCCGAACCCCGAGCCGACCATCCGCTTCCGCCAAGGCCTCCACCCAGCGCTCGAGCCCGACCTCGAGCTCGGTCTCCGATCCATCCCACGGGTCCTCGAGCCCCTCGGCCGCGAGCGTACGGAGCTCGGCGAGGGAGGGCACGCCGTCCACGCTCGCCATCCGGCCACTCTACCGGGAGCTCGGCTCTTGCGGAATCCTACGTTCTCTTGCTGGAGCGTGTGCCAACGTCCGGGGATGGCGACGCGGGAGTGGTGGGAGCGGCTCGGGCTGCGGGAGCGGCCGCGGCTGGAGGCGGTGAAGGATCACCGGGAAGCGAAGACCTTCGCGCTGCTGATCGTGGCGCTCCTGGAGCGGGGCGCGCCCATGACGCTCGAGGAGGTGGCGGAGCGTTTCGAGGAGGCGGGGATCGCGGACCGGAAGAAGGCGCGTCGCTCGCTCGGGCGCAGCCGGCCGGAGCGGCCGCCGATCCATCGGGTGGGCGAGCAGCTGACGCTCGACCTCCACGACCGCGAGCTGGATCTGCTCGTGTTCACGCTGGGCCTCCGGCCGCCGCGTCGGCCGCGGCTCCGCTTGGTGCCCTCGCACGGATCGCTGCCGACACCGGACGCGCCGCTGACGCCGGAGCACCTGGACGAAGCCTGGAAGGGCATCCCCCTCGGCTCCGCCTGGTCTCGGCGCCGCGTCGTGCTCGCGGTGCTCGACGCCCTCGGCCGCGCCGCGACGCCCGAAGAGGTCATCGCCTTCGTGGAGGCGCGCGCAGACTCGCACCGGCTGAAGGTGGACCAGGAAGGCTTCCGGCGGCGCGGCTCCCCGGTGCGCGAGGTGGACGGCCAGTGGGTCGTCGCCGAGGGGGCAGAGGAGGCGCTCGCGAGGGCGCGCGCGGCGGTGGCCGAGCGTATCGAGGTCGCGCGGCGTACGGCCGGAGCGCGCCGGAGCCCGGCCGAGAGCCGTGCCGCCGAGCGCGCGTGGAAACGGGACGCGGCGGCGGAGGCGAAGCGCTTGGCGGCGCTCCACCGCGGGCTGCTCGCGACGTACCCGACCGACGCGCCGCGGGCCGCCGCGCTCGTGGACCTCCGCGCCCGCACCGTCGAGACCTTCGCGGGGGAGGCGGCGCTCGAGGCGCTCCTCGGCCGGCTCGAGGCGCTCGACGTGATGGGTGGCGTGCACGTCCGAGACCAGCTCGCCGCGCTCGGCTTCGACGAGGGGGAGCGGCGGCTGGCGGAGCTCCACCCCACGCAGAAGACGGTGAGCGTCGCGCCCGGTCGCGCGCCGGTGAAGCTGAGCACGGGGCGCCTCGTGCGGGACTCCTGCCTCCTGCCGAACCCCTTCGGCAAGAAGGGCGCGCTCGCGGCGGCGGCCGAGCAGGGGCCGGACGCGCTCGGGCGGCGGCTCCAGGCGGCCGCCAAGGCCTTGGCGGCCTTCTACGCCTATGGGCGCCTCCATGGCGCGGCGCGGGTCCTCCAGGCGGACTGGGCGATCGCCGTGCCCGTGGGCTGGTGGGACGCGGGCTCGCCGCGCCTCTACGAGCTGAAGAAGCGGGCGGCCGAGGGCAGCGGCGAGCTCGAGGTCGTGCTCGGCATGGCCCCGCCCTTCGAGACGCCCTGGGCCGGGGCGGAGCGGGTGCGCGTGCGCACGACGCCGACGGGCCGCTACGGCGGGGAGCGCAGCCTCGTGGGGCGCCGCGGGCCCATCGACGACATGGACGTGCAGCGGGCGCGGCTCGTCGACTGAGCGCGGGCGCGGAGGGGCTGCGGGTTTGCGGGCCGGCGTCGCGGACCCAAGACTCGGAGGAGATGCTCCGCTCGCTCTGGATCAAGGTGCCGACGCTGCTGCTCGCCGGGGCCGCCCTCTGGTGGCTCGAGGGCGGCGTGGCGATCGCGGCGGCGGTCGGGATCGTCCTCGTCGGGAGCGCGGCGCTCATGGCCTTCGTGCTCCACCCGAACGCGGGCGCCTGGGCGAAGACGGTCTGGCGGGCGCCGAGCCAGACGGACGCGGTGGCGCTGACCTTCGACGACGGGCCGGACCCGGCGGGGACGCTGGAGATCGCGCGCATCCTCGAGGAGCACGGCGCGCGCGGCGCCTTCTTCGTCGTCGGCGAGCGGGCCGAGGCGCATCCGGAGATCGTCCGCGCGCTCCACGAGGCCGGGCACCTGGTCTGCAACCACTCGCAGACGCACTCGGTCGCGATCCACTTCTCGCTCTGGGGGACGGCGCGGCGGGAGCTCCGCGCGTGCAACGCGGCCATCGCCTCGCTGATCGGGCGCGAGCCGACGCTCTTCCGCGCGCCCCAGGGCATCAAGAACCCGGCGCTCGGGGATGTGATCGGCGAGCTCGGGATGACGGCGGTCGGCTGGGACGTGCGCGGGCTCGACTCGATGAGCGACGACGCGGAGGCCATCGAGCGGCGGGTCCTGCGGGGCGCGCGGCCAGGGAGCGTGATCATGCTCCACGACGGGACGGGCTTCGGCGGGCGGGCGGATCGCTCGGCGACCATCGAGGCGCTCCCGCGCATCCTCGCGGGGCTTCGGGAGCGGGGCCTCCGCTTCGCGCGCCTGGACGAGCTGCTCGAGCTCGAGCCCTACCGCGCGCCCTCGAGCGCGGCCGATCCCGCGGCGGACGCGTCGCCGGCGACCAGCGCGTGAGGGGCGTGGCCGTGGCTCTTGCCCGCATCGCGCGCGGCGGCTGCACCGCGGCGGACCGCACCGGGCGAGCCGCCCACGGGAGCGCGGCCGGCGCGTCCGCGGATGGCGGAACGACGAACGCCGCATCGACGAACGCCGGAACCACGGACGGCGGAGCGACGTACGCCGCATCGACGAACGCCGGAACCACGGACGGCGGAGCGACGTACGCCGCATCGACGAACGCCGCAGATGCGGCATGACGAGGCCCGGATGAGCACCGCGACCGGAGCCGAGCCCGCCGCCCCCGAGCAGCCTGCCCCCGAGGCGCGCGTGATCGACGCGACGGAGCTCGACGTGGAGGCACACGCCGCCCTCCAGCAGCGCGTCTTCGGGGGCATCCTCGAGGAGAACGGCATCCCCCTCGAGCGCCTCGGCCCGGCGGTCTTCGCCTGGAAGCTGGCGCCGCCCGCCGGCCCCGCGCGCCTGGCGATCGTCGAGCGGGGCGGCGAGCTGCTCTCGAGCTGCACGGCCTTCCCGGTGGAGCTCGGGCGCGGGGAGGAGCGCGTCCGCGGCTGGCACCTCTGCGACGCGGTGACGGCGCCGGAGGCGCGCGGGCAGGGGCTCTTCGGTGCCGTCCTCGACGCGCTCGGGGACGGACTGCCGGCGGAGGACTGGCTCTTCGCCTTCCCCAACGGGCAGTCGCGGCGCGCGTTCGAGAAGCGCGCCTACCGCACGCTCCAGAAGGTCCCGCTCTGGTTCCGGCCCGTGGGGGGGCGGCCCCGCGCGAGCGAGCGCGTGCGGCCGATCGCCGAGCTCGGCGCGGAGCACGACGCCTTCGCGGAGCGCCTCGCGGCCGAGCGGGGCCTCGCGGCGGTGCGCTCGGCGGCGTACCTGCGCTGGCGCTACCTCGCGCACCCCTACTTCGACTACCAGCTCCTCGAGCTCCGCCGCGACGAGGGCCTCGCGGGGCTGCTGGTGCTGAACCGCATGGAGGCGCGCGGGCGGGTCTCCCTCTGGGTCATGGAGCTGCTCGCCCTCGACGGAGCGGCCCGGAAGGAGCTCGCTCTGACGGCCCGGGCGCTCGGCAAGGCGCAGGGCTGCGACGTGCTCCTGGCGGCCTCGAGCGGGAAGCTCCCGGGGGCGCTGCGGGTGCCGCCGTGCTTTCTCCCGAAGCAGCACGTGCTGATGGTGCGGGGCGCGGGGGACGCGGAGCGGGAGCCGGGCGCCTGGGACGTCGAGACGGGCGACTGGGACACCTTCTGAGGACCGCTCGGCGGCGCGGGGCAGGCCGGGGCGTGACCTCCGCGCACGGGGGTGTGGCTCGAGGGTGACGCGGATCACGTTCGCATCACGAGGGATCGACCTCGGCACGCCGGAACCGGGACGGCGCGATCCGTGCTACGACCTCCCCCATGACCGCGACGATCCTCGTCGTCGATGACGAGAAGAACATCCGCCGCACCCTCCGCATGGTGCTCGAGGGCGCCGGCTTCGACGTCGAGGACGCGGAGAGCGCCGAAGAGGGCCTGAAGCGGCTCGACGGCGACGGCATCGACCTCGTCATCCTGGACGTCCGCCTGCCGGAGATGAGCGGGCTCGAGGCCCTCGAGCAGATCCGCCAGCGGCCCGAGTCCCGGAACCTCCCCGTGCTGATGATCTCGGGGCACGCGAGCGTGGCCGAGGCCGTGAGCGCCGTGCAGACCGGCGCCACGGACTTCTTCGAGAAGCCCCTGGATCGCGACCGCGTGCTCGTCAGCGTGCGCAACGCGCTCCAGACCTGGCAGCTCCAGCGCGAGGTGGAGCGGCTCCGCGCCGACGCCGAGAGCCGCTACGAGATGATCGGCGAGAGCCCGGCCATGCGCGCGCTCTACGCCCAGCTCGAGAAGGTCGCGCCGACGAACGGGCGCGTGCTGATCACCGGCGAGAGCGGCACGGGCAAGGAGCTCATCGCGCGCGCCGTCCACCGGCTCAGCCAGCGCAAGGACGGCCCCTTCATCAAGGTGAACTGCGCGGCCATCCCCGCCGAGCTCATCGAGAGCGAGCTCTTCGGCTACGAGCGCGGGGCGTTCACGGGCGCGCAGGGCCGGCGCAAGGGCATGTTCGAGCAGGCGGACGGCGGCACGCTCTTCCTCGACGAGATCGGGGACATGAGCGGGAACGCGCAGGCGAAGGTGCTGCGGGCGCTCCAGAGCGGCGAGATCAGCCGGGTGGGCTCGGAGAAGGCCATCGCCGTCGACGTGCGCGTGCTCGCGGCGACGAACAAGGATCTCGAGCTCGAGGTGAAGGAGGGGCGCTTCCGCGAGGACCTCTACTTCCGCCTGAACGTGGTCCCGCTGAAGACGCCGCCGCTCCGTGACCGGCCTCAGGACGTGCCGCTCCTCGTGAAGGCCTTCCTCCGCGACTTCGCGCGCGAGAACGGGCTGCGCGAGAAGCCCATCGAGGCCGAGGTGCTCGAGGCGCTGGCGCAGCGCTCCTGGCCGGGCAACGTGCGCGAGCTGAAGAACGTGGTCGAGCGCATGGCCATCCTCAGCGGCGAGACCATCGGCATGCACGACCTGCCCGACGAGGGGCGGCTCGGGCAGGCGGTGGCGCAGGAGGCGGCGACGCCGGCGCCGGGGCTGCCGAGCACGGTGCTCCCCGAGGGCGAGCGGATGACGCTCCGCGAGTACCGGGAGCACGCGGAGAAGCAGTACATCCTCGCGATGCTCGACGAGACGGGCTGGAACATCTCGCGGGCGGCCGTGAAGCTCGGCGTGGAGCGCACGAACCTCCACAAGAAGATGCGCACCTACGGGATCAAGCGCGAGACGCACCAGAACCGCTGAGCGCCCCCGGCGGGGGACGGCGGGGGAGCCGTCGGCGCCGTCAGCGCTTCTTGCGGACGATGAGCGCCTTGAAGGCGTCGCTGACGGCGTGGGCGAGGGTCTCGATGCGCTCGGGGGCCGTCGTGCCGCGCGCGTCGTCGGCGCAGAGCACGCCCACCACGCGGCCGCCCACGACGACGGGCTGCAGCACGACGTGGCCGCCGCGGCTGCCGGTCGCGGCGCGGTAGAGGTTGTCGGCGGCGCTGCTTCCGAAGCGACCGACGTGCGGCTCGGCCTCGTCGACGACCCGCTGGAACATCGAGGGGCTGGTCGTCGGGATCCACAGGTTGCGGATCGCGTCGGCGCTCACGCCGGCCCCGAGGCCGTCCCAGCCGCGGAGCACGCCCTTGCGCACGGCGAGGAAGACGGCGGAGCGCGCCACCGTGAGCGCGCCCTCGCAGGCGTGGCGGACGATGCCGTCCCGGTCCTGGCTCGCCCGGATGGCGGCGAGGCTGGCGCCGAGCTCGTGGGCGCTCGCCGGGGCCGGGGAGGACGCGGCGCGCGGGGGCGCCGAGGAGCTCGGCGGCGGGACCAGGTCGCCCCAGCTCGCTTCGTGCGGAGGGATGATGGAGCGGCGCCCGGTGGAGGTCGCCGGCTCCTCGGGGGCGTCCGGGGGGCGCACGTAGTCGGCCGTGCCGGGGGCCCGCGGCGGAGGCGAAGGGGGCGAAGGGGGCGGAGGAGGCGGCGGTTCGGAGGCCTTGGGGCGCTTGAAGGTCTTCTGCACGGGAGCCCCGGCCGGTTTGGGCGGCGCGGGGCGGCGCGCGCCCCCGGCGGGCGTCGGGAAGGACTTTGTGCGCACGAGGGGGAGCACGACCTCGTCGCCCTCGGGGTTGGTCGGCGCGCGCTCGCGGGGGCTGGACGCGCTCAGGTCCTCGTCCTTCCGGCGCACGAGCTGGAGCGGGGTGACGCTCGGCGGCCGGGGCGCCACGCCGGGGTAGGCCTGCTCGAGGGCCCCGCGGAGGTCGCTGACGCGGGCGACGGTCGGCAGGATGCCGCGGCCGAGCACGTGCTCGAGCTCGCGCAGCGCGTGTCGGTCGGTCGGGTCGGCCATGGCGACCACCAGGCCCGCCGGGCTCTCGCGGAGGGGCAGGGCGAGGAAGAGGTGCGCCATCTCGCCCGGCAGGAGCGCCCGCAGCTCGTTGGGGGCGCGCGCGAGATCGTCCCCGTCCTGCAGGGGGCCGAAGCCGTCCGCCAGGAAGAGGCCGACGATGTCGTCCTCGGAGACCCCGCGCTCGGCGAGCCGCGCCGCCAGGGGCGCCGTCGAGGTCGGCGCATCGGCCAGCGCCTCCGCCAACTGCTGCCGGCTGGCGAGGCCGGCCTGCACGAGGCGCGCTCCGAGATCCTTCGCCATGAGGGGCCCATGTATCTACGCGGAAGCGTGCTCCGCAAGGGAAGAATCGGTGTCCCGCAGACGGGGGTACGCGAAAGGGCCGTCTCGGGACGGGAACGGACGGGGCGCTTCGAGCCGCGCGGCCTGGTCGAGGGGAGGGCGATTCGCCGATTCGCGGCCCCTCGCGAGATCGGGTGTCATCTTTTGGTGGAGGTGTACTAGAGTCCCCCTCGCCGTGGCGCGCGTCCTCCACATCGAAGACGACCCCAACAGCCGCCGTTTGGTGGAGAAGCTCCTCAGCCGCGAGGGGCACGAGGTGGTCGATACGGAGAGCGGCCTCGATGGGATCCGCCTCGCGCGCGAGCAGCGGCCCGACCTGGTGTTGGTCGACATCAACGTGCCCGACCTCGACGGCTACGAGGTCACGCTGCGGCTCCGGGGGATGCCCGAGCTGGAGGGCGTGCCGATCGTGGCGATCACGGCCGAGGGGGACCGGCAGACGAGCCTCGCCGTGGGGGCCGACGGGTTCATCGCCAAGCCGATCGACGCTCGCCGCTTCGCGCGGACGGTCGCGAGCTTCCTCGGCGGGCACCGGGAGGCGGCGGACGAGACCGGTGAGATCCGGCTGCGCGTGCAGTCGCAGCGCATCGTCGAGCGGCTCGAGGACAAGGTGCGCGAGCTGAGCGACGCGAACGCGCGGCTCGAGGAGATGGCGCGGCTGCGGCGCGAGTTCCTGCAGAACGTGAGCCACGAGCTGGCGACGCCCATGACGCCGGTCGTCGGTTATCTGAAGCTGCTCCTGGACGAGGAGCTCGGGCCGCTCACGGACCTGCAGCGCAAGTGCCTGCTCAGCATCGAGCGCTCGACGCGCCGGCTCCGTGGGGTGACGGATACGCTCCTCGACGTGAGCGCGCTCGAGACCGGGCGCATGCACTACTACTCGCGCGAGTACGACTTCGGGGAGGTCGCGGCGCGCGCGGTGGAGCTGGCGCGGGCGGCGCACGCCCAGCTCAACGTGCTCTTCCCGGACCCGCCCTCGCCGCTTCCGGCCGTGGGCGACCCGGACAAGCTCCGGCGCTCGATGGTGCACGTGCTCGACAACGCGGCGAAGTTCACGCCGCGCGGGGGCGAGATCGCGGTGGAGGTGCGGCGCGCGGCGGAGGGGGGCTACGCGCTCCTGGTGCTGGACAGCGGCCCCGGCATCGACCCGCGGGAGCGGGAGCGGATCTTCGAGCCCTTCTATCAGGTGGACGGGTCGGTGACGCGCCAGCACGGCGGCGTCGGGCTCGGGCTGGCGTTCGCGCGGCGGGTCACGATGGCGATGGGCGGCGGGCTCGACGTGGAGTGCCCGCCGCAGGAGTCGGTGGCGGGGCGGAAGCTCGGAGGCACCCTGGTGCGCCTGCGGGTCGCCGAGCGCGCGCCGACCGGCACGTCCTGAGCCCGCCCCGGAGCCGCGTGCGGTTGCGCTGAGCCCGGCTGGCTCGTGCTCGCTGCGGGACGGCGTGCCACAACGGGGAGCGATGCCCGTCTACCTCGACCACCACGCGGCGACGCCCCTCTGCGCGGCGGCCCGGGACGCGATGCGCGCCGCGGAGGAGACGGGCTGGGCGAACCCCTCGAGCCTCCACGGGGCGGGGCGGGCGGCGAAGGCGCTCCTGGAGGGCGCGCGCCGGGCCGTGGCCGAGGCGGTCGGGGCGGCGCCGGCGGACGTGGTGCTGACGGCGGGCGGGACGGAGGCGTGCAACCTCGCCGTGCTGGGTCTGCCGGGAACGGGACCGGTGGTGACGACGGCCGGGGAGCACCCGGCGATCGGCGCGGCGGCGCGGGCGAGCGGCCGTCCGCTGCGGGTGCTCGCGATGGCGGGCGGCGCGCCGGGGGCCGAGGTCGTCGAGGAGGCGCTCGGTGAGGACGGGCTGCTCGCGGTGCAGTGGGTGAGCCACGAGACCGGCGCCATCCTGCCCGTGGCCGAGTGGGTCGAGGCCGCGCGGGCGGCGGGGGCGCGGGTGGTGGTGGACGCGACCCAGGCGCTCGGGCGGCTCCCGGTGGACGTGGAGGCGCTCGGCGCGGACGCCATCGCCTTCGCGTCGCACAAGATCGGCGGGCCCGCGGGGGCGGGGGCGCTCTGGCTGCGGCGCGGGATGGAGCTGGCGCCGCGGGCGCTCGGCGGGGGCCAGGAGCGGGGGCGGCGCGCGGGGACGCCGCACGCCGTGACGCTGGCGGGCTTCGGCGCGGCCTGCGGGGCGCTCGAGGCGCGGCTCGGGGCGATGGAGCGGGTGGCGAGCTGGCGGGACCGGCTCGAGGCCACGCTGGAGGCGCTGGGGGGCGTGGTGAACGGCGCGGAGGGGCCGCGGGTCGCGAGCGTGACGAGCGCGAGCTTCCGCGCCTGGCGCGGTCCGGTGCTCGTGGCGGCGCTCGACGTGGAGGGGCTCCAGGCCTCGGCGGGCGCGGCGTGCTCGTCCGGGGTGGCCGAGGCGTCGCCGGGTCTCCGGGCGCTGTATCCGGAGGAGCCCTGGCGGGCCGAGAGCGCGCTCCGGCTGAGCCTCGGCCCGGAGGGGCTCGACGACGCGGCCATCGAGGAGGCCGTGGCGATCCTCCAGCGCGTGATCCCCCGCGCCTGACCGTTCCGCGCTCGGGCTGTGGCTCGGGCTGCCTTTCGTACCTCGTGCCCAACCCCTTCCCCTCGAGATGCGGGCACGGACCTCCCACCGTCCGTCAAGCGGCTTGTGGCAGAATTTCCCGCCGCCGACGGTCGTAGAGCTGGCCATCGCGGAGTGCCGCGATGAGCATGGGAAGGAGTCGGTCGCCGACGCCGCGCAGCG
>PABA01000154.1 GCA_002699025.1 Sandaracinus sp. | reverse complement strand
GCGATGGCCAGCTCTACGACCGTCGGCGGCGGCAGGGAATTCTGCCACAAGCCGCTTGACGGACGGTGGGAGGTCCGTGCCCGTGCCCGTGAGGAGGATGAACGAAGGGAGGACGCTGGCGGATGTGGGTGCCGCTCCTTCCTTCCTCTCGGAGCCCCACGGGCACGGGCATGGGCGTCGGGCCGCGGGGAGTCCGCTCCTTCCTTTCAGAGCCCAGCGGGCACGGGCATGGGCACGGGCACGGGCACGGGTGTGAGGCCTTCTGGGGATCAGATCAGGCCGCAGAAGACCGCCGGGATCACACCCCGGTTGTTCCCGCTCCGGCACTCGAAGACCTCGCCGTCCGGGTCCACCACGACGGTGATGTCGGGCATCGTGTCCTCGGGGATCGTGTAGGCGCAGCTCACGGGCGTGCACTCGCCGGGGCCGAGCAGGCGCGGCAGCGTGGTCTCGCAGGCGACGCCCGCCCCCGCGTCCGGGTCGCCCTCGTAGAAGACGACGCGCGCCCCGTCGGGCACCGGGTTCGTGCCCCGGTTGCACACGTTCGCGCCGAGCATGGTCTCGCCCGACGCCCCGCAGACGTCCTCGGCGAGGCTCACGGTCAGGTCGGCGGCGCCGCGCCGCTCGAGGTCGCCCTGGGCGTTCATGCGGAAGTTGTTCAGCGTGTCGTCCGTGTGGTTGACGGGCCACTCGCTCGTCCGCGGGATCTGCCCGTCGTCGCGCACGTGGCTCACGGCGTAGGCGTGCTGGTTCCAGAGCGGCCGCGACGCGGCCCAGCGATCGAGGGCGTCGCGGAAGACGACCACGCCCTGCGACGACGCGAAGGCCGAGGTGCCGCGCGTGTAGATCGGATCCTCCGCCGGGCAGGCCACGCCGCTCGTCATGGCGACGACGATCTCCGAGTTGAAGTCTCCGTCGACGTCGGCGATGACCGGGAGCTCGTAGCCGGTGCCGCTCGAGGCCGCCTGGGAGAAGAGCACCTCGCCGTCGGTCCCGCGGTAGATGCGCACGAAGCACTCGTCGCCGTAGACGACCTCGGCCGTGCCGTCCGCGTCGAAGTCGAAGACGCTCGAGCCCGTGACGTTCGAGCTCACGTCCTGCGAGGGCCGGCTCCAGAGGACGCCCCGCGGCAGCCCGGCGGCGCGCTCGCAGCCCGGGCCGGTCTCGCCCTCGATGTCGCAGTCGAGGTCGAAGACCGTGTAGCGGCTCCCCCCGGCGACGGCGAGCTCGCGGCGCCCGTCCCCGTCGAAGTCGCCGACCGTGGGCGGGCCGCCCCGGCCGGCGATGGCGCCCCCCTCGGCCGGCAGCGGGAAGGGGCCGAAGACGATGGCGCCGGTCGGGGTCATGACGCGCACGCTGCCCGTCGCCGTGCTCGGCGCGCTCGGCGTCGGCGCGCTGGCGACGACGATCTCCGCGTGCCCGGGCGTGGAGCCCGGCACGTCGCCGAAGTCGGCCACGGCCACGTGCCCCGCGCGCTCGGCGTCCGCCGCATCGGTCGGAGCCCAGCTCGCCTCGCGCACCCAGTCCGTCCCGGACCACTCGTAGACGCCGTCGAAGTAGACGAGCTCCGGAGTGTCGTCGAGGTCGACGTCGGCGACGACGCTGAAGACGCCGAGGCGGAGGTAGTTGTCGTAGGTCTGGCCCGGGTTCAGGACGCAGCCCGCGGCGTCGTAGACGAAGCGGCCGTAGAGCACCTCGGGCACGCCGTCGTCGTCGAGGTCGTGCATGGAGGCGCCGTTGTTGTTGGTCCAGTCGTTGACGACGTGGCGGGGCTCGCCCTCGAGATCGCAGCGGCGGCCGTACCAGCGGCGGCGAAAGGTCTCCTCGGCGGCGTCGTACTCGAAGGCGACGAGGCCGCCGGGGCGCTCCGAGCCGCGGCTGGCGGTGGCGACGATCTCCGGGCGGCTGCCGTCGGCGTCGAGGTCACCGATGGCGAAGTTGCTCGCGTAGATGAGGCGGTCGGCCGGGTCCGTGAGGCTGTGCTGGGTCTCGCAGGTGCGGCCGTCGACGATGCGCAGGATGCCTCCGGCGCGGCTGCTCTGGAAGCTCGCGAAGACGATGCTCGGCGCGAGGACCGTCGGGTCGTCGTCGAGGTCGAAGTCGGCGACCATGGGCGCGCTGTAGACGTTCGCCCAGCTGGGCTCGGGGGCGCCCGTGCCGTCCCAGCGGCACTGCTCGGCGGGCTCGAAGGCGCCGATCTCGATGGGGCGCTCGCAGTCCTCGTCGACGGTGACCTCGGGCGGGACGCCGTAGGGCGTGCAGCGGCCCTCGCCGTCGCAGTAGCTGTCGCCGGCGCAGTCGTCGTTGCTCTCGCAGGGGCCGAGGTCGACGACGCAGGTCTCGGCGACGCAGCGCTGGCCCTCCTGGCAGCAGGTCGTGCCGCAGAGGATCGTCTCGCAGGTCGTGGCGTCGGCGCCGCCGGCGTCGGTCGGGCCTCCATCGACGTCGCCGCCATCGGCGCCGCCCTCGACGCAGCGCCCGTCGACGCAGGTGCCCCGATCGCAGTCGGCCGTGGTCGTGCACTCGGCGCCGCCTCCGTCGTCGTCTCCGCAAGCGAGGGCGAGGGGGAGCAGGAGGAGGACGGCGACGCGACGCATGACGCGAGCGTCGGCCGCGCGGGCGAGCCGCGCAAGAGGGGGATCCCTCCCTGCGGTCGGGATGCTCTCCGCCTTCCGCTCTCCGCTGTCCGTGCTGGCGCCTGCGTCCACGGCCCATGCCGCTTCGCGGAGAAGGCGGGCCATGAGCGGGCACCGGCTGCCTCGGGGATCGAGCGGCCCCCATCGCACCATGCATCCACGCGCTTCGTGCACGAAGCCGACGGACGGCGGGGGAAGCCGGCGCGGGTGGAGACCCTTCCCAGCGGCCGGGACGCCCGCCGTCCGGGCGGGGGCCGATGCCCGCGCTCCTTTGCCGCGCCGCGCGCGCGTCGTAGCCTCCCGCGGCCGTGCGCCACCTCTACCTCCACTACTTGAGCACGCCCGAGCGCCCGCTCCGGCAGGGCGTGACGGCCGACGAGCTGCGGCGGTTGGTGGAGACCGAGCGCGCGGCGGGCCGGCGCGCGGCCTCGCTCGAGGACCCCTTCGAGGCCGGGACCTTCACGATCAGCTTCGACGACGCGCACCGCTCGATGCTCGAGGCCGCGGACGTGCTCGCCGCCCTCGACGTGCCCGCGACGCTCTTCGTGCCGACGGGCTTCGTCGACACCTCCGACGCCTTCCTGACGGTCGACGAGCTCCGCCGGCTCCGCGAACGCGGCTGGACCATCGGCGCGCACTCGGTCTCGCACCCGCGCTTCGGCTGGCGCCTCTACGACGAGGACGACGCCGCCTGGCGCGCGCGCCTCGAGCGCGAGTGCCGGGAGAGCCGCGCCCAGCTCGAAGCATGGCTCGGGGAGCCCGTCGCGCTCTTCGCCTACCCCTACGGCGAGGACCCGCCGGCCGCGCGCGACGCCGCCCGCGCCGCCGGCTTCGCGCGCGCCTTCACCGTCCGCGGGAGCATGGACTGGGACGGCGATCCGCTCTCCATCCCGCGCCTCGACGCCCGCGCCGCGCTCGGCCTGGACGCGCCCCGGAGCGACGAGCCCACGGCCATCAGCGTGGTCGTGCCCGCCTACGAGCGCGCCGAGATCCTCGCCGAGGTCGTCACGCGCCTCGCCTCCCAGAGCTACCCGGAGGAGCGCTACGAGGTGCTCGTCGTCGACGACGGCTCCGAGAGCGACCTCGGGCCCATCTTCGCCGAGATGCCGGCGAACGTGCGTCTGCTCCGGCCGAAGGGCCGCGACGCCACCTTCCGCGCGGGCCAGGCGCGCCAGTGGGGCGCCGACCAGGCGCGCTTCGACACGCTCGCCTTCCTCGACGCGGACGTCGCCGTCGGGCCCGACTTCCTCTGGCACCTCGACTGGGTGCACCGCCGCGAGGAGGACGCAGTCGTGCTCGGCTACCTCAGCGGCTACAACCTCCACGACCTCGGCCACGTGCACGGGCTGGACGACGTCCGGGGCCGCGAGCTCGACGCGCTGAACGTGATCCCCGACCGCTCGCGCGAGCCGACGCTCCGCGCCTGCCTCGACAACCTCGACTGGCTCGAGGCCCCCTGGGAGCTCTGCTACACGGGCAACCTCTCGCTGCCGAAGGCGCTGCTCGAGCGCGTGGGCGGCTTCGCCGACGAGTTCCGAGGCTGGGGCCTCGAGGACGTCGACCTCGGCGCGCGCCTCCACGCCGCGGGCGCGCGCTGGGTGTTCAGCCGCTGGGCCTTCGGCGCGCACCTCGTCGACCCGAGCGAGCCCGCCCCGCGGAACCCCTTCCGGAAGCGCGCGCCGGCGCGGCCCGACTTCGCCGGTTACCTCGAGAACCTCGCGTTGCTCGAGGCGCGGCATGCCGGCGACGCCGTGATGGAGGCCTTCGCGCGCCGGAGCCGCGCCGACGTGGACGAGACCTGCGGGCGCCCCTCGACCGTGGGCGTCGAGATGGGCGGGGCCGCGAGCCGGCGCGGGCGCTTCTTCCGGCGCCTCCACCGCGTGCACCCGGGCGGGCGGCCGACCATGGAGCTCGTCGACCGCTGCGCCTACGCGGCGAAGGTGGGCGCGCGGGTGATCTACCTGCTCGGCGGCGCGCCGGCCGAGCACCCGGGCTTCCTCGCCGTCCTCCGCGCCGCGAAGGAGGCCGTGAGCTGGGTCTCGATGCAGACGCTCGTCTACCCCTTCGCCACCGAGGGCGCCGCGAGCGCCGCGAAGGAGGCCGGGCTCGACGGCGTGGTGATGCGGATCTTCGCGCTCGACGCCGAGGCGCACGAGGCCGTGCAGGGCCCGCGGAGCTGGCCCACGTTCGAAGCCGGCTACGAGGCGCTGCGGGGCAGCGGCCTCGAGTGCGCGGCGCGCGTGATCCTGACCCCCGAGACCGCGGAGGCGTTCGAGGCGACGCTCGCGCGCCTGAAGGCCGACGGGATCGCGATCGACGAGGTCGCGATCACCGAGCCGTCCCTCGCCGAGCGAGCGCGCGCGGCGGGCTTCGACCCCGTGCCCGCCGCGCCCTGATCGAACGTGGGCGCCCCGTCGCCAGCCGGGCGCCGCTCTGACAGGCTGGTCGCATGGGCCTTCTCCGCACCGTCGTGCGCTTCGAAGAGGGCGAGGCGCCGAGCCTCGAGCGCCTGGTCGCCGTGCTCACCGAGCGGAGCGGCCAGCCCGCGATCCTCGTCCGCCACGCCGGCCCCTACTGCGCGATCGGCCAGGAGGACTCCGGCTCCATCGACGCCCCCTTCGGCCTCGACCTCGAGCGCTACCCCGACCGGGTGGAGATCTTCTCGCCGCTCGGCGCCCAGCCCTACTGGGCCCTCGCCGCCGCGAGCGCCCTGGTGGCCCTCGGCGGGACGAGCGAGCGCGCGATCCCCGAGGAAGCCGGGAGGCCGTGGGAGACGCTGGACCGGAAGGAGAGGCGGCGGCTCGGGCGGCGGGGCGCGTAGCGGGCGGGGTGAGTGGGGTGGGTGCCGGGGGCGGATGAGCGCTGGGGATTCCGCCGGCCTCGCAGGCGCCCCGAGCCGGGACGCGCTGCGCTGGCTCGTCGAGCAGGAACACCCACCGAGAACGCCCCCGAGCCGAGTCGGCCCACGGGCACGTCGCGGGCTATCGGCGCCCGTCGTCAGAGGCGGGGGAGACAGCTAGCGCGGAGAGCACGAACACCGAGCGGGAACGTCCGCGAGCCGGGTCGAACCACGGGCACGGGCAGGGGCAGGGGCACGGGCACGGGGCCCTGGCAGGGGCACAGGCACGGGCTATCGGCGCCCGTCGTCAGAGGCGGGGGGAGACCAAGAGCAGATACGAGCCCGTCTCATCACTCCGCGCGCGCCCCAGCTCGACGAATCGCTCCTCCGCGCTCGCCCGCCCATACACGCGCACCTCCGCCCCCTCGAGCGGCGCGCCCCCCGACGAGCGCACCACACCGCGCACGGGCACCGGCGCCGCCAGCTCGAACACGTCCGCGAAGGTCGCATCCAGCGAGCCCACGGCCCGGTCCGGCACCACCACCCAGGCGTAGCGCGACTCCGCCGGCGGCTTCAGGAACACGTCGTAGCGCCCGAGGTCCAGCCGCAGGTCGAAGAGCCCCGTCTCGTCCGTGACCGTCTCGCTCGAGCGGTTGTACACGGCCGCCGGGCTCACCTCGTCGCCCTCCGCCACGCCCAGCGCCACCGCCTCCACGCTCACGTTCGGCACCCGCTCGCCGCCGCTCGTCGTGACCGTCCCGCCGAAGCGCGCCCGCTCCGGAAGCGTGAAGAGCTGCCCGCGCACGGGCTCCCCGCTCGCCGTCGGCGTCAGCCGGAGCTCCTCCGCGATCACCGCGAGCCCGGGCTCGGCCGGCGTGATCACCACCTCGTAGGTGCCCGCCAGCAGCGTCACCTCGAAGGCCCCGATGTCGCTCCCCTCGCTCCGGCTCTCCACCGTCGCGCTGAAGCTCCCGCCGAGCCCCGAGTCCTCGATCACGTCGTTCGCCGTGAACGTCAGCGTCGCGCCGATGCCGCGCCCATCCGCGCTCTCCACGCGCCCCTGGTAGACGACCCGCTCGGTCCGCGGCACGCGGATCCGCAGCTCGCCCCCGAAGAGGAACGCCGGGTCCACCGAGATCGTCGGCGAGAGCCCGTCCTCGCCCCCGCCCACGCGCAGCACGTAGCGCCCGGCGTTCGGCGACGTGACGATCGAGAAGCGCCCCTCCTCGTCCGTCAGGCCCGTCGACGAGACCGTCAGCCCCGTCTCGACCTCCACCGCGCGCACCTGCAGACCCGCCTCCGGCACCTCGTCGCCCTCGACCAGGTCCACCACCGACCCGCTCAGCGTGCACCCGGCGAAGCGCTCGCCGCCGCACTCGGGCGTCAGGTCCTCCGGGTAGCTCAGCTCCACCGGCCAGACGAAGCTCGTCGCGCCGTCCTCGGCCGTCGTCACGCTCGGCGTCTCCACCTGCGCCACGCGGAGCGGCGGCAGCTGGCGCAGCCAGGGCGTGTCGGTCCCCGGCATCGCCTCCGAGCTCGGCCGCACCTCCACCTGGTAGGAGCGCCCCGGCCCGAGCCGCGCGACGAAGTCCGCCTCCATCTCGGCGATCGTCTGCACCTCGGGCAGCGTCGACACGCGCACCCGCGCGTCGGGCCGGCCGTCGAGCGTCTCGCGCGTGAAGAGGATCTCCGCCGGCACGCGCTCCCCGCGCCACCGAAGCTGCCCGACGATGTCCACGTGCGGCGGCTGCTGGAGATCCCGCTCGAGCGGCCCCTCGAGCGTCTCGGGCGCCGTGGTCCAGCTCGGCATGGGCAGCCCCGAGAGGTCGGCCGGCGGGATCACCTCGATGGCGATCTCGAGCGGCTCGCTCGTCTCCGCGACGCAGAGCCCCTCGTCGTCGTCGCACTGGGCGCTCGCGGCGCAGGCGTCGTCGCTCGTGCACTCGTTCACGACGCCCGGCTCGGCGTCGCCGAAGTCGGCGCACCCGGCGAGGGTGAGGAGCAGGCCGAGGAGCGCGGCCCGCCCGAGCATGGGGGAGGGGCGGCTCATGGGCACTGGTCCAGCGTGACCTGCGTGTCGTCGCTCTCGGTGTCGATGACCCGCACCCACCACACGGCCTGCGCGATGTCCGCGGGCTCCGCGGGCACGCGCACGTTGCCGCCGGCGAACTCGGAGGTGACGAGCACCTCCACCTTGCGGCAGGCGCTCCGCTGGGCCGCGCCCTCCGAGGGCGCCAGCTCCGTCGCGGGGATGCGCACCGTCAGCGAGCGCTCGAGCACGCCCATGGCCGAGATGGGCGTCGCCTCCTGGATGCGCGCGCCGAGGTTCGTGCCCGTGAAGTCGACCCAGACCTCGTACACGAGCTCCTGGTCCACGTTCGGGTCACGCACGATGATCGGCAGCTCGAGCTGCGGCCCGTCCGTCGCCAGGTCGAAGGTCACGATCTGGTCGAGGCTCGTCCCGAGCTCGAAGGCGTCGGGGGCGCTGACCACCGAGGGAGGGAAATTGACCTCCTCGGGGACCTGGACCTTCTCGGTGACGAGGCAGCTGCTCATGGTGAGGGCGGCGAGGGCGACGACGCACGCGAACGTGCTCTGCCCCCGTGAACGGGTAGCCCGATAGAAAGCAACCCACGTGCCGCGAGACCGCCTCCGCCTGATCACACCGAAATCGTTGCCTTATCCGCGAACGGGCTCTCGCCCTGGGCGCGACGCCCCCGCCCAGCCCTGACATCCATGTCCGGGTGTGCCCGGGGCTCAGCCGCCGCCCGGGCTGGGCGCGTCCGGTTCCCTTTCGAGGTAGCGGAAGATCGTGCGCGGGTCGACACCGAGGTCGCGCGCCGTCTTGGTGCGGTTGCCGTTGTTCCGCTCGAGCACCTCGAGGATGTAGCGCCGCGTGAACTCCTCGCGCGCCTGACTGAGCGGCACGACGGGGGCCAGCGCCTCCGGGAAGAGGTCCATGTCCTCGGGCCCGACGAGCGTCTTGTCGGCGAGCACGACCGCCTTCTTGATGCGGTTCTCGAGCTGCCGGACGTTCCCGGGCCAGTCGTACTTCTTCATGGCCGCGAGGGCGCCGGGCGTGAACCCCTTCACCTTCGCGCCGTACTCGCGCGCGTACTTCTGGAGCAGGAACTTCGCGAGCACCACCACGTCGTCGCCCCGCTCGCGGAGCGGCGGCAGGTGGAGGTTCACGACGTTCAGGCGGTAGTAGAGGTCCTCGCGGAAGCCGCCCTTCTGGATCTCCTCCTCGAGGTTCCGGTTCGTCGCGGCGAGCACGCGGATGTCGACCTTCTCCTGCTTGGAGTCGCCGACCTTCATGACGACGCGCTCCTGCAGCGCGCGCAGCAGCTTCACCTGGAGCGCCACCGGCATCTCGCCGATCTCGTCGAGGAAGAGCGTGCCTCCGTCGGCGAGCTGGAACTTGCCGTCGCGCGTCGCCACCGCGCCCGTGAAGGCGCCGCGGACGTGCCCGAAGAGCTCCGACTCCATGAGGTTCTCGGGGATCGCGCCGCAGTTCACGACGACGAAGGGGCCGTCCTTGCGCTGCGAGCGGCGGTGCACCTCGCGGGCGAAGAGCTCCTTGCCCGTGCCGGTCTCGCCCGTGATGAGGACGCTGATGTCGGTCTGGGCGACCTTCTCGACCTTGTCGAAGACTTCGAGGAGCGTCGGGCAGGAGCCGATGATGCCGCCGAAGCGCTTGTCGTCGAGCTCCTCCTGGATGCGCTTGCGGTCGACGTCGAGCTGGTCGAGGAGGATCGCGTTCTGGAGGATCAGCGAGGCCTGGCCGGCGAAGATGTTGAGCACGTCGAGGGAGCTGTCCTCGAAGAGGCTCACGACGTTGTCGTTGCCGACGTAGATGAGACCGAGCAGCTGCCCCTGGGCCATGAGCGGGGCGCACATGACCGAGCAGAGCTTGAGGTTCATGACGCTCTCGGACGTCTTGAACATCGTGTCGTTGAGCGCGTCGCTGACGATGAGCGGCTGCTTGGACTCGATGACCTGGGAGATGATCGAGTCCGAGAGGTGGCGGACGCCGTCGGGGATGTCGGTCTTGTCGAGGTTGCGCGCCGAGGCGATGTGCGGCTCACCGTCCTCGAGGAGGATGACGAAGCCCTTGGCGGCGTGGGTGACCTCGATGACGGCGTCGAGGAGCGCGTCGATCTGCTCGGGGACGGCGCGGATCTGGAGCAGGCGCCGGTTGAACTCGCTCAGCTTGATCATGCCGGCGAGCTCGGCGGCGTGGTCGTCGTCCTCGGCGCGCGTCTCCGGGACCGTCTCGTCGTAGACGCTGAAGACGAGCTCGAGCTCGCCGAGGGTCAGCTTGTCGTTGTGGAAGATCTTCGCCTTGCGCTTCTTCTTCCCGTTGACGTGGACGGTGTCGTCGACCGCCTGGATCGTGAAGTCGCGGCCGTCGAAGACGAGCTGGGCGTGGTGCTCGGCGAGGGTCGCGTCGTCGAGGACGACGTCGTTCGCGGCGCCACGCCCGATGCTCGTGATCTTCTTGTAGACCGGGAAGACCCGGGGGCGGCCCTGGGGCGCGACCCACTTCAGGCTGGGCATGGCGCGAAGTCTACCAGCGCCCGCGCGGCTTTTCGCGTTCCCGGCGCGGACGGGGGCCGGGCAGGCGACGGGCCGGAGGGTGAGGCGCGCTCACGCGGTCGACCGTCCCGCTGAGGGAACGGTGATTCCAGGCAATGGCGGGACCGTTGCTTCGACGCAATGAGCAGCCCATCCAGGAGGTTCCCGATGCGAACGACGACGATCCCGACCCTGCTTTGCGCCTTGGCCCTGAGCGCTGCCTGCGAAGACCCCTCGGAGGCCGTGCCGACGGCCACCGTGAACGAGCCCGGCACGGAAGCGGAGGCGAACGAAGCGGAGGCGAGCGAGGCGGAGGCGAGCGCGGAGGGCGCCGCCGAGGAGCAGAACGCGGCCCGCGAGGTGCTGGCGTTCGGACCGGACGGGAGCTCGATCGGCTGGGTCGGCTCGAAGGTCACGGGGAGCCACGAGGGCGGCTTCCGCGAGTTCAGCGGTGAGATCGCCTTCGACCCGGCGGACCCGACGCGGAGCCGGGTCAGCGTGACCATCGACGCGACGTCGCTCTTCGCCGACGACCCGGACCTGACGGACCACCTGAAGACCGGGGACTTCTTCGAGACCGAGCGCTTTCCCCAGGCGCGCTTCGTGACGACGGCGATCGCCGAGGGCGGTGAGGGCGAGGCGACGCACACGCTGACCGGTGACCTGACGCTGCACGGGGAGACGAAGAGCATCTCCTTCCCGGCGACGGTGGGCGTGACCGATGCGGCGGTGACGGCGCGCGCCGAGTTCTCCATCAACCGGCGCGACTTCGGCATCAACTACGACGGGCGCGCGAACGACCTGATCCGCGACGGCGTGGTGATCCGGCTCGACCTGCGCGCGCCGCGGGGCGCGACGACGGTCGCCGGCGAGAACCCGGCGAGCCCGACCGAGGGCTGAGACGTCCGAGCTCAGCGCTCGAGGGCTGGCTCGCCCTCGAGCGCGGGCTCGTCCTCGAGCGCCGGCTCACCCTCGAGCGCCGGCTCGCCCTCGAGCGCCGGCTCCACGGGACGGGCACCCCGCTCGCGCCGGTCCGCGGGCCGGATCCGATCGCGGCGCCGATCGCACTCGCGGCGCCACCCGTCGAAGGCCGCCCCGCCTTCGAGGGCGAGCTGATGGCAGGCCGAGAACGCGCGCGCGGCCCGACCGCGGAGCGCCTGCACGGGCGCCCGCACCTCCGCCTGGGCCGCCTCCGGGAGCGCCGGGAGCGCCGCGCGCGCGAGCTGATCGGCCGTCCGCGCGAGGAGCGCGCCGTAGAGCCCGACCGCCACCGCGCGCGCCCCCGCTGGCGCCGCGCGCAGCTCGTCCCGGATGCGCGTGACCTGCTCGATGCGCACCGTCCGCTCCGCGATCCAGGGCGCATACACGGCGCCCACCCAGCCCTCCGAGAGCGCCGGCGGCAGCGCCTCCGCCTCCTCGAGGATCCGCGCGAGCGTCGCCATGCGGGCCGTCCGCCGCACGGGCGTGACCGGCCAGCCGGGCACCACCAGCACGTCGGCCCGGCCGCCGCCGGCCCCGCCCGTCGCCGCGCCCCCGCCGCCACAGCCCGCCGCCGAGGCGAGCGCGAGGAGCGAGAGCGCGCAGAGGGTCCCGGGCCGCATCCGGCGCATCCTGGCAGAGCGCCCGCTCGCGCTCCAAGCGCCGCGCGGAGGACCCGTCTCCGGAGTATGCTCCCGCCGTGGCGAAGAAGAAGAAGGCCGAGAAGAGCGAGGGCGCGGCGCCGGACGCGAGCGGCGAGCTGGTGCACAACCCCTTCGCCGCGCTGACCGGCGGCGCGCCCGAGGCGAAGCTCGCGAGCGCGGAGCCCGAGGCGCCCGCCGAGCCGGAGGGGGACGCCGCCCCCGGGGAGCTCCGCTTCTCGGAGAAGGTGGTGCTCCGGCGCGAGACGAAGGGGCGCGGCGGCAAGACCGTCACGCGCGTGAGCGGGCTCCCGGCCAGCCATCGGGAGGCGCTCGCCAAGCGCATGAAGAAGGCGCTCGGTTGCGGCGCGAAGGTCGAGGGGGAGGACGTGATCCTGCTCGGCAGCGTCGTCGATCGCGCCGCGGATTGGCTCGCGGACGAGGGCGCGAAGCGCGTGGTCCGCGGGAACTGACCGCCACGAATCGAGAAAAGATCGATCGCCCCCTTGACCTCCGAGGAGGCCGACGCATCGTGCCGGGCACGTCGGAGACGACACACTCCATGACCTTCTTCGCCCCCCACGATTCACGCTCGCAAACGATGGCTCTACCCGAGCCTTCCGCGTTTGCCCGTGCGTTCCATCGTGGGAGCGGCATGGCGAATGAAGAGAAGTACGCCGGGCCCAGATCCGGCATCATCACGCACGGACGCGACGCGCGCTGAGCGACCTCCGAGGTCTCTCCCGCCCGCCCCGCGTCCCGCGACGGCGGGCGTTCTCGTTCCGTCGTCGGCCCTCTCCCGCGGCGCCTCCACGAAAGGAATCGCCTCATGATCCACGTCCGCTTCGAAGGCCGGTCCTTCGACCTCTCGCCGCTCGAGCTCCGGCTCGACGCCGGCATGTCCGACCAGACCATCAAGGAGCGCGTCGCGCAGTTCCTCGACGTCGGGCTCGATCGCATGCAGCCCTACGTCGTCGACCGCTCCCCCACGGGCCACCTCATCGTGCGCCCGGAGGCCGTCTACGGCTGAGGCCTCGGACCTCGCACGGCCGTCCGTTCTTTCGACATCTTCGTCCGCGCCCTCACGCGGGAAGCCTACACACTCTTGGTCGCGAGACCTTGCGGGTTCGAGTCCCGCTGCGTGCTCACACCACGCATGGTGAAATGGCATCCACGAGAGTCTTCTCTCCAGCTTCCTCGACTCGCGCGGACCATCCGGGATCGTAGCTCAATGGCAGAGCAACCGCATGTATTCGGCTTCCCCGACTCGCGCGACGCGATCGCGCCCCCACCCGGAAAGCCTACACACGCATCGGAATGTTAATCCGGTGGTTGCAGGTTCGAATCCTGCCGATCCCGCCGAGGGTCACCCCCTTCGACATAGGCTGCTGTAGCTCAGTGGGTAGAGCGCCGTGAATGCATCGCTTCCGTGACTCGCGCGGCTCGACCGCGCCCCGATGGCCGAAGCGTACACACACAATCGGGTTCATCACCCGGAGGTCGTAGGTTCGAATCCTACCAGCAGCCCCAGCGCCATCGTGCCCCGATAGAAGAAGCGTACACACGTCCCTTTCAGGACTTGGAGGTTCGAATCCTTCCCGCCCGACCGCGCTCGCGAGCGCTCGCGCACCTCCGGTGCGCACCCGGGCGGTAGGCAAATGGAAAAGCCAGTTCGGCCGTTCGCGGCCCGCTTCCTCCCCTCGCACGAGCGCCCTCTCTTCGCGCGCCCTCGCGGCGCGCTTCGACGCGACACCGCGCCCCCACCCCAGGGACCTACACACACGAATAGGGTTCGTGACGGTCTGAAACACCGTTCGCCTCGGTTCTGATCCGAGGCCGTACACCGTCCCCGGAACTCGCGCGGTCCTCGCGACCCCAGCTTCGATCCGCCCCATCTCTTTCGGCCCCCTGGCCCGACCTGCGCGGCCCACACGTCGGCCTCGTGAGCCGAACGTCGCAGGTTCGGTCCCCGCGTGTTCCACACCGCCGCGCCGGCTTCCACGGGGCTCTCTCTTTCGCGCCCACGCCCGCCTCCGGCGGGCCCCGACGCATCGGTGCGTCCGCGGGCGCTTCCCCACCCTCGAGGTGAATCATGACGCAGACGAACGAGCAGGACCTCCGGCTCCAGATCCTGGACAGCCTCCTGACGACGCCCCACCGGGCGCTCGAGCAGGTCGCGGCCCTCCACGAGTCGATGCTCGCGCGGGACCCGCTCTTCTACGGGCACCTCGCGGTCTGGTACTTCGCCGAGGGGCACGTGCGCGACCACAAGGAGGTCTTCGTGGCGAACCTGCTCACGAGCGACCTCGCCGCGCACCGTGACGCCGGCTTCGAGCTGCTCCAGCGCCTGCCGCCCTACCAGGTCGCGCGGGTGGTGGACTTCATGAAGCGCGCGAAGAAGAAGATGCCGCGCTCGGCCCGCACGGCCGTCGTGCGCTACCTGCGCCACCGCGAGGGGGCGAAGCGGCGCTTCGACCGCGCCGCGCTCCGCGGCCGCAAGGCGCTCAAGCACCTCTACGCGACGCTCCACGTGAAGCCGAGCGAGCGGGCGAACCGCATCCTCTTCGCGGACGATCCGCCCGAGGACAGCCTCGCCTTCCAGGTGAAGCAGCTCGCGAAGGCGGCGACGCCCGAGGCGCAGGCCGAGGCCATCGTCACCCACCGCATCCCCTTCCCGGTCGCCATCGGCGCGATCCGCACGCTCACGCCCGTCGTGCTCGTGGCGCTCCTCGACGCGATGACGCCGCAGGAGGTCATCAACCACCTCGGCGCGCTCGAGCGGCGAGGCGCGCTCGCGCACCCGGAGGTGAAGGCGATGGTGGACGCGAAGATCGCCGCCGCGAAGAGCGACGGGCGCGTCTCCGCGTACAAGGCGAAGGTCGCCGCGAAGGCGGTGGGCGTCGACGCGGCGACGGCGGCGGCGCTGACCGAGGTGACCGAGGCGCAGGTGAAGAAGAGCGGCCGCATCCGTCGGCCGACGGCCCTGCTCGTCGACAAGAGCGCGTCCATGGAGAAGGCACTCGAGGTCGGCAAGCAGATCGCGGCGATGCTCTCGGGCATCGCCGAGGCGCCGCTCTACGTCTACGCCTTCGACAAGGTCCCCTACTTCGTCCAGAGCGCGGATGCGTCGCTGGCCGGCTGGGAGGCGGCGTTCCGGCATCTCCGCGCGGGCGGCACGACGAGCATCGGCGCGCCGCTGGCGGCGATGCGCCGGCGGGAGCAGCGGGTCGAGCAGATCCTGGTCGTCACCGACGAGCAGGAGAACGCGGCGCCCTACTTCCCGCAGGAGCTCGACCGCTACGCCGAGGCGCTGGAGACGCCGGTGCCCGAGGTGCTCATCCTCAAGCTCGGTCAGGCGAGCGGCTACCTGGAGAAGGCGCTGCGGGCGAAGAAGGTCACGGTGGAGACGCTGTCGTTCACCGGGGACTACTACGCCCTGCCCAACCTGGTGCCGCTGGTCACGCGGCCGTCGCGGCTCGACCTGGTCATGGAGATCCTCGAGCTGCCGCTGCCCACCCGTCGAGACGGGAAGGGCTCGCGGAAGGCGGCCTGAGGCGTCCGCGGTGCGCCGTCCCCTCCATGGGGGCGGCGCGCCGCGCGACGACAACCGCGCGACGAGAACCGCGCGACCGAATGGGCGCCGCGACCGGGGCGAGTCCGTCGTCGCCACGCCCGAGAAGGTCGCGCGCCGCCCGAGAAGGTCGCGCGCCTCGGAGCGCATCACACCGCATCCGGCCGCGCTCCGTCTCCCGAGACGGAGCACGGCCACCTCTCTCTTCCGTCTCGCGTCCGGCGGCGACGTTCGTGCGCGCTCGATGGCGAACGCACCGCCGGACGCGAGACGGAACCCGACCCCTTCCCCTCCCTCGGCCCCGGCCGAAGGAAGCGAGGCCCCCATGCAGAACACCATGCAGCACGCCTACCGGCTCTCCGCGGCGGCCGTCCGCCGCCGCTACGCCGAACAGCGCCCGGAGACGCTCCAGGCCCTCGACGGGCTGCGCCAGGCGGACGTCGCCGTCTACACGGGCACCTACGACTCCGTGCAGAACGTGCTGAAGGCCCTCGGCGTGCCCCACACGCTGGACCCGAAGCGCCTCCGGCAGCGGATCGTCTTCGCGAACTGCGCGGGCAGCTACCCGGCCGGGCGCCTGAAGGAGCTCGAGGCGCACGTGCGCGCGGGCGCGCTCCTGGTCACCTCCGACTGGGCGCTCAGCCGCCTGGTGCAGCGCGCGTTCCCGGGCATGGTCCGGCGCGCGACCAAGTCGACCGGCGACGAGGTCGTCGGCGTGGAGCCGACGATGGACGGGCTCTGGTCCGAGGTCGTCGTCCTGGGTGCGGACCCGCAGTGGTGGCTCGAGGGCTCGAGCGAGCCCATCGAGGTGCTGGACGAGGCGAAGGTCTGTGTCGAGGCGTCGAGCCACGAGTGCCTCGCCAAGTACGGCGCGCCCGCGGTGGCCGTGAGCTTCCCGTGGGGGTGCGGTCGCGTCTTCCACGTGATGAGCCACTTCTGGCTGAAGCGGACCCGCGCTGGCGGGCGCCGCCACGGCGAGCCGGGCGCGGCCTTCCTCCGGGACGGCATGCGCCTCGGGGACGAGGCGATCCGGGCGGCGGCGAAGGCGTCCGGCGTGGACCCGAACGCGCTGAGCTTCGCGACCGTGCAGAGCGCGGCGACCTCGACCGAGCTAGTCGCGCGGCTGGTCGCGAGCTGAGCCGGGCCGGGGGGCGGGGAGAGCCCGCCCCTCGGCGTGCCGATCCGAGCTGGAGCGCGCAAGAGCGCGAGCGACAGCTCGGCAAGAGCACGAGCAGGAGCAAGAGCTCGAGCGACAGCGACAGCGACAGCGACAGCGACAGCGACAGCTCGAGCGACAGCGACAGCGACAGCGACAGCGACAGCTCGAGCAACAGCGACAGCTCGAGCAACAGCGACAGCTCGAGCAACAGCAACAGCAACAGCAACAGCTCCAGCGAGAGCGCCGGGGCGAACAGCTCCGGCGCGAGCAACGCGCTCCTGTGCGAGCACCCTCTCAACAGCCACCGCTCCGAGCACGAGCACGAGCACGAGCACGAGCACGAGCACGGGCCTGCGCCCCAGCCCCCCTCCGCGCTGCTCCGCGAACGCGGCATGGACCGCGGACTCGAGCGCCAGCACGGAACGCGGAAAGCGGAAAGCGGACCGCATCCCGACCCACGGGAGGGATCCCCACGCCGAGCACGAGCACGAGCACGAGCACAAACGAGCACGAACGAGCACGAACGAACACGATACGCGGCCCTCGTTGGGGCCGAGACCCTCTTCATCCGATGACGATCCGTGACCTCATGCGCCGCCTGGCGGCGGCGGAAGCCGACCTCCGGGATCGGCGGTTCCTGGCGCCCTGCGTGCCGGGCGCGACGCTGCGCGTGCGCGTCGAGGGGCTGGTCCACGCCTTCCGGCCGAACCCGCCGGGCTTCGCGGGCTGGGGGCTCTTCCAGCCCATCGACGCGGCGCGCGCCCAGCTCGTCGCCCGGCCCGAGCCCCGCGACCTCGAGCGCTACCTCGGCTCGCTCCCCCTCGCGCGCCTGCACGCGCTGATGCCCGCCAAGGGCAAGGCGTGGTGGGCCTGGCCGGTGAGCGAGGAGGGCTTCGGCGCGCGCTTCCGGCGTCGTGGTCCGCTGCCCGTGCACCTGACGAAGGGGCTCGCGCCCTTCGAGACGCTGCGCGCGCGCTTCGATGGCGCGTCTTTCTGGTTCGAGGGCCTCGAGCGCTTCGCCGACCCGGTGCTGCCGGAGCAGCTGCGCGAGGCGCGGGCGGCCGGCGCGAGCGCCGAGGAGCTGCGCGCGCCGGGGCTCACGCCCGAGCTCCGCGACGCCTACGCCTGGCGGCACGCGGTCGAGGAGGCGAAGCGCGTGGCGAAGGCGCGGGCTTCGCTCGAGGGGCGGCTCGGGCAGGCGCTCGAGGTCGGCGGCGGGAAGCTCGACACCTACCGCGAGCGCGACGGCGACCTGGTCGTCGAGTGGCGCGACCGGCTGGGCCGGCGCCACGTCTCCTCGCTCTCCAAGAGCGCCTTCGACGTGCGCACGGCCGGCGCCATCTGCCTCCAGGGTCGCGACGCCGACTTCGACCTCGCGTCCCTGGTCGGCGTCATGAGCACGGCGCCCGAGGGCTACTACTACGAGGACGACCTCGGCGGGGTCTGAGCCCGGCTCGCCCCCCCCCCGTCGTCCGCCGGTCGACGGTGCGGTCGACGGTGCGCGCGTCGGCGCGGCGGACGGCGGGCGGATGGCGGGCGGCGGACGGTGGCTCGGCCTCCGACCTCGCCACGCATCCCGACGGGCGCGAGCCATCCGCCACGGAGCGCACGTCGTGGGCGAGCCCGCCCCCGACCACGCGAGGCGTTCCGACGGACGCGGTTCGACACGCGGCACACGCCGAGAACGACCCCCCAGCGCATCCCATCGGCCGCCGCGCAGACGACCCGAGGCCGATTCCTTCCCCCCCTGTTCCACTCGAGGCCCCCCATGTCCTTCCTCCACCACGAGCAGCTCTTCCGCGGCCCCGACGCCATGCGTCGCCTGAAGGCGGCGACGGTGACCGTCTGCGGCGCCGGCGCCCTCGGCTCGCACCTGGTCGACTCGCTCGCGCGGGCCGGCGTGGGCGGCCTGCGCGTCGTCGACCGGGACCGCGTCGAGGAGCGCAACCTCTCCACGCAGGTCTGGACGCGCGCGGACGTGGGCGCCCCCAAGGCCAAGCTCCTCGCGCACCTCGTGTTCCGCGCCGTCGGTACGCAGGTCGACGCCCGGGTGAAGGAGCTGGTCCCGCGGAACGCGCGCGCCCTCCTGCGCGGGAGCGACCTGGTGATCGACGCCTTCGACAACAGCGTCGGGCGCGCCGCGGTCCAGGCCGGCGCCGCCGAGCTCGGCCTGCCCTGCCTCCACGCAGGGCTCGCCGCGGACTACGCCGAGCTCGTCTGGGATCCAGGCTACCGGGTGCCGAGCGCGGCCGGCGACGACGTCTGCGACTACCCGCTCGCCCGGAACCTCGCGCTCGTGACCGCCGCGCTCGCCGCCGAGCTGGCGCTCCGCTTCCTCGCGACCGGCGAGCAGCGCGGGCTCCAGCTCACCTTCGGCGACCTTCGGCTCCACGACGCCTGACCCCGGCGGCCCGAGGCCACGCTCACTGCGTGTTCGTGAGCACCCGGAGCTCGGCCGCGCCGCTTTGGCGGTCGACCCGCACCTGCAGGAAGCGGAGGATGCGCGGCTTGCGAAGCTGCACCTCCCAGTGGGTATCGCCGTCGGGGTGGACCACGACGTCGCTGTACTCCATCGGGTCGTAGCCCTCCTGCTCGGCGAGCTGGAAGGCGATCTCGACGGCCCGCGCCTCGTTCACCTCGGCGGCGCTGGCCGTCGCGGGCGCCGCGCTCGTGGTCGTGCCCCCCGCCGCCGGCTCGGTGGACTCGCCGCCCGCGGTCTCGCTCTCGGGCGCAATCGGCGGCGGCTCGGCGCAGGGACAATCGCAGCACGCCTGCGCGAGCATCAGCCCGGCCGCGGCGAAGAACGGAAAGAAGCTCTTCATTCCAACCCCCTCACCCAGGCGTCGTCGCGCCGCACACCCCGCGCGGCCGCTCCTCGTCGGGCGATGGCCCCCACGGTAGGCGAGGCGGCGCCGACTCGACAACCGGGCCACCCCCCGCAAGCTGTGCCTCGTGAAGCTCCGCATCGCGAAGGACCGGCTGCTGGTCTCGGAGATCTTCGACTCCGTGCAGGGCGAGGGGCCGAGCGCCGGGACGCCGAGCACCTTCCTGCGCCTCGGCCACTGCAACCTCCGCTGCGCCTGGTGCGACACGCCCTACACCTGGGACTGGGAGCGCCACCGCCTCGAGGACGAGCTCCGCGCCTGGGACCTCGACGCGCTCGCCGCCGACCTCGTCGCGCGCGCTCCGCAGAACCTCGTCGTCACCGGCGGCGAGCCGCTCCTCCAGCGCGACGCCCTCGCCGCGCTCCTCCCGCGCCTCGGCAAGCGCGTCGAGGTCGAGACCGCCGGCACGCTCCCGCCCGAGCTTGAGGGCGTCGCCCAGTGGAACGTCTCCCCCAAGCTCGCCAGCAGCGGCAACCCGCTCGACAAGCGCTGGCGCCCCGACGTGCTCCGCGCCTTCGCCCGGCGCGAGGACGCCGTCTTCAAGTTCGTCATCGCCAGCGAGGCCGACCTCGAGGAGCTCCGCGCGCGGGTGAGCGAGCTCGCGCTCCCGCCCGAGCGCGTCTGGCTCATGCCCGAGGGCACCGACGCCGCCACCCTCGCCGAGCGCGGCCGGGCCCTGTCCGAGGTCTGCGTGCAGGAGGGCTGGCGCCTCGGCTGGCGCCTCCACGTGAGCCTCTGGGGCGACCGCCGAGGCGTCTGAGCACGTCCTTCGGGCGGGGGCGAGCTTCGTCGCCTCTCGGCGACGGGCGGCGTTGGGCCGCGGGGGTTCGGGAGCTCGGGCGGGTCGTCGCCTCGGTCGGGGAGGAGTCGCCACCGTCGGGGATGACGGGAGGCGGGAACGCCAGCGCGTCAGCGGCGGGCGGGGCGGAGGGAGACGCCGGCCGTGGCGACGCCGAGGAGCGCCGCCAGGACGAGGAAGAGCAGCCCGCCCGACGCGAGGCAGCGCATCGCCTCCGCGAGGCCGCGCCCGACCACGGTCGCCGTCTCCAACCGGAGCGCGCGCCGCCCCATCACGACGCCGTAGCCGCCGAGCCCCGCCGGCAGCGCGACGCCGAGCACCGCGACCCCGGCGACCCCACGCCACACCCGGCACGCCCGCGGGTGCCGCCACACCCAACGCGCCCAGGCCACGACCCCCGCGGTCATGACCCCCAGCCCGACCACCCCGGCCACGAGGAAGAGCACGCGCCAGGGTACGCCGAGCTCCGCGCCGACCTTCCGAAACGGAAGACGCCGGCGGGCCCGAGGGCGCGCCGGCGTCTTCACGTGGTCAGCGAGGCGGACTCAGGGGCAGTGCTCTCCGAGGCCCGTGAAGTCGATCGATGCCATGCCGGTCCAGTCGATCAGCTGATAGGCGTCCATGCTGTCGCGGTCGCCCACGAAGACCGAGCACTCGCGCGTGAGCGTGTGATCCTCGGTGCTCAGCGTCCCACTCGGATCCTCGTACACGGTGTTGCCGCCCAGCGTGCCGATGGAGTCCATCAGCGAGCCGCCGCAGACGACCTCGAGCGCGTCGTTGCCGTTGTAGTTGGCAACACTGTTCGTGACATCGCAATGCTCGGCCGGGACACCACTGCTGCAGATGACGAACGACTCGCCGGGCATCAACGAGCCCTCGCCGACGAACGCATAGGTCGAGCCGGCCGTCGTGTTCGCGTTGGAGTAGAGGCGAACCTCGCAGTCCGGAAGCGCCTGAGCCATTCCGCCCATGTTGGTGATCTCGATGGCCTTCGCGCTCCCCGACTCGATGTACTCGGAGAAGATGAGCGACGGTCCTTCGGGAGCACCACAGTTGCTGGGCGCCCCCGGCGTGCCGCGCTGACCCTCCGTGCCGAAGGTCACGACCTCGGGCGCGAGGCACCAGTTGACGCCGACGTTGTTGTCTGCAGCCACGTCTTCGAGCTGGATGCTCGCGCCGTTGGTGCTGCTGGGCCAGGGCGTCGACCCCGTGTAGCTGACGGCGTCGATGGTCGTGCCACCGCAGCTGAGCGTCAGATCTTCGCCGCCGTTCGACAGGGCGAAGTCGAAGTCCTGAACGGGATCGGCCTCCGAGAGGGGCCCGCCGAGAACCGCGTACTCGCCGGGACGCAGAATCAGAGCGGAGATCGACGTATCGGTCGACCCATCGGAGAACACGCACTCGAACAAGCTGTAGGTCGTGTCCGTGCTCGGGTTGTGGAGCTCGACCCACTCGCGGTCCCCCTCGTCGCCGGCGGCGTTGTAGAGGATCTCCGTGATCACGATGTCGCCCTCCGCGCCCGGGGTCGCGGCCGGGGGGACGCCCGTGAACATCGCCGTGTTCATGGTGTCGTCGATGGCGGTGCCGAGGACGTCGTCCACGCCGGTGACGGTGACCGTGTACTCGGCGCCGTCCTCCTGGGAGCTCGTCGTGAGCGTGGCGCTGAGGCCGTCGGCCGCGACCACGACGTCGGTGGCCATGAGCATCGACGTGCCGCCGGTGAACATGAAGTCGCCCACGGCGACGGTGGCCGGGTCGAGCGGGCGGCTGAACTGGACGACCACGGTGACGTTGTCCGCGGCCGCCGCGCCGGTGACGGTCGGCGCCGCGCAGGTCGCCGTGAAGTCCGTGTCCCGGTAGCCCATCACCTGCGAGCGCGCCTGGAAGCGCCACATGGGCGAGGGGCCGATCTCGAGCGCGCAGCCGTCCTCGAGGCCGAGGGCGTCGATGATGGCGGTGGTCGTGCGGAAGAGGAGGTTCTCGTCGTCCAGCGCGCTCGTCACGAGGCGGAAGGACCGGTGGTCCGTGCCCGCGAAGCTCGAATCACCGCTGAGCGTGCCGTCGATCTCGATGAGCTCGCTCTCGTAGACGCTCGGGTCGTTGGCGTCGGCCGCCGCCGAGAGGTCCTGCACCAGGAAGGTCAGGTCCACGCCGCTCGCGTCGACGTTCCAGCCGGTGATGGTGGTCGCGCGCACGATCTCGTCGGTGTCGACCTCGGTCGCGCTCACGTCGAAGTCCACGACGTCGCCGGGCATGGGCACGGGCGTGAGGCCGGTCGGATCGACGGCCACGAAGAGCGCCGGGCCCGCCTGCTCGGCCTGCACGAAGAAGCCCGCCGGGTCGCTCCCGAGCGCCGGGCGCACGTAGGTGACGACGGCGTCGTCGATCTCGAGGGCCGGGTCGTGCGCATCGGCCGAGGCGGCCGCGGTGCGCACGGCCTCGATCTGCGCCGTGGTGGCGGCCCCGCCGCCCATGGTCATGCCGGCGTCCGTGCCCGCGTCGTCCATGGCGGCGTCCATGCCGGCGTCGTCCATGGCGGCGTCCATGTCCGTGCCGCCGTCGTCCATGGCGGCGTCCATGTCCGTGCCGCCGTCGTCCATCATGGAGGCATCGTCCATCATGGAGGCGTCCATCATGACGTCGCCGGCGTCCGTGCCGGCGTCCATCTCGCCGGAGCCGGAGTCCATCTCGCCGCCGCCAGCGTCGGTGCCCGCGTCGACGTCCATGCCGTCGTCATCGCCGCAGGCGACCGCGCCCAGCGCGAGCGCGCTGGCAAGCATCAGTCGGTAGAAAGTGCGCATACGTATGCTCTCCCTGTGAGGTTCGTGCCAAAGTGTCACTCGACCCGGAGGCGGTCAACGCAGGCTCCGTGCCGGCGCGTGACGAACGGGTGACACGACGGCGGAGCGCCCTCGAGGCCCGACGCGGTTGTCACACCCGAGCCCGATTCGGGGCGTCACGCCACGCTCAGGAGCGCTTCTCGAGCTGTCCCCGAACGCGGTCGAGGAGAGGCCGGACGCGCGGAGCGGGGTCGAGGGCTTCTGCCTCGGCGAGGCGCTCGAGGCCGGCCTCGCGCTCGCCCAGCTTCGCGTGGATCGCCGCCAGCGTGCCGAGCGCGAGGACGCGGTCGCGGTCCGAGCGGAGGGGCAGCTCGAGGGCGCGGCCGAGGGCGTCGCGGGCCTCCGGGAGCCGGCCCCGGGCCTCGGCGAGGGCCGCCTCGACCCAGGCGTGGTAGGCGCGCGTCTCGGGCGTGAGCCAGCGCGTGGGCGTCCGCTCGAGGAGGGCCGCGGCGCGCTGGAGGTCGCCGCGGCGGAGCGCCCCGAAGGCCGCGCGCACGGAGCCGTAGAGGAAGTGGCCGGCGCCGAGGAGCAGGCCGCCCGCGACGAAGAGCAGGCCGAGCCAGCGACCCCCGGAGAGGTGGTGGAAGCCGAAGCCCAGGGAGACGGCCACGAGGAGCCAGCGGATGGTCGGCGAGAACACGGCGCCCCGGGACCATGGCTCGCGGGGGCCATGGGCGCAGCCCGAGCGCGCGTGCTCGGCGACGGGTGCGGGGTCGGCCACGGACCCGGGGGGATCGGCCGACCGGCGCGCGGGAGGGACGCCTCCGGCGCGCCGCCCGTGCTATCAACGCCCCATGCTCGCCTCCCTCCTCGGCCTCGGCGGCGCCGCCCTCACGCTCCCCGGCACGGTCGAGCTCGGCCTCCTCACGACCGCCGGCCTCTTCCCCGCGCGCCGCCCGCCCACGCCCGACGGGGGCCTCCGCCGGCTCGCCGTCGTCGTCCCCGCGCACGACGAGGAGGCGGGCATCGCCGACTGCGTCGCGAGCCTCCGCGCATGCGACGCGCCGAAGGGCGCCGTCGAGATCCTCGTCGTGGCCGACAACTGCTCGGACGGCACCGCCGAGGCCGCCCGCGCGGCGGGGGCCACCGTCCTCGAGCGCGTCGACGACACGCGCCGCGGCAAGGGCTGGGCCCTCGAGTACGCCTTCGACCACCTCTTCGAGCGCTTCCCGGACCTCGACGCGGTGCTGGTCGTCGACGCCGACACGGCCGTCGCGCCGAACTTCCTGGTCGCGAGCGAGCGCTGGTTCGCCGCCGGCGCCGACGCGGTCCAGAGCCGCTACACGGTGAAGAACGCCGGCGCCTCGCAGCGCACGCGCCTCATGAACATCGCCTTCACGGCCTTCAACGTGCTCCGCCCACGCGGCCGGGCGCGCCTCGGCCTGAGCGCGGGCATCTTCGGCAACGGCTTCGGCCTGAGCCGCCGCTCCCTCGAGGCCGTGCCCTACACGGCGCGCTCGGTGGTCGAGGATCTGGAGCACCACCTCGAGCTGGTGCGCGCCGGCTTCAAGGTCGAGTTCATGGACGAGACCGAGGTGAAGGCCGACTTCCCGGTCGGCGAGGCCGGCTCGGACACGCAGCGCGCGCGCTGGGAGGGGGGCCGCTTCCGCATGCTCCGCGAGCACGCGCCCCCGCTCGCGCGGGAGGTGCTCGGGGGCGACCTCCGCCTCGCCGAGCCGCTGCTCGAGCTGCTGCTCCTGCCGCTCGCCATGCACGTGGCCGGGCTCGGCGTGCTCCTCTTCATCCCGTTCGCGCCGACGCAGATCTACGCCGGCGTCGGGCTCGGCGTGGTCGCCGCGCACGTGGCCGCGGCGCTGAAGGTGGGCGGCGCCGACGTGGACGACCTGAAGGCGCTCGCGAAGGTGCCCCTCTACATCGCCTGGAAGGCGGGCGTGATGCCGAAGGTGCTGAAGGCGGCGCGCGAGGAGCAGGAGTGGGTGCGCACGGCGCGCGCCCACGAGGCCCCCGCCGGCTGAGCGGCAGGCACTCGGAGGGCGCGGGCGGAACGGTCCCCTCGCTCGACCTCCATGGCGCCGTCGACGCCTCTCGCACTCGCACCCGCGCCACCTCGCGGATGCGCGCCTTCGGCACCTCGCGCCGCGCTGGATCGAGCGCCACGCCGCCGAAGCGCGCCCCCTCTACCGCACTCGCACCCGCGCCACCTCGCGGATGCGCGCCTTCAGCGCCTCGCGCTGCGCTGGATCGAGCGCCTCGCCGCCGAAGCGCGCCGCCTCGTAGGCGTCCGTGACCTGCTGCACGGCCTCGCTCTCCGGGAAGCCCTCGTCCTCGAGCGCCCGCGCATGCTCCCGCGGCGTCACGGCCGGCGGTCGCGGCCGGCCCGCCCGAGCCAGGGCCTTCTCGAGGCGCCGATAGAGCTGGCTCGCCTCGCGCGACGCCGGGGGCGGCCCCTCTCCCTTCCGCCTACGCCGCCGCCACCACCAGCGCCCGAGCGCCCCCACCCCGAAGAGGATCAGGACGCCTCCGACGATGCCCTTCCAGGGCAGCGCCGCCCCTTCGCTTCGCTCGCGCTCCTCGCCCTCCCCGCGCTCGCGCTCGGCGCCTCGCCGCTCCTCCGAGCGGAAGGAGCGCAGCCAGCGGAAGAAGCCGCGGAGCCCCGAGACCTGCTGCCGGAGGTCGTAGCCGACGACGTCCCGCGACCAGCGCGTGCGCATCGCGTCGAGGAAGGCGCGCACGTCTGCGAAGAAGCCCTCCGACGCCGGCGCCGCCGCCTCGCGCGAGGGCGGCGTCGGGTCGAGGGGCACCCACGCGCCGTCGAGGTAGGCCTCGACCCAGCTGTGCGCGTCGCCCTGGCGGATGGCGTAGTAGCGCCCGTAGGGGTTGTAGACGCCGCCCACGAAGCCCGTGACGTTGCGCGCGGGGATGCCCTGGGTGCGGAGCGAGACGGCGAGCGCCGTCGAGAAGTACTCGCAGTGCCCGCGCTTCGCGTCGAAGAGGAAGACCTCGAGCGGGTCGCGGCCGCGCGTGTCGGGCTGCTCGAGCGAGTAGGTGTACTCGCCCGAGTCGCGGAGCCAGCGGAGCAGGCGCGCCGCGCGGGCCCGGTCGTCGCCGCTGCCCGCCACGCGGGACGCGAGCGCGGCGATGCGCTCCTGCCCGGGGGGCAGCGAGAGGTAGCGGTCCCGCGCCTCCTCGTCGAGCTCGGCGGGGAGGCCCTCGAGGCCCGGGTCGAGGATCGCCTCGTAGCGGAACGCGAGCCCGTTCGGATCGCCGTAGCGGACGTCGAGGCCGCGGTCGATGGTGATGCGCCGCTGCACGTCCATGCCGCGCTGGACCTTCGGGGGGATCTTCAGCGCGATGGTCCCCTCGGGGAGGAAGAGCACGGGCTCGTCGAGCGGGTCGAGGATCAGCTCCCAGGTGCGCTCGTCGCCGACGCCCCGGGGCTCGCGGACGAGGACGTGGTGATCGAAGCGCGGGCGGAGGCGGCGGGGCGTCGAGCCGCTGCGGCTCCAGGCGGCGTCCCGGTAGAGGTCGAAGCTGGTGCCGCGCAGGCGAAAGGCGCGGCGCGCGGGCGGGCTCGCGCCGAGGTCGTCGGGGACGACGCGGAGCACGACGGTGGGATCGTCGCGGATGGTCCCGAAGCCGCCGAGCTCCACGTTGGAGCCGAAGCCGGCGACCTGGCGCCCGTGCCCGGCGCCGAAGGAGAGGAAGCCCATGCCGACGCGCGGGAAGAGGATGAAGAAGGCGGCGGTGACGACGAAGAGGGGGAGCGCGAGGGCGGCCGTGCCGAAGAGGAAGCGCCAGCCGGCGAGGCGGCGGCTCCGGAGGGCGCGGGCGACGGCCTCCGGGTCGTGGTCGTGCTGGATCTCGATCTCGGCGCGGAGGTGGGTGAGCGCGAACATCCACGGCGTGAGGAGGACGTAGCCGAGGAAGGCGAGCGCGTACTCCATGCCGGTGGTGAGCACGGTGGCCGCGATGAGGTGGAGGAAGGCGAGGGCTTGGACGTGCTGGTGGTCCTTGGCGGTGCGGCGGTGGAAGAGCTTGGCGAGCTGGAGGAAGCCGGCGTACTCGAGGAGGAGCGGGAGGATGGGCGCGCCGGTGAAGCCGCGGACGAGCTGGAGGCCGAGGACGGCGAGGACGGCGCCGTTCCAGAAGGAGGTGTAGGCGGGGCGGGCCCAGAGGCGCGGGCCGATGGGGAGGCTGAGCGCGTAGCCGAGGAAGAGGAGCGCCAGCGCGCCGGGGGAGAGCTCGCCTCCGAGGGATAGGGCGAAGAGACCGACGCCCGCCATGAGATAGGTGACGAGCGTGTGGAGGCGGCCGAAGCTCATGCGGCCTCGCCTTCGCCTTCGTCCTCGCCTTGGCGGACCACGGCGACGCGGTGGACCAGGCCGCCGCGGGGGGCCTCGAGGGGCGGGGCGCCGTCGGCGGGGACGGTCTCGAGGAGGGCGAGCCAGCGCCAGATCGCGTCGGGTGGGGCGCCGGGGAGCGCGAGGGGGGAGGCGCCGGCGCGGGTGCGCACCTCGACGGCGGCCTCGAGGGCGAGGGCGGCCTCGGCGAGGGAGGCGGCCTCGGAGACGGCGACCTCGAAGGCGGCGCGCCAGAGGGCGCGGTCCGCGTCGCTCGCGTGGGCCGGCTCGGCGTCGTCGAGGAGGATGGCGAGGCGGGCGTTGACGTCGGCGGCGCGCTCCCGGACCACCAGGCGGTCGAGGGCGGCGCTGCGGCGCCAGTGGATGGCGCGGGCGTCGTCGCCGTCGCGGTACTCGCGGAGGCCCGTGACCTCGCCGCCGTGGCCGAGGCGGCGGGGGGCGGCGCGGTCGCCGGGGGAGGCGCCGAGCACGGAGCGGACGTCGACGGGGGTGCGGGCCGGGTAGACGACGAGCTCGGCCTCGGCCGGGAGGAAGCGGCCCTTCTCGATGAGGCCGAAGGGGTAGCGGGTGAGGATCTGGAGCCCGCGGAGCCCGTGGCGGCCGCGGCGGGGCGGGGTCCAGCGGTAGGTGGCGTGGGCCGTGGAGGCGGGCTCGATCTTCAGGAAGAAGGCGCGGGGCGGAGCGGCCTCCTCCGGGTCCGGGAGGGGATCGGCGAAGACCTCGCGCACCTCGAGGGCGTAGGAGGGGAGGCGCCCCTTCCCGTTGGTGACGGCGAGCTCCACCAGGGCCGGGGCGCCCGCGAAGAGGCGGCGGGGGAGGCGACGGCGGAAGCGGAGCTTCCAGAGGGCGACGTCGCTGAGGGCGCCGCTGACGAGGAGGAGGCTGAGCATCAGGCCCAGCACGAGGTAGAGGAGGTTGTTGCCGGTGTTGACGGCGGCGAGGCCGACGCCGAGGGTGACCGAGACGAACACCTTCCCCTCGCGGGTGAAGCGGAAGCTCCGCCGGCGCGTCGCCCGCCGCCGCGCCTTCCGCTGCGCGCGCGACATCGTCCGCTCCGGTCGCCGCACGCGGCTCGAATCCGCGGCGCGCCCGCTCTCGTCCCGTTCAGTCAACCGCCCTGGAAGCATGGCGCCAAACGCCTCGGCGCGACCAGCTTTCTCGCGCGCGAGAGGGGAACGCCGCCGGGTCGCCGGGCGCTTCCGAAGAGTCGCGCCGGGGGGCCGAGCGTGACGCGGGGCGCGCGCTCCTTCCTGACCTCGAGGCGTTCGAGGTCCCCGAGAGCTCCTGGTCGGGCGGTGGCCACCTCCTCCACCGATCCGCGCGCTCTCGGGCGGATCGGGCGCCGCCGCTCCGCACGCTCGACGAGGGCAGCCCCGCTCGAGCGCCCACGCCGACACCCGAGAGACCGGGAGCGCCGACGGAAGAGCGGCCCCCGGCGTGCGTCAGACGGGGACGGCCGCCTGCTCGCGGATCTCGCGCAGCACCGCCTCCGCGTCCGCCCGCGCCCCGTCGCCGCCCCGCGTGCGGATGCGGTGGCTGAGCACCGGCAGCACCAGCGCCTTCACGTCGTCCGGGAGCACGTAGTCGCGCCCGTCCACCAGCGCGTGGGCCCGCACCGCCCGCGCGAAGGCGAGCGCCGCCCGCGTCGACGCGCCGACCTCGACCAGCGCGTGCTCCCGCGTCGCCAGCACGATGCCGTGCAGGTAGTCGAGCACCGCGCCGTCCACCTTCACGCCGTCCACCGCCGCCTGCGCCTCCCGCAGGGCCTCCGCCGTGACCACCGGCTCGAGCTCCGCCACCGGGTCCGCCGCGCGCCGGGTCTCGAGCACGCGCCGCTCGATCTCCGGCGGCGGGTAGCCGATGCGCAGGCGCACGAGGAAGCGGTCGAGCTGCGACTCCGGGAGCGGGAAGGTGCCGTAGAAGTCCTGCGGGTTCTGCGTGGCGAGCACGAAGAAGGGCTCGTCGAGCGCGTGCGTCTCGCCGTCGATGGAGACCTGCTTCTCGTCCATCGCCTCGAGCAGCGCCGACTGGGTCTTCGGCGTCGTCCGGTTGATCTCGTCCGCGAGCAGCACCTGCGTGAAGACCGGCCCCTTCCGGAAGCGGAACGCCCCCGTCTCCCGGTCGAAGACGTTGCCCCCGAGCACGTCCGCTGGCATCAAGTCCGAGGTGAACTGGAGCCGCCGGAACGAGAGCCCCAGGCTCGCGGCCAGCGCCCGCGCCAACGTCGTCTTCCCCACCCCCGGCACGTCCTCCACCAGCACGTGCCCCCGCGCCAAGAGCGCGACCACCACGAGCCGCACCACCTCCTCCTTCCCCTGAAGGACGTCTCCGACCCGCTCCACGAGCGACGACGCGACCTGGCTCGACTTCATGTCCACGCGACAGAGTACCAACGAGGCCGACGTGGGAAACGATGACCTGGACGAGCTGAGCCTACGCCCCGCGTACGAGGGGCCGAGCGGAGAGCGATACGTCGAGCGGCTCGCAAAGCCCGGCCTGCGTCGGAGGCTCGCGATCGCGGACCGATGCATCATCGACCACGTCGGCTCACCAGAGAGCTGCCTCGAGCTCGGGGGAGGCACCGGCCGCCTCATCGAACAGATCCCAGCTCGCAGGCGGGTGAGCGTGGACCTCTCGCGAACACTGGGCCTGAAAGCTCCAGCCTGCGTCCGAACGGTCCAGGCATCGAACCGTCGCCTGCCCTTTGCCGATGAGGCTTTCGACTCCGTCGTTTCGGGGTATGGAGGCTACCGAGGCGCCCGCCTCGACGAGGTCTACGCCGAGATGGCCCGAGTGCTTCGCGACCGAGGCACGTTCGGGCTGCACGGCTTCACGCGCGTACGCCTCGGCCTTCGGCCTCTCGTCTCGCGCCGACTCCCCGACGACGTGGGCGGCTTCGAGGAAGAGCAGCGACGAATGTTCGAGCATGGCCTCTGGCTCGAGCGATCGCATGTTTGGCGTGGCACCCAGGCGGGCTTCGTCCCGGTCCCACGCAAGCTATGGATGCTCGGCTCCCACGCTGTGCTCCTGGGCCATCGCATGAAGCGGTCTCACGCTCACCGTCTGCGGGACCTCGAACGAAAGCTGGCGCGCGGCCGAGCACGCGTGGTGGTGGCGGGAACCTCGATGGAATCGACGATCCCGATGGGTGAGGTCGTGCAGGTGGAGAAGCTCACCCACACTCCCCCCCGCGGCGAGCTCGTCTTGATCGTCACGCCAGACAGCCTGCTCGTTCACCGAGTGCGACGGGTCATTGCTGGCCGAGTGATACACGTCGGCGACAACCTCGCGTCCCAACCTGCCTCCTGCGCCCGCTGGCGAGTGTGGGCAAGAGTTGTCGCCTGAAAGGCAGAGGCAACGGCTACCAACGAACGCCGACAGCCGCGGAGAGCCCCCCGTACCGGTCATGGCTCAGCTCGCAGATGCCCCCTCGGGGTCGCATGGCTCCTCGAAAGGAGGGTTCCCGGGCCCCTGCACACAGGCAAGCGCCACCGTGTCGAACGACTCCGACGCCAACTCGGGCCGCTCATAGGGGCGACGCCGCATCTCGGGCGCCGCCACCTGCTCTTCTTCATGATTCGTCATTGGAAGGTCTTCCTCAATAGAGAAGGGTCACGCCGCTGGCGCCTGGATCCTCGAACGCGAGATCGATGTATCCATCCCCGTTTACATCGCCGACGTAGGCGACGTTCTTCGGGTCGGTGCCACCAGCCCCGCGATAGACCAAATCTCTCTCATCCCGGCTGGTCGGCGAGGAACGCGTGATGTCGAAGAAGATGTCCACGCTCCCATCCAACGCCCGGTCCTCCGACGACCCGACAGCAAGGTCCGCGACGTCGTCTCCGTCGATGTCGCCGAGGAGCCCAAAGGCAGGGTGATGTCCCAGCGCCCCTCGGGAAGCGAAGAAATCGCCGAGCCGATCGGCTCCCAGGTTGTTGATCGTGAGCGTCGAGCCAGCGCTGTAGCCGGTCGGGCTCCCGAAGTAGATCCGTGGGCGCGTGTCGTTGCTTCCCACGAAACACGACACGAGCTCACCGAAACCGTCGCCGTCCAGATCGCCCGCCGCGAAGAGGGTACGGTCGACCGGAGCCCCCTGCGGCGCCGTGGCGTCCAGAAGAGACGCCGAAACGGTCTGCATGCCCATCCCGACCGAGTACTCCGGGTAGGCGATCGTGAAGAGCTTCGAGTCAATCGACATGGAGGCTGACCCGAGAGCACCCACGGCGAGATCGACTCTGCTGTCCCCCGCACTACCGTTGCCGAGCCCGGTAACCGCGTAGCCGAAGCTGGCGGCGGTCTCCGCGCCAGGCGTGATGGTGAAGCCGTCGGTGTCGGACGCGACAGTGAGGGCGCCGGTGGCGCTGCCCCCGAAGACCACATGAACGCGACCCTCCGAGGCCTCGAGCTGGGCTCCGATCGCGAGGTCCATGTTCCCGTCACCATTCACATCACCGGCCGCCGCCAGCGACACACCGAGCCCGGAACCCGTCAAGCCACCGATGACCACGTCGGCGGAGGCGGTCGTCACCGTGGCGGGCCAGGGGTCCGTGCTCGCTCGGCCGAAGTAGATGTAGACCGCGCCCGTGAACGAGGTGACGCCGGGGTCGGCGATCGCGAAGTCAGGACGACCGTCTCCGTTGAAGTCGCCGATGCCGGCCACCGCGACCCCGAAGAAGCCGGTCGAGGTGCCCGTCAGCGTCGTCGGCATCGTCGTCGGCAGGGCCGTGGCCGAGCCGAAGTAGAGCTGGGCGCTGTCGGTGCCGCCGGAGAAGAGCGTCCCGCCCGAGATGAAGTCGTCGACTCCGTCGCCGTTCACGTCGCCGATGGCCGCGAGCCGGCGACCCTGAGTCGCCGAAGGGACGACCAGCTGCTCGAAGTCGATCGCGAAGCTCGCCGCCGGCCCGATCGGCGTCAACGCCCCAGCGATGTCTTCTCCGCGCACCACACACTGGAGGTCATCGCCGACGCGGAACTCGGAGAGGTCGAGGGTCTCGGTCGCACCGCCACCCATGGGGGTCGCGGTGACCGGGATCACGCGCGCCGCGTCCCACTCGGTCTCGTTCGTGATCGGGCTCTCGCTGCACCGAAGCTCATAGGCCTCCAGCGGCGCGCCACCCTCGTCGGCCACCGCCGTCCACGTGAAGCGCACGGTGCCACCCCGCCGATCCACCACGGTCGCCGCGAGGTCGTCGATGGAGGACGTCGGCGGCTGCGTGTCCACGGTGATGGTCGCGCTCGCGGTCCCGGTGCCGCGCCCATCCTCGACCTCGACGGTCACCATGGGCCGGCCGTCATCGGCGTCGACGCAGACGTCGACCTCGCCACCGCTCACGCTGGTCGTGGTCGTCGGCAGCGCTCCCACCGTGACGCGGGCGGTGGAGCCATCAGCCGCGTCGGTGGACGCCCGGACGCGAATCTGGAGGCCAGCCGTCCCACCGTCGCAGTCGTCGCCGGTGCTGAGCACGCTGCCGTCCGCCGGCTCGACGATGTCGACGGAGGGAAGATCGACGACGTTCATGGTGCAGGAAGGCTCCGAGAACCCGAGGTTGCCGGCCGCGTCGGTGCCGGAGGCGACCACGGTGCGCTCCCCGCCAGCACCGAAGTCGGCGTCCGGGAAGATGTTCAGGGCACCGGTGCGCATGGTGCTGGTGGCCGTGTAGACGACCATGCCGCTATCCGCGTCCCGGATGACCAGCTCCACATCAGGCGGAGGAACGTTGGCGTTCGACACCGAGACGTCGAACTGGAAGCCCGGATCGGGGCTGCTGTCGTCGACCGAGGGGCGCAGCACCGAGCCGCACTCCGGGGCGAAGATCTCGAAGACGGGCGGGTCGCAGTCGGAGAAGATCTCCACGGGAGACGACGTCCCCGTCAGCCGATCCACCGTCGCGCGCGCGAAGATGTTGTAGGACACGCCGCCCCCGACGGTCGGGAGCCCGACGCTCGAGAAAGTGGCGACGCCCGTGAACGGCGCGGGCAGACCGGCCATCTCGGTGCAGGTGGCGGTGCCGAGCACGCCCGCGGTGTCCGCGCGCACCAGCTCCACCTCGGCCCCGACCTCGGAGCAACGGACCTCGACGTTCGCCTCGCAGAAGTCCGTGGTGAGGACGTCCAGGTCGGCGATCGCGCCGTCACCCCCCTCCACGTTGTACTGCGTGCCCGCCGTCGGCGTCGTGACCTCGAGCTGCGGCGCGTCGGTCTGTACGCGCACCGCGACCCGCCCCTCGCCGACGTTGCCGGCCTCGTCCTCGACCTCGACGCAGAGCTCCTGCGAGGGGGAGCTCGAGAGCGTGACCACGCCCGAGGCCGACCCCGAGTCCAGGGTCCCGGCGCTGAGCGCGGAGTCGCAGATGCCCACGGAGGCGGACACGCAGTCGGAGCCGCTGACCGTCGCGGCGATGTTCACCTGGACGCCGTCCGTCGAGTCGTCGACGTCGTCGCCATCGATGAACGTCGTGTCCGCGGCGGGGTCTGTGACGGTGACGCCACAGGCGACCGTGTCGACGGTCCACTCCGCCGTGACGGCGGTCGCGTTGCCGAGCGGGTCCCGACAGACCGCGCGCACCCGCCGCAGACCCTCCTCGAGGCTCACCGCGTCGAAGCGCGCCAGCGACCCGTCCCCATCGGTCATGGCCGTGGCCGTGAGCACGTCGCCGTCGACGACCAGCTCGACCTCTTCGCCGCTCACGTCGACGTCACTGCGGATCTCGAAGGGCGTCTGCAGCCCGGCGTCGCCGGAGACGTCGTCGGCCGAGCTCAGGAACGCCGTCCCCGTCATGGGAACCTCGAACGCGCAGCTCGGCCGGTCGCAATCGACCGTGACACTCGTGGAGAGCGACGGATCGTCGCAGGTGCCCGTGGCGTTGGTGACCGCGACGCGGAGCTCGTTGGCGCCGTCCGGGAGCAGGACGCCCGTGAACCGAAGGACGGTCCCGGAGACCATGCCCGTAGCGGCCGGAGCGCCGTTGACGAAGAGCTGGCCCATCGCCCCTTCGCCCGCGTCCGTCGAGACCTCGACGTCGATGGTGAAGTCCTCGTCGCAGGTCCCCGGGCCGGTCGTGTCGTCGTTCGGCCCCAACGTCACGGAGCCGCCGGTGGGCGCGGGCGAGACGAACTCGACGCTGGCGCCGCAGCCCTCGATGACGTCGACCTGAACACGGTTGCTCAGGTCACCGAGCGACTCGGTGGCCACGAGGAGGTCGAAGCTCTGGGAGCCCGTACCGGTCACGACGAACTCGGCGGACTCGTCCATCACCACGGCGGTGTCGTCCGGCGTCCCGAGCGGCTCCTCGCTCCCGTCGTAGAAGAGACCGAGCGTGTCTCCATCCGGGACGTTCTCGGCGACGACACGGACGGTGAACTGAATCCCGTCGGTCGCCGGATCCTCGTCATCGGCCTCCGTCAAAGTGCTCCCCGATTCGGGCGACACGATGACGAGACCCTTCGGATCGTCCTTGCACCCCGCCGCAGCGACGAGCGAAGCACAGAAGAGAAGCGAAAGCGTGGACCGCAGGCGATCCGTCGACATGGTCATTCTCCAACCCTCCAAGCGGAGGAATCATAGCAGAGGGACTTGGCGCTGGCCGGGCCCCATATATGGTACGCCTTCACGGCACGACCGGGAGCGGGACCTTCTCCGAACGCTGGATACCACCTGGTCTCACGAGGGTGGCAGTCGACCCTGGAACGACGGGCTCGGTGGCTTCCGATGGTGTGGCGCGAATCCAAGCGTGCCGCCGCCTCAGCTCGCGATCCCGCTCGGTCTCCCGGACCGGCAGCATCTCGAGTCGGCCTCGCTGCACCTCGCGGAAAGGACCCAAGACGCCTGCTGACTCGGGGTCGTACCCAAGGGCGCGAGCGTACCGCTGGAGAGCCCCGCGACAGGCGCTGGGATACGGAGCAAGCGCGTCCCCCCCCTCGACGCGCGACGTCTGGTGGCATCGCACGCAGTAGGGGTGGAGGTCGCAGTCGCGGCAGCCGAGGATGTCCTTCCAGCGCAAAGAGCGGATGAACACCGCCTCCTCGTTGTCGCGCCAGCTCTTCTGCACACCGTCTCGCGCGTGCCCGATCGGTAGGGTCAACGCGGTGCAGGGGCGCAACTCGCCGTTGGCCTCGATGTGAATCGACTTGCAGGCCCCACAGGGAGATGCCTCCAGCCGAGGGGCTCGGAACTCGGCCTTCGCGTTGGGAACCAGGCGCGGATTCTTCCGAAGCCGCATCGAAGCCACCGCGCTTCGGCTCAACGCCTGCGGAGCGCGAGCGCCGTCCTCTCGCGGCATGAGCTCTCCAGGGTCGAACATGTAGTCCGTGCCGATCTCCTCACAAAGCGCGATGAACTCGTCGGTGTCGTCTTCGTTGATGCGCATCACCGGCGTCTTGAGGACGACCTTCACGCCTGCGTCGACGAGGTAGCGAGCGGCTGCCGTGGTCTTTTCCCAGCTACCGGGGACGTTCGTCACCCAGTCGTGGACGTTGGCGTGGCTGCTGTAGAGGCTGATCTGGACTTCCTGCACGGCGAGCTCGCCGAGCTTCGACGCGAGCTCGCGCGTGACCTTCAAGCCGTTCGTGAAGAGCTTGACGGCGAACTTCTTCTTTCGGGCGTAGGCGACGATGTCGAGGAAGTCCTTCCGCAGCGTGGCCTCGCCGCCGCTGATGGTCAGAAAGAGCACCCCCATCTCGGCGAGCTCGTCGAGGACGCCGAAGATCTCCTCGGTCGTCATCTCGCCCTTCTGGCCCTGCACCTGGTAGCAGTGCACGCACTTCTCGTTGCAGCGGTCGGCGATCTCGATCATCGCGCTCAGCGGCGTCTCTTCCCCCGCCAGCTTGCTCACGAGCGCGGCCACGCTGGTCTTGCCCTTGAACGGTACGCTCATCCTGCCTGGCTCTCGATCTCGAGGGCGCCGAGCCCCCGCAGCTGCTCGATGAAGGCCGCCGCGTCGGCCTCGGCCACCTCGCGCTCGACCTCGAACTCGCTCACGATCGCGTCGACGATCTCGTCCACGGTGCGGACCTCCTCGGCCTGCTCCCAGATGAACGAGCCGACCTCGTTCAGCGAGTGCACCTTCTGGTCGTCGATCACGATCACGACGGCCTTGCCCTCGATCACCCGCGCGGCGATCCGCTCCGCGTGCCGCACCCGCGCGCTCCCGGCCAGGCTCACGCCGACCCCCGGAGCTCGAGCGGCGCCCCGAGCCGCGTGCGCACGCGGCCGACCTCGATGGCCCGCGCCAGCCCCTCGAGCCGAGCCAACCGCTCCAGCTCCTCCTCGGGGCCGCCGGGCTGCCCGTAGCAGGCCTGCCGGAGGATCGTCAGCGCCTCGGCGCCGCCCGCGGCCTCGAAGCCGGGCTCGCCGTGCACCACGCGGTAGACCCCCCGGAGCGGCGCGCCGCAGCTGCCTTCCTCGAGGCGCTCCCACTCGTCGGGCTTGCCGCCCGGCACGCGCCAGGCCCACCAGCGATCCCCGACGGGCACGAGCGCCGCCCGGTCCACGGTGAAGAAGCGCTTGCCGGAGAGCTCCACGGCGGTGCTCTTGCCCGCGCCGGAGGGACCGACGAAGAGCATCACCTCGCCGCCCTCTAGCACGCCCGAGGCGTGCACCAAGAAGCCGCCGACCCGCTCGAGCGCCGCCGCGGTCACGACCTCCACGGCCTGCTCGTCGGTCGGCGCCTCGACGCTCGCCGCCAGCGCGCCGCCGCTCAGGAGCCGCAGCCGCGCCCGCGTCGAGCCGGCCTCGGCCCGGGCCACGTCACCCTTCCAGCGCACGCGCACCGGCGCGCCGCCCTGGGGCCCGTGCGCCCGCGTGCGGTGGAGCGAGCAGAAGATCCGCGCCGCGCTCGGAGCCCGCCCTTCGGCCGAGGACCCGTGGAGCACGCTCTTGGCGAGGCGCCCCTCGAGCCGCGCTCCGGACCTCGCGTCGCCCCGGGGCGACGGGCGCAGCAGCTCGAAATCGAGCCCCGCGTGCACGAACCGCTCACTCGGCATCATCCCCTCCGTTGCAGCCATAGAACGGGGGATTCACCCGGGCAAGGGGTTCGCCCGATGTGGTGACTCGGCGGCGCGCCCGCGGATCGGCCGGCCGCACGACGTCTCGAGGCCGCACCGCGCCTCAAAGCAGCACCACGTCCTCGACGTCCAGCGCCTCCTGCGCCACGACCGTGCGCGTCTCCTCCTCGCGCTGGGTCGCCATCTCGTAGAGCTCCCCGAGCAGCGTCGGGTGCTCCTTGATCGCCTTCTGGAACTCCTCGCGCGTCAGCTCGAGGGCCACCGTCCGGTGCAGCGCGCGCACGGTCGCGTTCGCCGGCCGCCGCAGCACCAGGCTGATCTCGCCCACCACGTCGCCCGGGCCCAGCTCGGCGATGCGGAGCTCGTCCCCGTCCGCGTCCTTCCCGACGACCTCGACGCCCCCCGACGCGATCAGGAAGAGCCCCTGCCCCTCGCTCCCCTCCTCGACCAGCGCCTCGCCGGCCTCGAAGTGGTGCGGCGCGAAGCGCTCCATCAGCGCCTGGCGCTCCTGCGCGTGCACCGCGCCGAGGATGGCGCTGTGCCGCATCAGGTTCGCGAGCATGCGCCCCCGGCAGAACGCGCTCAGCTCCTGCGCCACGGCCGGCGCCTTCTCCGCGACGCCCTCGAGCTTCTCCCGCGACACCACCAGGAGCGTCACCGGCTCGGCCGCCTCGACCGAAGCCGCCCGCGGCGCGTCGCTCACGAGCGCCATCTCGCCGAAGATCGCCCCCGGCCCGAGGGCCGCGAGCACCGTCCGCTCGTCCCCCTCGCGCACGACCTCGAGCACGCCGCGCACGACCACGAAGGCCTCGTTGCCCTCGCGCCCCTGCTCGATGGCCTTCTGCCCGCCGTCCAGCTCCCGGACCTCGAAGGCCGCCAGGAGCTCCGAGAGGGGCTCCGGCTCGAGCTCGGAGAAGAGCGGCAAGCGCGGCAGCTCGCTCTCCGCGTCGACCGGGTCGTCCCAGCCGAGGAGCGCCTGGAGCGCCTCGTCCGCGCGCTCCCAGAGCGCCTGCCCCTTCCGCTTCGCGAGGTCCTTCGGCACCTCGATCTCCGAGGGGAGCGGCGGCGGGGTCGGGGGCGCGTCGCCGAGGCGCTCCGAGCCCTCGCCGAAGGCCTCCGCGATCCGCTCGAGGGCCGCGTCGCCGTCCTCACCGGCCACCCGCGCCGTGCGCGCCGCGACCACGGCCTCCGGCAGGTCCCCGCGACGCACGAAGGCGTCCACGAGCCGCACGGCCGCTTCGCCGGCGACGAGGCCCTTCTCCTCGGCAGCCAGCATGCTCGCGAGGAGCGACGCGGCGCCGAGCTGCGCGGGGTCGCGCTCGAGGAGGGCGAGGGCGAGGCGCGCGGCGCCTTCGAGGTCGCCCTGGAGACGCTTGCCGTGCGCCTCGTCCAGCGGAGATCGGGGGCTCGAAGCCATGGGTCGGCGAGCATAGATCGCCGCCGGGGCGCCCGTCGACGGCGCCGAGGTCACGGCGCGCAGGTCATGGCGCGCAGGTCATGGCGCGCAGGTCATGGCGCGCAGGTCATGGCGCGCAGGTCATGGCGCGCAGATCATGGCGCGGAGAACGCGACCGGGCAGCGGCGCGGCGGAGCGGGACTCCAGCCGGGAAGCTGGCGACGGCGCGGCCCGAAGCACCCCGTCGTACCGCGCGGATCGTGACCGCGCAGATCGTGACCGCCCGCTCAGGCGGGCTCGGGCTCCTCGTTCGTGTTCACGACCCAGACGCCCTCCTCGCGGATGCCGTGCCAGCCCTCGGGGAGGACGGGCGTCGTCCAGAGGAAGAGCCAGCGGGCGTCGGCGGGCGCGATGTTCGTGCATCCGTGGCTGCGCACCGCTCCGAAGGCGTCGTGCCAGTAGGCGCCGTGGAGCGCGTAGCTCCGGTAGTAGTACTGGGTCCAGGGCACCTCGGCGACGTCGTAGACCCCGTCCGTCGGGTCGTCGCCGCTCATGGTCGTCGAGACGTACTTGTGGCGGACCCGGAAGACGCCCGTCGGCGTGTCGTAGCCCTCCTTGCCGCTCGACACGAGGGTCGCGAAGATCGGCGTGTCGCCCTCGTAGGCCATCAGCACCTGCTGGGCGAGGTCGACGTGCACCCAGCGATCCCCCTCGGGGATGTCGTCCGGCCGCTCGCTCTGGGTCGCCACCCGCACGGCGTCGCGCTTCAGCGCCAGCCCGCCGGGGCCGACCACGTAGCGCTCGCCGCCGACCTCCACCTCGCGCTCCACGTGGAAGCGCGCGTAGACGTCCGCCACGCCCACCTCGCGGGCGCGCCCCTCGCCGAGCCGGTAGACCGGCCGCTCCTCGCCGAAGACGAAGGCCATCGGGAGCTCGAGCCCGTCCGGGTCGAGCTCGCCGTGGAGCTCGGAGGCCTCGACCATCTCGACGGCGTCGCGGCGCACGTAGCGCTCCTGCGCCGTGCGGACCCAGGTCCGCCCCTCGTGCTCCACCTCGCCGTCGACGGTCACGAAGTAGTCGCCGTCGAGCTGGCTCGCGAGGCCGCCGAGGCGCCCGTCGTGGACGCGCTCGTACTCGCTCTCGCTCGGGAGCCGGTCGTAGCGGTAGGCGCTCCGGTCGCTCACGGCGGCGTAGCGGTAGGGCAGCACCTGGTCCGGCGTGGCCGCGCGGGGAACGGCCGGCGGCTCGAGCTCGTGGTTTCGCCCACGGAAGCCGCGGGTCGTGCAGACGTAGCCGAAGGGCTGGAGCCGGAACCAGCGGCCGGAGCAGCCGGGGCCACGCCCGAGGGCCGCAGCGCGGATCACCGTCCCGGCGCGCATCACGCCGTGGCCGTAGCGGGCCGTGCGCGACGAGAAGATCGGGGCGTCGTGCCAGCGAGCCTGCACCCAGACCTGACCGTCGCGGTCGGCCGGCTGCCGGGGGATCGGCAGCAGCGCCCAGCTCGGAGTCTCACCCGACGGCGCCTGCAGGAGCGTGGGCAGGTCCCGATCGACATCCGCGATCCCGCCCGCCGCCTCTTCCGACGCGTCCGAGAACGCGGTGGAGGACGACACCCCTACGAGCGCCGCGACCCACGCCACCGTGGCCCACGCTCGCAACGACATGCGTCCACACTGCGTCGGCCACCCCCGAACGTCAAATTCCCCTGCTTTTTCGCACCCCCTTGATCTCTCGGGCCAGAGTGGTTACAGTGTAGTTGAAGCGCCGGTCGTCGGCCTCATCCGCCGACACCGGGTTTTTTCTCGGCCTATCGGCATCTCGCCGATACTTGTTGGAACGAGCATTTCAGCGAGCACCGAGCGCTTCCGGGCCAAGCGGAGACGCCGTGGCCCGTGCCCAGCCGCCCTCGCCCTCGCAGGCAACGCCCCGCAGGGACGCTCGCGTTCCGGTTCTCGGAACCGCGGCCAGGCTCTCACCCGTTCATTGGACCTCGCGCGGCCCAGCCGCCGCGTGGGCGTGCCGGCGCACGCCTCGGGTCCGCCGACTCGTACCCCAGGAGGACGTTTGACCACCTCGCCCCAGACCTCGACCGACACCACCGAAACCGACACCGACGACATCGATCCGACGGCGCACCTGCCGACGCTCTACCGCCACACCAAGCGCGAGCGTTGGGGCCTCGCCTTGGTCGTGAAGAAGCTCGATGACCGGTCGGACATGATCTTCCAGGACGGCCGCCGACGCACCTTCCACCACGACTACTACGAGCTCTTGGACCCCGTCGACCGCCCCTACGACGTGACCATGGATCTGGTCGAGGCCCTGCAGAGCATGGTCGACGACGACGAGAAGCCGAAGCTCACGAACGACCCGCGGAAGCAGCCCATCAAGCTCGACGAGCAGATCGCCTACCTGCACGAGCTCTTCGACGGCGGCTTCGCGGCGGTGGACTACGAGGAGACGCACCGCGGGGACGGCCGCAAGCGCCCGCTGAAGCGCCACCGCGACGCGATCGTCGAGAAGGCGCAGGCGGTCCTCACGAAGAAGGCCCTCTCCAAGGCGCTCCGCGACGGCGAGCTCGAGGAGATGCACAAGGCCGTGAGCAAGGTCCTGAAGCTGACGGACCTCGTCCCCGCCAAGGAGCGCCGGGCGTTCGCGAAGATGGACCCGAAGCACTACGAGAACGTGCTCAGCTCGCTCAAGGCGCTGCTCTACGGCGAGTCGAAGCTGACCGGCCGCATGGACGCCTACACGCGCGTCCTCGAGGAGGCGATCGACATGACCCCGAGCTGGGGCCTGGTGACGGTCTTCCTCGGGACGGTGATGCCCAACGAGTACGTGGTCGTCGAGCCGGACGTGTACGAGCGTCAGGCGAAGTGGATGGCCCCCGGCCTGCGCTGCTCGGACCGCCCCATGGGCCTGCTCTACGAGCGCCTCATGGCGATGGCGAAGGCGACGCGCGAGCGCCTCGAGGAGAAGGGTCTCGAGCCCCGCGACTACCTCGACGTGCGCGACTTCATGTACATCACGCTCAAGCCCGCGGGCCGCAAGCGCATCAAGCAGATGCGGCAGGAGCGGATCAAGGCGCAGGCGATGGCGACGCCGCCCTCGGCCGAGGAGAAGGCCGAGGCGGAAGCCGCCTGAGGCGACGCCCAGCATGAAGCCGAGGCGACCGGCGTCCTTTCGAGGGCGTCGGTCGCGCTCGTTTCGGGGGTCCTGGCGCTCGCCGCAAGCGCGGTCGGCACGGCGCGCGCGGCCCCTTCTCAGGCGCTCTCAGGCGTAGGTGTGACGGTAGAGGAAGAGGCCCGTGTGGATCTTCGGGCTGAAGAAGGTGCTCTTCTCCGGCATCACCACGTCCGGGTCCTCGAGGCCCGCATCGGCCACCGCCATGAGCTCCTCGCGGGCGACCGGATGGAGCGCGATGGCGAGCTCGTAATCCCCCCGGTCGACGGCCGCCTTCATCTCGCCGAGGGCCGACTCCGGGTAGTAGTCGAAGTGCTTCGGGTCGACGATGTGGTCGTGCGTGAGGCCGAGCTGCGGGTAGAGCTCGCGCTCGAGGATCGCGCAGTCGAGGCGCCCGACGACGTCGTCCGGGACCTGCTTCGCCGCGAGGTCGAAGACGCCGCTCCGATGGTAGAGGCGGAAGACGTGCTTCGGCGGCGTGTGGAAGGAGGAAGCCGGCGCGAGGTCGAGCTTCGCCTTCGCCTCCTCGAAGGAGACGACACCGTTGACCACGCGGTCGTAGGCGAGGATGGCGGCCTCGTCGGTGACGTAGGCGAGCGCGTGGGTCTGCCCGCCCTTCAACGCCGCGTGGTAGCGGTGGTGCCCGTCGGCGATGTAGAGGCGCTGGGGTGCGAGGGCGGCGGCGATGGCCTTGCCGCGCGGGCTCTCGGCCGGGACGCGCCAGACGCGGCTCTCGATGCCGTGCAGATCCGTGCCACCGCCGTACTCGCTCCGGAAGGCGTAAAGCGGCTCGTCCTGCTTGGCCTCGGAGAGGGTGCGGCCGAGCTCGTCCTTGGCGAGGAGGAAGACCGGGCCGGTGTTGAACCCGGTCTGCTTCGCGAGGGCGATGCGGCCCTTCACCTTCTCGTCGAAGGTCTTCTCGTGGCGGATGATCTGGCGCTCGGCGTAGTCGCTGACCTCGACGGCGAGGAAGACGCCGGTGCGGCTGCCGTCGGCCCAGCGCTGCTCGTAGACGTAGTAGGCGGGCTCGTCGTCGGGGGCGAGGAAGCCCTGATCGCGGAGGCGGGCGATGGCGGCGGCCGGGTCGGCGCCGAGGATGACGTGGAAGGCGGAGGCCGGCTCGGCCTCGAGGCGCGCCTCGAGGGGGCTCCCCGGCTTGATGACGTCGTAGGGCGGGCTGACGACGCGCGCGACGTGTTCGGGGGCGGGGCGCAGCCCCACGAGTCCGGCGATGGCGACCATGGTGGCGGCAAGCTAGCACCGAGCGCGGCGCTTCGCTCCGGGGGCCGGGGCGCGCTATGGGGAGGCGATGGGAAGCCGGCCCGATCAGCCTACGCTCGCCGCGGTCGTGCGCGAGCGCCTCGGCGTGTCCTGGAAAGAGGCGCGGAAGCTCTGCCGGACGGGGCGGGCGACGGTCGGCGGGGAGCGGGAGACCGACCCGGCGACGCGCGTGGACCCGGCGGAGGTCGAGGTGGACCCGACGGCGCCGAAGATGCGCGCGGGCGTCCTGGCGCCGGAGGCGCTGCTCCACGTGGACGCGCACGTCGCCGTGGTCGCGAAGGAGCCGGGCGTGCTCACCGTGCCCTACGACCGGCAGGACAAGGACACGCTCGCCGACCAGCTCCGGGCGCAGCTCCGGCGCCAGGCGAAGAAGCGCAAGGGCCGCCGCTACGACCCGGAGGTCGGCGTCGTGCACCGGCTCGACAAGGGCACCTCGGGCTTGCTCGTCTTCACGCGGACGGTGGCCGCCAAGCGGCACCTCCAGCAGCAGTTCCGCGAGCGCAGCATCCACCGGCGCTACGTGGCGCTCACCTACGGCCACGCGAGCACGGGCAAGCACGATAGCTGGCTCATCGCGAACCGCGGGGACGGGCTCCGGGGAAGCTGGGGCGTCTTCCGCGCGCCGACGGGCAAGCGGCCCAAGGACGCGCGGCGGGCGATCACGCACGTGCTCGAGGCGCGCGGCATGACCGCCGCCGGGCAGCCGCGCTCGAGCCTCGTCACCTGCCGGCTCGAGACCGGGCGGCAGCACCAGATCCGCATCCACCTCGCGGAGGCGGGCCACCCGCTCGTCGGTGAGCACGTCTACATCCGCGACTACGAGGGACCGCGCGTCGACGCGCCCCGGCCGATGCTCCACGCGATCGAGCTCGGCTTCGAGCACCCGGCCACCGGCGCGCCGATGCGCTTCATGCTCCCGCCGCCAGAGGACTTCCTGGCGACGCTGCGGCAACTGGGCGGGGAGCCGCCCACCGCCTGGCGCGCGGCGAAACGACGCGACGCGTAGGATCCAGCCCACATCGGCTCCCCCGACCGAGGGAAGAACACGACGACGGGCGCCCGTTCGACGCACCCCCGGGGGAGATCCGCCCTGGCGCGTCGCTGGCCCCGAAGATGCAAAGAGGGTCCGTCGTGACCCGCTCCAGCCCCCGCTTGCGACCCCCCGTGGTCGTCGTCGGCTCCCCGAGGCAGCAGTGGCCGCTCCCGGTCGTTCCGGACGCCGCGGAGATCGGGGACGCCACCCTCGACGCCACGCGCGGCCTGGTGATCGCCCTTCCCGCGCGCGGATATGCCACGCTTGTGAGGCGAGCTCAGCGGCACGAGCCCCCCCTGCAGGTGCTCGTCCTGAGCGACCAGCCGCGGACGACGCGCGCCGAGCTGGCGCGGCTCGGGCTCTTCCCCGAGGTCCTTCGCATTCCCACCCCCTGGTCCGAGGTCCTTCGGCGCTTCGGCCTCGACGAGCCACGATGACCCGATCGCTCTCCTTCGCTCTCGCCGCCCTCGTGATCTCCCACGCCTCCGCGACCGGAGCGCAGGCCCCGGAGGAGACCCGCGAGCCAGGCGAGCCGCTCACGGCGATCCTCCAGACGGAGGTGCCCGAGCCGGCCCTCGCGGACTTCGGGGCGGCGCTCCAGCGCGTGCTCCGCGCCGAGCTCCGGAGCCTCGAGGTGGTCGACATCGCCGGCACGCCGGCGCTCGGGCTCGAGGACATCCGCCTGATGGTCGGCTGCCTCAGCGACACGCCCGAGTGCTTCGAGGCCTTCGCGGCGCAGCTCGAGGTGGAGGCGCTGCTGCTGCCGAGCCTGGCGCGGGCGGGCGACGCCTACGTGGTCTCGCTGGTCTTCTTCGACGGCGCGGAGGTGCACGAGGTGACGCGGCAGGCGAGCGAGGAGCAGGTCGAGGAGAACCTGGTCGGGGGGCTCGGCGGCATGCTGCGGGAGCTGTTCGGCTTGCCACCGGAGGAGGCGGCGGGGCCGGTGGTGACCGACCTGGACGCCGGGGGCGCGACGGGCACGGTGACCGGCACGGCGTCGACGTCGACGTCGAGGGGCGCCGACGGGGAAGCGCCGCCGCGGCGGGAGAGCGAGCGGGCGTGGGTCCCGGGCGTCGTCACCCTGGCCGCGGGGGCCGCCGTGCTCGGCGCCGGGCTCGGCGTGGGGCTCGCCGCGCAGGCCTCGGAGGACGACTGGCTGGCCACGAGCCCGGGGACCCGCGAGGAGGTGCAAGAAGCGCTCGGGCTGCGGGACGAGGCGCAGCGGCGCGCCACGACCGCGAACACGCTCTTCGTCGTCGGAGGCCTGACGCTCGCGACCGGCGCGGCGCTCCTCTTCTTGCTCCGCGGGGACGACGACGAAACGCGGGCGACGCTGGCGCCGGCGGTCGGTCCCCGCGGTTTGGGCCTGCAGCTCCGGGGGTCGCTCTGATGGAGAGCACCGCGATGGAGGACACCGCGATGGAGGACACCGCGATGGAGGACACCGCGATGGAGGGCACCGCGATCGGGGTCGGCACGAGAGCGGTCCCCCCGAACGGGGCCCCCGCGGTGGGGCTCCGAGTGAGCGTGATGCTCCTCGCGCTGGCGGCCGCCTGCGGGGTGGCCGAGCACCCCGAGCGGACCTGCGACGACGCGGCCCCGTGCGCAAGCGGCGAGACCTGCGTGCGCGGCTTCTGCGTGGCCCAGGGCTGCGCCGTGGACGAGGTGCAGCCTTGCTTCGATGGCGACGCGGAGCAGATCGGCCTCGGCGTCTGCCGGCAGGGCGAGCAGACCTGCGGCATGGATGGCCTCTTCGGGGCCTGCCTCGGTCAGGTCCTCCCGCGCGCCGAGGAGTGCAACGGCGACGACGACGACTGCGACGGGCGCACGGACGAGATCGCGGGCACCCAATGCGACACGGGCATGCCCGGCGCGTGCGGCGCCGGTGAGCTCACGTGCACCGAGGGCGGGGCGAGCTGCGCGCCGCTCGTGGAGCCGAGCGAGGAGCTCTGCAACGGCCGCGACGACGACTGCGACGAGGGCGTCGACGAGGCGCTCGAAGGCGACGAGTGCTACCCGATGGACACGGACGGCTGCGTCGCGATGGGCGACGGATCGCACGTGTGCATGGGCACCTGCGCGCCGGGGACGACGACCTGCGTCGGCGAGGACGAGCCGGCCTGCGTCGGCGCGATCCTCCCGGCGGCCATGGACGGCTGCACGGCCGGCGAGGGACCGGCGCGCGACGACGACTGCGACGGCGCCATCGACGAGGACTGCGCCTGCGAGGAGGGCGAGTCGCAGCCCTGCTACGGCGGGCCCGACGCGACGGCGGGGGTGGGCCCGTGCATGCGCGGCACGCAGACCTGCGAGGGCGGGCGCTTCGGAGCGTGCGAGGGCGCCGTGCTGCCCGCGGCCGAGACCTGCGCGAACGAGGGCGTGGACGACGACTGCGACGGCGTCATGGACGATGTGCCCGGGCTCGGCGAGGCCTGCGAAGAGCCGGAGAACGTGGGCGTCTGCGCCATGGGCGAGCGGGCCTGCGCGGACGGCGTGCTCGTCTGCGCGACGCGGGCGCCGGCGCCCATGGAGGCCTGTGACCTCGCCGACGACGACTGCGACGGTTCGGTGGACGAGGCCTTCGACCTGAGCACGGATCCGGCGAACTGCGGCGCCTGCGGCAACGGCTGCGCGGCGGACTGCTGCGACGGAGGCTGCACGGACGTGCGCTTCGACGAGGCGCACTGCGGGGCCTGCGGCGAAGCCTGCGGGGACGGGGAGGAGTGCTGCGGGGGCACCTGCCGGACGCCGAGCGAGTGCGCGGGCTGCGCGGAGGACTGCGCGGCGGACGGGCGCACCTGCTGCAGTGCGACCTGCGTCGACACGGAGACCGACGAGCTGAACTGCGGCGGCTGCGGCGTCGCCTGCGGAGACGGGCAGGTCTGCTGCGGCGGGACCTGCGTCGGCAGCGACCCGGACCACTGCGGGGACGCCTGCGCCACCTGCGATGGAGCCGAGCTCTGCTGCGATGGCGCCTGCGTGGCGCAGGGGCCGGAGCGCTGCGGGAGCTGCGACGGCGGCTGCGGGGCGACCTGCTGCGACGACGGCATGCACGGCGGGGCCTGCGTGAACACCGACACGGACGTGGCCAACTGCGGCGGCTGCGGGGTCGACTGCCCGAGCGGAGACGTGTGCAGCAACGGCGTCTGCTGCGCGGCGGGGGAGACCTACTGCGGCGGCGAGAGCTGCACGGACCTGCAGACCGACCGGGACAACTGCGGTCGCTGCGGGCGGGAGTGCCAGGACGGGCTCATCGGGCTCGGCCGCGAGGAGTGCGTGATGGGGAGCTGCGAGCCCACGTGAGCGAGGCGCACCCAGAGGCCGCGGCGGGGCGGCGCGACGCCGACACGGGAGAGCTGGCCGGGGAGACGCTCGACGGGCGCTACGCCGTGGAGGGGAAGCTCGGCGAGGGCGGCATGGCGGTCGTCTACGCGGGGCGCCACCTCGAGCTGGCGCGGCCGGTGGCGATCAAGGTGATCCGGCGGCGCGTGCTGACGCACGAGAAGGCGATCGAGCGCTTCCAGCTCGAGGCGCGCACGGCGAGCCAGCTCGGCCACCCGAACATCGTCGACGTCTTCGACCTCGGGCGGCTCCCCGACGGGCGGCCCTACATGGTGATGCCGCGGCTCCGCGGGATGGACCTCGAGCGCTTCCTCCGGGAGGAGGGGCCGCAGCCGGCGCCGCGCGTGGCCGAGCTCCTGGCCGGGCCGGCGGCGGCGCTCGATGCGCTCCACGCGCAGGGGCTCGTGCACCGGGACGTGAAGCTCGAGAACCTCTTCGTCGAGCGGCAGCCGGGAGTGCCCGAGCGGGTGCTGCTGATGGACTTCGGGCTGGCGGCGGTGGCGGGGGTGGGCTCGCGGCTGACGCGGGAGGACACGGTCCTCGGGACGCCGCACTACCTGCCGCCGGAGAACGCGACGGGGCAGAAGGCGGGCATCCGGGGGGACCTCTACGCGCTCGGCGTGGTCGCCTACGAGCTGCTCGTCGGGCGGACACCCTTCGACGATGATGAGCCGCTGCGGCTGCTGGCGACGAAGATGCACCGCGACGCGCCGGCGCCGAGCGCGCGGGCGAAGGGGCCGCTGCCCCCGGAGACGGACGCGCTCTTCGCGCGGGTGCTCTCGCGCGAGCCGGAGGCGCGGCCCTCGAGCTGCGCGGCGTTCGTCGAGGAGCTCGGCACGCTCGGGGTGGCGGGGTCGGCGACGAGCCGCGCGCGGCGCGATGGAACCGACGAGCTGCCCCTGAGCTTCGACGTCGGCCCGGGCACGGAGACGTTCGGCGGAACACCCGGCGCAGGTGCGCCCGGCACCGATGCGTTCGGCGGAACACCCGGCGCAGGTGCGCCCGGCACCGATGCGGTCGGCGGAGCACCCGGCGCAGGTGCGCCCGGCGCAGGTGCGGTCGACGATCTCCCCCCGAGCTTCGACGTCGGCCCCGGCGGCGCGGAGGCGCGCGGCGCAGCCCCCGGCGGAGGTGCGACCGACGAGCTGCCTCTCCGCTTCGACGTCGACCCCGGAGGCGCGGAGGCGCGCGACGGAGCGCCCGGCGGGGGCGCGATCGAGGAGCTGCCCCCGAGCTTCGACGCGGCTCCGGGAGGCCCCGGGGGGCACGGGCTCGCGGGGCCGGCAGCGGGCGACGGGAGCGCGTCGCCCGGCGCAGGGGCCGCGGGGGACGCCGCGCGCGAGGAGCGCGCTCGGGTGGCGCGGCAGGACACGTACGTGCTCCCGCGGAGGCGGGCGCGCGGGCCGATGCTCGCGCTGCTCCTAGCGCTGATCGCGGCGCCCGTGGCGTGGTGGGGGCTCGGTCGGGAGAGCCCGAAGGACGCGGTGGCGCGGTCCGAGGAAGAGGCGCCACCGCCCGGCGCGGAAGAGACTCCGGCGCCGGAGGCGATCGCTCCGGGCGAGGTCGGGGGCGGCGGCGTCGAGGGCGGCGGAATCGAGGGCGGGGCGGAGAACGGCTCCGGTGGCGACCTCGAGCCCACCGGGGAAGCACGGGCTCGCGCAGCGGCCGCGAGCGCGGACGAGGGCGAGGCGCTGGAGGGGCGTGCGCGACGCCCGCGGCGACCGAGCCAGCGCGCGGAGGCGCCCACGGAGGCCACGCCGGCCGAAGGGGGCGAAGCCGCGGCGCCGACGGCGGAGGCGGCGGAGGCGGCCGAGCCCCCCGAGGCGAGGGAGTTGCCAGCCGCGGAGCCGCCGCCGACCCCGCAGGCGGCGGAGGCCGATCGGGAGCGCGCCGCCGAGCGCACGGCGGAGGCGAACCGCATGGCGCTCCGAGGGCTCCTCCCGCAGGCCCTGGACGCCTACCGGCAGGCCACGCTCGCTGACCCGCGCTACGCGCCCGCCTGGCGCGGCGCCGGCATCACGCACGAACGCCTCGGGCACGACGCGGAGGCCGCGCGCGCCTACCGGCGCTACCTCCGGCTGGCGCCGCGCGCCGCGGACGCCGGGCGGATCCGGGCCCGCCTCGACGCGCTCTGATCGCCGCGCGCCGCGGACGCCGGGCGGATCCGGGCCCGCCTCGACCCGCTCGAATCCCGGCGCGCTGCGGACGCCGGGCGGATCCGGGCCCGCCTCGACGCGCTCGGATCCCGGCGCGCTGCGGACGCCGGGCGGATCCGGGCCCGCCTCGACGCGCTCGGATCCCGGCACGCTCGGGCTCGCGCACCGACGGGCCGGCCGGGCCTCAGCGGAGGCCGTGCTTGCGGAGCAGGCTGAAGAGGTAGCTCCGGTCCATGTTCGCGCGCCGCGCCGCCTCGGCGACGTTCCCCCCGGCCTCCTCCACGAGCGCTGGCAGGTAGTGCCGCTCGAACTCCTCGAGCACCACGCCCCGCGCCTCCTTGTAGGGCCGGCCGAGGACCGCCCGGAACACGTCCGCGCGCGCCGCCCCCTCCTCTCCCGGCGCCGGCGGCGCGAGGCTCGGCGTCTCCCCGAGCGCCACCGTCGCCTCCACCAGGTTCCGGAGCTCGCGCACGTTCCCCGGCCAGGCGTGCCGCTGCCACTCGCGCATCGTGTCGGGCGGCACGAGCGCCTCGAGCGCCCCGACGTAGCCCGCGCTCCGCGCGAAGTGCTCGACGAGCAGGGGCACGTCCTCCGGCCGCTCGCGGAGCGGCGGCACGTGCAGCGTGACCACCGCCAGCCGATAGTAGAGGTCGAGGCGGAAGGCGTTCGAGTTCACCTCCGAGCGGAGGTCCCGGTTCGTGGCCGAGACCAGGCGCACCTCGACCTTCTTCACCTCGTTGCCCCCGACGCGCCGGAACTGGCGCCGCTCGAGCGCGCCGAGCAGCGTCGGCTGGAGCTCGGCCGGCAGCTCGCCGACCTCGTCGAGGAAGAGCGTGCCCCCATCCGCCCGCTCGAAGGCGCCCACTCGCTGCCGGTCCGCCCCGGTGAAGGCGCCGCGCTCGTGGCCGAAGAGCTCGCTCGCGACGAGCTGGGGGGCGAGCGCGCCGCAGTCGACGATCTCGTAGGGCTGCTCGGCTCGCTCTCCGAGGGCGTGGAGGGCGCGGGCCACGAGCTCCTTGCCCGTGCCGCTCTCGCCCACGATCAGCACCGACACGGGCGTCCGCGCCACCTTCGCGACCCGCGCCATCAGCCGGCGCATCGCCGCTGAGCGCCCGAGCACGCCGTGGAGCTCGTCCCCGTCGAAGAGCTCCACCGTGCCCACGCCCGCGTCGTCGACCCGCACCCGCGTGCGGCCGAGGCGGAGCTCGGTGCCGATCGCGACCATGCCGGTCTGCACGCGCACCGGCCCCACGACGACCCCGTTGGTCGAGCCGAGGTCCCGGAGGCGGACGCCGTGCTCGTCGCGGGTCAGCTCGAGGTGGTAGCGGGAGACGGTCGAGTCCGTGAGGACGAGGTCGTTTCCCTCGGCCGTGCCCACGGTGAAGGTTTCGCCTTCCGCGACCCGCGCCTCGCCCTCGTCCGGGCCGGCGACGACCTGCACGCGGAGCTGGCGGACGGGCACCCCCTGGAGGGGGATCGACATCGGCGTGGTCCCGCGGGTCATCGCCTCACCCTAGACGGGTCGTTGGATTTTTCCCACACCACGCGACCAGGCTGCGGGATCGAGCCCACGGAGTCGCCGCCCATCGCGTCCGCGCCCCGGAGATCGCGGGGGATCTCGTCGTGGCACGTCCCTCGCTCTACCCGGGACCGGAGGTTCTTGGAATGGGTCGTACGATGAGACGAGGAATCGGTTCGGGCGCCGTCTGGGGCGCGCTTCTGACGGTCGCGCTTGGCGTGGGCTGCGGAGACGAGGGGAGCGGCGCGCTGGCGGCGCCGGAGGTGGACGCGGTCGACTCGCCGACCAACGCCGACCCGCTGACGCTCGAGGGGAGCGCTCTCGCGGGGGCGACGGTGGAGGTGCGCGGCGGTGCGGACGCGGTGGCGTCGGCGGTGGTCGACGACACCGGGCGCTTCGCCGTGGACGTGGCCCTCCGGGCGGACGCACGGCAGACGCTGCTGATCTCGCAACGGGCGGGCGGCGAGGAGAGCCCGGCGACGGAGCTCGACGTCGTGCACGACGGCACGGCCCCCGAGGCGCCGGAGGTCGACCCCCCGGCGACCCCCACGCGGCGCGACGCGCTCATGCTCGCGGGCGCCGCGGAGGCGGGCGCCACGATCGAGGTGCGCGGCGGCGCCGACGAGGTCGCCACGGGGGGCGTCGACGCGGAGGGCCGCTTCGAGCTGGCCGTCCGCCTGCGGACCGAGCTGGCCATGCTGACGCAGAACGAGCTCGAGGTGGTGGCCGTGGACGCGGCGGGCAACGCGAGCGCGGCGGCCATGGTGACGGTCGTGCACAACCCCAACCTGCCCCTCGAGGCGCCGACCCTCGACGAGACGCCGGCGGCGACGCGCGAGCGCACGCTGACGCTCCGCGGCGACACGGAGCCGGGCGCGGAGGTGCTCGTGGACGGGGGCGCCGAGGCGACGGAAGGGCGCGCCGACGAGACCGGGCGCTTCCTGGTCGAGGTGACGCTCCGCCCGAACACCGCGCATACGCTGCGGGTGATCGCGCGGCACCCGGAGACGGGCGTGGCGAGCCCGGCGGCCATGCGGAGCGTGGTGCACGACGACATCGCGCCCGAGCCGCCGAACGTCGACCCGCTCGCGTCGCCGACCGGGGCCGAGAGCGCGCTCGCGGCGGGGGCGAGCGAGCCCGGCGCGGCGATCGAGGTGAGCGGCGGCGAGGCCGACGCCCTCGGCACGGCGGACGAGGCGGGCGCCTTCCGCGTGCTCGTGCCGCTGGTGGCGGACAGGGTGAACACGCTCGCCTTCGTGGCGCGGGACGCCGCAGGGAACGCCTCCGAGCCCACGGTGGTGGAGGTGGAGCAGGACGGCTCGCTCCCGACGCCGGTCGAGGTGGAGCCCGTGCCCAGCCCGACGGCGACCAACCCGATCACCCTCCGCGGGAGGACCGAGGCGGACGCGACGCTGCAGGTGAGCGGCGGCGCGACGCCGGTGGAGGTCGTGGCCGACGGAGAGGGACGCTTCACGGCGGAGGTGACGCTCGAGGCGAACGCGCGGAGCGAGCTCCGGGTGGCGCGCGTCGGCAGCGAGGTGGAGACGGTGATCGTCGTCGTGCACGACGACCTCGCGCCGGACGCGCCGGTCGTGGATCCGGTCGCGAGCCCGACGGGCAGCCGGGACGTCACGCTGACCGGCAGCGCCGAGCCGGGCGCGCGGGTGAACGTGAGCGGCGGCGAAGCGGCGGCCGCCGGTGACGTGGGCGAGAGCGGGCGCTGGGTGGTGCCCGTGCGCATCGCCGAAGACGCGGAGACGACGCTGACGCTCGTGGCCAGCGACCGGGCGGGGAACGCCTCGGCGCCGCTGGAGCTGGCCATCGCACACTCCTCGAGCGTGCCGGCGGCGCCGAGCGTCGACGATCCGGCCCCCGCGCCGACGAACGTCGCTGCCCACGTCGTCAGCGGCTCGGTCGCGGAGGCGCGCGCGGGCCTCTCGGTCGAGGTGCGCGGCGGCGCCGAGACGGCCATGGCGGAGGTGAGCGCGGAGACCGGCGCCTTCTCCGTGGACGTCGCGCTCGCGGCGAACACGGAGAACGTCCTCGAGGTCGTCGTCCTCGAGGGGGCGCTGGAGAGCGCGCCGGCCTTCGTGTCCATCGTGCACGACGACATCGCGCCGGACGCCCCGGACGCGGGCGCCATCAGCGTCGGCTCGCCGGGCGGGCTCGGCTGCCTGCTCCGCGGCTCGGTGAACGTCACCGGGGGCGCGGGCGCCGTCGAGGCGCAGGGGCGCGTCCGTATCGAGAACGTCACCGCCGAGACCGGTCGGACGGCGAGCGCCGATGGCGAAGGGAGCTTCTCCGGGAGCGTCCCCGCCTGCGACGGCGACTTGCTCTCGCTGACGGTCATGGACGCGGCCGGCAACGCGAGCGAGGCGACGGAGATCGCGGTCGGCGACTGAGGGCGAGCCCTCCCCGGCGCGGCGGCGGCGCCTCCGATCCGCGGGGGCGTCGCCGCCGTACGTCGGCGACGAGGGCCGAGCGACGCCTTCCAAAACTGAACTCGACGTCAAGTTCAGTTTTGGAAGGCGTCGTCCTCCCAGTTCCCCGCCGGTGCCCCCCCCACCCCCACGCAAGCAACCGTCATCATGGCGCATTCCGCCACCTCGCGAGCCCCCCGCCCACACCGCCGGCACGCCCGAGAAGCCCCCCCGCGTCCGCAGGACGCGGGGCGGCGTCCGCAGGACGCGGGGCGACGTCCGCAGGACGCGGGGCGGCGTCCGCAGGACGCGGGGCGGCGTCCGCAGGACGCGGGGCGGCGTCCGCAGGACGCAGGGAGCACGCCCACGCCCCGGCTCCCACGCTCGGCCCGGCTGCCCACCACGACTCGCGGTTCGATCGCTCACGACGCGCCCGAGCTCCCCGGCTCCGGTCCCCATCGCCCCGGCTCCCCCTGACGAGAGTGGCGATACGGAGGAGGATGCGAGTGGTGGCACGGACGACGACGCGAACGACGACTCGAGCGAGGACGGAAGCGACGATGCGAGCGACGAAGACGACACGAAAAGCGAGCTCCCTGGCGCTCGGGGCGCTCTTGCTGCTGGGCCTCGTCGGCTGCGGGGACGACGACGGAGCGGCGCCCCTGGACGACGCCGGCCGCCCCGACGTCGACGCCGGCCCCGCTCCGGACGCGGGGCCAGCCGTCGACCCGCAGACGCTGGCTTACCTGCGCGCCGATCTGGCCGACGAGCTCGTCCTCGAGGTCGACGCGGCGGAGGGCGCCGGGCCGACCGAGGCCGTGCTCGCCGACTTCATGAGCAGCCTCGGAGCGATCGTCGACAAGCCGGGGGGCATCCGGGTGGTGGAGAGTGACGTGCTTCCGCCCCGCGGCGAGGCACCCTGGACGCTGGACGAGCTCCGGACCCTGGGCGTCGAGCGCTTCGACGGCGCGGGGCCCGCCACCCTGCAGCTGCTCTACGTGGACGGTCGCTTCCGGGTGGACGGGGTGCTCGGCGTCGCGCTGAGCCGGCGCAGCCTGGTGGTCTTCCGGGAGACGGTGCAGGCCGTCTGCGAGGGCCGAGGCGGGCTGCTCGGCGCGGACGCGGCCTGCCGGGTCGCGGAAGGGACCGTTCTCCTCCACGAGACCGGACACGTGCTCGGGCTGGTCAACGCAGGACTGCCCATGCAAAGCGACCACGAGGATCCGGAGCACCCGGGCCACGACGTCGATCCGAATTGCGTCATGTACTGGGCCTACGAGAGCGGCGACGGGGTCGGCGGCGCCCTCGACGTGCTCGGGGGTGGGAGCGAGCCGGAGCCGCTCCAGTTCTGCGAAGCGTCCCTCGCGGACCTCGCGACGGCGGCCGGACGCTGAGGGGCGCCGCGTCCGCCTCGGGGCGAGCGGCCGCTCCGGGGGCGGCGGGCGACCGCCCTCGCTCTCGAGGGCGGTCGGAGCGCGTCAGAGGGACTCCTCGGCCTCCGCGAGGAGCTCGGGCGCCGGCGGGCGGGTCGTCGTCATGTCGACGAAGCGAGCCGTCGCCGGGGTCGGGTGGTCGCGGAGACCCTCGACGGCCGCCGGGGGCACGGACTGGTAGAGGAAGCGCACCCGCACCCGGGCCGCGCCGGGGAGCGCGGGCAGGCGGTAGGTCACCTCGTCCGAGCCGGCGACGAAGTCGTCGTCCCCCTCCACGCCCACGGGCGCGGTCCACTCGGCGTCCTCGTCGTCCGCCTCCCAGCCGTGCGGCAGGAGCCGGTCGTCCTTCACGTACTGGGTCGCCGCGAGCAGGACGCTGGTCGGCGCGCCGCTCGCGTCGCCCATGACCGACTCGTAGACCTGCACCTGGTCCTCGCGGGTGATCTCGTCGAGGTGCGGCAGGAGCGCGTCGGCCCAGTCGAGGCGCCGACCCGCCTGGTCGACCAGCGCGCCGCTCGCGTCGGTCCGCCCCGAGGCCCAGAGCACGGCGCCGCCCGCGTCGAGCACCTCCACCTGGAGCCAGGCGCGCCGCGAGGGGTACGCGGTCGGGAGCTTGTGGCCGGTGAGGTTCTCGACCTCCACGTCGATGACGAGGGCGCCATCCTCGCGATGCGTCTCGACCTCGAGCGCCGCCGCCGTGCGGAGGTTGCGCTCGGTCAGGTCGGCCCGGTCGCGGATCTCGGCCTCGGAGACGGGCGTGCCGATCCACGCCCGCTGGTCGGCGATCACGTCGAGCATGTAGGCGTTCGCGCCGACGAAGACGTGCCGGCCGATCGGCGAGCGGCTCCCGAGCCAGCCGGGGCGCGTGGAGATCGGCGCACGGATCGGGTCGCCGTCCTCGTCCACGGTGGGCACGTGGCAGCTCTGGCAGCTCGCCGCCCGCGGGCCGAGCTCGTCGCCGTCGATGCGGTAGTCGGAGTTGCGCCACTCGAGGAAGGGCGTCTGCTCGGGGAAGGTCGGGCCGACCACGGCGCCGCTGTCGTCGAGGGCCTGCGTGAAGAGCGTGTGGCAGGTCGCGCACTGGGCGCTGTCGCGCATGTGCATCGAGTACACCGGCGTGTAGCCGGTCGAGTTGATCATGTTCGTCTGGAACGGGTCGTTGTGCGGCCCGTAGATGCGGCGCGAGTCGTCGATGACCCAGCCGCCGGAGAAGCTCTCGGGCGTGCCCAGGTTCGCGGGGTCGATCTGGTGGCAGGCGGTGCAGGTCACCCCGTCCCGCGCGACGTGGTCCACCGGGTCGGTGCCGGTCGTGAGGTCCTCGAAGGAGATGTGCGCGCCGCTCGGGCGGAGCCCCTCGTGGCCTGCCGGGGAATGGCAACGCGTGCAGGTGGCCTCGATGACCTCGGCGGCCGCCGGGTGCTCCTCGATCTCGTGGCTGAAGGCGGCGAGGAAGTAGGGGTCGCGGCCAGCGAAGCTCATCATCGAGGCGCGCCAGAGGGTCGACATGGAGACGTCGCGCCCGTCGTCGTCGGTGAGCGCCGTGCCGTCGGAGCTGTGGCAGCTCGTGCAGCTGTCGCGCGTCTGGAAGCGGTCGTGCTCGGCGGCCTCGTGCATGGGGAGCGCCCCGAGCGGGTCGGGGAGCGGCGGCAGCTCGATGCCCCCGTCCGGCGCGCGGCCCGCGTCGGTCCCGGCGTCGAAGGTGCCGCCATCCGTGTCGGTGCCGCCATCTTCGGCAGCACTGCCGCCGTCGGCGTCGCCCGCGTCCTCGGCGCCGCCCCCGGCGTCCCGGGACCCGGCGTCGCGCCGACCGAGCGGGCTCGCGTCGGCTGTGGCGCCCTCTCCGCCGTCGTCGCACGCAGCGGTCAGCACCCCTACCAGCGCCACCAAGAGCGGCGCGCTCCATCTCGTTCCGTACACGCTGGAACGTTTCGCAAGATGTGTTCCTCCTCCCCCCGAACGGGCGACGCGCAGAGACAGGCCCCTCCGGACGCATTTGCTGCGCCAGGAGCGGCCGCAGGAGACCTCTCTTGCGCGGCTCCGAAACGCCGATGCCGGTTTTCATTTTCGCGTTCACCGCCCCGCTCCCGCTTCCCTCGTGCGGCTCCCTGCCGAATTCCCTTTCCGCGCTCCGCGCGTCGCGTCCAAATGGGGGCATGGCCGACTGGATCGAGCCCCACGCCCCGGGGCCCCACACCGTCGTCGAGCGCCTCGACCCGGACGACTTCGCGCCCGGCTTCCACCGCGTCGGCGTGCACCTGGTCGACGACGCCACCGCGCGCCCGCTCCTCGCCCCCGCGCTCGTCGCCCGCGGCGCGCACCCGGGCCCGGTCGTCGGCATCACCGCCGCCGTCCACGGCAACGAGCTGAACGGCATCCCGACGATCCACCGCCTCTTCCGCACCTTCGACCCGGCCGACCTCCGCGGCACGGTCTTCGGCGTGACCATCGCGAACGTGCCCGGCTACGTGCGCCACGATCGCCTCTACCCGGACGGGAAGGACCTGAACCGCGTCATGCCGGGGCGGGGCGACGGCGACGAGTCCGCGGTCTACGCGGCGCGCCTCCGCGAGCGGGTCCTCGACGTCTTCGAGGTGCTGATCGACCTGCACACGGCGAGCTTCGGGCGCGTCAACACGCTCTACGTGCGCGCCGACCTCCGCGACCCGGCGACGGCGCGGCTGGCGCGGGCCATCGGCGCGCAGATCCTCGTGCACAACGCCGGCGCCGACGGCACGGTGCGCGCGACGGCGGCCGGGCGCGGGGTGCCGGCGATCACCGTGGAGATCGGCGACCCGCAGGTGATCGATCGGGCGAAGGTGCGCACCTCGCGCATCGGCATCCGCGACGCGCTCGAGTCGCTCGGGGTGGTCACGGCGGACGCCCAGCAGGCGACGCCGAACGCGGTGGAGTGCGCGCGGAGCTACTGGCTCTACACGGACGCGGGCGGCCTGCTCGAGGTGACGGCGCCGCTCGGCGCGAAGGTCGAGGCGGGCGATCGCATCGCGACGCTCGTCGATCCCTGGGGCCAGCTCCTCCGCGTCTACCGCGCCCCGGAGCCGGGCTGGGTCGTCGGCAAGAGCACGAACCCGGTGGCGCGGACCGGGAGCCGCATCCTGCACCTCGGCATCGAGGGCCCACCGCCGGGCTGAGCGCCGCACTCGGCGCCGGTTCTCCGGGCACCGCCCCCTCCACGGAAACGCGGCCGTGACCGCGACCGCGCGCACGGGCGACGGGGCCGCGCGGGCGAGCGAGCGGCCGGGCGGAGCAGCGGCGGAGGCCGGCGCGGGCTCAGCCGAGGCCGCGCTGGGCGAGCACGCGCTCGACCGTGTCGACGATCGCGACCGTGCGCGGGTCCAGCTCGACGTTCACCTTCGCGCCGGCGCCCTTCGCGCCGAGGTTCGTCAGGCGCAGGGTCTCGGGGATCAGGTAGAGCCGAAAGGTGCCGGCCGCGTCGTCGGTCTCGCCGACGGTCAGGCTCGAGCCGTCGATGGCGATGAAGCCCTTCGGCATGACGTACTTCATCCAGGCGGGCGGCACGCGCACGGTGAGCACGACCTCGTGCCCGTCCTTCTGCACGGCGGCGATCTCCCCCGTGCCGACGACGTGCCCCGAGACGTCGTGGCCGCCGATCTCGTCGCCGACCTTGGCGCTCCGCTCGACGCTCACCTCCGCGCCCTCCTCGAGCGCGCCGAGGGTCGTCTTGTCGAGGGTCTCCTGGATCGCGTCGAACCAGACGCGCGCCCCCTCGAGCTTCGCCACGGTCTGGCAGACGCCGTCGATGCTCACGCTCGCGCCGAGCTCGAGGCCGGCGCCGTACTCGCCGAGGTCGACGGCGTAGCGGAGCAGGGCGGGCTCGCGGACGACGGAGACGACGGGGAAGGTGCCGCGGGTGATGCCGGTGAACATGCGCCGGATCATGGCGCCGCGGCGCGCTCCCGTCGACGCGCGTCGCCGGCCGACGAGCGCGAGCCTTCGCGGTCCACGCCGCGTTCGTGGAACGCCGAGAGGGCGCCGAGGACACGGCGGACGCGTCGGGGGAGGAAGCGGGCGAGCTCGGTCGTCGACCCCCGCGGCGGTGCGAGCAGGTAGGCTGCCCGGCATGATCGTCGACGCCTGGATCCAGCACCCCACCCCGCGGATGCTCCGCGACCCCATGTTCGACACGCTGCGGCGCTGGACGGGCGCCTCGATCCCCGACGCGCTCCCGCTCGACATGACGCTCCAGGCGCTCGCCGCGGCGAAGGTCGACAAGGCGCTGATCACCGCCTGGCACGGCCCGCAGGGGGCGCTCGCGTCGAACGACGAGGTCGCCGAGATGGTGGCCGCCGCCCCGGAGACGCTCGTCGGCGTCGCCTCGGTCGACCTCCGCCGCCCCATGGAGGCCGTGCGCGAGCTGCGGCGCGCGGTGGAGGAGCTCGGCTTCGTCGCGCTCCGCCTCTTGCCCTGGCTCTGGGAGCTGCCGCCCGACGACCGCCGCTACTACCCGCTCTACGCGACCTGCGTCGAGCTCGGCGTCCCCTTCTGCCTCCAGGTCGGCCACGCCGGCCCACTCCGCCCCTCGGACCCGGGCCGCCCCATCCCCTACCTCGACCACGTCGCGCTCGACTTCCCCGAGCTCGTCATCGTCGCCGGCCACATCGGCTACCCGTGGACGGACGAGATGATCGCGCTCGCGACGAAGTACCCGAACGTCTACATCGACACCTCCGCCTACAAGCCGCGCCGCTACCCCGAGAGCTTCGTGCGCTTCCTGAAGGGCCACGGCCGGAAGAAGTGCCTCTTCGGCTCGAACTTCCCGATGATCTTCCCGGGGGTGGCGCTGAAGCAGCTCACCGAGCTCGAGCTCGACGAGGAGACGACGCGCCTCTTCCTGGCGGAGAACGCCCAGCGCGTCTTCGGGCTCTGAGGGCTCGCGCTCGCTCGCTGCGCTCGCGAGGCCGTCCGCCGTCCGCTCTCCGCCGGCCGCCCCGGGCAGACCGCTGCGCGGGCGGTGGCCGCGTACGCGGAGGCGCGCGACGTCGCTCGCTCGGCCGTCCGCCGTCCGCTCTCCGCCAGCCGCTCTTCGCCGTCCGCCCGGGGCAGCCGGCTGCCCGGGCAGCGGCCGCTGCTCCGCGAACGCGGATTGGACCGTGACGTCCAGCAGGCGCACGGAGGGGGGACGCCTCGCGGCGAGTGGACCGTGACCCACGCCGCGTCGCCCCGTCGCCTGCTCCGCAGGCGCGGCGAGGAGCGTGACGGCCGGCGCCCCCGCGGACGGCGGACGGCCTCGCGATGGCAGGGAGCGCGCGAACGTCGCGTGACGCGTCGACGGCCGGCCGCGAAGAGCGACCGGCCGTCTCGGCACGAACGAGCGAGCGCGTCAGCGCCCGAGGTTGAGCAGCACCGGCGAGCCGCCCCCGCTCTCGGACGCTGGCGCGGCGACGATGGTCACGCGGTTCGATCGCGAGAGCGCCTTGAAGCTCTCGAGCATCTCGTACTGCACGTAGAGCGGGGTCAGCGTCTCGTTGACGATGCGCTGCGCCGCCGCCCGACCGCGCGCGCGGGTGACCGTGATCTCGGCCTCCTGCTCGGCGATGCGCCGCTCGCGCTCCATGCGCTCGAGGTCCTGCTCGGCGGCCAGCTTGCGCTGGATCTCCTGGTTGATGACCTCGGGGTAGGTGAGGTTGCCGATGCTCATGGTCTCGAAGCGGACGGGCGTGTCGGCGTACTGCTCGCGCAGCCGGTCGAGGATCTGCGCGCCGATCTCCGGCGTGCGCGCCTGGATGTCGTAGGCGTCGAACTTGTGGACGACGTCCCGCACGGCGGTACGGAAGGGCTGGCGCACGGCGCGGAGGTACCACTCGGGGTGGCCCGCCTCGCCGAGGGCGTCCGAGGGGCCGTACTCCTCGACGAGCTGCTGCACGGCCTCGGCGCGGATGCTGATCCGGGCGTGGGCGTGGAAGCCGACGTTGAGGTTGTCGCGGCTGAGGATGTGGAACTCCTCGGTGTAGTTCTTCGGGCGCACGTCGACGTTCATCACGTACTGGCGCCAGACGACGCCGGTCGAGGTCGGGCCCCGCTGCGTCCCCATGAACTCGGCCTCTCCGAAGATGAGGGGCACGTGGTAGATGTAGCCCACCTGGCCCTCCTCGGTGGTCTCGTTGGTGCACGCGCCGACGCCGAGGGCGAGCGCGAGCAGGGCGAGCAGGCTGGGCGCGCGACGGAGGGTGCGGCGGGTGCGCGCCGGGCGAAGGGTCGAGCGGGTCATCAGCGGTCCTCCGCGTAGATGAAGGGAACGCCCGCGCGGTCGGCGCGGGTGGGGACGACGACCATGACGCGGGCCTGGGCCACGCCGTCGTCGTCGTCGGTGTCGTCGGCCAGGGCCCGGTAGAGCTCGGCCGCCTCGTGCTGCACGAAGAGCGGGGTCAGCGTCTCCTGCTGGATCTGCTGCGCCCGGGCGTCACCGCCGGCGCGGATCTCCCGGATGCTCGCCTGGGCCTCGGCGATCTGCCGCTGCACCTCCATGCGCTGGCGCCGCTGCTCGGCGGCGAGGTTGGCGATGACGCGCTCCTCGACGCTCGGCGGGTAGTTGATGTTGCCGATGCTCATGGAGAGGAACTCGAAGGGCGTGTCCGAGTACTCCTCGCGGAGCCGCTCGAGGATCTCGTCGGCGAGGCTCTCGGACTCGTCCTTGATCTCGAAGGCGAGCTTGCGCCGGACCGTCTCGCGGACGGCGGTGCGGTAGGGGCGCCGCACGTTGTTCGCGTACCAGTCGCTGCCGCTGTACTCCTCGACGACGTCCTGCACGGAGCCCGCCTTGAGGCGGATGCGCGCGTGGGCCTCGAAGGTGACCTCGAGGTTGTCGGAGCTGAAGATCTGCATCTCCTCCGAGAAGGTGTTCACGCGCATGTCGATGTTCGTGACGTACTGGCGCCAGCGCCAGCCGGTCGACACGGGCCCGGTCTGCGTCTCCTTGAACTCGCGCTGACCGAAGGCGAGGGGCTGGTGGTAGACGTAGCCCTCGTGCCCGGCGGGCGTGTAGGCGTTGGTGCCGCCCAGCACGTGGACGAGGCCGCCCGCCATCGCGAGGACGAGCAGCACGCCCACGCCTCGGAGCGCCTTGGGCACCTGGGGGGTGGGGCGGACGACGCGACGCGGTCCGCGGGGGGTGGGTCTGGCCATGGTTCCTCCGGCTCGGGACCGGAGGTGAGGTCCTCGCGCGCCGTCGCGCGGGCACCCCCGGTGTCCGCCGGAACCTAGTGCCGGCGGGGCCCCAGGTGCAACGCGAGGCGACCCGCGCCGCCCGTTCGCAGGCCGTTCCCCCCTCGGATCGGCGCCGTCGGCCTCCGATCGCGGGGCGCGCCGGCTCGCGTAGAGCCCGCTCCCGCCGTTCGCGCCGCGCCCCTGTCAGATGCGGCGAGGGCGACGCGTAGGGATCCCCGACGGCGCCCGAGCGCGCCGGGGAGACGACCATGCGAACGACGAGGACACGACGAATCCTTCCCGCCCTCCTCCTGGCGGCCCTCACCGGCTGCGCGGGGCCGGCGCCGGTCGGCGAGCGGGGCGAGGCGCTGACGGAGGCGGGCCCCGTGCCCCACGGCCAGCACCCCTACGCGGTCTTCCTGCGCTTCGTCCTCCCGGGCGGGACGCCGCGCCGCTGCACCGGCACGCTCGTCGCGCCGGATCGCGTGCTGACGGCCGCCCACTGCGGCGCCTGCGCGGCCGCCGTCGAGGTCGGCTTCTACGGCGACACGCCCTCCTGGCTGCCCGACGGCTCGGCGCCCCTCTCGACGACCACGCTCCCCGGGAGCGCCGTGCAGGTGCACCCGGAGGCCTACGGCACGCTCCACTGCGGCGTGTGGAACGACGAGCTGATCGCGAACGAGCTCGAGGACGTGGACCGCACCCACGACCTCGCCGTCGTCCAGCTCGCCTCCCCGGTCTCGCACCCGCACGTGCCCGCGCTCACGCTGCCCCCGCACGGCTTCAGCCCGATGCAGGATCTCGACGGCCAGGCGGTGACGCTCGTGGGGCGGGGCGAGACCACCCTCTTCGGCGGCGACGCGGACCTGATGCGCGTCGGCACGAACACGCTCGGGCGCTACGGCTTCGCGCCCGAGGGGCTCTTCATGGGCGAGCCCTGGTGCAACGAGATCGACCCGAACGACCCCTTCGTCCTGCAGGTCTTCCGCGACCCGGAGGCGCCCGAGACGACCGTGCTCCGGGGCGACTCGGGGGGGCCGATCATCGCGAAGGTGGGGCCGCAGACGCGCGTGCTCGGCGTCGCCTCGGCGCTGACGTACGACACCGAGACGGAGGAGCCGCTCGCGTCGATCCACACGACCACCTTCGCGCGCGGCAACGCGACCTGGCTCCAGAGCGTCGGGGTCGGCCTGGCCAGCCCGGCCGACGCCGATGGCGACCACGTGCCCGACTCGCGGGACAACTGCCCGCTCGACTACAACCCGGACCAGCTCGACTACGACGAGGACTCCGTCGGCGACCTCTGCGACGTCTGCAGCCCGCTCCTCCAGGCCGGGACCATCATCCCGGACCTCGAGCTCGACCGCTTCGACGGCACGCCCGCGTCGGCCTTCGCCGACCTGCACGACCCGGCCCAGGAGAACGTGAACGCCGAGGCCGAGGCCGCCGAAGCCGGGCGCGCGCCGGACGTGCGCCTGGGGGGCGATAGCTACGCGAGGCTCTTCGAGAGCGTGCTCGGCATCCCCTGCACGACCGACGGCCTGCTCGCGGACTGGGCCGAGCACCGGCGCGGCGACGTCTGCGATCCGATCCCCGCGCCCGTCGCCCACGTGCGGCGGGGCAAGGTGCCCGCCGGCGAGATCGTCACCGGGCCGCTCCACCCGATCTGCCAGGCCTCGAACCTGGGCATCGCCTGGTGCCGCTACCGCCGGCCCACGGACATCCAGCTCGAGGGCGTCCTCGGCGACGGCTCGGGCGCCCGCTCCGGTGAGGCCGGGGTGCGCTTCTGCGCCTGCGACGATCCCCACGCCACGCCGGCCGAGCGCGCGCTCTACTGCGCGTCGGGGAACGGCGCCGGCTGCGCCATCGACGGGAGCCGCTATGCCCTCGGCGACGCGAGCTGGCGCGCGCTGCACGTGAACGGCGGCAGCACCACGAGCGACGCGCCGGTCGGCCTGAGCTACGGCGTGGACCAGCCGAGCCCGATCGTGGGCTGGGACTTCCCGGCCGACGTCGCCGCCCTCTCCGGGGCGCCGGTCTCGCCGCCCTTCGACCTCGACTCGGAAGGCGCCATCGTCGGCGCCTCGGGCCTCGACGGCATCCTCTGGGCCCACGCGCCGACCCTCGACGCCGCGCCCATCGCCAGCGAGCCGGCCGATGGCCTGCGCATGCCCGAGGACCTGGCGAGCACCTACGACGAGGGCGACCTCCGCTACACGGTGTCGATCGGCTTCGACCCCTTCCCCGAGTACGAGCCGGCCTGGCCCTGGGAGTACTGCGCGGTCTGCGGGCTCCTCGAGCTGCCCTTCCTCCACCTCGTGCGGGACTGGCTGGTCGCCGTCGGCGCCGAGCAGGAGGGGCTCGAGGTGAGCGAGATCGTCGAGGACGGCGCCTGGGTGCTGCTCGGCGCGGAGGACGCGCTCGCCCTGCCCGCCGTGGAGAGCACGGCGCAGCTCGCCGGCGTGACGACGCGCGAGCTGCGGGTGGACGCCCGGACCCTGGCGCCGCTCGGCGCGCTGCACCTCCGCGAGGGGCGCATCGCCGGGGAGCGCTTCGAAGGCGAGGGGCTCGAGCTGAGCGAGGGGGCGCCGCGGGCGCTGGCCTTCTCGGCGACCGAGGGGACGCTCTTCGCGCTCGTCGGCGGGCGGCGCGGGGGCGCGACGCTCCACGCGCTGAGCACGCGCGACGGGCGCTGGGAGGCGCGCGGGGAGCACGGCGAGCTCGGCGCGCCGCTCGCGATGACCTACCGGGTCGAGGAGGGCGCGCTCTACGTGCTCGCCCGGAACGAGGAGGCCGGCGTGCAGCTCCTCCGCGTCGCGCCCGACGGGCGCACCTGGGAGGTGCTCGCGAGCGACCTCGGCGCCTGGGGCGTGCAGAGGGCCGCGATCAGCAACGACGAGCGCGGCGGGCTACTGGTGACGGTCGCGGACGAGCGCGGGACGACGCGGCTCTCGCACCTCGGCTTCGGCCGCGGCGGGCGGCTGGTCTCGCTGGACCGGGCGCGCGTCGAGGGGACGCTCGGCGGGCCGGATGCGCGGGAGAGCGCGAGCGGGCGCGTCCACCTGATGGTGGGGAGCGCGCGCCGGGGCTACACGACGCTGGCCGTCGAGCCCGACGCCTTCCGGGGGGAGCCGCGCGAGCTCGCGGGGACCTTCCGATGAGGGCGGCGGCGCGGCTGCTCGTCGCGCTGGCGGTCGCGGGCTGTGCCCGGCCGCCGGCGGGAGGCGAGGCGCCCGAGGGGGTGCGCCCGCGAGCGGCCGCGCCGCCCTCCGCTCCCGAGAGGCGCTCGGCGGGCGAGGCGCTCGCTCGGAGCCCGCGGGGGCTCGAGCGCACGAGCGAAGAGCGCACGGCCGAACAGCGCACGGCCGAAGAGCGCAGGAGCGAGGAGCAGACGGTCGAAGACCGCACGGCCGAGCCCGCGACGGGGGTGCGGATGACCGAAGACCCGAGGGCCGAGCGCACGACCGAAGACGCGACGGCCAGCGGCACGGGGGGCAGGAACGTGACGGGGGGGTCGACGGCGGCGAAGACCGGCCCGGCGAGCGCGACGGGCGCGCCCCCTCTCCCCCCGGAGAGCTCCACGCCGGAGCGCCCCGCCCCCGAGGCGCCCCGCTGGGCGGCCGCGCCCGCGGACTGCCAGCTCGAGGCCCCGCCCCCTGCCGACGTCGCGCCGCTCCGCTTCCGCCCCTGCGAAGGCGACGCGCCGCTCCGCTGCGCCCGCGCCGACGCCGCCTGGGCCGAGGCCACGGGGTGGGGCTTCGGCGGCCTCCTCTCCGTGCGCCGAGGCGCCGGCGGCCAGGCCGAGCTCGCCTACAGCCGCGCCGCCGCGCCGCGGGTCTGGGAGTCGATCGTGGAGCGCGAGGGCGAGGTCGCCTTCGCTCTCCGCGTGCGGGTCCCGGCGAGCCGCTGCATGGTCGGCGGCCCGCACCTCTCGCCCCACGGGGCCGCCGTGGTCGTGCGCCGCGCCGAGGCCCTCTCGGCGCCGCGGGTGCTCGTCGCGCCGACCCCCGACGCGCTCGCCACTCGCCCTCACTCCCTGCCCTTCACCGACGTGATGGCGGACGACGTGGCCACGCTCGGCCCGGAGCGCGTCGCGCTCCACGCGGGCGCCGGCTTCGTGGTCCGGGCCCTGGGGGGAGACGCGCCCGCGCGCTCGCACGCGCTCGCCCGGCCGGCCTTCGCCGCGGACGGAACGCTCTGGGCCGAGGGCGTCGGCGCGCGCTTCGGCACCCTCTTCCGCGTCGACGGAGAGCGGGCCACGCCGCTGCCGCCCCCGGCCGCCGGTCGCCAGCGGCTCCGGCTCGCCACCGGCGGCGCGCAGGTCGCGTGGATCGAGGCGACGCCGACGGAGGACCCGGCGCGCTTCGAGGCGCGCACGCTGGTCACCCACGAGGCGGGCGCGCCGCTCGAGGACGCCCGCCGCGTCGAGCTCGGGGACGGACCGGCCGCGCCGCTCGTCCTGGGCGAGGGGTACGCCGCGCTCCGCCTCTCGGAGCGCGCGCTCCTCCTGGTGGAGCTCCAGACGGGCCGGCGCACGACGCTCGAGGCGCCCCCCGGGCTCGCCTGGGCCGGCGGCCGGACGCCCCTCGCGCTCGGCGCCGGTGCCCTCTGGGCCCGCGCCGCCCGCGCCGGCGGCCCAGCCAACGACGGCCGCGCCCTCTTCCGCTTCGCCCTCGCGGAGGCGCCATGATCCCGCTCCACCGTCGGCGCGCCGCCGCCCGGGCGGGCGCGAGGGTGCGGCGCCCCACATCCGGCTCCGGGCCGCGGTCGCGGAGAGGGCGCGGGGCCGTCGCGTTCGTCGCCGGCGTCCTCGCGCTGGCGAGCGCGAGGGTGCGGCGCCCCACGTCCGGCTCCGGGCCGCGGTCGCGGAGAGGGCGCGGGGCCGTCGCGTTCGTCGCCGGCGTCCTCGCGCTGGCGAGCGCGAGCTGCGCCGGCGAGGTCGCTCCGGCCGGCTCGAGCGCGCCCCTCCTCGGCGGCACGCCCGTCGCTCACGCCGCGCGCCCCTACCTCGCCTTCCTCCGGATCCACCGCGCCGATGGCGCGCAGCTCGAGTGCACCGGCACGCTCGTCGGCCCCCACCACGTGCTCACGGCGGCCCACTGCGTCCTCTGCGCGACCTCCGTCGAGGTCTCGCCCATGGCCTTCGGCGCGGGCCTCCCCGCCGGCGCGAAGCCGCTCCCGAGCATCCCGGCCGGCCCCGCCGCCCTCTCCCTGCACCCGCGCCCGGCCGCCGCCGAGCCCTCCTACTGCGCGCTCCTCCTCCAGGGCGAGGCCCACGGGCCCCTCCTCTACTACCCGGCCGGCGCCGACCTGGCCGTCGTGGACCTCGGCGGGGCGGTCCAGCTCCCCCACGCGACGCCGCTGCTCACGCCGCCCCACGGCTTCGCGCCCGTGCAGGACACGCCGCAGGTGACGCGCGCCGGGCGGGGCTTCGACGAGACGGGCACCACCGCGACGATGCGCGAAGGCCCGGCCCCGCTCACGCGCTGGTTCAACCAGGTGGAGGATCGGGCCTGCGGCGCCTGGGACGACGCGACGCGCCCCTGGCTGCTGCAGACGCCCATCGGCGTCGGCGCGACCACCCAGCCCGGCGACTCCGGCGGACCCGTGCTCGCGACCGTGGGCGGCGTCGAGCAGGTCATCGGCGTGCACTCGGGCACGAAGGAGAGCGCCGCCCTCGACCTCTCGGCCCCGACCTTCACCCGCGACAACGCGGCCTTCCTCGCCGCGGAGCTCGGCACGGCCGTCCCCCTGATGGACGGGGACGGGGATCAGGTCGTCGACCCGGCGGACAACTGCCCCCTCGACGCGAACCCGGACCAGCTCGACCGGGACGACGACGGCGTCGGGGACGTCTGCGACGTCTGCGCCCCCGGAGGCGCGCCCTGGCCCCTGACCGAGCTCGGCCCGCCGGCGCCCGGGGGCACGCACGACCCGGCCCAGCGGAACACCAACCAGGAAGCCGAGGACGCGCTGCTCCTCGCCGCCGAGCCCTGGTGGGAGCGGAGCGGCGGCGTGCCCCACGTCTCCATGGAGGACTACCTCGACTACGTCGCCGAGACGCCTTGCCCGGGCACGCTGATCGGCGCGCGGCACGCGTGGCGGCGCGGAGACGCCTGCGACCCCGTCCCCTCCGCGGAGGTCGAGCCCGTGCTCGGCCCGCCGGCGCCGGGCGAGGTCGTCACGCCGCTGGGGGGCCTCTGCGGCGCGAGCGGCTACGGCCTCGAGTACTGCAGCTACGCGCGCCCGGTCGGCTTCGACGCGGTCGGCCACGCGGACGCCAGCGCCACCGGTGAGGTGGGCCTCCGCTTCTGCGCCTGCGACGCGCCCCGGGGCACGGCCGCCGAGCGGCGCCTCTGGTGCGGCGCGTCCACCGCCTTCGACTGCGGCCTCGGCGGCGAGCGCTACGCCCTCGGCGATCCGGCCTGGGCGCGCCTCCACGTCGCCGGCGCGGCGCCGCCCGCCGATGGGCTCTCGACCGCGCCCCTCGCCCCGGGGGGCGGCGCGCCGACGGCGATCGACTGGGACTTCGTCGCCGACGCGCTCGCCCTCTCCGCCGCGCCCATCGCCCCGCCCTTCGCCGTGCGACGCCACGGCGGGGCCATCGACGGCGCGGCGGGGCTCGACGGCGTCCTCTGGTCGCGCGTCGTCACGGTCGACGGGCAGCCGATCGGCGCCCAGGCCGCCGAGGGCCCGCGAGCACCGACGGACCTCGCGAACGTCTACCGCGCCCAGGACCTCCGCTACCGCGTGAAGGTGAGCGTCGACCGCTTCCCCATCGAGCGCCCCCCCTGGCCGTGGGAGTACTGCGCCGTCTGCGGCTGGCTCGAGCTGCCCTTCCTCGCGCCCTGGATCCTCGAGGGACGCCCGCGCGTGGTCGGCGTCGACCGGCGCGGCGTCGCCGTCGACCTGAGCGAGCGCGTCGACGAGCGGGCCCGCGCCTGGCTGGGCGCACCCGAGGTGGAGCTCCTCGCCGCGAGCGAGGGCGACGCCGAGCTGATGCCCTCGAGCCCGCGCCAGCTCGTGCTCGAGGGCGGCGCCGTGGTCGGTGCGCTCCGGCTCGCAGGGGGGCGCGTCCTCGCGGCGCGCCGGGACGACGCGCTGCGGCTCCCGGAAGGCCTCGCCGAGGCTCCGCTCGCCTGGTCGTCCCGCCGGAACGCGCTCTTCGCCATCGAGGCGAGCGCGCGGGGGGCGCGCGTCTGGACGATCCCGCTCGACGGGCGCGGCGCGACCCGGCACGCGCTGCACGTCGACCAAGACACCGACACCGACGCCGACACCGCCCTCGACGTGCACCTCGACCCCGGCGCCGTGCTCGCGCTGACGCACCGCCTCGCCGAGGGCGCGCTCTACGCGCTCGTCCGCGAGGGGCGCGGCACGAGCGTGCTCCGCGTGGACGCGGCGAGCGGCAGGACACGGGTGCTCGCCCGGGGCCTCCCCGCGACCGAGCGGGCCTCCCTCGCCAACGACGCGCGCGGCGGCCTGCTCCTCGCGCTCGAGGCGGAGGGCATGACCGAGCTCGCGCGCCTCGCTCGCGTCGAGGGGCAGACCGACGAGGAGGCCGACGCGCGCCTCGAGCTGCGACACGAGGAAGACCTCCAGAGAACCGCCGAGAGGCACGCCGAGAGACACGCCGAAGGACACGCGGAAGAACACTGGGCGCCGGTGGCCTGGGGGCGCACCGCGCACCCGCTCGGCCGGACGCCCGTCCGCGAGATGCCCCGCGGCGCGCTGGTCTTCGCCTCCCCCTCGGGCCGCGGCGAGGCGACCCGGCCGGTCACGCTCGAGGACGCGCTCCGCCCCGGCGGCGGTCCCTTCGAGGAGGCCTTCGCCGCCCGACGCTGACGCGCCCGCCCTCGCGCGTGCTCACCAGGGGTGGCGCGACCCGTCCCACTGGAAGAACTCCCCCGTCTCTTCGAGGCCGACCTTCTCCACGACGTTCGCGATCATGCCGCCGATCGCTCGCTCCGGCGTGAGCTCGGCCTTGGCGCCCCCCATGTCGGTCTGGACCCAGCCCGGGTTCACCACCACCGCCGCCACGCCCTTCTCCTTCAGCTGCAGGGCCATGGCGCGGTTCATCATGTTCAGCGCGGCCTTGCTCGTCGCGTAGCCGTAGTGCCCGCCCATGGTCTTGGCGCCGATGGAGCCGAGCCAGGACGAGATGCTCAGGACGAGCGGCTGCTCGGCGGCCTCGAGCAAGGGCAGCAGGTGCTTCACCAGCACGACGGGCATCACGCCGTTGAGGCGGATGCAGCGGAGCACCTCGTCCGGGTCGAGCTTCGCGAGCTGGAAGGTGCTCTCGAAGACCCCCGGCGCCTTCGCGTCCTTGGGGTTGATGCCGGCGTTGTTCACGACGAGGTCGAGGTGCCCGAGCTCCTCCCGGAGGCGCCCGGCGAGGGCCGCCATGGACGCCTCGTCCCCGACGTCGAGGACCCGCGGGAGCACCTCGAGCCCCTCCTCCGCGAGCCGCGCCGCCGCCGCCTCGGCCTTCCCCGCGCTCCGCGCCGTGAGCACGACCCGATCCCCCCGGCGTGCCAGCTGGCGGCACCACTCGAGCCCCATGCCTCGCGAGGCTCCCGTCACCAGCGCGTGTCCCATCGTCTCCTCCTCGCCGCGTCGCGCGGACGCGCTCGACCTGATCGACCCGATCGACCCGATCCTGGGGAGGCGTCCCCTCCCCGTCGACTGCGCCTCGCTCAGCGAAGAGCTGCACGCGCTGCAGCTCGGGCCGGCCGCCCCCGTTCGGTGTACGCTCGCGCCGTGCGAGCCCCTCCGATCGCGCTCATCGCCCTCGCCGCGCCCTTCGCCCTGAGCGCGCCTGGCTGCGGCGACCCGACCCATCGCCTCGACGTCGACGTCGAGACGGACCTCGTCGCCGGCGTCGAGCTCCACGGGCTGCAGGTCGATCTCTCGAAGGACCTCCCCACGGCCGCGCCCATGCAGCGCGTCCGCGAGGTGATCCCGGTGCGCCGCGGCGTCGGGCTGGACGCCCCCATCGAGGCGGCGACCTTCCCGAACGTCGCGCCCGGCGACACCTGGCTCTTCGTGACCGCCCTCGGGGCCGACGGTCGCCCGCTCGTCTCGCGCCCGGCCTTCGTGGAGGTGCGCGAGGACCAGCGCGTCACCATCGTCCTCTCGCGCACCTGCCGCGGCGTCGCCTGCGCGCCGGACCAGGCCTGCATCGACGGCGTCTGTGGCAACCCGCGCTGCACCGCCGAGGAGCCCGACGCCTGCGCGACCGGCTGCGGCACCGTCGGCGACTGCGCCGCGCCCGTGGCCGGCTGCGCGAGCGTGCGCTGCATCGCCGGCGCCTGCCTCGAGCGGGGCGACCGGACGGCCTGCGCGGCGGACCAGTGGTGCGACCCGGACCGGGGCTGCGTGGTCGACCCGACCTTCTGCGTGCGGAGCGAGTGCCCCCTCGAGGGGGAGCCCTGTACGCTCGGCCTGACCCGCTGCGACGACCCGGAGGCGTGCGAGCCGGCGGGCTTCCTGGTGAACGGCACGCCCTGCGAGGAGCGCGGGCGCGAGGGCGTCTGCGACGGCGCCGGGCTCTGCGAGACGGGGGCGCCATGAGCGACGCGCGCTCTTCCTTCCTCCGGACGGGCCTCGCCCTCGGCTTCGCCCTCGGTCTGCCGCTCGGGTTCGCCCCGGGTTGCACCGGCGAGTCCAGCGGACCCACGCTCCAGGTCGACCTCAAGACCGACGCCCTCCCCGGCGTCGAGTTCACCGAGCTGCTCGTCGAGGTCGAGGACGCCGACTTCGGCACGCTCCGCTTCGTCGATCGGGTCGCCACCCGCGACCTCCCCGGCGACCTGCTCCGCGGCGCCCCCCTCGCCGAGCTCGAGGGCCTCGCCCCGCGCACCTACCGCGTCTACGCGGCCGCCCTCGACGACGCCGGGCGCGTGATCCTCGACCGGGCGGTCGAGTACGAGCTGGGCGCCGGCGGCGGGGCCGTCACCGTCGTGCTCACCCGCGCCTGCCGCGGCGTGAGCTGCCCGCGCGGCCTCGACGGCGAGGTGCTCGCTTGCCAGAACGAGCGCTGCGTGGACCCGGCCTGCCACCCGGACGCGCCCGAGGCCTGCGGCGGAGACGAGTGCGCGACGGCCGCCGACTGCGGGCCGGCCGCCGCCTGCGCGACGCCCGTGTGCGAGTGCGGCGTCTGCCTCTACGAGGTGCGCGAGGCCTCCTGCGCGGGAGACGAGCGCTGCCACCCCATCCGCGGCTGCGAGCCCGACGTGGACGACTGCCCGCGCCGCCTCTGCGAGACCGAGGAGGTCTGCCGGATCGGCCTGCGCGCCTGCACGCCCGACGCGCCCTGCTCCGCCGTCGCCTACGCGCCCGAGGGGACCGTCTGCCCGGGCGGCCGCTGCGACGCGATGGGGAACTGCGTGACCGGCAGCGGCGACGAGTGCATGGAGGACATGGACTGCGACGCGGGGCGCCAGTGCATCGACGGCTTCTGCCTCGCGGACGGCGAGCTCCGCTTCACGCTCCGCTGGGATCTCCCGGGCGACATCGACCTGCACGTGCTCACGCCGGCGGGGAGCGAGATCTACTACGCGAACCGCGACGCCGACGGCGGCATGCTGGATCGGGACGACACCACGGGCGGCCCGGGCACGGTCGAGAACGTGGTCTTCATGACGCCGCCGCCCGGGCGCTACCACTTCTTCGCGCTGAACTTCGACGGCGAGTCGCTCACGCCCGTGGAGGTGCAGGCCTTCGTCGAGGGGGAGCTCGTCGCGGAGATCGCCGAGACGCTGCCCCGCCGGCGCCGGGCCCGGACCGAGCTCGCCGCGATCTGCGTCGGGGCGTGTGAGGACGCCTGCGACGACGGCATGGACGACGACGGAGACGGGCAGACGGACTGCGCGGACCTCGACTGCGCCTTCGACGACGCCTGCCGCGAGCTCTGCGACGTGGAGGGCGACGAGGACGGCGACGGCGTGGCCGACTGCATGGACGCGGACTGCGCGCTCCAGGCGCCGTGCTTCGAGGCGCGCTGCGACGACGGCATGGACGACGACGGCGACGGCCGGGTCGACTGCGCCGACGAGGACTGCGCGGGCGACTTCGCCTGCGGCGGGGGAGCGTGGAGGCGCTCCGCATCCTCCACGACGCGGAGGGGCTGGTGGTCGTGGACAAGCCCGCGGGGCTCCCGACGACCGGGCGCGACCTCGGCGACCCGGGCTGCGTGCAGCACGCGCTCGCCGCGCAGCTCCGGCGGCCCGTGCGGAAGGTCTGGGCCGTGCATCAGCTCGATCGCTTCACGAGCGGCGTGTGCCTCTTCGTGCGGCGCAAGGCGCTGGTGCAGGTCTGGCAGGCGCACCTGCGGGCGGGGCGGAAGCGCTACCTCGCGCTCGTGCACGGCGTGCCCGGCTGGGAGACGGAGCAGGTCGACGCGCCGCTCCGCTACGTGAAGCGGCTCGGGCGGCCGGCGGTGGTGGAGGACGGCAAGCGGGCGCGGACGCGGCTCGCGCGGCTCGGCGCGGGGCCGGCGCATGCGTGGGTCGAGGCGCGGCCGGAGACCGGGCGGACCCATCAGGTGCGCGTGCACCTCGCGTACGTCGGTCACCCGCTCGTCGGCGAGCGCCTGCATCGGGACCCGCCCTGCACGCTCCACCCGGGCCCGGCGCTCCACCTCGCGCGCCTCGAGGCGGGTGGCCAGCGCTTCGAGGCCCCGCTCCCCCCCGCGCTCCGCGCCCTCGCCGACCGCCTCGACGTGCCTCGCTTCGCTCGGGGGGGCCAGGGTTTCGCCGCCTCCGGCGACGAGCCCGCCTGACGGCGGGCGGGGGCCAGGGAGCTCCGACCGAGTGGGATCACGACCTGCGGTCGCGATGCGATCCGCCGTCCGCTCTCCGCTTTCCGTGCTGTCGCTCGCGTCGGCGGTCCATGCCGCTTCGCGGAGTCGGCGGGCAGCGGTGGCCACGGCTCCCGCCCCGGCGGACTCTTTGCGCGCTCGGGCTCGGGCTTCCGCTCCGGCTCCGGCTCGGGCTTCCGCTTCGGCTCCGGCTTCCGCTTCGGCTCCGGCTCGGGTTCCGGCTTGGGCTTCTGCTGCTGCTCGGGCTCGGGCTCCTGCTCCCATTCCGGCTTCCGCTTCGGCTCGGGCTCGGGTTCTGGCTTGGGCTTCTGCTGCTGCTCGGGCTCGGGCTCCCGCTTCGGCTCGGGCTCCCGCTTCGGCTCGGGCTCCGTTCGAGCTCGCCACCGCGAAGACCTTTTCGCTCGCTCACCCGTCCCCATCCCCATGCGCTGGTCCTCCCTCGCTTCGCTCCTCCTCGCCCTGGGCGCCGCCGCCCCCGCCTCCGCGCAGGGGGTCCACGTCTGGCACCCCGGCGGCGGGCGCCCGATCGTGCAGCCCGCCCTCCCGGCGATGCCCGCCGCGCCCGGCGGCGTCGTCACCCACCCGAGCCAGCTCCCGCCGCCCCGCCGCGTCGACCTCCGCGCTCCCGTCCTGCGCCCGGTCGTGCGTCCCATCGCTCGGCCCACGCCGGTCGTGCGCCCCGTCGTCCAGCCCGTCGTTCGGCCGGTGATCGTCCAGCCCCCGCGCGTCACGCCCGCCGCCCGCGCGCGCCTCCGCGCCCAGCTCGCCGCACGCCGCGCCCGAAACCTCCGCCGCCTCGCCGCCTACGCCGCCGCCGGCGCCTTCCCCGACAACCACCTCCGCCCCGGTCGCCAGAACGTGCTCATCGACGACGAGGATCGCTTCTGCGCCGTCGCCCACCTGATGCGCCTCGACGGCCTCGAGGGCCCGCTCCGCGCCGCGGCTCGGCGCGACAACGGCCTCCGCTTCCGCGACGTCCGCCAGGGCGCCTTCCACGAGTGGATGCTCCAGAGCGGCCTCACCCGCGAAGAGCTCGACGCCGTGCAGGAGCCCTACGACTTCATCCCGCCGGACGAGCCACCGGTCCGCATCCGCCAGCGGGAGGACCGCGAGCGCCAGCGCCTCCAGGCCCACTTCCGCCGCCTCCTCGCCGAGCTCCGCGCCGACCCCGCTTCGCTCGATCGCGCGACCGAGCGCCTGATCGGCTGGCGCCTCGCGCGGGGCGTCCCGCCGACCGCCCCGCTCCGCTGACCGGCGACCTCGGCTCGCCATCGGGCCCGGCTCCGCCCTCGCTCCCCGGCCCTCGGCCCCGTGCACGAGGGCGTGGGTTCCGGGGACCCTGGTCGGCGGCGCGAAAGGGCTCTAGGCTGTCGCGCATGGATCGTCGTCCCTCCAGCATCTTCGGGCTCACCAAGCGCCTCGTCCGCCTGCAGTGGCAGAAGCTGACGCCAGGCGGTCGGAAGCTCACCCTGGTCGCGCTCGCCCTCTTCGGGCTCGGCGCGATGCTCAGCCTCCGCTGCGCCATGGGCGGTTGCCCGATGAGCCGCTGCGCGCAGGACACCGGCTGCCCCTACGGCGGGCAGCAGCAGGCGGCGCCGCTGCAGGTCGAGGCCATCGAGGCCGAGGAGGTCGACGCGCTCGAGGCCGGCGCGGAGGCCGAAGCCGACCAGGGCGGCTGCCCCTTCTCCTCGCGCTGACTCGCCGCGAGGCCCTTCGAAGCGCCCGGCTCCGGCCGGGCGTTTTCAATTGGGCTTACCAGCGGGCCCGTAGGGCCCTCGGCGCCGCCTGCGGCGGCGTCACACGGGTCGGTTCTTCGACGGAACACGAACGCGGCTCCGTGGGGCCGAGCCACCGGGCAGAGGCTGGTGCGCTCCCCTTCGCGGCAGCGTGACTTCGCCGCGTTCGCGGCCGCCGCTCCCCTTCGCGGCAGCGTGACTTCGCCGCGTTCG
>PABA01000153.1 GCA_002699025.1 Sandaracinus sp. | reverse complement strand
CGCCGGCGCGCGCGGGCCTCGGCGGAGCCCGCGCCGGTCGAGGAGGGCGAGGCGCCGGCGGCGCGGCCGGGGATCGATCTCCGCGATCGCGACGTGCTCCTCATCAGCGTGGACGCGCTGCGGGCGGACCGGCTGGCCGCCTGGGGCGGCGAGGGGCTCACGCCGGAGATGGACGCGCTGGCCGAGGAGGGGCTCGTCTTCCGGCGCGCTTACACGCCGACGCCGCACACCTCGTACGCGCTCTCGAGCATGCTGACGGGGAAGTACCTCCGCGAGGTGCTCGAGCTGCCGGACGCGCCCGAGGCGCACCCGGCGCTCCCCGAGCTGCTCCGCCGCTACGGCTACCGCACGGCCGCCTTCTACCCGCCGGCGATCTTCTTCGTGGACGGGCACCGCTTCGCGGCCCTCGAGCAGGGGGGCTTCGGCTTCGAGTACCGGAAGAAGATGTTCGCCTCGGCGGGCCTCCGCGTGGCGCAGCTCGAGCGCTACCTCCGGGAGGTCGAGCCCGGGCACCCGCTCTTCGTCTGGGTGCACCTCTTCGAGCCGCACGAGCCCTACGACCCGCCCGAGGGCTTCGCGCGCGGGGACTCGACGGAGGCGCGCTACGACGGCGAGGTGGCGGCGGCGGACGCGGCCATCGGGGACCTCGTGCGCGCGTTCCGGGAGGCCCGTCCCGACGCGACCATCATCCTCACCGCGGACCACGGCGAGGAGTTCGGCGACCACGGCGGCTACTACCACGGCACGACGCTCTACGACGAGCAGGTGCGCGTGCCGCTCGTGTGGTCCTCGCCGGAGGAGGTGCCGCCGGGGGAGACGGACGTGCCCGTGGAGCTCCTCGACGTGGCGACGACGCTCCTCGCGGCCGTGGGCATCCCCCGCGACGCGCGCATGCGCGGCGACGATCTCGGCCCGGTGCTCCGCGGGGACGCGCGCGAGCCCGGGCAGCCCGGCGCGCCGGAGGCGGCCTTCGCGGCCATCGGCGACGAGCGGATGGTGGTCGACGGGCGCTACAAGCTGATCTGCGCGCCGACGGGGTGCCGGCTCTTCGATCTCGAGGCCGATCCGGTCGAGCGGCGGAACCTCGCCGGGGAGGAGCCGCGGCGGGTCGAGCACCTGCGGGGGACGCTCTCGGGGCTGCTCGAGTCGATCCCGCGCGTGGAGGCCATGGCCATGGGCGCGGGGCGGGCCTGGCCGGAGGCGCTGGCGCGGGCCGAGCTCGGCGACGCGACGGCGGCGGACGCGGTGGTGCCGCTCCTCGGAGACGAGCGCGCGGAGGTGCGCGCGGCGGCGGCGCGGGTGCTCGGGCAGCTGGCCCACGCGCCGGCCGAGGTGGCGCTGGCTCGGCTCCGGAGCGACGCGGATCCGCGCGTGCGCGGCGAGGCCGTCGTGGCCGGGCTGCGCCTCGGGGACGCGGAGGCGCGGGCGCCCGCGCAGGCGCTGCTCGAGGAAGAGGGGCTGCCGGAGGAGCTCCGGCGGCGGGCGGCGCTCGGGCTCGCGGAGCGTGGCGACGGGGCGGGCGTCACGACCCTGCGGGCGCTGGCGATGGACGAGGGCGCCGAGGAGGGCGCGCGGCTCGACGCGCTGGAGGCGCTCCGGACGCTGGCGGCGGCCGGCGTGGCGCCGGAGGCGCTCGGGGAGTCCGTGCCGGCGCTCGGCCGCGTGCTCGAGGACGTCCGGCTCCGGCCGGCGGCGGTGCGGGCGCTGGGGGCCATCGGTGGGCGGCGGGCGGCGGACGCGATCGCGGCGGCCTTCGAGGAGGAGCGCTACCTCCCGGCGCGGGCGGCGGAGGCGGCGGCGCTCTTCGCGCTCGGCGACCGGCGCGCCGAGCCCCTCGCGCGGCGCTACCTGGGCATGGACACGCCCTTCCCGGGGGGCGTGGGGCTGCTGCTCGAGCACGGCGCGTTGGCGCGCCCGAGCGGCGCGGGGGCGTCGCTCGAGGCGGGGTCCGTGCGCGTCGGGAGCTGGCGCTGCGAGGTCGAGGGCTGCCTGCCCCTCGAGGGCGCGAAGGTGCGGCTGCCGCGGCGCGGGGCGCCCGCCGATCCGGCGCGGGTGGTCGTGCTCGCGGACGGGGAGGGCGTGCTGCGCGTCGGCGACGAGCGCTTCGAGGTGCGCGGGCCGACGCAGGTCTCGCTCGAGGCGCCGGCGGGGCCGGAGCGGGAGCTGACCTTCGCGGGGAGCGCGCTCGTGCGGGCGCTGGTGGTCGTGCCGGCGCGCGAGGAGCTCCCGCCGCCGCCGCCGGAGCCCTGGGAGGCCGAGGAGGATCAGCCCGCGGGGGCGTCGTCCGGGGAGGGCGCGCCGTCTTCCGGGAGCGCGCCGGCGGGCGCGTCCGAGCCGGAGGCGTCGTCCGCGCCCGGGGCGTCTACCCCGTCTCCGTCGACCGGCGCGGCGGCTCCGGCGGGCTCCGGGTCCGCGGGGGCGTCGGCGGCCTCGCTCGCCGCGTCGGCGCTCGGGGGCACCGGCAGCCGGCCCGTCCGGTAGGCGTCGAGGAGGGCGGCGACGACCTCGGCCGTCTCGCCGAGGAACGCCTCGTCGTAGCGGATGGGCGTGTCGGCGCGCCGATCGAGGCGCAGGCGCCGGCGCGGGGCGCGGCCGAGGGCGATGCTCCAGCTCGGCTGCGCGTCGATGCCGACGCCGTCGAGCCGGTCGAACGGCGCGCGGAGCACGCCGGCCTGGGTGCGCATGAGCACCTCGGCCGGGGTGATGACCATGGCGAGGCCGCGGCGCGGCGCGATCTCGCGGACGGTCATCCAGAGCCAGCCGATGGGGATGAGCGCGCAGGCCGCCATGGCGAGCTTCGGGAGCAGCGCGAGCTCGAGGCCCTCGGGGATGCGGAGCGTGCCCTCGAGGAAGACGACGGCGAAGAGCACGGCCGCGTAGGGGCCGCGGCGGAGCCAGCCCCAGCCGTGGCGGAGCACCGCGCCCCCTTCCGGCGGGCGGCCCTCGGCGGCGGCGTCGTAGACCGGGCTCGCCGCGCGGGCGAGGGGGCGCTCGGGCAGCGGGTCGGGCGCCGGGACGGGGCCGCGCCAGCGCTCGAGCTGCTCGGCGAGGGCGCCGGGCGGGCCGAAGACTGGCGGGAGGCGGACGAGGGCGTCGCCATCTTCCGGCGTGACGAGCAGGTGCACGGGGGCGTGGGCGCCGTCCTCGGCCGGCGGGACGATCCCAGCGATCGACTCCTTGGAGACGCGGAGCGCGCCCTCGGGGCGGGTCCAGACGAGGGCGTCGTCGCCGAGCTCGAGGCGGTGGCCGCGGGCGGCGCCGCGCAGCCGGATGCGGCGGAGGAGGAGGCGGAGCCCGGCGAGGCCGCGCACCAGGAGGACGAGGGTGAGGAAGCGGAGCGGGATGGCGAGCCGGTCCATGGGGCTGCCCGTCGCGAGCTCTCGCCAGGCGGCGAGGCCGCCGACGACCACGGCCAACATCGAGAGGAGCAGGCCCTGTCCGAGCCGGAGGTCGAAGAGGGGGGGCGGGCGGCCCGCGAGCCGGGTCGGAGCCTCGTCGCTCATGGGGCGCACTCGCAGCGCTCGGTCGCGCTCCGGTACTGGCGGCAGCGCTCTTCGGCCTGCTCGCAGCGGAGGCGGGCGTCCGTGTCGTCGACGGAGGAGGCGATGTCGCAGATGCGTGCGGCCGCCGCGCAGCCCTCGCGGGCGGCGGGGCAGGCCTCGTCGCAGGGGCCGTGGAGCGCGCGCCCCTGGCGGGTGTCGAGGACGGCCTCCTGCCGCTGGATGGCGTGGAAGTGCGCGTCGGTCGCGGGCGGGGGAGGGGAGCCGCCGCAGGCCGCGGCGAGCAGCGCGAGGGCGGCGAGGGGCCGGAGAGCGAAGCGCATCGAGGTGGACCTACTCGCCCCCGCCCGCCGCGGCAACCGCGCGGCGCCGGCGTTCGCCGCCGCCGCGCGGTCGAGGGCGGGCTCGCTCCGCTCGCCCTGAAGGGGGAGGGGGGCCGGGGAACTGGGGAACGTCGAGCGAGTGGCCTCCGGGGTTGCCCTTCCGTTCCGAGCGCACGCCCTCGCCGACGTTCCGCCCTGCCTCCCTGGCCAGGCTCCGAGTCCGAAGCGAGCGCGCCCGGCCCCCCCCACGCGTGACCCGCGCGCCCCAGCTCTCCGACCCCTCAGGGCGCCCGCGCTCGACGTGCCTACCTCCTCGCCCGACGTGCCCCAGTTCCCTGATCCCCCAAGCGAGCGGAGCGAGCGCTCCCTCCAGCGAGCGAAGCGAGCGCCCCGGGGCGCGGTCGACGCGACTGCCCCTCGCCGGACGCGCCCCCATGGAGCGAGCGCCCCGGGGCGCGGCCGACGCGACGGCCGCTCCCCCGACGTGCCCCAGTTCCCCGACCCCCCAAGCGAGCGGAGCGAGCGCTCCCTCCAGCGAGCGAAGCGAGCGCCCCGGGGCGCGGCCGACGGACGGCCACTCGCCAGACGCGCCCCCCGTTGACCTGCGAGGGCGCCTCGCGTACCTGTGAGATTGCACGGTCGGCGCGCGTCGAGCCCCGCGCCGGCGACCTCCCGAGTGGGGCGCCGACCGGTCCTCGCGGCGCGTCGCCCCCGCTCCCCCGCATGCCCCTCGTCACCCACGCCAAGCGCGAGCTCCACCTGAAGGTCGTCTACTACGGCCCGGGTCTCGGCGGGAAGACGACCAACCTCGAGCTCATCCACGCGCGCAGCCGCCCGGAGAACCGCGGCAGGCTCGTCTCGCTCATGACCGAGGCGGAGCGGACCCTCTTCTTCGACCTCCTCCCGATGGACCTCGGCCACTTCAAGGGCTACCGGGTCCGCCTGCACCTCTGCACCGTGCCGGGCCAGATCGCCCACGACGCCACCCGCCGCCTGGTGCTCCGCCACGTGGACGGCGTCGTCTTCGTGGTCGACAGCCAGGACGGCCGCATGGAGCAGAACGTGGAGAGCATCCGCAACCTCGCGGACAACCTCCGCCTCCAGGGCGACGACCCGGACCGCATCCCCCTCGTCGTCCAGTACAACAAGCGCGACCTCTCCATCGCGCTCCCCGTCGACGACCTCCGCGAGGCCCTCGCCGTGCCCGAGGACGTCGCCCAGGTCGAGGCCTCGGCGCTCGAGGGCTGGGGCGTCTTCGAGACGCTCAAGGCGATCACCAAGGCCTGCCTGAAGCTCGTCGGCGACCCGCGGAAGATGCCCGAGGGGCGCTCGCCGTCCATCCTGCCCGGGCGGCGCGCGAGCATGTACGCGGCCGCCGAGAGCTCGGCCGAGATCCGCGTGCCGAAGGCGCCGCGCGTCCCGAGCGTGGACGCGCCCTCCGCCGACGCCGGCAGTGACGACGAGCCCCGCTCCGAGCCATGAGCGGGGGCGGGATGCAGACGCGTCTCGTCGTCGGTCGCGAGGACGTCCTCTGGCTCGAGCGCGCGCCGCTCCCGGAGGCCCACGGCGCCGAGGGGCTCCGCTTCCCGGAGGGCGAGGCCGCGCCGAGCGACGAGGAGCGCGGCGTGTGGGAGGCGCGCGGGGACGTGCAGCCGACGCCCCAGCGCTTCGTCCGCCGCCGGGGCGACGCGCCGCGCCCGGGCCTCGAGCGCTGGACCCGCGACGCGCTCCGCCGCGCCTGGGCGGCGGGCGAGGTGGTGCTCGCGCCGACGGTGCCGCCGCTCGCCTTCGACGACGTCCAGGACCTCGGGGCCCGCGTGCAGGCCTGGGAGGTCGGTCCGGGCGTGCGCATGCTGCCGGTGCGCACGGCGACGCTCCCGCCGGCGACGCACACCAACACCTTCCTGGTCGGGGACGACGTGGTCGCGCTTGTCGAGCCGGCCCCGCGCGACGAGGGCGAGCGGGCGCTCCTCGCGCGCTGGCTCGAGGAGGCGCGGCGCGACGGCCGCCGACCGCGCGCCGTCCTGGCCACGCACCACCACCCGGACCACGTCGCGCCAGGGCTCGCCGAGGCGCTCGGGCTCCCGCTCTGGGCGCACGCGGAGACGGCCGCGCGGGTCGACGGAGCGGTGGCGCGCACGCTGCGCGACGGGGAGCGCGTGGGGCTCGGCGAGCGCGTCCTCGAGGCCCTGCACACGCCCGGGCACGCGCCCGGCCACCTCTGCTTCCTCGAGCCGGAGACGCGGCTGATGATCGTGGGGGACATGCTGGCCGGCGTCGGCACCATCCTCGTCGAGCCGCGGGACGGCGACATGGGGCGCTACCTCCGCTCGCTCCAGGCGATGAAGGCGCGCGAGCCGCGGGGCCTGCTCCCGGCGCACGGGGGCCTCCTCGCCGACCCGGCGGCGCGCATCGATCACTACGTCGCGCATCGGCTCATGCGCGAGGAGAAGGTCGCGGCGGCGCTCCGCGCCCACGGGCCGGCGAGCGTGCGGGAGCTGGTGCCGCATGCCTACGACGACGCGCCGAAGGCGGTGTGGGGCCTCGCGGCCATGAGCCTCGAGGCGCACCTCCTGAAGCTCGAGGCGGACGACCGCGCGGCGCGCGACGGGTCGACCTGGCGCGCATGCTGATGCGGCCGGAGAGCCATCCGTGGACGCCGCGCAGGGGAAGGACCCGCGGTCGCGGGACCAGGGTGCGGCCTGTGGCGCCGCGGCGCGCGACGCACGTCGGGCCGGGGCTCGCCGTGCGAGGGCGCGTCCCGGAGACCGGGCCTCGGCGCCCGCGGAGGAGGGAAGGGCGATGAGCGCGATCGAAGGGACCCGGCCTCGGGACGGCGAGGCCCGCATGCCCGTGGAGGCGACCCCCGTGGAGGCCATCGGGGGCCTCGTCGCCCGGGCGCGTGACGCCGGCTTCGACCACGCGGCCCGGCCCCTCGCCGAGCGCGCGGGGCTGCTGCGCGCGCTCGCGGACGCCATCCTCGCCGACGGGGAGGCCATCGTCGCGCTCCTCGAGGAGGAGACGGGCAAGCCGGCGGCGGAGGCGTGGCTCCACGAGGTCGTGCCGACGGCGGACCTCGGGAGCTGGTGGAGCAGCCAGGGGCCGGCGCACCTCGCGACGGAAGCCGTGCGCCTCGACCCGCTCGCCTACCCTGGCAAGCGCGCGCGCGTCGAGGTGGTCCCGCGTGGCGTCGTGGCGCTGATCACGCCTTGGAACTTCCCGGTGGCGATCCCGCTGCGGACGCTCTTCCCGGCGCTCCTCGCGGGCAACGGCGTCGTCTGGAAGCCGTCCGAGCACACGCCGCGGGTGGCGGCGCGCGTGCACGGGATCGTGCGCGAGGTCTTCGGGCCGGACCTGGTCGAGCTGGTGCAGGGCGCCGGCGCGCAGGGGGCGGCGCTGGTCGAGGCGGACGTGGACGCGGTGGTGTTCACGGGCAGCGTGGCGACCGGGCGGAAGGTCGGCGCGGCGGCGGGGCGGGCGCTCACGCCGGCGTCGCTCGAGCTCGGCGGCAAGGACGCGGCCGTGGTGCTCGACGACGCGGACCTGGAGCGCACGGCCCGGGGCCTGCTCTGGGCGGCGATGGCGAACGCGGGGCAGAACTGCGCCGGGCTCGAGCGCGTCTACGCGGTGGCGGAGGTCGCCGGCCCGCTGAAGGCGCGGCTCGGTGAGCTGGCCGGAGAGCTGGTGCCCGGGCGCGACGTGGGGCCGCTGGTGACCGAGGCGCAGCTCGCGACGGTGGAGCGGCACGTGCGCGAGGCGGTCGACGGGGGCGCGGAGGTGCTGGCCGGCGGCGAGCGGCTCGAGCGGGGCGGGCGCTGGTTCGCGCCGACCGTGCTGGCGGAGGTCGAGCCGTCTTCGGCGGCGCTCCGGGAGGAGACGTTCGGGCCGGTGGTCGTCGTGCAGACGGTGGCGGACGAGGCGGCGGCCGTGGCGGCGGCGAACGACTCGCGCTTCGGGCTGACGGCGAGCGTCTGGACGCGGGACGCGGCGCGCGGGGAGGCGGTCGCACGGCGGCTCCGGGCGGGCGTCGTGACGGTGAACAACCACGCCTTCACCGGGGCCATCCCGGCGCTGCCCTGGGGCGGCGTCGGCGAGACGGGCTTCGGGGTGACGAACTCGCCGCACGCGCTCCACGCATTGGTGCGGCCGCGGGCCGTGGTCGTGGACGGCAACGCGCGGCCGGAGCTCTACTGGCACCCCTACGACGAGGCGCTCGAGCGGCTCGGGAAGGGCATGGCGGCGCTCCGCGGCAAGGGCGGGCCGATCACGAAGGTGCGCGCCGTGGCCAGGCTGCTCGGGGCGCTCCGCCGGCGCTTCTGAGCCCGGCGCCGTGGACGGGCCGCTCGCCGCGATGCCGCTGGAGGGGGCGATCGAGGACGCCCCGCGCAGCGGGCTGGCGGGGCGTTCTCGAGGCGGGGTCCGCGCTCGGTGCGTTCGTCGGCGGCGCGTTCAGTCGGCGGTGCGCTCGTCGGCGGTGCGTTCGGTCGGCGGTGCGTTCAGTCGGCGGCGCGTTCGTCCGCGGGGCGCTCGTCGTCGGGGGCGACGCGCTGGGAGAGGTCCTCGAGGGTCTCGGCGGTGCTCTCGAGGGTCTTGGCGGCGGTCCGCAAGGTCATGCGACCCATCTCGAGGCCGTGGGAGGCCCAGAGGCGACCGATCTGGAAGAGGGAGCGCACGGCGCGGTCCGCGGCTTCGTGGGTGGGCGGGGCGTCTTCGGGGCGGGTCATGCGGGGTCTCCTTCCGGCGGAGCGCCGGTGGGGGGCGTCCCGTCGCCGGGGGGCGTCGGGAGCGCGTCGGGGGCGACCGCGAGGGGCGGGCGTCCGTCGTCGAAGTGGACGAGGAGGGCCTCCTCGCCGGCGCCGAGCTCGCGGCCGGTGAGGCCGCAGGGCGTGGCGCGCACGAGGCGCACGCGGCTGATACCGAGCGCGCCTTCGAGCGGATAGGTGGGGGCGGCCGGCGGGGCCTTCGGGGCGGGCGGCGCGTCCGGAGCGGGCGCGCGGGGGCCGCCGAGCCGGTCGGCGACGCGCGTGAGCTCCTCCTGGGCGCTCCGGCCGGCGACGTCGAGCGTGTCGACGGCGTCCTCGAGGATGGTGCGGACGACGTTGGAGACCGGCAGGCGGAGGGACTCGGCCAGGCGCTTGAGCTCCTGCTCGAGGACCGCCGGGACGCGCGTGTGGAGCACGCGCTCCTTCTTCTGCCGGCGGCGCACGCGGCGACGCTTCTCCTTGGCCGGGGCGGGCGCCTCGGAGGCCTCGGGCGCCGCTTCGGTGGCGGCGTCTTCCGGCTCGGGCTCCGCGTCGTCGGCGGGCGCTTCGTGCTCCTCGGGGTCGCTCTTCACGTCGCTCACGCCGATGTTTGTATCACGGCGTGTGACACGTGCAAGGGGGCGTGTGACATGGGCGCGGGAGGAGCCCGAGCCGCGGAGCGCGAGCCGAAGCTGCGAAGCTCGGGCCCGAGCGACGGAGCCGAAGCCCGAGCTCGAGATCGAGCCCGAACAGCGGAGCTCGAGCCCGAAGCCCGAGCCCGAAGCCCGAGCCCAGAGCCCGAGCCCAAAGCCCGAGCCCGAGAACGAGCCGAAGCAGCGAAGCCGGAGCCGAAGCAGCGAAGCCGGAGCCGAAGCAGCGAAGCCGGAGCCGAAGCAGCGAAGCCGGAGCCGAAGCAGCGAAGCCCGAGCCGAAGCAGTGAAGCCCGAGCCCGAGCTCCGAGCGGGCGCCCGAGCTGCGGAGCTGACGCCCGAGCCCCGAGCCGCCGCCGCAGCCCGCGGGGCTCAGCGTGTGTGGCGCTCTCGTCGCGCGACCACGCGCCGCTCTCGGCCTCCGCGGCGCACCACCAACACGGCGCGGTCGCCCGCGGGGCCTCGCAACATGCCGCGGGCCTGCGAGGCCGCCAGCACGGGCTCGTCGTCCACGCTCAGGAGCTCGTCGCCCACCCGCACCCGCGCCGCGCCCGCGCCGTGCACGGCGGTCACCACCACCGCGCCGCCTCGCCGCGCCACGCTCACGGGCACGCCGGTGAGGATCTCCGCCGCGGCCTCCTCTTCCTCGTCGACGGGGAGGCGCCCGTCGGTCACCAGCCGGACGCTCACGCTCCCCCCGCGCTCCACGCGCACGCGCGGGCCCTCGGCGCGCCCGGCCCGCGGGTGCTCGGCCAGGACGGCGTGGAGCCCCGGCGGGAGCAGCATCGCGAAGCGCCCCGCCGCGTCGCTCTCCGCCTCGCCCGCAGCTCGCCCCTCCGCCTCGCCACGGCCCGCCCGCACGGTCGCCCCCTCCACCGCGTCGCCGAGCACGTCCACGACCTGCCCGCGGAGCTCCCCGCCTTCCTCCGGCCGGAGCTCGACCTCGACCTCCTCCCCCTCGAGCGTGACCTCCTCCTCGATGGGCAGCCGCCCGGGCAGCTCGAGCGCCACCAGGTAGCGTCCCCGCGGCAAGCGCTCCGCCGCGAAGCGCCCCTCGGCGTCGGTCGGCAGCGTCCGGCTCAGGGTCTCGCCCTCGAGCCGCACGCTCACCCCCGCCAGCGGCTCCTCGGACCACGGATCGACCACCCGCCCGCGCACGGTCCCCCCTTCTGCCAGCGTGATCCGCTGCTCCCCCTCGCCGGTCGCGACCACGCGCTCGACGGGCGCGTGCTCCGGGTGGTCCACGCCCAGTCGCCAGGGCGGCGGCGGCAGCGCGGAGAAGACGAAGGTCCCGTCGGGCCCGCTGAGCCCGACCCGCCGGAGCGGCGTGCGCGCCGCGAGGCTGCTCAGCGTCAGCGAGGCGCCCTCGAGGGGAAAGCCGTCGTCGTCGAAGACGCGGAGCGCGAGCTGGCTGAGCTCGGTCTCCACGACGAGCTCCACCTGCACCGTCTCCCCGTCGCCGACCTCGAGGCGCTCCCGCACGGTCGGCAGCTCCGCCGGCCGCGCGAGGAGCACGGCCACGCCGAGCACCCCCTCGAAGCGGAACGTGCCATCCGGCTCGGCCAGCCGGCCTCGCGGCCAGGGCTCGCGCTCGGCGCGGAGCTCGAGGGGCACGGCGCCCACGGGGAAGCCCCGCGCGTCCACCACGCGCCCCTCGACCACGCCCCCCTCCGGCGCGACGAGCGTCAGGTCGGTCCGCGCCTCTCCCGCGCTCAAGCGCATCGCGTCGCTCCGGGCGGGGGCCGTCGCCGCGTGCTCGGCGTGGAGCTCACCGAGCCCCGGGGGGAGCCCCTCGAGCACGAAGCGCCCGGCGCCATCGGTCACCGTCGAGGCGCCGCTCGGCCGGAGCGCGGGCGTGGGCGCCGGGCCGAGCCCGGTCGTGATCGCGTCCAGCGGGAGCGGCGGCACCGGCCCGGTGGTGACGCTCAGCCGCCCCGGGCTCGGCACGAGCGCGCCGGCCGGGTTGCCTCCGGGCTCGGCCGCGAGCCAGCGCACCACGGCGCCGACCACGGGCCGGTCGCGTGCGTCGAGGACCACGCCCGAGACGCGCGCCCCGCGGGGCAGCACCACGCTCACCGGCCCCGGCGGCGTGACGGCCGCCGTCGTCGGCACGTGGCCCGGCGCCTGGGCCGTGAGCCAGCGGACCGCCGAAGCCGGCCCGCCGGTCGCGGGGAGGAGCGCCTGGAAGCGGAAGGCCCCGGCGGCGTCGGTCCGGGTCGTCCGCGGGAGCAGCGCCACGCCGCTCTCCGTGACGGCCACCTCCGCCCCGGCGATGGGCGCCCCCGCCTCGTCGACCACCACGCCCCCGAGGGCCTCGCCCTCCAGCATGCGCAGCGGGACGTAGGTCGGTGCGCCCGCTTCGACCTCCAGTCCCCGGCGCGGCGGCGCCACCTCGCTCCCGTGCCAGGCGTGCACCTCGTAGATCCCGGGCGGCACCCCGTCGAAGGCGAAGCGCCCGCCCGCGTCGCTCGCGATCTCCCGCGGCGGCCAGACGCCGCTGCCGACCAGCGAGACCGTCGCCCCGCCCGCCGGCAGCCCGTCGGCGCCGTAGACCAGGCCGGTGAGCTCGGCGGCGGGGGCCAGCACCACCGTCAGCGAGTCCTCCTCCTCCAGCACGCGCCGCGTGTGCGTCGCGTGACCCCGATGGCTCGCCCGGAGGCGGAGCGGCCCCACCGGCACCTGCGCGACGCCGAAGCGCCCCCGCGCGTCGCTCGTCGCGCGCCAGGGCTCGCGGTCCTCGCGCACGGCCCCCTCCGCGTCGAGCGCGAAGACCGTCAGCGTGGCCCCCTCGAGCGGCGCGCCGTCCGGATCGACGACGACCCCCTCGAGGCGCCGCGCCGGATCGAGCGTGAGCACGAGCGGGGCCTCGCGCGGGCCGGGGAGCGGGCGCTCGAGGGGCGCGTAGCCGGCCGCGCGCACCCGGATCGCGCCCGACGCGGCGGGGATCACGAGCGCGACGGCCCCGGCCGCGTCGCTCCGGCCGCGCACTTCCGTTTCCGAAACGTCCGTTTCTCGAACGTCCGACCCGCGCTCCGCCGCCCTCCAGCGCACCTCGGCCCCGGCCACGGGCGCGCCGAGCGGGTCGACGAGCTCGAGGCGCAGCGGGGGCGGGCCCGCCGACGCGGGCGGGGGCAGCGCGGGCGCGCCGGGCCAGGCGAGGAGCAGGAGCGCGAGCAGCCCGACCAGACCGCCGGCGTAGCCCGGTCCATCCGGTGCGTCGGCGCCCCCGGTCGGCGTCGGCTCGTCGCGCTCGGCCGCCGCCTCGGCCCCGACCTCGTTCGCCGCCTCCGTCGCCTCGCTCGCTTCGCCCGCCATGCGTCCTTTGAACCGGCGCCGCGACCCGCCCACACTGCGGCATCGCCGGGCCTCCGCGGCCGAGGGTAGACCCCCCGCTCGACGGGACCAACGCCCGGCTCCCCTCCGCCCATGCCCGCGCCCCCGCCCGGCTGCGATCCCGAGTCGATCGTCCTCACCTTCCCCGTGCCCAAGGAGCACGCGGGCCTCCGCCTCGATCGCTTCCTCCAGCTGCGCATCCCCCGCCTCTCCCGGACCCGCGCCCAGGCCATCGTGAAGGCATGCGCGCGCTGGCCCGACGGCCGCCGCCGCCGCGCGAGCGAGCGCGTCAAGGAGGGCGAGACCGTCTGGATCGTCCGCCCGCCCATGGACGAGCCGCCGACGCCCCGCCACTACGGCATCCTCTACGAGGACGCGGACGTCCTGGTCGTCGACAAGCCCGCGGGGCTCCCCATGCACCCGACGGCCACCTACCACCGGAACACGCTCAGCAAGCTCCTCGAGCGCGACTTCGGCGCCGACGATTGCCCGCAGTTCTGCCACCGCCTCGATCGCGAGACGAGCGGGGTCGTCATCTGCGCCAAGCACGCGACGGCGGAGAAGGCCCTGAAGACCTGCTTCGAGAAGCGCGAGGTGGGGAAGCGCTACCTCGCCATCGCCCGCGGCCGGCTCGAGCGGGAGCGGGGCCGCATCGAGGCGCCCCTCGGTCCGGCCGAGAGCGGGCCCCACGTGCTCATGGCCGTGCGCGAGGAGGGCGGGCTCGCCTGCGCGAGCGAGTACCACGTCCGCGAGCGCCGGGAGGGGGCGACGCTGGTCGAGATGCACCCGGAGACCGGCCGCCAGCACCAGCTCCGGGTGCACCTCGCGCACCTCGGGCACCCCATCGTCGGCGACAAGCTCTACGGCCCGGAGGGGCATCAGCCCTTCATCGAGGCCATCGACGAGGGGCTCTCGCCCGGCCTGCTCCGTCGCCTCGGGCACCCGCGGCACGCGCTCCATGCCTTCCGGCTGGAGATCGCGCACCCCCGCACCGGGGCGCTGCTCCGCCTGGAGGCGCCGCTCCCGCCCGACCTCGAGGCGCTCTGGGCGGCGCCGGGGAGGGTGCTGGCCGGCGAGCCCGTCTGGTCCTGGGGGGCGCTGCTCGCCGGGCCCGACGCCGAGTGAGGGCGAGCGAGGCGAGGGGAGTCGGCTGAGCCGCCCGGCCGCCCGGCCGCCCCGCCGCCCGGCCGCCCCACCGCCCCGAGGCGCGGACACCCGAAAGGGGGAGCCGGCCTCGCGTGTTGGCCCCAGAAAGGGGAGCACGGACCGAATGCCCGGCCCGTCTCCCGCCACTCATGAGCGAGGTCCTCGTCGCCGCCGGGGGCCTCCTGCCCGGCGGCTGCCCGCCGCCGAGACACCGACCCCGCCGGATGCTAAGACCCCGCCCGATGCGCCTCCCCACGCACCTCGCCTCCCTCCTCGCCCTCTCGTTCGCTCTCGCGGCCTGCGGCGGCTCCGGGGAGGAGGTGCTCCTCGGCAGCCCCCTCACGGCCGAGGAGCGCCGGTACTTCGAGGACGGAGTCGATTTCGTCGCCGACCCCGAGTCCCTCGAGGGCCAGTGGCGGCGCGACTGGTCGCAGGAGCTCGACCAGCGGGTGCGCCGCGCCGATGTGATCGCCTACGTGACGATCCAGACCGTGCGCACGGACCAGGACCTCGACCGGCGGACGACCATGCGCCTCTTCCCGCGCGCCGAGCGCAACCTCGTCGGCGAGCTCCCCGAAGACGTCGTGCTGCGCTCGCGCGAGGGCGAGATGGGCTTCGGGACGCTCGAGGGCAACGAGCCGCGGCTCCTGAACCAGGAGTTCGTGCTCTTCCTGAAGTGGGACCGACCCGAGGGCGCGACCGAGGCGCGGCCCGCGTGGCACCTCTCGCCCCAGGTCGAGCAGGTGACGTCGCGCACGGAGTACCTGATCGAGCGCCGGCGGGAGATCCAGGTCCGCGAGCGTGGCCGGGTGATCGTTCACGAGAACTAGTTTTGCGCTCGCTGGCGCTCGCTATTCGCTCCGGTCGTCGCTTCGCTCCTCCCTCCGCGGCTCAGCAGCGCCTGCCGGCGAGAGCTCGACCTCGCTGCGCTCGGTCGCGGTGCTCCGATCTATCGAGCACCGCCGCGGCGCCTCTCCGCTGGGAGGGCTGCCGGGGTCCGACCTCGCGCGGGGGTGGCCGTCGCTCGGGTTCTCTGGGAACGGCACCTTCGTCGCGGTTTCCGCTCGCTGGCGCTCGCTACTGCGCTCCGGTCGTCGCTGCGCTCCTCCCTG
>PABA01000152.1 GCA_002699025.1 Sandaracinus sp. | reverse complement strand
GAGGTGGCACCGGCTCGCTGGGGGTGGTTCGTGTGGGTCATGCCCTCTCCAGGCGCAGGTCCCGTGACAACGGCGCCCGAGCCGAAACGAGCCCAACGCACAGCCGTTGGCGCGAGACGTGCGCCGCCTTCGGCTGACCCACACGAACCACCCCCAGCGAGCCGCCCCCGAGCAGCATTCCATCTACGGCTCCGAAGCGACCCCGACCCGGGCTCGGAGTCCATGCTCCTGCCATGACTGGAGCGCCGCGCGGGACTCCACACTCGGGCTCGCAGCTTGGACTCGAGCTCCAGGCTCGGGCTGACAGCCTGGGCTCGGGCTTGGGCTCTCAGCTCGGGCTCGAGCTCTCGGCTTGGGCTCGGGCTCGCAGCTTGGGCTCGAGCTCGCAGCTTGGGCTTGGGCTCCCAGCTTGGGCTCGAGCTCTCGGCTTGGGCTCTCAGCTCGGGCTTGCAGCTCGGGCTTGGGCTCTCAGCTCGGGCTTGGGCTCCCAGCTTGGGCTCGAGCTCTCGGCTTGGGCTCAGGCTCTCGGCTTGGGCCGGTGCTCGCGCTCGCAACTCGAGCTGGGGCTCGGGCTCTCAGCTAGGGCTTGGGCTCTCGGCTCGGGCTGGCGCTCGCGCTCGCCGCTCGGGCTGGCGCTCCAGCTCGCGCTCGTTCTCGCGCCCGCTAATGCCCTTCCTTCGTCGACCGATCGAGCGCCTCATCACACGCCCGCTTCATCTCCATGCACGTCTGAAACCGCTTCTCCGGATCCGGGTCCAGCGACCGCATCACCAGCGCATCCACGTACCCCGGCGTCTTCGGCCGGATCTTGCTCGGCGGCTCGGGCCGCCTCTCGAGCACCGCCGCCAGCGTCTTCTCGATCCGCCGATGCGGCTTCACGTACGGCACACCCACCAGCGCCTCGTACATGGTCGCGCCCACGCCGTACACGTCGCTCCGCGGATCGGCCGGCCGCCCCAAGAGCTGCTCCGGCGCCATGTAGCTCGGCGTCCCGATCACCCTCCCCGGCTCCGTGATCGCTTCCTTCTCGTCGAAGGACTTGCTCATGCCGAAGTCGATCAGCTTCACCGTGATCCCGAGCGCGCGCAGCAGGAAGACGTTCCCGGGCTTCAGATCCCGATGCACGATCCCCGCCTCGTGCACCGCCGCCGCCGCGCTGCAGAGCTGGCTCCCGAGCGAACAAGCCTCGGGCACGCTGAGCGGCCCCACCGTGTGGATGCGCCGATAGAGGGACGCCCCGTCCAGCAGCTCCATCACCAGGAAGGGCCGCTCCGACGCCGCGTCCGGGTCCTCGCCCTCGAGCCCCCCCGCGTAGAACCCGAAGTCGTGCACCTTCACCACGTGCGGATGCCCCACGGTCGCCGCGAGCCGCGCCTCGCGCAGGAAGCGCTCGCGCTTGCGGCCCTTGTCCAGCGAGAGCGGCAGCACCTTGACCGCCACCGTGCGATCCAGGTCCAGGTCGTGGGCCCGATACACGACGCCCACGCCACCGCGCGCGAGCACTTCGTCGAGGCGGTAGCGCTCGCCGAGGCGAGTCCCGACGGGAGGCAGCTCCGACATGATTCGTGGCGAGCATACATGAAGAGGGCTCGCGTCCGCGGCCCCCAATCGCGGGCGCCCTCCCCACCGGATCGAGCGCCGCCTTCACCCGCCGCCGCGCGACGCCTCCCGCCCGCTCGCTGCAGATCGTCGCTGCAGATCGTCGCTGCAGATCGTCGCTGCAGATCGTCGCTGCAGGTCACAGGAAGAGGTGAAGACTCCCCGACGCTCCCGCTCCCGGCGTCAGTCGCCGATCGCGACGCCGCTCGGACCCATGATCGACACGCCGGACGGCCCCGCCGCGGTCGACCCGGACGGCCCCTGGATCCAATTGCTCGACGGGCTCGGCGGCGGCACCGCCTCCCCTCCCTGGATCGGCTCGCTCTCGCTCCCGGCGTAGCTCTGCCCCTCGCCGAGCTCGAAGCCGCTGCCCCAGCCGACGCGCCGCTCGCGCGTCTCCTCCGTGACCTCCGGATCGCCCCGGCGCAGCACGAGCTCGGTCGAGATCGTCCGCACGGGCTCGTCGCTCGGCGGGAAGCGGTACCCCTCGATGCGGCGGCGCATGCAGGCCCGCGTCTCCTCGGGGATCGGCGCCGAGACGTTCGCCCGCGAGACCGTGCCCGTGTCGATCACCGTCGCCTGGAGCCCGATGCGGAGCTCGCCGGTGGCCTCGCCGAGATCGCCGCAGGCGTCGGGCGAGCCGGCGGCGCGGCGGAGCGCCGCCTGGAGGTTCTCCAGGCGCTGGCGCTCGCCCGGCGTCTCGACCCGCTGGGTGATCGTCACGCCCGGCCCCGGCGCGTACTCCCCGCGCGGCACCTCGCGCCGATCCCGCGCCGGCCGCGCGAACTCGGAGCGCATGGACGCGACCTCGCCCGCGCTGCCCGCCGGCGCCTCCCCGGTGGAGCGCGCGATCGCCCGCGGCTCCGGCGGCGTCGAGCCATCGGAGCAGGCGGCGCCCAGGAGGGCCAGGCAGAGCGGCAGCGCGCGTCGCACGACGCCCCCAGGATACGTCAGGCCGGGCGTCGGCGCCGAAAAGCGGCGCCGCTCACTTCCCGCGGAGGTCGTGCGCCGAGCCCTCCTCGGCGCGATCGGTCGCCAGCGGCGGCGCCGGCGTGAGGGCCGCGACCTTCGCGTAGAGGGCCTCGTCCATGGGCACCTCGAGCGCCGCCAGCGCCGGCTCGAGCTGCTCGACCTTCCGCGCCCCGAGGAGCGGCGCCGTCACCGCCGGATGCGCAGCGACCCAGGCGACGGCCAGGCTCACCGGGTGCACGCCGACCTCGTCGGCCAGCGCCACGAAGCCATCCGCGACCTCGAGCGCCTCGTCCTTCCCCATGCCGTAGCGCGTCATGTAGGTCGCGTTCTCGACCAGCCGCCCGGCGTCCGGGTTCTTGCCGCGCCCGTACTTCCCCGTGAGCAGGCCCGCGGCGAGCGGCGAGTAGGGGAACACGCCGAGGCCCTCGCTCGCGCTCATCGGCAAGAGCTCCACCTCCGCCTGGCGCTTGACCAGGTTGTACATGGGCTGGATGGCGACGGGCCGCGCCCAGCCCCGCCGCTCGCAGAGGGCGACGGCCTTCATGGTCTGCCAGGCGCTGAAGTTCGAGATGGCCGGGTAGAGGATCTTCCCCTGGCGGACCAGATCGTCGACGGCGCGGAGCGTCTCCTCGAGGTCCGCCTCCTCGTCCCAGCGGTGCAGGTAGAAGAGGTCGATGCGGTCGGTCCCGAGGCGCTTCAGGCTGGCCTCGACGGCGCGCACGAGGTGGAAGCGGGAGGTGCCGCGATCGTTCGGCCCCTCGCCCATCGGAAAGTAGGCCTTCGTCGCGAGGACGACCTGGTCCCGATGCGCGGCGACGAGGCCCCCGAGGATGCGCTCGCTCTCGCCGCGCGAATACATGTCGGCCGTGTCGAAGAGGTTGATGCCGGCGTCGCGGCAGCGGGCGTAGAGCTTCGCGGAGGTCGCGGCGTCGGCGTCGCCACCGAAGCTCATGGTCCCGAAGGCGAGGCGCGAGACGCGCACGCCGGTGCGTCCGAGGAGGGCGTATTCCATCGGCGCGGAGCATAGGACGGATTGCTCCTCCGTGCGGAGCGGGGTCGGGGAGGGCGCTGGCGTCGGGTGGGCGGCCGTGCCACCACCGGGGTCGTGAAGGGCTCGAGCGCGGTGTGGCTCGGGGGCGCGGTGGTCGCCGTCGGGGTCGTGGGCTGGCTGGTCTGGGGAGGCGAGAGCGCCGACGAGGCGCACGGCGCGCCCGACGCCGGCGCGCCGACCTTCGCGGAGCCGACGCCGGCCGCGGCGGAGCCGGACGGCGGCGCGGCGCCGGCGGCGCTCGACGAGCGCGAGATGGAGGAGCTCGAGGCGCTCGTGGAGCGGCTCGCGGGCAGCGCCGGCGAGGGCGCAGCGGGCGAGCCCAGCGGGCCCGCGGGCGAGGCACCGGGCCAGCTACCGGGCCAGCTACCGGGCGAGGCCCCGGACGAGCGCGCGGCCGATCCGGCGGCGACAGCCGAGGCGGCGAGCGGCGACCTGGGCGCGGCCACCGAAGGCCCCCCGAACGAAACCCCGGAGGCCCGCGCCCAGCGGCTCTGGGGCGTCTACGTGCGCCGCCAGAATTCCCACGCCCTGAGCGAGCGCCTCCTCGGGCAGATCGCCCCCGCCATCGAGGAGGCCCGCGCCGCCGGCGACGCGGAGCGCCTCGAGCGCCTCGAGGAGACCGAGCGCCGCCTCCGCCTCCGCCGCGACAACCTCGCCCGCGCCATCGAGGCCATGGGCGACGTCCAGCGCCCGTAGCCTCGCCGGGCTCCGAGACGCCGCGCGATGCTCGCGGCGGCGCCCCGAGACGCCGCGCGTTCGCGCTCCTCCTGCGCGCCGCCCTGCGCGCGTCCCGCCCGGCGCGTAGAATGGCGCTCGCATTGATCGCGGACGATCCCGATCTCGAGGGGCGCCAGCTCGGCGCCTACCGCATGGGCCACCGGCTCGGAGCCGGCGGCATCGGCGCCGTGTACGAGGCGACGCACGTGCGCACGGGGCGCGCCTACGCGGTGAAGGTGCTCCTCCCGGACGCCGCCCTCGAGCCCAACGCCCTGGCGCGCTTCCGGCGCGAGGCAGAGGCCCTGGCCGCCCTCGGCCACGCGAGCATCGTCGGCGTCCACGACTTCGACGTGACCGACGACGGCGTCGCCTTCCTCGTCATGGACCGGCTCGAGGGCGAGGACCTCGCCGCCCGCCTCGAGCGACGCGGCGCCCTCCCCGTCTCCGAGGCGCTCGCCATCTTCGACCAGCTCGCGGACGCGCTCGAGACGGCCCACGGCCACGGCATCCTCCACCGGGACCTGAAGCCCTCCAACGTCTTCCTCGCCCGCCGCGCCGGCGCCGGCGAGCGCGCCGTCCTGCTCGACTTCGGCCTCGCCAAGATGCTCGAGGGGGAGCACGCGGGGCGGCTCACGGCCTCCGGCGCGACCATGGGCACGCCCATGTACATGTCGCCCGAGCAGGCCCAGGGCCTCGAGGTCGACGTGCGCACGGACGTCTACTCGCTCGGCGCCATCCTCTTCGAGTCCCTCGCGGGGACGCCGCCCTTCACCGGGCCGACGCTCACGGCGATCCTCTCGAAGGTCCTCACGCACCCGCCGCCGCTGCTGCGCACCTTCCAGCCGGACGCGCCCGAGGGGCTCCAGGCCGTGCTCACGCGCGCCCTGGCCAAGAGCCCGGCGGACCGGCCGCCGACCATCGCGGCCTTCCAGGAGCAGGTCCACCGCGCGGCCCGCGGCGCCTCCGACGCGACGCCCCGCACGGTGCAGGCGCGCCCGCTCCCGCAGACCCAGGTCACGCCCGTCGCGCTCGCGGCGGCGACCCCGCGGACGAGCGCCACCACCCCCGGGGCGACCCGGCCGGACGCGGCCACCCCCCTGCCTTCCCCGGCGCCCCGCCGAGGCCCGCTCGGCCTCGCCATCGGCGTCGGCGTGCTCGCGCTGGTCGGCGCCGGCGTGGGCGCCTACTTCGCGCTCCGGCCCGCCGCCGCGCCGGTCGGGCTCCCGCCCCAGGCCCCCCTCGAGGTCGCCGGCGCGCCGGCCGCCGCGGTCGACGCCGGGCCTTCGCCCGACGCCGCCGTCGTCGCCGCGGCGACGGTGGATGCCGGCGCGCCCGCCGCCGAGGCCCCCACGCCGGCCGCGCCCACCGAGGCCCCGCCTGCCGAGCCGTCGGAGCCCCGCCGCGCACGCCGGGCCGGGCGCCCGGCCCCCGCGCGAGCCGCGTCGCCCCGCGCCAGCGACGGCGAGCCGGCCCAGGCCCCGACGAGCGTCGCGCCGAGCTCCCCCCCGCCGCTCCCGCCGGAGCGCGCCGCCGAGGCGCGCAGCCAGCTCGAGCAGGCCGTCGCGCGCGCCGAGGGGCTCATCCGCACCTACGAGCGCGCCCTCCCGGTCATCGCGGCCTACCGGCGCGGCCTCGGCGGCGAGCGCGAGCGACCCGACTTCTGCGCCGACGCGCCGACCCTGGCGCCGCTGCGGGCCGACCCGGGCATCGACCACCAGGCCGACTCGATCGAGCGGACCGCCGAGCGCCTGTGCGAGCTCCACGCCACCTGGGCCGACCCGCCGGCCGACGTGCAAGAGCGCATCGATCGGCTGCCCGAGCGCTTCGCCCGCGCGCGCCGCGACCTCGAGGCGCGCCGCGAGGAGGATCTGCCGCCCGCCGAGAAGACCGCTCTGCTCCGCGAGGTCGAGGCGACCCGGCGCGCGCTCACGAGCGCCCGCGGCCGCTTCCCCTGCGGCGCCCCCGAGCTGCGGAGGATGACCAACCACGCCGCCGAGATCGGCCCCCGGGGCGCCCAGCCGGCCCTCGAGCTCGGGCGATCCGTGGACCGGATCTGCAACGGCCTCGGCTGGGGCCGCATCCCCGGCGCCCACCGCAACATGGCGCGCCTCCTCGACAGCACCGAGGCCGCCCTGAGCGAGCTGATCGGCGTGCAGAACGACATCCGCCGCCAGCTCGCCAGCTCACGCGACCGCTACCGCTGAGCGGACGCCGCCCGGGTTCGAGCTCCCGCTCGCGCCGGCTCCCCCCTCCGCTCCGGGTCCCCGCCCTCACTCCCAGCTCGCGCTCGGGCTCCATGCTGCGGGCTCGCGCTCGAGCTCCCGGCTCACGCTCGGGCTCCTCGCTCCCAGCTCGAGCTCGGGCTCCCACTCCCAGCTCGCGCTCGCGCTCCCGCTCGCGCTCCTCGCTCCCGGCTCGCGCTCTCACTCGAGCCCCCACCCTCCCCAACGCTCCCGCCCCCCGAGATCGAGTACGCTCGCCTCGATGCTCGGCCAGCGCCTGCTCCACGCCACCCCCTTCGACCCCCGCCCCTGGACGCCTCCCCGCCCCGCCGTCTACGTGGCCAAGGAGGCCCGCAGCGTCGGCGACCTCTTCCTCCGGCGCGTCGCCCGCGACGGCTACCGCATCGCCTTCCGCCACAAGCACGCCACCCCCGATGGCGACGGGCGCTGGCAGCCGACGAGCTGGCTCCAGTTCGGCGAGCGCGCCCAGGCCGTCGCGAGCTGGCTGATCGCCAAGGGCCTGAAGCGCGGAGAGAAGGTGGCGATCATCGGCAGCACGCGCCCCGAGTGGTGCGTCGCCGACATCGGCGGCCAGCTCGCCGGCTGCGTCACCCTCGGCGCCTACCCGACGCTCACCGCCGACCAGCTCGCCTACATCCTCGACCACGCCGACGCGCGCGTGGCCTTCGTGGAAGGCGCCGACGACCTCGCCAAGGTCGAGGCCATCCGCGAGCGCCTCCCGAAGCTCGAGCACGTCGTCGTCTGGGAGGGCGGCCCGCGCCCCGGCTGCGTCGCCTGGGAGCAGGTGCTCGGCAGCGCCATCGACGAGGCCGCCGTCCGCGAGCGCGTCGCCGGCACGGACCCCGACCACACGGCGATCATCGTCTACACGAGCGGCACGACCGGCCCCCCCAAGGGCGCCATGATCTCGCACGCCAACATCATGACGGTGCTCGCCCACCAGGAGCACAACGCCCCCTTCGACGAAGGCGACGTCTCCTTCAACTTCCTCCCCATGGCCCACGTCGCCGAGCGCGTCCTCGGCTTCTACGGGCGCATCAACGCGGGCATCGAGAGCTGGTTCGCGTCGAGCATCCCGAAGGTCCTCGACGAGGTGCAGGAGGCGCGGCCGACGGTCTTCGGCAGCGTGCCGCGCATCTTCGAGAAGGCCTACGCGAAGGTCCGGAGCCAGGTGGACCAGGCCTCCCCGGCGAAGCAGCGCATCTTCGCCTGGGCCGACGAGGTGGGCCGCGAGGTCGTGCGCCGCTGGCAAGCCGGCCAGCCCATCCCGGCGCCCCTCGCCGCCCAGTACCGGGCCGCCGATCGGCTCGTCTTCTCGAAGCTCCGCGCCGTCTTCGGCGGGCGCGTGCGCTACTTCGTCACCGGCGCGGCGCCCATCGCGCCCGAGATCCTCACGTTCTTCTGGGCCGCCGGCTTCCCGGTCTACGAGGTCTACGGCATGACCGAGGCCACGGTCGTGACCCACGCCAACCGGCCCGGCGAGGTGCGCCTCGGCAGCGTCGGCCGCCCCCTGCCCTTCTGCGAGCACCGCATCGCCGAGGACGGCGAGATCCTCCTCCGCGGCGGGATGGTCTTCCAGGGCTACTACAAGAACCCCGAGGCCACCGCGAAGACCATCGTCGACGGCTGGCTGCACACGGGGGACATCGGCGAGATCGACGCCGACGGCTTCCTCTCGATCAAGGATCGGAAGAAGCACATCATCATCACCGCGGGCGGCAAGAACCTCACGCCCGCGAACATCGAGAACGAGATCAAGGCCGCCGACCCGCTCATCAGCCAGGCCCACGCGCACGGCGATCAGCGCAAGTACCTCGTCGCCCTGATCACCATCGGCCCCGCCGAGGCCATCGAGTGGGCCCGGGAGCACCAGCTCGTCGCGGACGGCGAAGCCGATCGCATGCTCGCGGCGATCCGGGCGGACCCGCTCGCGCGCCCCGACGGGCTCGCGGAGCTGATGCAGAGCGTGACCGCCGATCGGGCGCTCCGGGCGCGCGTCGTCGAGGCGGTGCAGCGCGCGAACGGGAAGCTCGCGCGGGTCGAGACGATCAAGCGCGTGTACCTGCTCGACCGGGAGCTCAGCGTCGAAGAGGACGAGCTCACGCCGACGCTGAAGGTGAAGCGGAAGAACGTGGAGAAGAAGTTCGCGCCCGTCTTCGACCGGCTCTACGAGGACGCGGGCGCCGGCCTGGTCATCGAGTGAGGTCGTCCGGCGCGTCCTCGCCCACCGACCTCGCGCGCTCGCGGTCCGCGCGGAGCGAGCGCTCCACGCGCCAGAGCTCCCAGAAGGCCCAGCCGAGCGGGACGCCGAAGAAGAGCACCCACTTGCCGTAGGTGATCAGCTCGGCGCCGCTCATCGAGCGCTCTGGCGGCGAGCGGCGTGGGACGCGACGGGGGCCATGCGGAGGCCCTGGGGTCGGATGGGCCCTGGGCGAAGGGTCTGGGCGAAGGATCCGGGCGAAGGGTCCGGGGCGCGCGAGGCGTAAGGCGCCCGGGCTCCCGGAGGGGCCGGGGGGCCCTAGACTGGGACACATGGGCTTGACGCGATGGGGTGTGCTCGTGGGGGTTCTCTCGGCCCTCGCGCTCGGGTGCGGGGACGACGACGGCGTCGCGCCGCCGGACGCGGGCGGGGACGGCGGCGCCGCCGAGGACGCCGGCCCGCCCACGCCGGCCCCCACCGACCACTGCACCTACGAGCTCCCCAACCCGACGGCCGGCGCCGGCGGCACCGTGGAGGCCGGCGCCCTCGAGGCGGGCGTCGCCGAGGGCTGGCTCAGCGCCCCGGTCGGCACGGCCCTCGGGGCCTACACGGCGCGCGTCGACTTCCTCGGCGACATCGACCCGCCGGACCGGCGCTTCAACGGCCTGAGCGGCACCTTCGCCCCGAGCGTCGGCATCGAGACCCGCCCGCAGGCGAAGGCCCTCGCCCTCCGCGCCGGCGGCGAGACGGTCGTGCTGCTCAAGGTCGACGCGGGCCTCGCCGACGAGGCCATCACCCACGAGGTGGCCGCGCGCCTCGGCGAGGCCTACGACATCGATCTCAGCGGCAAGGTGCTCTTCGCCACCAGCCACAGCCACGCCGCCTGGGCCCAGTACACGGCCAACTCGATCCTCTGGGTCGGCCTCGGCCGCAAGCGCGGCGAGGTGGTCGAGGCGCTGGTGAGCGATCTGGTGCGCGTCGGCGGAGAGGCCCTCGACGCGCTCGAGCCGGCGCGGCTCGGCGTGGCCCACGACGGCGCCTTCGACCCGGACGATCGCATCACCCGCGACCGCCGCCCCCAGAACGACGCGCTCATGGGCGGCCCGCGCAAGGACGACGACCTCTTCGTGATCCGCGTCGACGCCAGCGCCGACGGTCGCCCCCTCGCCATCGTCCCGGTCTTCGGGATCCACGGCACGGTGCTCGGCGCCGACAACCTCCTCGCCTCGACGGAGGTCACGGGCGCCATCGAGCGCGCCATCGAGAAGAACTTCGAGGAGCCGGTCGTCGTCATGCACCTGCAGGGCGCAGGCGGCGACGTCTCCCCCGCCGGCACCGGCGGCATCCGCTGCGACGGGCAGCCCTGCTACGACTTCGCCCGCATGGAGATGGTCGGGCGTCTCGCGCGCGACGTGGTGCTCACGCTCTGGAGCGACGCGGGCGAGGCCATGGAGGAGACGCTCGCCCTCGAGATGCTCACCCGGCACGTCGCCCTCGGCCCGGACTGGGAGAACTTCGTCATCCGCGACGGCGCCCTCCGCTACGCGCCCTGGGATGGCGAGACCTTCGCCGACGGGATGATCCTCGACGGGGACGCGGTCCTCTCGCCCATCGACGAGTTCAACGCGCCCACGGGCGCGGCCCTCTGCGGCGAGGACAACAACGCGCTCTTCCCGCAGTCGCAGCTCCCGGGCACGGCGGGCGCAGATACCCCCTACCAGAGCTGCGCCGACACGACGGCGGCGGCCCGCATCCTCTCGCGGCTCATGGATCTGCCCTTCGAGCCGATGCCCGCCTGCGCGACGACGCGCACGACCGTCAGCGCGCTCCGCCTCGGCGACCACCTCCTGCTCACCCTCCCCGGCGAGCCGCACGTGGAGCTCGTGGATCGGATCCGCGCCAGCTCGCCCATCGCCGGCGAGCGCACCCTCGTCGTCGGCCACGCGCAGGACCACATGGGCTACGCCATGAGCGTCGAGGACTGGCTGGCCCGGGGCTACGAGCCGAGCATCAACGTCTGGGGCCCGCTCGAGGGCGAGCTCATCGCCGAGCGCCTCGTGGAGCTCGCGCCCTTGGCGCTGACGGACACGCGGGAGGACGCCACCGACGGCTTCGCGGACCGCTACCTGCCGCTCCCCGTCGACGACTCGGACCTCGGCCCGCCCGCCGCGGCGCCCATGGCCGGGACGGTCGAGGACGTGCCCTGGGAGGACCAGCTCACGCGCACGGGCGAGCCGCTCGCGTCGGGGCAGCCGGCCGCCGAGGTGCCGCGCCTCGGCTCGGCGACCTTCGCGTGGATCGGCGAGGACCCGCGGAGTGGCACGCCGACGGTGACGCTCGAGCGGGAGGTCGGGGAGAGCTGGGAGCCGCTGCGGCGCCGGAGCGGGCGCGCCGTGCGCGATCAGGATCTGCTGATCTTCCACACGCCGGACCCGCTGATCCTCGAGACGCCCGATACGCCGCTCACGCACCGCTGGCTGGTCGAGTGGCAGGCCGTGACCCCCTGGGGGACGCCGGATCTCGACGGGCTCGGGGACCGCTTCGGGGTGCCCCTCGGTCGCTACCGCTTCCGCGTCGAAGGCACCGGCTACGCCATGGAGAGCGACCCCTTCGAGGTCACGCCGGCGGCGGTGGAGCTCGAGGCGGCGGCGAGCGGCGGGCGGCTCCAGGGCACGGCGCGCTTCCACGCGCCCCAGGGCTGGCGCCTGCTCCACCCGACGCTCCCCTCGAACGAGCCCGTGCCCGCGAGCGGCCCGGTGACGCTCCGCGTGGCCACCGGCGACGGCGAGGTGGTCCTGGAAGACGTCGCCCTCGACGCCGAGGGTCGCTTCGACGTGGCGCTCCCGAGCGGAGCCACGGCCGTGACGCTCGAGGACCGCTTCGGGAACACGGGCAGCGCGCCGCTCTGAGCGCGGGCTCCCCCACTCCACCGGCCGCCACAGTGAATCCGACTCGCTTCATTCCCCTTGCAGGAAGCCACGGACGACGCCATCCCCTTCAGGCGGGGGAGGACGAAGGGTAGGTAGAGCACATGGCGTCCACGGTCTTCTTCACGGGCTTCCCCGGCTTCCTCGGTCGCGAGCTCCTCCCGCGCGTCCTCGAACGCGCCCCCGAGCGCCGCGCCGTCTGCCTCATCCAGGCTCGCTACCGGCCCCAGGCCGAGGCCGCCGTCCGCGAGCTCGAGGCGCGCCACCCCTCCCTGAACGGCCGCATCGACCTCGTCGACGGCGACATCACGCTGCCGGACCTCGGCCTCGGCGCGACCCGCGCGGACCTCGCGAAGGAGGTCGTCGAGGTCTACCACCTGGCGGCCGTCTACGACCTGGCCGTCGGCCGCGACCTCGCCATGAAGGTGAACGTCGAGGGCACGAAGAACGTCCTCGACTTCTGCGAGGCCTGCCCGAAGCTCGAGCGGCTCCAGTACGTCAGCACCTGCTACGTGAGCGGCCGCCACGCCGGCCCCTTCGCCGAGGCGGACCTCCAGGTCGGCCAGCGCTTCAACAACTTCTACGAGGAGACGAAGCACCTCGCGGAGGTCGACGTGCGCGCCCGCATGGGCCGCCTCCCGGCGACCATCTACCGCCCCGCCATCGTCGTCGGCGACTCCTCCTCCGGCGCCACGCAGAAGTACGACGGCCCCTACTTCGCCATCCGCTTCCTGCTCAAGCAGCCCTCCCCCTTCGCCGTCATGCCCCTCGTCGGCGACCCCTCCACGGTCCGCCTGAACGTCGTGCCGCGCGACTTCGTCGTCGACGCGATCACCACCCTCAGCGAGCGCGACGACAACGTGGGCACCACCTACCAGCTCGCCGATCCGGCGCCCCTGACCGTCGAGGAGCTCATCGACGCCATGGAGCGGGAGACCGGCAAGAAGCTGCTCAAGGTGCCCCTCCCGCTCGGCCTCGCGAAGGGCGCCATCGACCACGTCCCGGGCGTCGAGCCGCTCTTCGAGTTCCCCTCGCACATCGTCGACTACTTCGTGCACCCGACGCACTACCTGACGGAGAACGCGCAGGCGCACCTCGAGGAGAGCGACGTGCGCTGCCCGCGCTTCGACACCTACCTCGACCGGCTCGTGGACTTCGTCCGCTCCAACCCGGGCGTGGCCTCGAAGGCGATGGTCTGAGGGGCGCGCCCCCGCCCGTCGCGCCGCTCTCCGCTGCCCTCCTGCACGGCGGGAGCGGCGGAGGGAAAGGCGAAGGGAACGGCGGAGCGGCGACGGCGGGCATGACGACGTCGCCTGGCGCGTTCTCGTCCCGCGATGCGTGAGCTCGGGCTGGTCTTCGCGGTCTTCGCGGCGTTCGGGGGCCTCGCCCTCGGCGTCGGCTGGGTGCTCGAGCACGGGGCCCTCGAGCTCGGCTGGCACGCCATGATCGGGATCGGCTCGGGCGCCGTGCTGGCGGAGCTCGTCTACTTCGCGGCGCTCCGGGCCGCGCTCCGGCGGAGCGGCGAGGTGCCTCCGCGCTGGTACGCGCGCTCCTTCGAGCACCACCACCTCGTGCGCGGCGGCTGGCGCTGGGTCGTCCTGCCCTTCTTCTGGCTCGGCTTCCTGGGGCTCCTCACCGCCCTCGCCATCAGCGGGGTCCTGCTCTTCGCCGGCCTGCAGACGGTGTTCGGCGGCTGAGGCACCGCTGGAGACGCCGCTCGCCCCGAGGCGCCGCTCGCGCGAGGCACCTGTCGCGCCGAGGTGCCGCTCGCGCGAGGCACCTGTCGCGCGAGGTGCCGCTCGAGACGAGGCGCCGTTCGGTCGAGAGCCCGCGCGACGTCAGCGGGCGACCTGGACGCGGTTCTTGCCCGCCTCCTTGGCCTCGTAGAGCGCCTCGTCGCAGCGGTGCACGAAGGCCTCCGGCTCCTCCCCGACGAGCGCCTGGGCCACGCCGAGGCTCACGGTCTTCCGGACCTCCTCGCCTCGCCGCGGCTCGAAGACCCGCTGCGCGAAGCCCGCGCGGATCCGGTCCGCCACCGTCGCCGCCGTCTCGCGGTCGGCGCCCGGCAGCAAGACCGCGAACTCCTCGCCGCCGTAGCGGCAGGGCTGGTCGCTGTCGCGGATGCGCGCACGCACGACCTCCGCCAGCGCCTGGATCACCTTGTCCCCCTCGACGTGACCGAAGGTGTCGTTGTGCACCTTGAAGTCGTCGAGGTCCATGAGGATCAGAGAGAGCGGCGGCGCCTCCTTCGTCTCCGGCATGGCGACGGCGAGCTTCTGGTCGAAGTAGGCGCGGTTGAAGACGCCGGTCAGCGGGTCGGTGAGGCTGAGCTGCTCGAAGCGGTCCGAGGTGGCCTTGAGCGCGTCCTGGCGCTGCTTCTGCTCGCTCCACCACTGGAAGACGCCGACGCTCGCGAAGGCCATGCCGGCGATCTTGCCGATGTTCTCGATGACGCTGCCCATCTCGACGACGGCGAACTCGTCGAGCACGTCCCAGAGCTCGCCCATGAAGAGCGCGAGCATGCCGAGCACGAGCGGGCGGAAGACGCGCACCGGCGTGTCGAGGCGGTGGAGGACGATGAGCCAGACCACGCTCAGCAGCGCGACCGAGAGCTCGCCGAAGACGTCGGGCCAGTCGACGTCCTCGAGGGCGCCCCAGGTGCCGAGGATGGCGAAGACCGCGACCGAGGTGATGGTGACGACGGTCGCGGAGAGGAACATCCAGCGGCGCCGCTCCGCTTGCAGGGACGCCGCCGGCGTCGACGACCGGCGGCGCGGACGCGTGCTGGCCCGGCTCTGGTGCGTGGAGGTCCCCACCCGGGCGGAGGATAGCGAAAGGTGCTCCCCCGCGCGGGGTCCCTCGCGGCTCCGTCACACGCCTGACACCTGGTGTGCTTCGCGGACCGAGGGTCGGTGAAGCGAGCGCGAGCGGGCGCGGAGGGCTGGAAGCGTCGCCAGAGCACGGACCGCGAGCCCGCCTCCCAGGCACGCGCCGAGCCCCCGGCTCCGCCTCCCTCCGCGAGAACACTCCCTCGCCGCTGAGGGGTCGACGCCGTGCGATGGCGCACGCCCGGCCTGCGCGTTTGGGGCTAGTACCACGCGCATGCCCGAGCTCGACCTCTTCAACCCCACCCCCGAGCACGCCCAGCTTCGCGAGATGGTCCGCCGCTTCGCCGAGAGCGAGGTCGAGCCTCAGGCCCTCGAGCACGACCGCACGGAGACCTTCAACGTCGCGCTCTTCCGGAAGCTCGGGGAGCTCGGGCTCCTCGGCATCACCGCCCAGGAGGAGTTCGGCGGGACCGGCCTCGACCCGGTGGCCGCCTGCATCGTCCACGAGGAGCTGAGCGCCGTCGATCCGGGCTTCACGCTCGCCTACCTCGCGCACTCGATGCTCTTCGTGAACAACCTCGCGCAGAACGGCAGCGACGCGCAGCGGAAGAAGTACCTCCCGGCGGCGTGCAGCGGCGAGGCCATCTGCGGCATGTGCATGAGCGAGCCGGACGCGGGCACGGACGTGCTCGGCATGCGTACGACGGCGAAGCGGGACGGCGACCACTACGTGCTGGACGGCGCGAAGATGTGGATCACCAACGGCGCCATCTCGAAGACCGAGCTCGGCGACACCTTCCTGGTCTACGCGCGCGTCGAAGGGGCGGGGCGCTCCGAGCTCTCGATGTTCATCGTCGAGAAGGGCATGGCGGGCTTCTCGCTCGGCCAGAAGATCGAGGACAAGCTCGGCATGCGCGCGTCGACGACGGCGGAGCTGGTCTTCGAGGGCTGCCGCGTGCCGGTCGAGAACCGGGTCGGCGAGGAGGGCACGGCGACCCTCCACATGATGCGGAACCTCGAGATCGAGCGCGTGACGCTCGCCGCCATGAGCCTCGGCATCGCGCGGCGCTCCGTCGAGGTCATGAACGAGTACGCGCGCGACCGGAAGAGCTTCGGCGAGCCGCTGAACCGCTTCGGGCAGATCCAGCGGCACATCGCCGAGAGCTACGCCGAGTACATGGCCGGGCGGGCCTACACCTACCTGATCGCCTCGCAGATGGACCTGGCGAAGCCCGGGCAGCGCCTCGACACGGACGGCGTGAAGCTCTTCTGCTCGACCATGGGCAAGAACGTGGCGGACCGGGCCATCCAGGTGCTCGGCGGCTACGGCTACACGGGCGAGTACCGGGTGGAGCGGCTCTGGCGCGACGCGAAGCTCCTCGAGATCGGCGGCGGCACGATCGAGGCGCACCAGAAGAACATGACGCGCGACCTGTCGCGGCTCGAGAAGCTGAAGTAGGCGGAGCGGCCGGGTCGCGCGGGCGGCGGCGCCCTCCGTGGCGAGCGTCACGTCGGCGCGCCTGCGTCGGCGCGCCTGCGTCGCTCAGGCGGCGGCGCCCTTCATGGCGAGCGTCTCGTCGGCGAGCTCCTGCGCGCTCATGCGGCGGACGCGGCGCTCGTCCTCCTCCGTGTAGAGCCGTTTGATCACCCGCGGGTCGACGCCCATGAGGCGCACGACGAGGGGGCCGAGGAAGGGCCCGGCGATCGGGTGGTTGAAGGTGTCCTGGAGGAGCCGGAGGAAGCGGTTGAAGGGCCGCCCCTGCGCCTCGCCCATGAGCCCGACGAGCTGGATGCGGCGGAAGGCTTCGATGAGGCGACGGCCGCTCGGGTCGACCATGTCCATGGGCTCGAAGAAGACGGCCTTCAGGAAGGGGCGCGCCTTCCACATGAAGGCGAGGACGACGAGGGCGCTCCGGAGCTGCTCGAGCAAGGGCTTGGCCGGCTGGCTGGCCTCCCAGCGGGCGTACTCCTCCGAGCCGTAGTAGCCGACCATGTAGTGGTCCATGGCGATGTGGCGGGACTCGTCGCGGTTGATGAGGCGCATGGCCTGGTGGCTCATGTCGTCGTCGACGAAGTCGTCGAGGGAGCGGAGGAGCGCGATGTCGAGGAGGATCTCGCCGCTCGTGATGTAGGCGTTCGCGACCTCCGGGGAGACGTGGTGGAGCACGTGCTCGAAGGCGGCGGCGAAGCGGACGAGGTGCGGGTTGGTGCGGTAGGGGCGGTAGTGGTGGACGTCGTAGTGGCGGGCGAGGCGCTCGGCGACGATGGCGTGGCGCTCCTCGTCGACGACGAAGCTCTGGAAGATCGCGCGGAGCGTCGGGTCCGTGGTGTTGTCGCGCTGGACCGCGAAGAGCTGGGCGGCGAGGCGCTCGATGCCGGCCATGTCCGTGAAGTACTGGACGACGGCCATCTCCGTGTCGCGGTCGAAGCGGCGGGGCGCCACGGACCAGTCGAGATCGGCGTCCGGATCCCACTGGAGCCGCTCGCACTTGTCGAGCATGCGGTCGAGGTCCATGGGGGGAGGCTAGCATACTCACCAGCTGGTGAGTTGGGGAGGAGAGCCAAGCCGGAGCGGGGGGCGTCGGTCGGAGTGGGGCGCGCGGGGAGTGCGCACGCGGAGGAGCCATGAGGGGAACGAGTCGATGGGGAGGCGCGGCGTGGATCGCCGGGGCTTCGGCGCTGATCGCCGCGCTGGTCGCCACGAGCCCGGCCCGCGCGCAGCAGGACTCCTCGCCGCCGTGGATCCGGCGCCCGCCGCCGACACTCACGGAGGCGCGGCTCGGGCGCTGGCTCGACGCCGGGCGGCGCGGGGTCGAGGCCTGCGCGCGAACGCACGCGCCGGACCGGGCGCTCGACGTGCGCGCCCGGGCGACGGCGCCCGCCGGGACGGCGCCCATCGCGCTGAGCGTTCGGGCTGGGCGCGCCCCTGCCGCCTTCCTCGGCTGCGCCGAGCAGGCGCTCCGGCGCGCGCTCGATCGACGCGCCGGCAGCGTGCGGCGTCCCCGGCTCGTCCGCGCGAGCCGCCGCTGGCGCCTGCCGGCGGGCGCGCACGTCGCGCCCCCGCCCCGGGTCGACCGGGCCGCCGTGAGCGCCCAGGTGGACCGGGCGCTCACGCGCCAGCGAGCGGGGCTGCTCCGCTGCTTCGCCGGCCACTCCGTCCCCGGCGCGCTCACGCTGCGGATCGCGGTGGACCCGGCCGGTCACCTGCACCTCCGGGGCGTCGAGGCCCCCGGTGGAGCGGCCGCGCGCCGCTGCCTCGCTCGCGTGGTCGCTGCCCAGCGCATCCCCCGAGCCCCGGCGGCCTCCGTGGTGGTGGCCTTCCGCGCCAGCCTCGGCCCCCGCCCGACCCGCTGAGCGCTGGGGGGTGGGAGAGCCTCTCTTCGGATCGCGACCGGGTCGGGCGGGGCCGCTCCCTTTCGAACCGGCACGGGTTCGTCGGGCCCGCGGTATGCTCCCTCGCCGTGCGGATCCCGGACGCGCTCCGAGCCCTCCTACCGGACCCGAGCCAGGCGCGCGGGCTCGAGGCGCCGGTGCGCCGGCTGATGATGACGCACGACTTGCTGCGGCGGGAGCCGGACCGGCAGCGGCGCTGGGCGGCCGTCCTGGTGGACGGGCGCTTCTTGCGGCGCGAGCAGCGCGTGGAGCGGGTCGAGACCACCGTGGGCGCGCAGATCGGGGCGCCCCCCGCGGCGCCGGATCGGATGCTCGAGCGACCCGTGCACCACCGCTACTTCCGGAGCGTGGACCCCGAGCCGCAGCGCTGCTCACACTGCGCCCTCCCCGGCCGCATGCTCTGCGCGCCCTGCGGCGGCTCCGGCTGGGTGAGCACGGGCCGAAGCGGCAACGAAGCCGTGCGCTGCACGCTCTGCGGCGGCGACGGCCAGGTCGCCTGCAGCGTCTGCGGAGGCTCCGGGCGCGCCGTCCGCGCCGAGGCCGTCTACATCACCGACCACGTGGATCACCTGCACCGCGTCTACCTCCCCTCCGCCTGCGGGGGCCCGGTCTTCCAGATGGAGAGCTGGATGCGCGCCTTCGCCGAGCCGCCCGAGGCGCTCCGCTTCGCGCTCGAGCAGCGGAGCGCGAGCGGCCCCTACCGCGGCGCGCCGGTGCGCGATCCGGGCTTCCACGGGCACGAATTCGGGGACGCGCTCCAGCGGGCGCAGGGGGAGATGCGCTTCCGCATGGCGCAGCGGCCGCTCCGGCAAGCCGTGCGCTCCTTCGCCTGGCCTTTCCTGGAGCTGTCCTGGTGGGTCTGGGGGCGCACCTTCCACGCGCTCTTCGTGCACGCGCCGAGCGGCGCGCCGCAGGTCTTCCTCCCCGCCTGACGATCGGATCACGCGCCGCTCCGCGGGGCTCGCAGGCGGTCCCGGGGACGCGCTCGCGCGGCCGGGGTGCGCACACGCGGCGTCCCGGTCCCGGGAGCGAGCGCGCCCTGCTCCACCGACGCACTCCGCCTCCTGCCCCGTTCGCGCCCCTTCCCGCGCCGACGCCCACGCCGATGTCGATGCCGACGGGCCTCAGCGGGCGTCGAGGGCGACGCGAGGCCACGCGGCCTCGAGGGCCTCGGGCGCGCCCCGGCCCTCCACGCAGCGGTCGCCGACGCAGCGCCGATGCGCGCCGCCCGCTCCGCCGCCCGCCTCGGCCAGGCGCACGGACCAGCGCGGCGCCGCGAGCTCGAGGGTCGCGGGCGCCGTGATCCCGAGCGCGAGCCCGGCCAGCTCGAGCTGACGCCCGGCGAGGAAGGCGTCGAGCCCGCCGCCGTCGACGACCACGCGGGCCTTGCGCCAAGGGCTCCGCAGCGCGACGAGCACCTCGCGCACGACCTCCCCCTCGCGGAGCACCGCCAGGCGGATCGCCGGCCGCCCCGCGAAGCGCGCCCGGCTCCGCCCGATCTCCGCGTCCGGGTGGAGCGCCGAGAGGGCCCGCGCCTCTTCCGTCGCGAGCGACTCGGCCGACGCGCCCACGGGGGCCGGCCCGAGCTCGAAGCGCGCCTCGGCCCAGCGGGCCTGCACGACGCCCAGCGCCTCGGCGGGCACGCGGAGCGCGAGCGCGCCGACGCGCACGTGGGCCTCGCCCTCCACGCCGACGGCCTCGAGGGAGACGTCCCGCTCGGGCAGCCCCGCCTCGGTGGCGCCTCCCCCGCAGCCCATCAGGAGCGCGAGGAAGGAGGCCCGGAGCCGAGCGCTCGATGCACGCCCGTCGTGGCGCGCGCCCCCGAGATCGGGCGCCGGGCGGCGACTCTCTCGGCGGCCGGCAGCGGGGGCCTCGCGGGCGGGCCCGGGGGACGGAGCGGGGGGCGCTCCGGTCGCGCGGGTCGCCCGAGTCAGTTGGTGCAGAAGGGGCGCTCGACGGTCGCGCCGACGCAGCGCGGGAGGCCGTCTTCCGTGTCGCAGGTCAGCACGCCCCCCATGCCCTCGCAGGTGACGGTCGTCGTCCCGGCGGCCGCGCAGCTGTCGGGCTGCTTGTCCTCGTCCAGGCAGACCGCGCGCACGTCGGCGGGCACGTCCATCTCGGTCGGGATGCGGTCGCAGGCGGGCTGGCAGCCCTCGCCGTCCCAGCGGTCGACGCCGTCGCCGCAGCCGAGGGCGAAGCAGGAGAGGAGGGAGATCAGAGCGAGCGCTCGTCGAATCGTAAGCATGGGGAACCTCGACGCGCCGGGGACGTCGCGGGGCCTCCGCTCGTCCACCTCGGCGCAGAAGGGGCCTTCCTAGCAGGTCGGCCGGAAACTCACCAGAGCATCAGGATCACGACCCCCGCCACGGCGAGGAGCGCGCCGAGCACGCCCCCGAGGGGCACCTCCTCCTTCCGGGCGAGCACGGCGAAGGGGATGATCAGCACCGGCGTGGTCGCCATGATCGACGCGGCGACGCCGGTCTCCGTGTTCTGCACGGCGACCAGGGAGAGGCCGACGCCGAGGAAGGGACCGAAGACGGCGCCGAGCGCGACCTGGCGCATGGCGGCGCCGTCGCGCAGGGCGCTCCGCACGCGGCCCCAGCGCCCCACGAGCGTGAAGAGGAGCGCGAAGCCGGCGGTCCCGGCGAAGACGCGGATCTGCGTGGCGGCGAAGGGGTCGTAGTCCCCCATGCCGAGCTTGCTGAGGACGAGGCCGACGGCCTGGCCGATGGCGCCGAGGACGGCGAGCGCGAGGCCCCGCCCGCGATGGGGCCGGGGCAGGACCACCTTGGGGCGCGCGACCACGGCCCAGGCGACGCCGGCGAGGGTGAGCGCCATGCCGACGAGGTCGAGGGCGTCGAGGCGCTCGCCGAGCCACCACCAGCCGCAGACGGCGGCCACCGGCGGGGCGAGGCTCATGACGAGGGTGGCGAGGCGGGGGCCGAGGTCGATGAAGGCGCGGAAGAGGCAGAGGTCGCCGAAGGCGAAGCCGACGAGCCCGGAGAGGGCGAGCCAGGCCCAGGCGTGGGCGCTGGCGTCGAGGGGGAGGGGCTGGCCGCGCGTGAGGGTGGTGAGGGCGGCGAGGAAGACGATCGCGAAGACGAGCCGCACGAGGTTGACGACGAGCGACCCGACGCGCTCGCCGGCGGCGGCGAAGAAGAGGGCGCTCCCCACCCAGCAGAAGGCGGTCGCGAGCGCCGCCAGCTCTCCGATGCGCTCCATGGGTCCGGGCGCCGGTCGGCGCCCGCCGAGCGTGGGTCCGCCGAGCCCCGGGAGGCAAGCGAGAGCGGGAACCGGCGCCTGCGCGACGCCGCCGATGGGGCCGGGCTCGCCCCATCGCGCCGCGGGCGGGCTCACGACTCGGCGCGACCGCGCGACGCCGCCGAGGGGGGCCGGGTTCGCCCGACTGCGCCGCCGACTCGCTACTCGGCTCGGCCGCCGTCGAGGAGCGCCCGGAGCGCCGCGCCGTCGGCTCGCTCCCGGGGCGAGCGCGCGAGGAGCGCGGCGCAGGCGGCGTCGAGGTCCGCCGGCGCGCCCGGCGCGACATCGGCGGCGCGCGGCGCCGAGACGCTCTGCTTGCGGACGAGCACCTCCACGTCGCCCCCATCGAAGGGCAGGCGCCCGGTGAGCGCCTCGAAGGCGAGGACGCCGAGCGCGTACCAATCCGCCCCGGGCCCGGGCGCACCATCCCCGAGCTCGGGCGCGAGCGCCGCGGCCGTCCCCGCCACCTCCAGTGGCTCGCGCCCGCCGCGCTCCCGCGCGAGCCCGAGGTCGAGGAGCACTGGCCGCTCACCGGCGACGCGCACGTTCGCGCGGGTCACGTCGAGATGCAGCAGCCCCGCCCCGTGGACCGCCTCGAGCGCCCCGGCGAGGGCGCGGAGAGCCGAGCGGAGGCGCGCCGCCCCGCGCGCGGTGCAGGGCGCGTAGGCCGAGCGCCCCTCCTCCTGGAGCGTGTAGCCGAAGGCCATGGGCAGGTTCCGTCGCGGGCCGGCGCGGCGCGGCGCGCCCGGCACGTCCTCGCGGACCCAGCGCACCAGATCCGGCCCCTCCACGAGCTCCATGGCGAAGGCCGGCGGCGGCCCGGGCACGAGCTCGAAGGCCTCGACGACGTGGGGGTGGCGCACGCGCGCGAGGGCCGCGTGCTCCCGCCGGAGGGCCTCGACCCCCTCCTCGCCCAGCTTCAGGGCGACCCAGCGATCGCGCTCCCGATCGTAGGCGCGGTACACGGTCGCGCTCGCGCCCCGGCCCACGGGCGGCCCCAGGCGGTAGCGGGGGGAGGGGCTGGAGACGGCGGCCACGGGCGCACCTTGACGCCGCCCCGACCCGGGTGCCACGTGGGTCGCCGAGCCTCCGCGTAAATGCGAAGCTCCCCTCGCCCGTCCACTCCTCGCCATGCCCTCGCTCCGTCTCCGACCCCGGGCCTCCGGCCCCGCGCTGCTCGCGGCCCTCCTCGTCGCCGGCGCCGCCGGCCCCGCGGGCGCCCAGCGCTCCTTCCGCGACGTCGCCGCCGACGCGCGCGAGGTGACGGACGAGGAGGCGCGGAGCTTCGCCGCGCCCCTCTTCGCGCGCTGCGACGAGGGCGATCGGAGCGAGCGGCGCCGCTGTGAGCGGACCCGGCGCCGCGAGGCGCGGGAGCTCCGCCGGACGCGCTGGCTCCTCTCCGTGCCCGCCACCGGCCACGTCGAGTCGGGCCCCTACGAGGCCGTGCGGGAGGGCTTCCTGGTGCGCGTGCCGGACCTCATCTTCGAGAGCGGCGAGGGCCTCCTCACGACGCGCGCCCCCGAGGGCGGGGCCATCGCCCAGCACGTGCTCGCCCAGCGCTTCTTCGTCGTGCCCCCCGAGCGCGCCGAGCGCTGGTTCAGCCGCAACGCCGTCGGCCGGCTGCGCCTCCGCGTGGTCTTCCGCTTCGGTCGGGCCTGGGAGTCGGGGGAGCGCCGCGGCGTCGTCATCGAGCCCGAGGCGATCCAGGTCTACAACAGCAGCACGGGCAACGTGCTCGTCGACTCGCTCCGCGAGGTGGAGGCGCCGCCGAGCGGGCCGACCATGCTCGACCAGCGGGTGCTGCTCTGGGACGCGGGCACGCTGCACGAGGCGCGCTGGCGGGCGCCGGACGGGACACCGCTGCTCTTCAGCGTGCGGGTCGAGCGCGGGGCCGAGGGCGTGCAGCGGCCGGTGTTGCTCGAGGCGCGCGGCGTGGACGTGCGCGAGGTGGCGCGCTTCGAGGCGCCCTGCTGCGGCGCAAGCCTGGCGCTGATGCCGCGGAACGCGGACGGCGTGCTCGTCGTGTTCACGGAGCGGCGCCCGAGCGACGGCGACCCGGGCCGGGGCGTGGTGCGGCTCTACGAGTGGCGTGGCGAGCGCCTCGAGCAGGTCGCGCACTGGGCCGGCTCCAACGACCAGAACCCGCCCGCGTGGATCGTGGACCCGAGCGCCCCGGTCCCCCCGTCCGACTGACGGGCGTCAGCGGTTCAGGACGCGGCCGCGGTTCAGGCCGGCGCGACCGCCGATGGCCGTCGAGGGCGCGCGCAGGATCACGACCTTCAACGGGCGCGGCCCCCGCCGGTGCTCCTCGTAGCGCCGGGTCGGGGCGGCCGTCTGCGCGCAGGCGACCAGGGTGCCTCCGGTCTCTCCGGGCTCCACGCAGTACTGGACGTGGCCGATCAGCCCCGGGAAGCGGGTCTGCGTGGAGTACTCGCCGCTGCGCTCGCCCGGGCAGTGACCGGCGAGCGCGAAGCGGCGCGGCGTGTGCGGGCCCCAGAAGGCGGCCACGGCCGCGACGCACTCCCCGGGCTGGACGGCGACCTGCGCGCCGACGCCCTCCCCGAACCCCGCCGGGGCCTCGAGGCGCACCTCGCGATCGCGCACGAAGCCGAGCGCCTCGGCGACGGCCACCTCGCGGGCGAGGGCCGCGTCCGCCTGCGCCTCGCTGGCAGGCGGCGCGGCGAGCAGGTCGCGCTCCTCGAAGGCCGCGTAGGTCGCCAGGCCGAGACCGGCGAGGATCGCGACGACCCAGACGATGCGCGTTCCCATGACGTGAGGCTCGCCCGAGCCGCGCCCGTAGCTCAAGGCGCGAGGCGCGAGGCCCCCGAAGCTCGAGACGCGAGGCTCGCCCGGGCTGCGCCCGTCGCCCGAGACGCGAGGCTCGCCCTCCGCCCACGGAGCCGCCCGCGCAGGCCCGACCGCGTTGTGCTCGGCGGGCACCTCTGTTTTCATCGGCCCATGCGCCCCGCGCTCCTGCTGCTCCTCTTGCTCGCCGCGTCCGTCCCGGCGGAGGCGCAGCGCACCGGCGGACGCATCGGCGGCTTCGGGGGAGGCAGCTCCTACCGGGGCAGCTCCTATCGGGGCTCGTCCTCCTCCTCCTACCGCGGCTCCTCCTCCTACGGCGGCTCGAGCGCGTCCTACGGCTCCAGCTCGTCGTACGGCTCGGGCTCCTCCTCCTACGGCTCCGGCTCGGGCTCCGGCGCCTCGGCCTACTCGGCGTGGGTCGCGGCCCGGCGCGAGGCGGGGCTCCCGACGCCGCCCCCCGAAGAGCGCGCGCTGCGCACGCCTTCCCGCGTCTTCGGCGAGGACTCGCTCGTCCAGGGCGGCATCGCCTTCCTCGTCGGTGGCGTTCCGACGCTGCTGCTCGGCTTCTTCGTGCTCGGCTTCGTGGACAAGAGCCACCGCGTGCTCCGCCTCTCGCTCGGCTTCGGCCCCGAGGCGCGCCCGGCGCTCCAGGCCGCGCTCAGCGATCTCGCCCGGCACGCGAGCGCCGCGACCCCGGCCGGGCGCGAGGCGCTGCTGAAGAAGGCCCTCGCCCTGGCCTGTCGGCACGGCATGAAGGTGCAGTACGCGCTCTGGCAATCCGTCCCGGCGAAGCGCGGACCGGGCGCCCAGCGCTTCTTCGCCCTCGCGCAGGATCTCCGGAGCCGCTTCAAGCACGAGACCGTCGGCGCCCACGGCGGAGGTGGCGGCGGGTGGAGCAAGAGCGGCGGCGCCAGCGGCGTCTGGGGCCAGGGCGGCGGAGACGGCGGAGGCGGCGTCTGGGATCGGGCGGCCGGCGGCCTCGGCGGCGGAGGCGCGCACGCCGAGGAGGGTCCGGGCCTGCTCGTCCTGAGCGCGCTCGTCTTCACGCGGCAGCGCATCGAGCTCCCGTCGACGCTCGACGTCGGCGCCGCCGTCGAAGCCTTCCAGTCGCTCCGCGCCCCCGAGGGGCTCGAGCTGATCTGGTCGCCCTCCGAGCCCGGCGACCGCATGAGCTCCGCCGAGCTCGAGGTGCTCTACCCCGAGCTCGCCCGCCTCGACGCCTCCGTCGGCCGCGTCGCCTGCTCGCACTGCGCGGCCGTGTTCGCGCGCGAGCTCGGCACCTGCCCCGCCTGCGGCGCCCCGGCTCCGGCCGCCGCCGCGTAGCCCCCGGGTGGCGCCGAGCGGGCGGCCCTACTCGGCCTCGCGCGCCTTGAAGAAGGCCTTCCGGTAGTAGCGGAGCTCCTCGAGCGACTCGCGGATGTCCTCCATCGCGCGGTGGTCGCCCTTCTTCGCCGGCCGCCGCGCGTAGGCCTCGGGGTACCAGCGCCGGCCGAGCTCTTTGATCGTGGAGACGTCGACGATGCGGTAGTGGAGGAAGGCCTCGAGCTGCGGCATGTAGCGCGCGATGAAGCGCTTGTCCTGATGCACCGAGTTGCCGGCCAGGGGCGCCGTCTTCGGCTCGCAGTGCTCCCGCAGGAAGCCGAGCACCTGCGCCTCCGCCTCCGCCTCCCCGAGCTTCGACGCGCGCACGCGCTCCGTCAGCCCGGACTCGCCGTGGTGCTTGGTGTTCCACGCGTCCATGGCCGCGAGCACCTCGTCCGGCTGGTGGATGACCAGGTCCGGCCCCTCGGCGATCACGTTCAGCTCCCCGTCCGTGACCAGCACGGCGATCTCGATGACGCGCTCGCGCTCCGGGTCGAGGCCGGTCATCTCCATGTCGATCCAGACCAGCCGCTCCGCGCGCGGGCTCTCCTTCGCCTCGCTCATGGATCGAGGGGTAGCACGAACGCGCGGGCTACCGCGGCCCGGAACGCGCGGAGGGGCCGATCCGGAGCGCCGGCGGGCGCGCGCCGGCCGTGGGCGTCGGGCGGTAGCGGCCATGGGCGACCAGCGCCGCCGCGCGGGCGCCGGGCGGGAGCGCGAAGCGGAGCTCGAGCGCGTCGCCCTCCCGGAGCACCACGACCTCCCCGTCGAGCGCGCAGTGCGCCCCCGCGCAATCGACCGGAGCGATCGGCGCGCCGTCCACCTCGAGCCACACGGCGTCGAGGAAGGTCACCTCCGCCTTCTCCTCCGCGAGCCGGAGCCGCAGCGTGCGTGCGCCGGGCGCGAGCGGCACCGGGAGCCGCTGCGTCTCGGCCTCGCCGCGCACGTTCCGCAGGATCTCCCCGAGGAGCGTCGGCCCGCCCGCGTCCAGTCGGTAGACGAAGGGGCAGGCCGCGAGCATGGCGCAGTCCTGCGTCTGCCCCGTCGGCGCGCGGCTCGCCTCGACGAAGACGCCGTCGGGTCCCGCGCGCCAGATCACCTCGTCGCGCGCGACCGGCGTCGCCGGGTGCCCGGCGCGCCCGCAGGCGGTCCAGCCGTCCTCCACCCAGCGGAGCGAGCCATCGCCGGGTACGCCGAGCGGCGTGACGCCGTAGGCGCCGAGGATGTGGTCGAAGACCGGCTCGAGCGCGTCGTCCGCCCGGCGGAAGAGCCGATAGCGGTTCGGCGGGTCCTCCTCGTCCGGCGTCGGCACGGCCAGGAGCAGCAGCGTCTCTCCCGGCGCGACCTCGACCCGCTCGAGCGCCGCCTGGGCCCAGGCGAAGGCGTTCGCGTCCGGCATCTCGATCCGCGTCGACGCCGCCCCCCAACGGAGCGTGCCGTCCACGAGGAGCGCCGCGTCCCCGTCCTCGAGCGCCACGGCCGGCTCCGTCCGCGCCGCCGCGGCGCTCCCCGACTCCCCCGGCCGCCGATCCGCCACCTCGGACGACGCCGCGGCGCCCCCCTCGGGGTCCGCCGTGGTCGGCGTAGCACCGCCGCCCGCGGGCTCCGAGGACCCGGGGTCCGAGGTCGACTCGGCCGGCGCGCCGCCGCACGCGAAGAGGAAGAGGAGCGAGAGAGCGAGGGATGCGCGCATGACCGCCCGAACCTGCCCGACCCCGCCCGCGCATTCCACCACGCCACGCAGACCTGTCCGCCGTCACGGGCCCCGCGGCTCACGTCGAAGGCCCCCCGACCCGACGGCCGCCAACGAGCGGGCCGGCCTACTCCGGCTGCCAGTCCCCGATCGAAGGCCTCGCGGAGCCACGCCCGCACGGGACCCGCGTCCACATCGGGATGGACATCGACCGACGCGAGATTGGGCAGGTGACTGGAAGCTCGAGATAGCAGCGTCCAGGACCTCGAGGACCTACCTCACACTCGGCCAAGGGGCTTGCGCATCAGGCTAGCCCTCACGAGCGCGGGTACGACCCTCCCGAGCTCCCGCGCTTCGACGTGGGGTCTCGGCAGGTCGCCCGTCGAGCGGATCGACCTGCGCGCCGCACACCCGGAGCGAGGGCGACGCGGAAGCCGCGGCGGGCTCGATTCGAAGGACCTGGTCTACTCGCAGGCGCAGCCTTCGAGCTGGAGGCCGAAGGTGTCGGGCGGGCAGGCGTCGGTGAGGCCGAGCTCCCAGCGGGCGTCGAGGGTGGCGCCGACCTCGAGGGATTGGGCGTCGACGCAGCCGCGCTCCAGGGTCAGCGTGCGCTCGAGCTCGACGCAGCCTTCCGGGATCGGGTCGGTGGGCGTGAGGGCGACGGTGACCGCGACCTCGTCGCCGCAGGCGAAGCCGGGGGGCGCGTCGATGGCGGTGATCGCCATGGCGCCCTCGACGAGCTGGAGCTCGCAGCCGAAGCGGCTCTGGCGGGGGACGACGTCGCACTCGTCCCAGCCATCGCTGTCGACGACGCGCACGGCGACCTCGGCCCGGCGCGCCCAGTCGACGCCCCGGGCCTCGACCTCGACGAGGGCGCGCACGCCGTCGGGGGCGGCCCAGCCGATCTGGTCGTCGAAGCCCCGGCTCTCCCAGCGGCCGGAGAGGGGCTCGAGCTGGGCGGTGAAGACGTTCTCGGGGAAGAGCTCGAGCTCGCCGGGCGCGTCGTACGCCGGGTCCGGGCGATGGCGGACCTCGACCTGCACGCAGGGATCGTCGCCGACGAGCGCGTCGGGGACGGCGACGCGCGGGCGGAGCATCACGCCGCCCTGGAAGCCGAAGACGTAGGTCGCGTCGCCGCCGTCGACCCAGGGCGTGAAGAGGCCGTCCTGGAGCTCGCCGACCTCGAGGCCGTCCTCGGCGGGGCCGTCGAAGTAGGTCACGTCGCGGGCGCAGCGGCGGACGATGCAGCCGCCGTCGCAGAGGAGCTCGGGGCCGCTGTCGCGGGTGGGGTCCGGGGTCGGGCCGGCGTCGGCGGTGGGTCCGGCGTCGGCGGTGGAGGCGGGAGTCTCACCGCAGGCGGCGGCGAGCGCGAGGGGGGCGGCGGCGAGGAGCGCGAGGGGGGGGGCGGCGGGGGCGCGCATGGGGAGGCGGGTCGGCGAGGAGGAGGCGGGGGCGGGGGCGCGCATGGGGAGGCGGGTCAGCAAGGAGAGTGCCGGGGTGGGTGGCGCGGTGTGGCACGGGGGGCCGGGGCTGTCTCTTCGGGGGCTCGGGCCGGGGGTCTCGGGCGGGGGGCGGTGGCTTCGTGGGGTCCTCTTCGGGGCGCCTTCGGCCGGCGGGAGAGGGGTGAGGGAGAGACTCTGGAGTCCTCTTCGGGGCACCTCCGACCGGCGGGCACGGGCAAGGGCACGGGCATGGGCACGGGGGTAGCCTTCGGCTCCCGGGTCCTACGGCATGTAGTAGCAGCAGCGGAAGCCGGTGTTCGGGAAGGCGAAGTCCTCGGAGCCGACGGTGAAGTCGAAGTCGCAGGTGCGACCGTCCTCGAGGTTGTTGTACGCGCCGCCCCGGATGGCGTAGACGCCCGACGCCACCGCCGTGCTCGTCCACTCCTTCACGTTGCCGCTCAGGTCGTAGACGTCCCCGGCGGCGCCCCAGCGGGTCCGGCAGCCGCTGAAGGCGCCGCTCCCGGTCGGCGCGATGGCGTCCGCCCCGGCCACCTCGCTCCCGTTGCAGCGCGTCGGCTGCGACGTCCCGCAGCTCGAGTCGTAGCTCCAGGTGCAACTGTCGCTCGGCCCGGTGCAGGCGTCCTCCCAGTCGGCCGCGTCGCAGAGCTGCCAGCCCTCGGCCCCGGCCCCCGGGCAAGCCCCGCCGTCGTTCAGCGCGCAACACGCCGCCTGCGCCTCGCTCCAGGTCACGGTCGTCCAGGGGATCCGGTTCGCCCGCGAGCAGGCCGCCGTGCTCGTCGTCCCCGCCGCCCCGCTCGTCGCGTCCGGCCGCGACGCCTCGTAGCTGAACACGTAGACGAAGCCGCCCCCCGCCGCGCTCATCTGCACGGTCGGCATCTCGGTCGGCGCGATGCCCTCGTCGGTCCGCCCGTCGCAGTCGTCGTCGAGCCCGTTGCAGCTCTCGTCGCCCGGCGTGCCCATCATCGACGCCGAGCACTCCACGCCGAGCCCGTCCGCCGTGCAGCGGATGGTCCCGCTCCGCGCGCACACGCCGAGCCCGTTGGTGCAGCCCTCCCCCTTCGTCGGGAAGGTCTCGTCGGTCCGCCCGTCGCAGTCGTTGTCCTCGTCGTCGCAGAGCGTCTCCACGTCCTGGTAGGCGGGGTCCGTGTACTCGCACTGCCAGCCCATGGCGCCCTCGCAGCTCGGCGTCGTCCCGGCGCAGATGCCGTTCGGGTTGCAGAAGTTGCTCGGCGGCGAGAGCCCCTCGTCCATCGCCCCGTCGCAGTCGTCGTCGGCGCCGTTGCAGACCTCGGCGCCGCTCGCGTCGCAGGCGTACTCGCAGCCGGGCACGCCCGGGTCGAGGTCGACGAAGCCGGGCTCGCAGGTGATGCGCGTGCAGGTCCCGGCGAGGCAGCGCGTCACGGCCATGGGCTCGCCGCAGACGTTGCCGCAGCTCCCGCAGTTGTTCGGGTCGCTGTCGAAGTCGGTGGTCTCGTCGACGGCCCCGTCGCAGTCGTCGTCGCGCGTGTTGCACGTCTCGGCCGTCGGCCCGGTGGCCCCCACGCAGACGAGCGCGCCGCCCATGCACATCTCCGTGCCGGCGCTGCACTCGCCCTCGGTCTCGCCGCAGGCGCCGCCGCCGTCCGGGTTGCCCTCGTCGATGCGGCCGTCGCAGTCGTCGTCGCGCGCGTTGCAGGTCTCGGTGGGCGGGTCGGCCAGCAGGCAGGCGTACTCGCAGCCGTTCCCGGGGACCTCGTCGATGTCGTAGAAATTCGCGTCGCACTCGTCGAGCACGCAGCTCCCGGCCTCGCAGCTCGCGCTCGCCCGCGCGAAGCGGCAGGCGCGCCCGCAGGCGCCGCAGTTCGCCGGGTCCGTGTCCGTGTCGACGTCCTCGTCGATCTCCCCGTCGCAGTCGTTGTCGCGGAGGTCGCAGAGCGCGTCGTCCTCGGCCGTGGGCAGGCAGCGGTACTCGCAGCCGTTGTCCGGGTCGCCGTCGAGGTCGATGTAGTTCACGTCGCAGGCGCCGAGGCCGCAGACGCCCTCCTCGCAGACGCCGAAGGCCCCCGGCGGCTCGCAGCGGTTGCCGCACTCGCCGCAGTTGTTCGGGTCGCTCTGGAGGTCGGCGTCCTCGTCGATGGCCTCGTCGCAGTCGTCGTCGACGCCGTTGCAGAGATCGGGCGCGCCGGGCGTGCAGCCGGCGTCGCCGCCCGCGTCGGCGGGGCCCGTGTCGGGGCGCGGGCCGGCGTCCCGCGCGCCCGCGTCGACGGCGGGGCCGGCGTCGGGCTGCACGGGGCCGGCGTCCTCGCAGTCGAAGCAGAAGGGATCGACCTCGCAGCCCTGCGCGGGGAGGAGCAGCAGGCTCAGCCCGCCGACCACGCCCGCGCGCCGCGCCGCGCCGCCGAGCTGTCGCCGCCGACGCCAGCCGATGAGGCCGAGGAGCAGGAGCCCCGCCAGGGCGCCCGGCGCCTCCCCGCTCGGCGCGCCGGCCGCGTCGCAGGCGCAGCCGCCGCCGCCCGCCGCGAGCACGCGCGTGTTCTCGCGCTCCACGCCGGCGTCCGGCTCCTCCATCGGCGTCTCGTCGAGGGCGCACTCGCCGTCGACGCAGAGCTGGCCCTCGGGGCAGCGGAGCGTGCGGCAGGGGTCGAGCTCGCAGTCGCCCGTGACCGGGTCGCAGGCCGAGCCGGTCGGGCAGCGCACGTCGCCACACATGTCCATGACGCAGTCGCCGCTCGCCGGATCGCAGACCTCGCCGCTCGCGCAGTCGGCGTCGGCGCAGGCGTCGCTCACGCAGGCGCCGCGCTCGCAGCGCTCGCCGGCGCCGCACTCCACGGTCGCGCAGCTCGCCTCGCACGCGCCCTCGCGGCAGGCCTCGCCGGCGCCGCACTCGGTCGTCAGGCAGGGATCGGGCTCGCACTCGCCGCTGACCACGTCGCAGATCTCGCCCGTCGGGCAGCCGAGCCCGCGGCAGGTGTCCTCGGCGCAGCGCCCGGCCGGGTCGCGCGGGTTGCAGACCGTGCCCTCGGGGCAGACCACGCCATCGCAGGAGAAGGTGCACTCGTTGTTCTTGCAGACGCAGCCCGCGACCTCGTCCGAGTCGGGCGCGCAGCGCACCTCGCCGCCCTGCTCGATGGTCTCCTCGCCGCAGGCCACCGGGTCGCAGGCGTCGGCGACGCAGAAGCACTCGTCGCCCACCTCGCGCGGCGCGCGCCCGGTCGGGCAGCCGAAGCCGAACTCGGTGCGCTGGCAGGGCAGCGCGCACTGGCACTCGACGCAGGTCGACTCGCCGGGGCAGAGGCTCCCGAGCTCCGGGTCCTCGTCGATGGCCCCGTCGCAGTCGTTGTCCTCGCAGTCGCAGCCCTCGCGCCCGGGGGGCACCTCGCCGACGCAGGTCTCGCGCCCGTCGACGCACTGGAGCGCGCCGGGCATGCAGAGGCCCTCGCTCTCGCCGCAGGCCTCCCCGAGGCCCAGCCCCTCGTCGACCTCGCCGTCGCAGTCGTTGTCGAGCCCGTCGCAGGCCTCGTCGCTCGGCCCGATCGCGTCCACGCACTCGAGGCCGCCGTCGACGCAGCGGTTGAAGCCAGGCGAGCACTCGCCCACGTCCGTGCCGCAGGGCGTGCCGACGAAGATGCCGTCGTCGACGAGCCCGTCGCAGTCGTCGTCGAGGCCGTTGCAGACCTCCTCCTCCGGCTCCGTCCCGCCCATGCAGACGATGGCCCCTCCGACGCAGGCGGTGGTGCCGGGCATGCAGATGCCCTCGTCCGTGCCGCAGGCCGAGCCCGTGCCGGGGACGTCCTCGTCCGTGCGTCCGTCGCAGTCGTCGTCGAGGCCGTTGCATGCCTCGGCGCTCGGGCCGACGGCGCCCTCGCAGGTGCCGAAGCTCCCGGCCACGCAGCGCTCGATGCCCGGCACGCACTCGCCCACGTCCGTGCCGCAGGCGCGCGTGAGGTTGTCCGGCAGGCCGTCGCAGTCGTTGTCGAGGCCGTCGCAGACCTCCATGGTCGGGCCCACGTCGTCGCAGGCGCCCCAGGCGCCGGCGGTGCAGGTCTGCGTGCCGCGCGAGCACTCGCCGAGGTCGATGCCGCAGGCGCGCTCGAGGCCCTCGTCGACCATGCCGTCGCAGTCGTTGTCGTCGCCGTCGCAGATCTCCGCCTCGGGCCGGCACGTGTCGCAGACGCCGCCCTCGTCGATGATGCCGTTGCAGTTGTTGTCGAGGCCGTCGCAGACCTCGACGGGCGCGGGGCCGCAGCTGCCGCAGGCGTTGAGGAGGCCCTCGTCGACGAGGCCGTTGCAGTTGTCGTCGACGCCGTCGCAGATCGTCTCGCCCGGGTCCGCGCAGAGCGTGGTGCCCGTGGTGCCGGCGGGGCGGTTGCAGAACTTCACGAAGCCCTCGTCGACGAGCGTGTCGCAGTCGTCGTCGGCGTCGTTGCAGAGCTCCTGGAGGAGCGAGTCGGCGACGATGTCGCTGAGCCCGGCCGAGAGGGTGACGGCGTCGTCGGCGAAGAAGGCCGTGTCGCCGCCCGGGCCGCCCGCGTCCGTGCCGCCGGCGGTGGCGATCGAGTTGAGGAGGCTCCGGCCGCCCGGGCCGATGGAGAGGCCGACGACGTAGACGGGGATGCCAGCGGCGGCGAGGTCGGCGGCGGCGCTGGCGGGCGCGCTCATGTCGCCGTCGCAGGTCTCCACGCCGTCCGTGAGCAGGAGCACCGTGTAGGGGCGGCAGCTCCCGACCGGGTCGCCCATGCGGATGGGGATCATGTAGTCGCGGGCGGCGCGGAGCGTGCCGGCGAGGGGCGTCGGGCCCTGGGGGCGGAGCTCGCAGTCACCGCCGCCCGCGTGGTTGCAGAAGTTGCCCTCGGTGGTCGAGCCGCGGAAGTCGACCTCGGCGTTGTCGATCCAGCGGAGCATGCCGACGCGGTTGTCGAGGGTCGTCGGCCAGCCGAAGCCGCTGAAGCCGACGAGCACGTCGCCGTCCGGGTAGGTGTAGAGGCCGTTGTCCTGCCCGGGGCAGCCGCCGAGGTAGTTCGTGCAGAAGGCCGGGCTGCCCGCGCGCCAGAGGCGGGCCGGCGGGTTGCCCCCGGTGCCCGGGCGGCAGGCGGCGGGGATGGCGTCGATGGGGAGCTCGTTGCCGGGCGTGCCGTCCCACTCGCCGCCGCAGTTGCCGTTGTTGAGCTCCGGGCCGGTGTTGAGCTGGGGGTTGCCGATGCCGCCGACGAAGGGGCCCATCGTGGTGTTGCACTCGTTCTGGTCGATGCGGTGGCCCGTGGCGTGGGGCTCGCCGTCGGCCGGCGGGTCGGTGCAGATGATGTTCTCGCGGGCGTAGCGGGGGAACGCCGTGAGGCCGAACTCGATGTCGCCGAAGGCGTACACCATGTTCCGGAGGGCCTCCTTGGCGACGAAGATGCGGCTGTCGTTCGCCTCGCCGTCGCAGTCCGTGTCGAGGCCCTCGGTGTCGCCGGGGATGCCGTCGCCGTAGGTGGGGATCCCGTCGAGGTCCACGGCCATGGAGCCGGAGGTGTCGAAGAGGATCATGAAGCGCGGCTTGATCTGCGTCTGCGCCCCCGCGGAGGAGGCGAAGAGGGTCGAGCCGAGCGCGGCGAAGAGCGCCGCCGAGCGCGCGAAGGAGCGAGTCATCCGAAAGCCATCCCGTCCGCGCGACGTCCCGCCGCCGCGCAGCATCCGAGGGCGAGTATGCCATCGCGGTCCACGAGGGGCAGGCGGCGCGATCGGAGCGGGCGGTGAGCGGAGGGGGAGCGGGCGGGGTCTCGCGTCGTTCAGGCCGGCGCGAGCACCAGGCGCGCGTGGGCCGTGCTCGTGAGCAGGCGGGCCCGCGCGGAGGCGCCGCGGTAGGGGTCCGCGCCCTTCTCGGTGGCCCAGCGGCGGGAGCGGCCGCCGAGCTCGAGGGTGCTGAGCGGGCCCGCGTCGCCCGGCGCGCCCGAGGCGTAGACGGCGATGCGGTCGCCGGCGCGGAGCGTGGCCACGGCGACGTCCCGACCGCCCGACCAGCCAGCGAGGCGGCGCGCGGGCTCGGGGAGCACGTCGGCGCGCGTCTGCACGGTGGGCGCGGCGAGGAAGGGGGCGCTCTCGAAGCGGAGGAGGATCGGCGCGCCGCCCTCCTCGGGCACGAGGGCGAGGTCGTCGCCCGCGACGACGCGGGTCGGCCCGTCGGCGCCCCAGGCGCTCTCGAGCAGGGGGCGGCCGTCCATCTCGGCGGACTCGATGCTGCGGAGGCGGCCGACGAGGGCCGGGCGGGCGTCCGGGAGGAGGAGGTCGGGCGCGGCGTCGTGCGGGTCGAGGGGCACCTCACGGCGGCCGCGGAGGTAGTGGATGCCAGCGACGAGGATGTAGAGGTTGAGGAGCGCGAAGAAGGCGACGACGGCGCAGACGAAGGCGACGAGGACGCCGGCGGCGAGGCGCCCGGGGAGGACGCCGTAGGCGACGATGGCGAGGGGCGAGAGCCAGAGGAGGTGCGCGAAGACGCGGAGGAGCGCGCCGAGGAAGCGCTTCACGTGGCGGAGCAGGCCGGGCCGGGTGACGGGCGGGCGGAGCCGGACGGCGGAGCGATCCTGCTGATCGACGCGGCGCTCCTCGCGGGCGATCCAGCCGGTCTTCGGCTGGTGCTGGAAGCGCTGGACGAAGACGTGGCGCGGCCCGGGCACGCCCGAGGGTACCGCGGCTCGGCCGCCGGGGAACGGCCGCGTGGGAGAGGGCGGGCGAGGACGCGCGCGAGGGCGGCGAGGGGGCGCTCGGGCGGGCGCACGAGGCCGGTCCGACGGCCCGCTCGCTTGGTGTAGGCTGGGGCGTGCTCCGCGGCCTCCTGCTCCTCATCCCGATCGTCGTCACCGCCGTGGGCATGGCCCTGCTCACGGACACGGAGGGCGGGCTCGCGAAGGAGGCCGCCTTCGGCATGCCGCTCGTCGGCTACGGGAACATGAGCGCCTGGAGCTGGATCAGCATGGGCGGCAAGGGCGTGCTCGTGCTGGGGGCCGGCGTCGGCGTCGTGGCCATCACGCTCTATGGCGCGGGCGTGCTCTTCGCGACGGGACAGATCGCGGTGGGCGGCATCGCCATCGGCCAGGCGGGCGCGGGCTTCTCGTTCTTCCTCGGGCAGCTCGGGGGCGCCTTCACGGCGCTCGGCCAGGTCGTCGGCGGGGTGCTCGCCCGGGGCCAGGGCTACCTCGGCAAGGACGGCGGCGAGTTCCTGAAAGAGCTGAGCGCGGAGCTGAACGAGCTGCTGCGCTTTCTGCCGAAGAAGAAGGCGCCCGCGGAGTAGGAGCGCGCAGTCGGGGGCACCACGCGGGGATGCTTGCGCTCGCGGGCAGGCCGCGCTCCAATCGGCGGCCATGCCCGCCTCGGCCCCCTTCCCCGAGCTCGAGCTGCTCGGGATGCGCATCGCGGTCCTCGATACGCACGCGCTCCTCGACCACCTCTTCGCCGAGCTCCGGGACGGGCGCGGTGGCTGGGTGGTGACGGCGAACCTCGACATCCTGCGGCGGGCCGTGCTCGATTCGGACGCGCGGGCGCTCTACGGGAACGCGGACCTGATCTGCGCCGACGGCATGCCGCTCGTGTGGGCGTCGCAGATCCTCGGCGAGCCGCTGCCCGAGCGCGTGGCCGGCTCGACGATGACGGCGGAGCTGGCCGAGTGGGCGGCGCGCGAGGGGCGCACGATGTACTTCCTCGGCGGCGACCCGGGCGCGGCGGAGGGCTGCCGGGCGGAGCTCGAGCGGCGGCACCCGGGGCTGCGCGTGCTCGGGACGTCGAGCCCCTGGGTGTCGAAGCCGGCGACGGTCGAGGAGGTGGACGCGATCGCCGAGGAGATCGGCGAGGACGTGCCGGACATCCTCCTCGTGGGTCTCGGCTCGCCGAAGCAGGAGTACCTCATCCAGAAGCTGCGCGTGCGCTACCCGAAGACCTGGATGATGGGCGTGGGGATCAGCTTCGGCTTCATCGCCGGGCAGGTGAAGCGCGCGCCCGAGTGGATGCAGCGCACGGGCACCGAGTGGGTGCATCGGATGGTGCAGGACCCGAAGCGGCTGGTGCGGCGCTACCTGGTGGACGACCTGCCCTTCGCGGCGCTGCTCTTCGCGGACGCGGCGCGGCGGCGCATGCGGCGCTGAGGTCGCCGCGCCGAGGTCGCCCGGGTGGCGTGGCGCGACCCGGGGACGAGCTTCCTGGCTCGACGCGGCTCTTCGCGGAAGCGGTGGAGCGGCGCGAGCCGGGCGACCAGCAGCCTCGCGCGACGCGGCTCTTCGCGGACGCGGCGCCGCGCCGAGGTCGCCGTGCCCAGGTCGCCCGGCGGAGAGAGGTCGTCCGGCGGGGTACGGCGCGGCGGCGCCGACGTCGAACGGTTGCGGGGGCTCGTAAGTCGAAGAAAGCCCGCGCGGCGCGGGAAGCGCGTATGATGACCGGGTGGACGCGAATACGCTCTTCACCTCCACCTGCATCCTGCGGGACGTCGACACGGACGTGGGCGTGGTCGCCGTCGTCGAGGGGCCGGACGCCGGGCAGGAGCACCCCTTCGTCGAGGGCGCGCTCACCATCGGCAAGAGCCGGAACGCGCGCCTGAAGCTGACCGACCCGGCCGTCTCGCGGCTCCACTGCGAGCTCGTGCGCGTGCCCGGCGGGCTCCACTTCCGCGACCTCGGCTCGAAGAACGGGAGCTGGGTCGGCGGCTGCCGGCTCGAGCGCGGGGTGCTCGGCCCCGGCGCGCGCGTGCAGCTCGGCGGCACCGTGATCGAGGTGCGCCTGGAGCGGCAGCGGCTCAAGCAGGCGCTCTGGCAGGGCGGCGACCGCTTCGGCCCGCTCCTCGGCGCCTCCCCGCCCATGCACCGGCTCTTCGCGAAGCTGGCGCGGGTGGCGCCCGGCGACTCGAGCGTGCTGATCACCGGCGAGAGCGGGACCGGCAAGGAGGAGGTGGCGCGGGCCATCCACGAGTCGAGCGCCCGCAAGGACGGGCCCTTCGTGGTCGTCGACGGCGCGAGCCTGAGCCGCTCGCTCGCCGACCTCGAGCTCTTCGGGCACGAGCGGGGGGCCTTCACCGGCGCCGAGGTGGCGCGCGCCGGCGCCTTCGAGCGGGCGTCGGGGGGGACGGTGTTCCTGGACGAGATCGGGGAGCTCCCGATCGAGGTGCAGCCGAAGCTCCTCCGCGTGCTCGAGGACCGGACCGTGCAGCGGCTCGGGAGCGGCGCGCGGCAGAGCGTGGACGTGCGCGTGCTGGCGGCGACCCACCGCTCGCTGGCGACGATGGTCAACGAGGGGAGCTTCCGGGAGGACCTCCTCTACCGGCTCGCCGTGCTCGAGCTCGCCGTGCCGCCGCTCCGCGACCGGGGCGGCGACGTGCGCCTGCTCGCGCGGCACTTCCTGCGGCGCTTCGCCCCCGATCGGCGCGACCTGATGGAGGCCCTCGACCGGGACCTCGAGAAGCACGCCGGCTACCGCTGGCCCGGGAACGTGCGCGAGCTGCGGAGCTTCGTGCGACGGCTCGTGGCCCTCGGCGAGGCGTCCGTCGGCGCGCCGGCCATCGAGACCGAGATGCCCGACACCATCCGCGTCGACCTCCCCTACGCCGACGCGAAAGAGGCCTGGCTCGGCGCCTTCGAGCGCCAGTACTTGGGGCGCCTCCTGGACGAGACGGGTGGGAACGTCACCGAGGCCTCGCGCCGGAGCGGCCTCGCGCGGAGCCGGCTGCACGAGCTGGTGAAGAAGCACGGCCTGCGCTGACCGACCCGTCGGGCCTCAGCGCACGGTCCGGTACGGCTCGCTCGACACGATCGCGTAGGTCAGCTCCGTGAAGTCGTAGTCGCTCGCCTCGAACTCGCGGCGGAGGGCGGGGACCCACTCGAGGAGCTCGGTCTCGCTCAGCTCGCGGCCGAGGTAGTGCTCGGCGAGGTTGCGCACGGTGCAGCTCGCGACCTTCTGGCGCTCCATGGGCTCGTCGACGAGCGCCTCGGGGCCGGCCTCGATGATCGTCGCCTCGCTCTCCTCGAGCCAGGCGCGCGCCTGCGGGAAGCCGCGCCAGGTCGCGAGCTCCTCGGGGTGACCGTTGTCGGCGGTGATGAAGTAGCTGTTGCAGAAGGCGCTGCAGCGCGTGCCCCCGGCCGTGTCGCAGGCCGCGCACTCGGCGCGCGCGCCCATCATGTCCACCTCGACCGGGCGCAGGAGCCCGAAGGTGGTCGAGGCGCGCCAGCGTCCCCAGGCGGCCGCGGCGACCTCGAGGGTCTGGTGGCAGCCGGCACAGCCCGTGCGCTCGCGGAGGTTCGGGCTCGGGTCCTCCTCGACCTCCTCGGGGAGGCCCTCGGCCGGCGGCATGAAGGGCTCGCAGCGGAAGGCCGTGTAGAAGCGGTTGGCGCGCCCGCGGTTGCTGCCGAAGCGCATCAGGAAGCCGTAGGTGGTGAGCACGCCGGCGTGGGCCTCCTCCCGCTCGACCACGCGCCAGTCCTCCTGGTCGCGGAAGTCGAGGTCCGGCAGCTCGCCCATGGCCGGGTCGTAGGTCACGGCGCCGCGGGAGAGCACGTCGACGCCGGACATGTGCCGGTAGTAGTGGACCGAGGCGCCGTTCACGAGCGTCTCGTTCGTCGTGAAGGCGTCGAAGTAGCTCCGCCCCTGGCGCACGATGTGCTCGAAGAGGCGCGCCGGCTCCTCCGTGAGGGCCTCGCGCATGGCGCGGTCGGCGGCGGTGTTGGGCCCCGGGGAGCACTGACGGAGGTTCGGGCCGCAGCCGCAGGCGAGGTTCGGGTTGTAGACGTCGCAGGGCTGCCCGTCGGTGCCCATGGCGTTCGCCTGCGCGTCGTAGGCGCAGACCTTGATGCGCGTGTCCGGCGCCCAGTAGGGAGCGACCATGACGTAGCCCTCCTGGCGGCAGCTGCCCCCGCGGCAGTTCATGCCGGCGAAGGTGCGGATGGGCACGGGCACGCCGCGCTCGTCCCACTCGGTCTGGGGCTGGTCGAGGCAGTCGACGTCGTTGCGGCCCCGGTAGGTGGCGCGCGCGTTCGGGTTCCGCCAGATGTTCGGGCCGCGGCGGAGGCGCAGGCGGCGCTGGCCCGCGGCGAGGCTGTTGACGCCGTCGAGGCTCCCCCAGAGGAGCGCCCGGTGGTACTGGCGCACCTGCGCGAAGTGCTCCTCGGAGGCGAGGAGCGCGCGGAGGGTCGGCTCGTCGATCTCCTCCACCGTGTCGAGGAGCTGGTACTCGGCGACGGTGGGGATGCGGCCGAGGAGATCGAGGCTGAGCGAGCGGAGCAGGCGGTAGCGGTCGACCTCCTCCGTGGGCGCGCACTCGGTGGGCGAGGCGTCCTGGGCGGCGAGGGGGGTGGGGGCGGCCAGGAGCGCGAGGAGGGCCCCGGCGAGGAGGCCGGGCGCGGCGGCGCGGAGGGCGAGGCGGGGCGTGGTCGTCGTCGTCGTCATGGCTCAGGCGATCCAGGCGTGGAGGGGCGAGACGCGGAAGGCGTCGTGGTCGAGGCCGAGGGCGGCGGCGAGGGTGGCGCCGATGTGCTCGGGCTGGAGCATCTCGCCCTCCGGGTCCGGGAGGCCGGTCTCGAGGTTCGTGCGCTGCAGACCCAGGCTCTCCGGGTGCGTGGCGCCGACGACGCCCGGGCGGAGCAGGCCGCCGAAGACGAGGAAGCTGTTGGCGAACCAGTGGTCGCGGCCGCGGTTGCCGTTGATGCGCGGGGTGCGCGCGAACTCGCTCATGACGACGACGGTGGTGCGCTCGAGGCTGGGGTCGTCCTCGCGGAGGTCGTCGAGGAGGGCGGCGAGGGCGTCGAAGCCGAGGCGCTGGCGCGGGCCCTGGGCGCTCCCCCAGTCGGCGCGGTGTGTGTCCATGCCGACCTGGAGCTGGGCCGTGACGGAGCGGGCGAGGCCCGTGCGGAGGAGCTGCGCGGTGATGGCGGCGACGACGCCGGGGTGGCGCGGGTTGCTGCGGTGGGTGGTGGCGCCGAGGCCGTAGCGGGCGCGGAGGCTCGCCATCTCGCTGGTGTCGGCGCCGAGGTCGAAGAAGCGGGCGACGTTCTCGCGCTCGAGCTGGCGGGCGCGGCGGCGGCTCTCGCGGAGCTGGTCCTCGGGGCGGCCGCGGTAGGTGGCGCCGACGCAGGAGCGGGCCTCGTCCTGGGCGCGGGCGAGGAGGGCCTCGACGTCGTCGTCCAGGCGCTCGGCCTGGGGCTGGAGGAGGTCGATGATGCCGGGGGCGAGGGCGGTGCGGACGCCGGTGAAGTCCGCCGGGTGGGCGTCGTTGAAGGTGGGCAGGCTGATCGAGACGTTCGGCATGACCAGGCTCTCGGAGAGGGGCCCGGCGGTCGCGAGGAGCGTGCCGATGCTGCTGCCGCGGGCCTGGGCGCCGGCGGGGGAGCGGAAGGTGTTGACGTAGGCGCGGCCGGCCGGGTGGGCGACCGTGTTCATGTTCACGGAGCGGAAGGTCGTGCAGAGCTGGTGGTGGCCGCGCTCGACGAGGCGGCGCATGGAGGCGCCCCAGAGGGTCTCGCGGCCGCCGAGGGTGACCGGGAGCGGGTCGCGGTAGGCCTCCGGGAGCAGCTCCGTGCCGAGGTCGATGCCCGCGTAGGATCGGGCCGGGTCGCGGGGGTCCGGGCCGAGGAGCACGTCCCAGCCGCCGTTGAAGTAGAGGACGACGAAGCGGTGCTCGGCGGGGGGCGCCGCGAAGATGCGGGAGGCGCCGCCGCCCAGGCCGGCGAGGGCGCCGGCGCCGAGGAGGCCGCGGAAGAGCGCGCGTCGATGGAGGTTCATGGCGTTCGTCTCTCCGGGTCAGTAGGTGAGGAAGTCGGGGTGCGTGGCGAGGCCGATGCAGACGGCCTCCCAGCGGGTGGCCATGGTCGCGTCCTCGATGGGGGCGCCGTCGGGGGCGTGCGTGAGCAGGTCCATCCAGGGGGTGAGGCGCGGGTCGGCGTCGTCGACGACGCGCACGCCGAGGAAGCGGAGCTGCAGGTGCTTCAGGTTGGCGGCGAGGTCGGCCGGGTCGCGGTGGGCGACGCCGACGTGGTGGAGGATCACGCCGGGTTCGCGGCCCTCGAGGTCCTTCTCCAGGGCGGCCGCGCAGGTGGCGCGGGCGGCGTCGCTGGCGAGCTTCTCGAACGTGACGTTGAGCTCGCGGCCCTCCTCGGTGACCTCGGCGAAGTCGGCGCGGCCGAGGCTGCCGGCGAAGCGCTCGTAGTCGGCCCAGCGCTCGCCGGTGGCGACCTCGAGGGAGGCGACGAGCTGGTCGGCCGTGAGGCGGCGGAGGCGGCGGCCGGGGGCGACCTCGGCGGGGGCGATCGGGTCGCGCTCGGGCGGGGCGAGGCCCTCGTCCTCGGGCGCGGGCGGCTCCTCGGGCGGGGTGGCGCCCGGCTCGATCTGGCCGGAGCAGGCGGCCAGGACGAGCGCGAGGAGCGGGGCGAGCGAGCGGGGGCTCATGGCTGGAGGCCTCCTTCGATCCATTCGACGATGCGGTCGATCTCTTCGGGGGAGAGGGGCGCCTCGGGCTCGCGCGGCATGCGGCCGGAGACGACCTGGGCGCGGATGGCGGGCGCGTAGCGAACCCACTGGGCGTGGGTGAGGAGCTCGGGGGCGTCGGTGGCGCCGGCGCCGTGGCAGTCGCTGCCGGCGCAGCGGGCCTCGGCGAGGGGGGCGAGGGCCTCGGCGAAGGAGACGCTCTCGGTGACGCGGTAGGTGAGGCCGCGCTGGAGGAGGACGTCGTCGCCGGCGGCGATCTCGAGCTCGAGGGCGTGCCAGCCGGTGGGGCCGAGGTCGAAGGCTTCCAGGCGCCAGCCGTCGCCGCTCACCGGGATGCTCATGACGGGCTCGCCGTCGATGGCGACCGAGAGGGTCTCCATGGCGAGGGGGACGCCGGCGCCGTCGATGGCGGCGACGTCGAGGTCGACGGCGCCGGCGGGGATGCGCTCGAAGGGGCGGAGGCCGCGGACGCGGAGGAGGGGGTCCGGGGCGAGGTGGCAGAGGGCGTCGCCGCTGCGGAGCCAGGCGCCGCCGGCGGCGTGGGGGTGGAGGGCGTCGACGCGGGCGGGGAGCGTGACGCTGGCGCCGCGCCAGCCGCTCGGGTCGTGGACGAAGAGGCCCTCCTCGGTGGCGACCCAGAGGCGCTCGCCGGCGGCGGCGACGCGCTCGATGGGGGCCTCGAAGACGACCTCGGCCCAGCCCTCGGCGTCGCCGAGGAGGAGCACCTCGCCGGCCGGGAGCGCGACACCGCCCGCGTGGGCGACGCCGGGGCCCGTGGGGGTGCGGGGGGGCTCGCGGCGCTGGAAGCCTTCTTCGGCGAGGCGCCAGACGGCGTCGCCGGCGCCGAGCCAGACGTCGCCGTCCGCGCCCGCGCAGGCGCCGTCGCGGCGGCCGATCCAGGCGATGTCGCCGAGGCCGACGGGGCCCGCGAGGTCGACGCGCCACCACTGGCCGGCGGCGCGCTCGAAGAGGCCGGCGTCGGTGAGGACCAGGGCGTCGCCGTCCTGCTGGGGGTCGCCGCAGAAGGCCCGGGGCGCGCCGAGCTCGGTGGGGAGGTAGAGGGGCTCGGGCTCCTGGGCGCCGACGCGCCAGAGGTGGTCGTCGCCGACGAGGGTGAGGGCCTGGTGGCTCCAGGCGGTGGCGCTGGCGACGGCCGCGACGGGGGGCGCCGGCAGGGCGCGCTCGCGGCGCTCGAGCTGGACGACGTGGAGCTCGGCGGCGGCGGCGTCGTCGGTGGAGGGCGCGCGGAAGACCCAGGCGTCGCCCTCGGGGCTGGCGGCGAGGAGGCGCTCGGCGGGGGCGAGGTCGACGCAGCCGGCGGCGAAGGGGAGGCGGGGGGTGTCGCCGTCGACGTGGGTGGGCTGGGGCGTGGGGGCCGGCGGGAGCGGATCGGAGGGGGCCGGGTCCGCGCAGGCGAGGAGGGCGGAGGCGGCGAGGAGGGCGAGGAGCCGGGCCGGGGGAGCGGGCACGGGGGAGGGTTGAGCAGCGACCGTGCCAAAGCTCACGGCGGGCGGATCGGGCGGGAACGCGCGGGAGGAGGGGCCTGGGTGGGGTCTTTGGTCGGGGGCGCCTCCGGAGAGGTCGGAGGCGCCGGGGACCGATGACCCCAGGGCGGCGAGGCCGCGTCGAGCCGCGCGCTCCGCGAAAGAGGTCCGCAGGACTCCCGGGTACGCGTCCGCAGGACGCCCGGATAGGCGTCCGCAGGAGTCCCGGGTACGCGTCCGCAGGACTCCCGAAGTCGCGTCCGCAGGACTCCCGGGTACGCGTCCGCAGGACGCCCCAACCGCGTCCGCAGGACTCCCGAATGCGCTCGTGGAGCGCGTCCGCAGGACTCCCGAAGTCGCGTCCGCAGGACGCCCCAACCGCGTCCGGAGCGCGTCCGCTGGATGCCTCGAACCGCTTCCGCAGGCCCCTCCGCGAACCGTGTTCGCGCCGCTGCCCGAAGCGCGTCCGCAGGACTCCCGTTCAGGCGTCCGCAGGACTCCCGGTCAGGCGTCCGCAGGACTCCCGTTCAGGCGTCCGCAGGACTCCCGGATGGGCGTCGGTGTGCGCGGGGGCGCCCGCAGAGAGACGTGGCGGCTCAGCGTTCGACGGGGCGCACGACGCGGGTCACGTCGCCGCTGGGGACGTGGACGCTCACGCGGATGCCGCGGCTCCGGCCGAAGGGGCGGAGCTCGATGATGCGGCGGCCGGCGGGGAGCTCGATCTGGCGAGGGGTCCGCCCGAGGTGGCGGCCACGGTGGTACACGTCGGCCCAGCCGCCGGGCGTCACCACGTTGACGTGGCCGCGCGCGCTGGCCGGACGGCGAGCGGGCCTCCGCCGGGCCATGCGGCTCGGCCGGGGCGCCTCGGCCCGCGCGGCTTCGGCGGGGGCGCCCTCCGGGGCCTCTTCCGCGGCCCCCTCCGCCGGAGCGGACGCCTCCTCCATCGAGGCGGACGCCTCCTCCGCGCGCGGCTCCGGCCCCTCCGCGTCGCCGCCCGGCGGGTCGGAGGGGCGAGACGGATCGGGCCGTTCGCCCTCCCCCACCACCTCCGCCGCGTCCTCCACGCCCTGGGCCGCCGACGCGCTCGAGGCGACGGGCGCCGCGGCCGCGGGCTCCACGCGCTCCGAGGACCCGAAGACCTTCACGGCCGCGAGCGTCCCGAGCGAGCCGACGAGCAGCGCACCGACGATGGCGAGCGCCAAGAGGCGGGGGCGGCGCGATGGGGGCAGCTCCACGGCGCGGTGCTTGGAGGAGATGCGCGTGGGAGGCACGGGAGCGCTCGCGCGCGCCAGCGGCGGGAAGCGCTCGGCGAGCGCGGGATCGGCCGGCTTGGCGCTGCCCGGCTTCCGGGGAGGCGCGGCCTCCGGGGCGGCGACCCGCTTCGGAGGCGGCGCCACGCTCGACTTCGCGGCCTTCGCGCGCGGCGGCGGGGGCGGAGGGACGCTCGGGGTCGCGGTGGGGGTCGGCCGACGAGGCGGCCGCGGGGGGCGCGCCGGGGGCGCCATGCTCGGCGTGACGGTGCCGGCGCTCCTCCTCCGCGCGCCCCCTCGGGGACGCGGCGGGGGCGGCGGCACGCTCGCCGCGGGGGGCGCCAGGCTCGGCGTCGCCGTCCCGGCCGGATGGGCCCGGAGCGACGCCGACGAGGCGAGCACGGTCTCCACCAGCTCGCGCTTGCGCGTCCGGCGCCGCGCGAAGCGCGCGCGCATCCAGTCGGCGACGTCGGCCAGGCCGGTCGGCATGGGCTGTTGGCGGAGCGCCTCCTCGAGGGCCCGCCCCATGGCGCGCGCCGAGGGCCAGCGGCCCTTCGGGTCACGCTCGAGGGCACGGAGACAGATGGCGTCGAGCGCCGGCGACACGCTCGCTCGCCGCGCCGAGGGGGCGGGGATGGCGCGTGAGCGCACCGCGAGGATCGTGTCCATCTCGGACGGCTCGCGGAAGAGCCGCTCACCGACGAGCATCTCCCAGAGGCAGACGCCGAGCGCCCAGACGTCCGCGCGCGCGTCCACCTCCCGGCCCGACACCTGCTCGGGGGCCATGTAGGCGTACTTGCCCTTCACGTCGCCGGCGACGGTCTGGTGGAGGCGGTCCTCGGCGCGCGCGACGCCGAAGTCGAGCACCTTCGTGGCGCCGTCGTAGGTGACGAAGAGGTTCTGCGGCGAGACGTCCCGGTGCACGACGCGCAGCGGCCGGCCCCGATCGTCGTGGAGCGTGTGGGCGGCGTGGAGCCCCTCGCAGGCGTCGGCGACGACCCGGGCCGCGATCGTCTGCCAGCGGGGCGCGTCGAGGGCCCCGGAGTCCCGCTCCAGCTCGGCGAGGAGCGCGTGGACGGACTCGCCGAGCAGGTACTCGAGCGCGATGTAGTAGGTGCCGTCGACCTCGCCGAAGTCGAAGACGCTGCAGACGTTCGGGTGGTTGACGCGGCTCGTGATGCGGGCCTCGTCGAGGAACATCTCCACGAGGCGCTGCTGGTGCGCGAGGTGCGGGTGGATGCGCTTGATGGCGACGGGGCGATCGAAGCCCGCCGGGCCGACGGCGCGCGCCAGGTAGACCGTGCCCATGCCGCCGGCCGCGAGCTCGTAGCAGAGCAGGTAACGGCCGAAGCGCTCGACGCCGGACGCGCCGACGGGGGCGGGCTCGCGCTCGCCCAGGTCGCGCGACCAGCCGCCGGTGGGCTCGGCGCTCATGGGCGGAGCTCCACGACGACCGGGGCGGTGGGCTGGGTGCGGGTCTCGCCGCGGCTCAGGCCGATGGCGAGGGCCACGAGGAGCACGGCGGCCGCGGCGCCGAGGGCGCCTCCGATGACGCGCCGCCGGCGCGCGGGAAGCATTCCGACCGCCAGCGGATCGGAGGGGCCGGCGCCGACGATGGGCCCGGCTCCCGCGCCCGCCGCGAGGTCGAAGCGCGCCGGGCGCTCCTCCGTCCCCTGCCGCGCGAGCGGCGCGCCCCCCGGCCCGAGCACGGTCGCGACGACCTCGATGAAGCGCACGGGCCCGTCGACCCGCGGCAGGAGCAGCTCCTCCCCGCCCTCGCGCCACGCCTCCTCGCCGTCGACGCGCGCCCGCAGCCGGACGCCCAGCGCGAGGCCCGTCGCGTCGCCCGTGACACGCGCGCGCACCCGCGCGCCGGCCGGCTCGGGCCAGACCTCCACCTCGACGCGCACCGGGCCGCCGACGTCCCGTCGAGCCGCGAGGAAGGCGCGCGCGACCTCCGGCGGGGCGTCGTCACCGAGCGCGTGCTGCGGGTCGAGGTTCGCCAGCCGGCGGAGCGCGGCCTCCATGGCCGCCTGCTCTCCCTGGGCGAAGCGCACGAGCGCCCGCCCCTCGAGGAGCCGCGCGAGCGAGGCCGGGCTCAAGCCCTCGCCCGCCTCGGCCGCGTCGAAGGCCTCGAGCGCCCCCGCGAAGTCCGCCTCACGGTAGCGGGCCCAGCCCGCCTCCACGTCGTCGGGCGCCTGCGCACGGGCGGAGGTCGCGCCCGCCGAGAAGGCGAGCGCGAGCACAGCCCGCGCCAGGCAACGACACACCGCACCCACGCGCGGATCATAGCGCGACCCGGCCGCCGAAGGCTCGAACCCGCCTGTCGCGATCTGTCGCGCGCCCCGCCGGAGGGGGCCGCGGGGAGGCCCTGGGGGCTCGCGAGGCACCTCTCGACCCGCCGGAAGCTCCCCGCGCCGCTCGGGAGAGCGCGACCAGCGCCGCCTACTCCTCGCAGCGCCCGCGAGCCAGCGCCAGCAGCGCCATGGGCTCCTGCGCGTCGACCGGCGCCGTCGCGCCCCCGACACAGGCCGGCGTCGCGCCGAGCCGCTCGCGCACGCGCCGCTCGACGACCTCCATGCCCTCCGTGTCCGTGTCCGGCAAGAGCGCGACGAGCTCCCGCTCGCCGAAGCGGAACACCGGATCGACCGCCCGCAGCGCGCCCATCAACCCCTCCGCCATGGCGGGGAGCGCCGCCTCCTCGTCCGCGAGCACGAGCAGACAGGAGAGCGGCCGGCCGAAGCGCGCCGCGAGGGTGAGCTCGTACTCGAGGGAGAGCAGCAGCTGGCTGCGCGTCCCCGCCCCGGTCGCCTCGTCGCGCGTGCCGAGCGGCACCGGCGGCGACGACTCGCGGGCCCGCCGTCGCGCCTCGCGCGCCTCGCGGAGCATGGCCTCCACGCGCTCCTGGATCTCCGTGACGCGGTAAGGCTTGCCGAGGTCCCCCTCCGGCCCCGCGACGAGCAGCGGGATCGCCTGGAGCGCGTCGTCGCTGGCGAGGATGCGCGCGACCTCCTCGCCGTCCACGCGCGGGAGCGCCGCGTCGAGGATCAGCAGCGAGGGGGGCTGCCGGGCGATCAGATCCAGGACCTGGGCCCCGTCCAGCGCCGTCATCACCTCGCAGCCCGCGCCGCGGCACGCCTCCTCGAGCAGGAGCAGCGCGAAGGGATCGGAATCGGCCACCAGCACCAGGGGGATCATCACCCCCCCTTTCGGCCGGCGTCCTCCAACCCGTAGCTCTGCACCTTTCGGATGAGGTTGCGCCGGCTGATGCCCAACGCCTCGGCCGCGCGCGTCTTGTTGCCCTTCGCGGCCCGCAGCCCGTCGGCGATCATCTTGCGCTCGAGGGCCTCGACGGCCGCCGGGAGCGTGTCCAGGGCCGGGAGCACGATGCCCTCGCCCTCGGGCGCGTGGGTGGCGGCCCCCGTCGTCGACACCGGTCGCCCGCCGCCCCGCCCGATGGTCGGCGTGAGGTGCTCCTCGCCGATGAGCTGCTCGTCGCCGGAGAGCACCCAGAGGCGCTCGATCTCGTTCTCGAGCTCGCGGACGTTGCCGGGCCAGTGGTGCGCGAGGAGCCGATCCATGGCGGCCCGGGAGAGCGCCTTGTCCTTGCCGTCGCGCTTCGCCAGGCGACCGAGGAAGTGCTCGACGAGGCGCGGGATGTCGTCCTTGCGCTCGCGGAGGGGCGGCACGCGGATCTGGACCACGTGGAGGCGGTAGTAGAGGTCCTCGCGGAAGCGGCCGTCCTTGACCATCGACTGGAGGTCGCGGTTGGTCGCCGCGATGATGCGGACGTCGACCTTCTTCGGCTCCGTGGCGCCGACCGGGAGGAAGGTGCCCTCCTGGAGCACGCGGAGGAGCTTGACCTGGAGGGCCGGCGACATGTCGCCGACCTCGTCGAGGAAGAAGGTGCCGCCGTCGGCGACCTGGAAGAGGCCGGGCTTGTCCGAGACGGCCCCCGTGAAGCTGCCGCGGCGGTGCCCGAAGAGCTCGCTCTCGAGGAGGTTGTCGTTGAAGGCGCTGCAGTTGGTCGCGACGAAGCGAGCGCTGGAGCGCTTCGACATGCGGTGGATGGCCTTGGCGACGAGCTCCTTGCCGGTGCCGTTCTCGCCGAGCACGAGCACGGTGGCGTTGGAGCCCCGGATGCGGTCGAGCATGCGGAAGAGCTCGAGCATCTTCTCGCTGCCGCCGACGATGCCGGTCTCCTTCACGAGCTCGTCGTCGCTCGGCGGCGTGCGGTCGCGCGCGCTGGCGATGGCGCCAGCCGCCCCGTCCAGGCCCGCCCGCGCGAGGCGCTCCGCGTCCTTCTCGCCGGAGGCCGTCTGCACGGCGACCCGGACCTCGGTTCCGTCGTCCAGGACGACCTCGGCGGACCCGCCGAACGTACCTACTTCGCCCATGGGGCGGCCCACGCTATCAGCAGGCCCCGGGGCTCACAAGCGCCGATGAGCGGCGTTTCCGATCGGCTCCCGCGCGTCACGCGCCGGGCGCCGTGGAGGCCGCGAGCTCGCGCAGGGAGACGCGGGCGAGGGGGTCGCCCGTGGGACCCACGTGAGCGCGCTGGAGGGTGGCGAGCGCCTCGTCGAGGCGGCCCGCGTCGAGGACGTCTTCTCCCGCCGGGGGCGACTCCACGAAGTTGAGCGGGCACCACGTCAGCTCCTGCTCGCCGGCCGGGCCCTCGAGGTGGGCCCGCACCGCCTGCTCGGGGACGACGCCCGGCGGGTAGGCGAGGGGCAGGCCCTGGGAGCGGCAGACCAGGGGGCGGGCCGCGTAGACGGCGCAGCGCCCGTCCGCTTCGAGCATGACGCAGCGCTCGCCCGCGCGGCCCGCGGGGTCCTCCGCCCGCGCCGCGAGCTCGCGGCGGCGGGCAGCCGGGAGGGCGTCGAGCGCCTCGCGGATCGGCGCGGCCTCGAGGGAGCAGACGCTGAGGGCGACGCGACAGCAGGCGTCGCAGCCGGCGCCGCAGCGCATCTCGGCGCCGCGCTCGCGGGCGGCGGCCTCGAAGGCGTCGACGCGGGCGGCCAGGGCGGCGTGGGCTTCGCGGGGATCCATCGGGGCTTCGTGCGCGAGCGTCGGGCGGGGTGCAAGGCGTGGAAGGCACGGGCACGGGTTCGGGCCCCCTTTCGGGGGTCAGGAGGCTATGCTTCCACACCATGTTCGACGACCTCACCCCGGCGGAGCGTCTCTCCCTCCTCAAGCTCGTCTGCTCGTTCGCGTGGGTCGACCACGAGGTCGACGAGCGCGAGAAGGAATTCGTGCGCGACCTCCTGGCGCGGCTCGAGCTGGGTGAGGCGGAGCAGCGGGAGGTCGAAGGCTGGCTCGAGGACCCGCCTCCCTCGGACGCGCTCGACGAGGTCCCCCCGGCGCACCGGCGGCTCTTCGTGAGCACGGCCCGGCGCCTCCTCGACGCCGACGGCAAGGTCACGGACGACGAGGCGCAGCAGATGGCCCTCCTCGAGCTCCTCGAGGGCGCCGGCCCGCTCTACGGCTGATCCACGCCTGATCGACGGCGGGTTTACGGCGGAGCACTCGGCGAGCGCGCGGGCCGCTCGGCCTCTTCGGCCTGCTCCGCGTGCCCGGTCGTCTCCTCGGCGCCGGCCGGCGGCGCGCCGACGAGCTGCTCGAGCGCGTCGAGGAGCTCCCGCGCCGTGAAGGGCTTGGCGAGCAGCGGCGCGTCCCCGAGCTCGGTCTCCTCGAGCTGCGCCGGCGCGAAGCCGGACATGTAGAGCACCGCCAGCCCCAGGTCGCGCTCCCGCAAGCCCTTCACCAGCTGCGGCCCCCGCTCGGCCCCCAGCATCACGTCGCTCACCACCAGGTCGAGCGACGCCAGCCGCTCCTCCCCGAGCGCCTCGAGCTCGGCGCCGCTCCCGGCCTCCACGCACTGCCAGCCCTGCCGCTCGAGGATCCGGCGCACGGCCGAGCGGATCGCGGCCTCGTCCTCGAGCACGAGCGCCCAGCGGCGCCGCCGCTCGGAGACGGGCGGCGGCCGGAGCTCGGACGAGGCCCCCGCGCGACGCCGGAGGTAGACGATGAAGGTCGCCCCCTCGCCGGGCTGGCTCTCCACGTCGATGCTCCCGCCGGCCCGCTGCACCGCCGCGTAGACGGTCGCGAGCCCGAGCCCCGTGCCGCCGCTCTCCCGGCGCGTCGTGAAGAAGGGCTCGAAGATGCGCGCCCGCGTCTCCACGTCCATGCCCGGCCCGTCGTCGACGACGCGCAGCCGCGCCCAGCGCCCCACCTGCAGCCCGAGCCGCTCGGCCTCCGCCTTCCCGAGCCGCAGCGCGTCCACCTCCACGCGCAGGTGCCCTCCCCGCTCGCCCATCGCGTCCCGCGCGTTCATGGCGAGGTTCAGGAGCACCTGCTCGAGCGCCCCCGGATCGACGTCCACCCAGACGGCGTCCTCGGCGACGACCTCGAGCTCCACGCCCGCGCCGACGATCCGCCGCAGCAGGTCCGCCGCCCCCTCCACGGCCTGGCCGAGGCTCACGCGCTCGCTCCGCCCCTCGACCCGGCCCCGGCTCAGCTCGAGGAGCCTCCGGGAGAGCCGCGTGGCCCGCTCGCTGGCGGCCTTCAGATCCTTCACCGGGGGGCGGAGGGGGTGGTCCTCCCCGAGAGCGACGTCGAGCTCGTCGGCGGTCGCCTGCACCACCATCAGGAGGTTGTTGAAGTCGTGCGCGAGCCCGCCCGCCAGCCGCCCCACGGCCTCCATGCGCTGCGCCCGCCCGACCGCCTCCTGCATGCGCCGGCGCGCGGTGACGTCGCGCACGAGCCCCTCGTAGCCGAGGATCCCCCCGCCTCGTCGCGCATCACGCGCCCGCTCAGCATGACGCGGATGAGCTCTCCGTCGCGCCGCCGCCAGGTCGTCTCGTAGCCGGCGAGCTCCCCCTGCTCCTCGTACTCGGCCTGCATGGCGGCCCGCTCGTCCGGGTCCAGGTAGATCGCGTCCGGGATGGACACGGCGGAGAGCTCCTCGAAGCTCCCGTAGCCGAGCATCTCCACGAGCGCGGGGTTGGCCGCCGCGAAGCGCCCCTCGGGCGTCGTGCGGAAGATGCCCTCGGGCACGTTCTCGAAGATGCGCCGGTAGCGCCGCTCGGCGCGCGCGACCTTCTGGACCGAGAGCTCGAACGCGACGGCGAGCATGCCGAGGCCCACGGCCGACTGGAGCAGTACGGCGAGGGCGTAGCCGTAGGGCGCGACGGCGGGGACGTCCGCCAGGAAGGGGCGGTCGGCCACGTGGATCCCGAAGAGGACCAGCGCGACGGAGACCGTGCGCGCGCCGATCGCCTCCGGGCCGTGGCGGAAGAGCGTGACGCCGGCCGCGACCAGCGCGAGGGAGAGGCCCAGGTAGACGGGCAGATCGCTCGCGAGGGGAGGGAGCGCGAGCGCCGGGGCGACGACGGCCCAGGAGGCGACGGCGATCGGCACGGCGATCAGCGGCCGGGGGAGCGCGCGCCCGGCGAGGTGGGCCGCGCCGAGGAGGAAGAACCACGCCTGGACGAGCGCCCCCAGCACCTCGAGGGTCCCGAGGAGCGTGCTCGGGCCGCGGACCTGCTCGATGAAGAGCACCCCGTAGCGGCCGCAGACCGCGAGCCAGGCGATGGACCAGTGATCGAGGGCCCGCGACCGCAGCTGGCGCCGCAGGAACACGAGCACGCCGACGACGAGCAGCGCCTGCAGCAGGTTGACGGCGACGATGAGCTCCATCTGGGGGCCATCCTAGTACCTCTGCCCGGGAGTTCGATCCCGGTAGGTGTGGATGATCGGAGGGCAGGTTGTGGGCCGCGCTGACGCAGGACAGGCCAGAGCCTATTCAAGGAGGTCGGCGCGCGACATGCGCGCCGAGGGCCGCAGATACTCGGCTCGAACTTCCGGGCAGAGGTACTAGCCCGGATTCGTCACCACTCGACGCGCCCTCGCACAATCCTTCGAGCCCGCAGCAGATTCTCGCTTCGCCGCAATACGGCCTGTATTCCTTGCTCCGCGAAAACCCACTGCGAACCCGAAACCTTGCACGATCATCACGCCGCGTGGTGTCTCATCCGGGCTAGCCCCGGCGATGGGTTCGCTTCGATCTTCTCGAAGGAAATTCGGGTCCACACCACGGCGTGGTCTCCGCTCCGGGGGCGTTCGCGCGCCCCACTCCGTCCCCGCCAGAGCCGACCTCGAGCACTCCTCCGTCTCCGCCAGGCCCTCGCGCCAGGCGCGTCGGCCGCCGCCGCGCCCTCCCCGCCGACTACTCGGGGAGGAAGGTCTCGCGCCGGGTCCCCGCCGCCGCCACCGCCTCCGGCGCGAGGTGCATGGGCGTCGTCTCGTTCCCGAGCCAGAGGACGGCCTGATCGGCGAAGTGCGGGCTCTCCGGGTCGCCGGACTGGCCCGCCGGGAGCACGTCGCGCCCCGTCGTCTCCTCGCCCCGGAGGGCGACCACCATGCGGAAGACGGCGATGGAGCCGAAGGTGAAGCGCTCGCCCGAGAAGCCGCTGTTCGCCGCGTCGACGACGAAGTTGTCGCCGGGCCGCGGGAAGCCGCGCAGGCCGAAGCGGGGATCGCCTTCCTCGAGCCCCTCGGCGAGGGGGAGCGTCTCGGGGGTGATGGAGAAGGCGTCCACGAGGAAGCCGAAGCTCTCGTCGCCCTCGAGGAAGTCGGCGATGAGCGCGTCGAAGCGGGTCGTGTGCCGGAGGCCCCAGATCCACGCGCTCGCGTCGTCGGTGCCGAAGCCGCCCGCGCCCGGCCCGGTCGGCTCCGAGCGGAGGAAGGCGAGCGCGTCCTCGAGGGCCTCGAGCGCGACCTCGAGGCTGGTCTCGATCGGCGCCGTGTCCCGCACGTCGAAGAAGGCGCTCTCGCCCGTCGCCGCGTGGAAGGACGCCAGCCCCAGCGGGTCGTCCGCGCCGCGGCCGTTCACCAGGCGGGTCAGGATGCGCATGCGCCCGCCGGAGCCCGTGGGCGTGTAGGTGCTCGGCGGGAAGCCCTCGTCGCCGAGCACGCGCCGCTCGAAGGGGCCGAGCCAGGCGTTGAAGAGCGTCGTGGCGACGGCGTCCGCCCGCTCCTCGTCGCTCACGCTCGGGTGGTAGAAGGTCTCGACGCCGGAGGCCGCGACGAAGCCGGCGTCGCGCCAGGCGCGAAGGCGCGCCTCCACGTCGGCGAAGGCCTCGGCCTCGCCCGCCCAGAGCGCGGCCAGGCGGGCCTCCACGGTCCCGGGCGCCGGGCTCCCCTCGGAGGCGGCGCGGCCGGCCTCGAGCGCCTCGAGCAGGAGCGGCACGAGCAGCGCCCCGAGGGGCGAGCGCACGTCCGCCTGGAGGGCGGCCATGGCGTCCTCGTCATGCGCCCCGGCGCCCGCGCGGAGCACCTCGGAGATGCGCGCCGCCCGGAAGTCCTCGTGCCAGGGGCCGCCGATGTACCAGGGGTCGTCTTGGAGATCGTTGTCCGCCGTCATCTCACCCGGATCGTTGTTCGCCGAGACCACGAAGCCCTGCCCGGGATCGAGGGCGGCCGGGTACTCGTCCAGGGGAACGACGCAGGTCTCGGGCGTGGTGCCGGCGGCCTCGTCGACGTGCCCCTCGGCGTCGAGGGGGAGCGCGAAGCCGCCGAAGCGCGTGCCGTCGAGCACGAAGCCGGGGTGCGCGCCGGGGACCCAGCGCCCGTCCGCGTCCCGCTCGAGGTGCGCGCGGCAGGGCATGACCTGGTAGGGCAGGTAGAGCACGGAGCCGGTGGCGTCGGCGGCCACGACGTTCTGCGAGTAGGCGACGAGGGCGGTCGCCCCCTCGCGCATCTCCTCGACGGTCTCGGCCCGGCCCCAGGCCTCGAGCGTGGCGGGCTGGTTCGGTCCGTCGAGCGCCGTGTAGTCGAAGCTGAAGGCGCGCACGACGCCGTCCTCGTCCGTGTCCTCGGGGACGACCCAGTCGCCGAGGAGGTTCACGGCGGTCTCGCCCTCGCCGGCCGCGTCCGGGCCGGCGACCTCGCGCCCTTCGATGGCCGTGATCAGGCGCCCATCGAAGGTCTCGTAGCGCGTCAGCGTCTCGGTCCGCCCGACGCTCCCGAGCGCCGGCACGTCGGCGATCTCGTAGACCTCGTCGACGGCGACGAGCGCGCGCTCCTCACCCCGGAAGCGGGTGGCGCGGGGGGCTCCGTCCGCGTCGAGGAGGAGCTCCTCGGCGTACCAGTCGGTGATGTCGCCGAAGAACTGGGTCTGGTTCCAGGCGACGTCCCCGTTCGTGCCGACGGCCATGATGGGCAGGCCCGGGAAGAAGAGGCCGACCTGGCGGAGGCCCTCGTCGCCCTCGCCGAGCAGGCGCGTGTCGACGCCGGCCCGGTAGAAGAGCGTCGGGACCGAGCCGGGGAGGTGGCCGTCGCCGGCGAGGATCGCCGCGCCGTCGGTGGTGGCCGAGCCCATCACGGCCCAGGCGTTCGAGCCGAAGCCCTCGTCGTGCGTGCGACCGAGCCGGCGCTGGATGCGCTCGGCGCGCTGGAGGAGGCGGTCCAACCCCGCCAGGGACGGGCGCCAGCGGAGGTCGACGAGGGAAGCGCCCGGGCCCTCGAGGAGCGGCAGATCGCTGCCCGTGGCGAGGCCCCAGCCGGCGGCGGAGCGGACGCCGTTGGAGTTGGTGACGCGGAAGAAGGCGTCCTCGAGGCCCGCCTGGCGGAGCGGGCCGAGGGGCTCGCCGTCGAAGCGGCCGGGGACCTGCTCGAGGCCGCGCTGGCGCCCGAGGTCCGTGGTCTCGAAGCCCAGCTCGTAGGTGGTCGTGGCGGAGAGGGCGGCGACGTCGGCGAGCGTGAAGTCGGCCATCAGGTCGGCCGGGCGGACGCCGAAGACCGGGGCGGCGAAGGTGTACTCGCGGGGGGCGAAGGCGCGGCGGGCGCGGACGGCGGCGATGTAGGCGTTCACGCCGTCGACGTAGGCCTGGTAGCGGGCGCGCTGGTCGTCCGTGAAGCGCGCGAGGATGGCGGCGGCGACGCGGGCCATGCCCGTGCCCCGGGACTCGACGTCGACGGCGAAGGCGTCCTGGCCGAGGAGCTCGGCGATGCGGCCCTGGGAGAGGCGCCGGGCCATGTCCATCTCGAAGAAGCGATCGCGGGCCGTGACGAAGCCGAGGACCCGGGCGGCGTCGGCCTCGGTCTCGGCGTAGACGTGGGGCACGGCGGCCTCGACGAAGACGGCGTAGGCCGGGGCGCCGAGGCCGGGGAGGGGGAGCCGGGCGCTCTCCTCGACCGCGCCGATCACCGGCGGGGGCGCGAGCTCGCCCGCGTCCGGGCCGGCGTCCGCGCGCCCCGCGTCCACGGCCGCGTCGGCCACGCCGTCGTCGTCGCCGCACGCCACCGCGAGGAGACACGCCACCAGGACCCCGACGCCGCCGCGCCCCGGCGCCGCGCCCCCGCGACGCGCCCAACCCCTACGACCCATTCGCCCAGCCTACGCAGCTCGCGGGAGACGATCGACGGCGGCGAGGCGCGCCGAGGGACCGTTCGGGATCTGGTCGATGCCCCCGCGAAGCTGCACACTTCATGTTCGTCAATGGTTTCAAACACTTGAGACCGAACACGAGCACGCGCCGTGACAGCCTGGCGCGAAATGGGTTCGCGATCCCTCGCCTTTCGCGTGGTGCGTGGATTGCAGGGTGGCCCTGCCATGGGCCTCTTCGCGACCTCCCCGCGCCTCCGCCTCGCTCTCGTGCCGCTGCTCTTCGCGGGCTGCTTCGGCGATCCGGGCGGGCGGACGACGCTCGCCGAGCTGGCCCCGGAGGACGAGGTGGCCTCCGTCGCGCAGGGCCTGACGGCGGCCGAGCGGCGGGTGCGCGCCGGCCAGATCCGCGACGCCGCGGCAGCGAACGGCATGACCGAGGGCTGGCTGCTCGCGGGCATCGCCGACGCGGAGACGCGCATGTCGCACTGCTGGTCGGAGCTCACCTGGGCCTGCCAGGGGCCGAACTCGCCCGACTGCGGTGGGGGGCCGGTGGTGGCGGGCGCCGGCGACGGACCGTGCAGCCTGCGCCAGGGCGGCCTGGGCATGTTCCAGTTCGACGCGGGCACCTTCGAGGACACGCTGCGGCGCGAGGGCGATCGGGTGCTCTACATCGACGGCAACGTGGCCGCGGCCGTCGACTTCGTGGTCGGCATGGTGATCCGCTCGGCCTACGTGGACGGCGTCTCGAACCGCGAGCAGGCCATCGAGTGGATGAACGGCGTGCGCATCGGCAACGGGCGCTGGGACCCGTGGATCCGCACGGTCACGCACTACTACAACGGCTGCAGGCCCAGCTACTCGTGCTGGTCGAGCCGCTACGCGCACTACCGGGACAACACGACCGGCGTCTACGAGGAGATGGGCGCGGACTTCTGGGCGGTCGGCGCGGCGGGCTGGTCGGCCGAGTACGTGGAGCAGTCCTTCCCGCTGGCGCGCGAGGCCTTCGAGCTGGCGCCGGGGGAGGAGGTCGCCGGCTGGATCGATCTGCGGAACACGGGCGGCGAGACCTGGACGCCGGGCGCGACCTACCTCGGGACGACCGAGCCGCGGGACGGCGCGAGCCCCCTGGCCGGGCCCGACTGGGAGGCGCCGAACCGGCCGGCGACGGTGGACGCGCCCACGGCGCCGGGGGAGGTCGGGCGCTTCGCCTTCACCGTGCGCGCGCCAGCCGAGGAGGGGGAGTACGCGCAGTTCTTCGGGCTGGTGCAGGAGGGCGAGGCGTGGTTCTCCGCGCCGGCCGAGGACCAGCTCCAGGTGCGCGTGACGGTCGTGGCGCCGGCCTGCCCGGCGGGGCTCGGCGAGGCCTGGACGTGCAACGGCGACGCGCGCGAGCGCTGCGTGGACGACGTGCTCCAGTCGCAGCCCTGCGACATGGGCTGCGCCGAGGGCGCGTGCGTGGGCGTGCCGGCGGACGACGACGGCGACGGGCACAACACGAGCGTGGACTGCGACGACGGGGACGCGAGCGTCTACCCGGGCGCGGAGGACGTCTGCGGCGATGGCGTGGACGCGAACTGCGACGGCGTGGACGCCTGCCCGGGGGAGGACGCGGGGCCCGGGACCATGCCCGGCAGCGACGGCGGCGTGCCCCTGGGCGACGGGGGCGTGGACGACGACGGCGCGGCGCGCGGCATGGTCGCTGGCGGCTGCGCGGCGGGCGGGAGCGGCCCGGGCGGCGCGGCGCTCCTCCTCTTCGGCGTGGTGCTCTTCCGGCGGCGCCGTTGATCCGCGCCGGGCTGCTCGTGCTCTTCGTCGGCGGGCTCGCCTGCGGCGGGGACGACGACGGGCCGGTCGACGCGGGCTCGGACGCCGCCACGCTCGACGGCGGCTCGAGCGACGGTGGCTCCAGCGACGGTGGCTTCAGCGACAGTGGCCCGGACGCAGGCGACCTCTGCCTCGGCGCCGCCGAGGGGGAGAGCTGCCCGGTCGAGGGCGCGAGCTGCGGCGAGTGCTCCGACCCGTGCAGCTTCTGCAACCTGCTCCGCTGCGAGGGCGGCACCTGGACGGCGCTCGAGGTCTTCCCCGCGCCCTGCTTCGACTGCGGCGAGCTCCGCTGCCGGCAGGACACGCAGTACTGCGAGGTCCTGCTGCCCGGCCGACCCGAGGGCATGGCGAGCTACACCTGCCGCGAGGCCCCCGTCGGCTGTGAGCCCACGCCGAGCTGCGCCTGCGTGGAGGTGCCCGGCGGCAGCTGCGACGAGAGCGGCGACGGCGTCATCGTCACCCTCGCCGCCCCCTGAGCCCTCGTTCCGGGCCGGCTCCACGCTCACCCGCTCCCCACACGAGCTCGGGCTCCGCGTTCCCCCGGGCTCGCGCTCCAGGCTCCCGCCAGCTCCACGCCCGCACTCGGGCTCGGGCTCGACGCTCCCGCTCGCGCTCGGGCTGCTCGGGCTCGACGCTCCTGCTCGCGCTCGGGCTCGCGCTCGGGCTGCTCGGGCTCGGGCTCGACGCTCGCACTCGGGCTCGACGCTCCCGCTCGCACTCGGGCTCGGGCTCGACGCTCCCGCTCCCGCTCCCGCTCGGGCTCGGGCTCGCGCTGCTCGGGCTCGGGCTCGGGCTCGCGCTCGCGCTCGGGCTCGACGCTCGCGCTCGGGCTCGACGCTCCTGCTCCCGCTCGGGCTGCTCGGGCTCGACGCTCCCGCTCGCACTCGGGCTCGCGCTGAAGCCCCCCGCACGCGTCTGCGCCCCCACCCATCGAGGCAGGGGCGCAGCCCACACGACGAACGCGGCTCAGTATCCGTCGCCGCCCGACGATCCCGTCTCCCAGGGAGGCGGCTCGGTCGACGCCGGCTCACTCGCCGGAGGCGGCGGCGGCGGCGTCCCCCCGCCCGCCGGCCCCGGCGCCGGCTCCTCCGCGGCCCCCTCGCTCCGGCCCGAGCCCCCGAACCAGACCGTGAGGCCGGCGTTGCCGAAGAGGTCCGCGTTCTGCCCGACGCCGAAGCCGAAGCCCTCCGTGAAGAGCGGGTCCAGCGGCCCGTCGTCGTTCAGCACCACGGCGAAGGTGACGCCGATCTGCATGTGCAGGCTGAGCCGCCCGTCGGCGAAGAAGACCTCCGGCCGCAGCCCGAGCTCGAAGCCGAGGATGCGCGACGCACGGTCGAGGTCCCCGGCCTTCACCTTGCCGTTCGCGAAGCCGAAGCCCCCGAAGAGGCCGAGGTCGGCGATCCCGTGCGACGCCGCCACCAGGTGGCCGCGGAGGAAGACGCCGAGCAGCGAGCCGCGGAGATCGGGCGCCGGGTCGTCGTTGCGGAGCGAGACGCTCCGGGCGACCAGGATCGCCTGCAGGCCGAAGCTCTCGCTCAGCTGGTAGCGCATGCCGAGGCCCGGGATCTTCGCTCCGGCGCCGCCGCCATCGACGAGCGGCCCGACGGCGAGCGGCGACTCGATCGTGAGCCCGAGGGCGCCGGCGCCGCCGGCCTGCGCGGACGCGCCGCTCGGCGCGAAGGTCGCCGCGAGGGCGGCGAGGACGAAGGGGAGCACCCGCTTCATGGTCATGACCGCCACCTCAGAACCACCAGGTGAAGCCGGCGTTGCCGAGCAGGTTCGCGTTGCCGAAGAGATCGAAGACGACGCCGAGGTTGTCGCCGCCGAGGCTGGCGGCATAGTCCTCGTCGAGGATCGAGAGCACGACCCCGACCTGCGTGTGGAAGCTCAGGTGGTCGGTCACGAACCACTCGGGCCGGATGCCGAACTCGATACCGTAGGCCCGCTCCGAGCCCGCGTCGCCGCCGTCCGGCTTGGTGCGCGCCCCCAGGATGCTGAAGCCCACCGGGAAGCCGAGCCGCGCCGACTCGCCGAGCGAGGTGCCGAGGATCGCGCGCACCGCGAGGCCCCAGCTCGTCCGGTTCTCGTCGGGCCCGTCGTCGATGCCGGTCACGAAGCCGGCGCCGAAGATCAGCTGCAGGCCGAACCAGTCGGTCGCCTGGTAGACGATCGAGAGCCCGGGCACGCGGAGCTGCTGCCGGACGTCCACGGTGGCGTCGGTCGCCGGCGCGGCCCAGCCGAGCGCCGTGTCGGCCCCCATCCCGAAGCTCCCCGGCTCGTCGGCCGCGGCCGGCGCCGCCAGGGCGAAGCTCAGCGCGAAGGCGCCGAGGAGTGGCGCAGCCAGGCGCCGCATGGTCATGCGTTTCATCGAGCGATTCCCCCTCGTTCGACGCCGACCGTAGAGAGGCGGCGCGCGCGCGCGCCAGTTTTCGGCGGCCCGAGAAAGCGCCCGCGCCGAGGTGAACCGCGGTTCATTTCGTGCCAGCATGGCCGCATGGGTGTCGTCTCGACCGTCCGCAAGCTGGTCCCCGAAGGGATCCTCCCGTCGCCGGAGACCGGCGATCGCAACTTCGTCCGCGAGGCCTGGGATCGGCTCCACCGCCTCCCCGGCGGCAAGGTCGCCTTCTCGAAGCTGGTCGGCCGCGCCGCGCCCTACACCGGCACCATCGACGCGCGCGTCGAGGCCCTCGACGTGGGCCGCTCCGAGGTCGTCATGCGCGACAAGCCGGGGCTCCGGAACCACCTCCGCTGCGTGCACGCCGTCGCCCTGCTCAACCTCGCCGAGCTCACGGGCAACGTCGCCCTCGCCTACTCCATGCCCGACGACGCGCGCTTCATCGTCGCCGGCATGAGCATCGAGTACCTGAAAAAGGCGCGCGGCACGATCACGGGCGTCTGCGAGTGCCCGGTGGTGACGACGAGCGAGCGGCAGGAGTACCAGGTGCCCGTCAGCCTCCGGAACGCCAGCGGCGAAGAGGTCGCGACGGCCACGCTGCGCACGCTCGTCGGCCCGAAGAAGAAGTGAGCGCGGGCGCGGAAGGCGGCGCCGGAGCTGCCGCGAGCGGCGCCGCGCGCCTGGCGCCCTTCGTCGCGATGGCGCTCGCGGGCGTGCACCGCGAGTACCCGAACCGCATCGGGCACCTGCTCCGGAGCGACGCCGACGTCGCGCCCCCGCGGGCGCTCACGCCGGCCTTCTACGGTTGCTACGACTGGCACTCGGCGGTCCACGGGCACTGGCTCCTCGCGCGGGCCGCGCGCCGCTTCCCCGAGGCGCCCTTCGCCGCGGACGCGCGCGCCGCGCTCCGCCAGAGCCTCACGGAGGAGAAGCTCGCCGGCGAGGCGCGCTACCTCGAGAGCCGGCCGGCCTTCGAGCGCCCCTACGGCCTGGCCTGGCTCCTCCAGCTCCACGCCGAGCTCGTCACCTGGCCGGGCGACGCCGAGGCCGCGACCTGGGCCACGCGCCTCGGTCCCCTCGTCGCCCTCGCCGAGGCACACCTCGCGGCCTGGTTGCCGAAGCTCGCGCACCCCGTGCGCGTCGGCACGCACGCGCAGACGGCCTTCTCCCTCGGCCTCGCCCTCGACTGGGCCCGAGCGACGGGCTCCCCCCGCGCCGCCCTCTTCGAGGAGCGCGCCCGGACCCTCCACGGCGCCGACCGGGACCTGCCGCTCCACCTCGAGCCGAGCGGCGAGGACTTCCTCTCGCCGAGCCTCGGCGCCGCCGACCTCCTGGCGCGGGTGCTCTCGCCGGACGCGCTCGCCGCCTGGCTCGACGGCGCCCTGCCCACGCTCCCGACGGAGGAGCGCGCCGACTGGCTGACGCCCGCGGAGGTCCCCGATCGGCAGGACGGCCGCCTCGCCCACCTCGACGGGCTGAACCTGAGCCGCGCCTGGATGCTCGGGCGCCTCGCCGCTGCGCTGCCCGCCGCCGACCCGCGGCGCCCGGCCCTCGAGGCCGCCGCCGCCGTTCACCGCGAGGCAGGCCTCGCCCCGCTCCTCGGCGAGCTGCCCTACGCGGGCAGCCACTGGCTCGGCACCTTCGCCGCCTACCTCCTCGGCTGAGCCCGCGCTCGTCCCCGCGCCGAAGCGCGGGTGGACGGGCCGGTGACCAGACAGCGGCGACCAGACAGCGCTGACCGGGCGGCGCTGACCGGGCGGCGCTGACCAGGCAGCGGTGACCAGGGCACGAGCACCAGCGAGCACGAGCACGGAGCCGGATACCGGGGCGGGAACCGAGCGGGCCTCTTCCGATCCTGCGGGCACGACCAGGCCGCGGTGACCGGGCACCGCCGACGCGCCCTTCAGCTGCCCGGCTCGGCCTTCGGCACCAGCGCCCGCACGGCCGACACCCGATGCAGCCGCCCCCCGAAGTCCTCGAGGGACTCGGGCCGCCCGAGCAGGAAGCCCTGCATCTCGTCGCAGCCCATCTCGCGCAGCATGTCGACGTGCGCGTCCCGCTCGACGCCCTCCGCCACCACGCCCAGGCCCAGGCTCCGGCCCATGCCGACGATGGTCCGCACGAGCGCCGCGTCGTTGTCGTCGACGTGCATGTTCGCGACGAAGGAGCGGTCGATCTTCAGCCGCTCCACGTGCAGCCGCCGGAGGTAGGCGAGGCTCGAGTAGCCGGTGCCGAAGTCGTCGATGCAGAGCGCCACGCCGAGCTCCCGTACCGCCGCCATGCACTTGCGCGCGGCCTCCCCGTCCTCGAGGAAGATGCCCTCCGTGATCTCGAGCTCGAGCCGCGCCGGGCTCAGCCCGCTCTCCTCGAGCGCCTGGCGGACCTCCCCGACGAAGGTCGGATCCCGGAGCTGCACCGGCGAGACGTTCACGCTCACGCGGAGCCCCTCCCCCCAGCCGGCGGCGGCCCGGCAGGCCTCGCGCAGCACCCAGGCGCCGATCGGAAGGATCAGCCCCGTCGTCTCCGCCAGCGGCACGAGCTCCCCCGGGCTCACGTCCTCGTCCAGCGCCTCGCAGCGCCAGCGGAGCAGCGCCTCCGCCCCCGAGAGCCGATCGCCGCCCGCGTAGAGCGGCTGGAAGGCGAGTGAGAGCTCCTCCTTCTCGAGCGCCGAGCGGAGCGCCGCCTCGAGCACCAGCGTCCGCGGCGTCGACTGGGTCATGCGCCGCTTGTAGACGGCCACGCTCGAGCCCGAGCGCTTCTTCGCGTCGTAGAGCGCCACGTCCGCCGCCCGCACCAGCGTCGCGGCGTCGTTGCCGTGGTCGGGCGCCAGGGCGATGCCCAGGCTCGCGGCCACGTAGATCGAGCGGCCGCTCACCTCGAAGGGCGGCCGGAGCGCCTCGAGCAGCTCCTCTGCCGTCTGGCGCGCCCGCGCCTCCGTCGCCCCGGGCAGCACCACGACCAGCTCGTCGCCGCCGCGCCGCGTGATCACCGCCGCGCGCATCAGCTTCTCGAGGTCCGACACGCTCGCCCGATCGCAGGGGCCGACCACGCCCATGAAGCGGTGCGCCACCTGCCGCAGCAAGGCGTCACCAGCCCGATGCCCCATCGAGTCGTTCACGTTCTTGAAGCGGTCCAGGTCGATGAAGAGGATCGCGAAGGGCTCCCCGCGCTCGACGTGCTCGTCCAGCGCCCGCTCGAGAAAGGCCCGGCTCGGGAGGCCCGTCAGCCCGTCGAAGAGCGCCATGCGCCGCATCTCCCGCTCCTGCTGGACGAGCTGCGCGTGGGCGGACCGCACCTCCTCCTCCGCGCGGCGCTGCCAGCGCAGGAAGAGCGAGAGAAGCACGCCGATGGCGGCGATCATGCCGAGCCGGTTCCCGAGCGCGATGCCGGGCCGGAGCGGCTCGGGGACCACGTTCTCGATGACGACGCCGCCGTGCTCCTCCGCCCACCACAGGCCCACGGTCGTGAGCGAGACGACCACGGTCCAGAACCAGGCCTGGCGCCGCGTCGTGAAGGTCACGGCCGCGATGGGCACGATGTAGAGCCAGGCGAAGTCCGGGTCGTAGAAGCCACCGTGCGTGAGCGCGGAGACCAGCAGGAGGCAGTAGAGGCCGAGGTTCGCCAGGGCGCCGACCAGCCCCGCGTCACGCGTGCGGCGGAGCAAGGCGAGGAGCGCGACGCCGTAGCCGAGCGCACCCGTCAAGGCCCAGGCCATCGGCTTCACGCCGAGCGTCAGGTACTCGACGAGGAAGGGGACGCCGACGGCGATCAGGCCGCCGAGGGCGATCGCGACGCTCCGGACGCGTCGCGCCTCCTCCGCGTCGAGCTCGCCCGGCTCGCCGACGAAGAAGCGATCCCAGCCCGAGCGGGGCAGCGCGTCGCTCGCCTGATGGACCCCGGTTTTCAGGGGAAAACGGCGCGAGGCGTCTTCCTCGCGGGCGTCCGTCGGCGCCGGCGGGTGGACAGATCCCGGCCCGGTCGAGCCCCCCCCGGGACGCCGAGCTTGTTCCACCACTGGCGGAAGCATACACGAGAAACCTGCTCGAAACAGGTCCGTACACGAGGGCGGCTCACCCCTCCCTCGCGCCGGCCGACCCCGCCGAGCCTCCGCTTCAGCCGCCCTCGCCTCAGCCGCCCTCGCCGCCCTCGTCCCCGCCGCGCGGCCGGTACCGCGGGCAGGCGATCACGGGCAGGGGCGGATACTTCGGCAGGCCGGGCGCCCGGCAACGGTAGAAGACCGAGCCCTTCGCCGAGACGACCCGGTGCGCGTGCGCGCAGCGGAAGCAGAGCCCGACCCGCCGCGCCTCCTCCACGCTCACGGCGCCGCCTCCAGGAAGTCCGCGAGCCCGCTGCTCCGCTCCACGCGCCGCCGCACGCCCTCCTCGAGCATGGCCGGCCGCCCCACGATCACCACCGAGCGCCGTGCCCGGGTCACGCCCGTGTAGAGCATCTCGCGCGTGAGCAGCGGGATCGGCTCGTCCGGCAGCACCACGGCCACCCGCTCGTGCTCCGAGCCCTGCGCCTTGTGGATGGTCACGGCGTAGGCCAGCTCGAGCCGCGCCCGCAGCGTGTCCACGGGGAAGGCCGCGAAGCCCTCGCCCCGCCGGAAGACCGCCGCCCGCCGCGGCCGCCCCTCGTCCCCGCGCACCCGCAGGACGATGCCCTGGTCGCCGTTGAAGAGCTGCCGCTCGTAGTCGTTCCGCGTCACCAGCACGGGCTCGCCCACGGCGAAGCGCACGGCCGCCGGCAGCCCAGCCCGCTCGAGGAGCCAGCCGTGGAAGCGCCCGTTGATCGCGTGCACGCCCGTCCGCCGCCCGCGCGTCAGGCAGAGGATGCGCGCCCGCTCCACCGCGTCGAAGAGCGCCCCGAGCGCCTCGCCGTCCTCGCTCGCGAAGCGCCCCCCGCGGAGCCGCCAGACCCGCCCGAGCGCCTCCTCCGGGAGCGCCGTGGCCGCCTCCCAGGCGCGCAGGAAGGGCCCGAGATCCTCCCCGGGCGTCAGCATCTCGACGCCCGCGTGGGCGAGCTCGCCGAAGCCCTCGCGCGGCCGCACATCCGCGCTCACCTCCTCCGGCGCGCCCCGCTGGATCGCCCGCGCCACGAGCAGCACGTGCCGCCCCGCCGGGTCCTTCGGGTCCATGCGGTAGCTGTCCGTGAGCCGCGAGACGCGCGGCGTGTCCGCGAGGACGCCGCAGAGGTCACGGAAGACGGCGCCGGCGTCCACCGAGGGGAGCTGCTCGGCGTCGCCGAGGAGCACGAGCCGCGCGTCCGGGCGCACGGCGCGGAGGAGCCGATCGATCATCGCGACGTCGACCATGGAGCTCTCGTCGACGATGACCACGTCCTCGCCGAGCGGGTTCCGGTCGTGGTGCCGGAAGCGCCGCGCCCCGGGGCTGTAGCCGAGGAGCCGGTGCAGCGTGCGGCTCGCCGGCCCCTCCTTCATGAGCTGGAGGTCGTCGAAGCTCGGCGTCTGGAGCCGGCGGAGCGACCCCTCGATGCTTCGCCGCATGCGATCGGCCGCCTTGCCCGTCGGCGCCGCGAGGGCGATGCGGCCGAGGGGCACGCCGAGGCGCGCGAGCACGCGGAGCATGGAGACGACGATCGAGGTCTTGCCCGTGCCCGGCTCGCCGCTCACCAGGGTCAGCCGCCCGCGGCAGGCCGCCGCCACCGCCTCCTGCTGCGGCTCGGAGAGGCGGAGCCGCTGGCCGCCGACCGTCGGCGGCGAGGCGAGCACGTCCGCGAGCGCGCGCCGGAGCGCGTCCTCGTCCTGGCCCACGGGCGCGAGCCGCTCGACGACCCGGCTCGCCACGCGCCGCTCGAGCGCGTGCATGCGCTGGTGGTGGAGGAAACCGCCCTCGACCCGCAGGGGCCGCCAGGCCTCCGGGCCGCCCACCACCGGCGCGAAGGCGTCCGGCTCCGCGGCGACCCGCGCCGCGAGCGTGGCGACGGCCCCGGGCAAGCCGAGATCCGCGAGGTGCGCCTCGAGCCCCGGCCCGGCGAGCGGCAGGCGCGTCGACCCACGCGCGTGGGCGAGCCGCGCCGCCGCCACCAGCCCGGCGAAGAGCGCCTCGATCCCGTGGCCCTCGAGCTGCGCCTCCCGGAGCGTCACGGGCAGCCAGCGCGCGAGCTCCGCCCCCAGGAAGAGCTCGGCCTCGTCGAGGTCCACGTCGAGCGCCATCGCCACCCGCGCCTCGTCGAGCACGAGCGCCCCCCGCTCCCCGGCCGCGCCGCCGCGCACCCAGGCCGCCCGCGCCGTCCCGCCCGGGTCGATCCAGAGCCCCTCGCCCGGCCCCGTCACGCGCCCGCCCCCGTCACGCCCCGCCCCGGCCGCGCGCCGCGCGGGTCGATCACGTAGCCGAAGGGCGTCCGGCTCTCGCGGAGCTCCCGCTCCCAGGCGCGCACGTCCTCCCAGGCGGGCCGCTCGAAGACCACGCCGCTCCCCTCCTCGCCCCGGCCCATGGCCCGGAGGAAGCAGTAGAGCAGCCCGCCGAAGCGCGCCTCGTAGGCCGCCTCGTCGCGCACGTCGAGCAGGCGCACGATGCCGAGCGTGTAGAGCTTCGCCTGGAGCGCGTAGTTCGCCTGCACGTGCGCCCCGAGCGCCGCCGGGTCCCAGCGCGGGAGCCGGTCGCTCTTCCAGTCGAGGAAGAAGGTCCGGCCTGCCCGCTCGAAGACGAGGTCCACCACGCCGCGGATCACGCCGCGCTCGATCGCGAAGGGCCGCGCCTCGCCCTGCTCCGAGACTGGCCGCGGCGCCTCGAGCGGCGGGTGGGCGCGCTCCGGGATCGGGTAGTGGAAGCTCATCTCCGCGACCCGCTCCTCGAGCTCGCAGAAGCCCCCCTCGAGGTGCACGCCGCCGAAGCGCTGGGGCGCCCGGAGCGCCCGATGGATCAGCCGCGCCGCCGCCGGCAGGTGCGCCGCGTCGACGCCGCTCGTCCGCGCCCGCGCCTCGAAGAGCCGCGCCACCCGCGGCCGCGCCGCCCAGGCGTCCGCGTCCGCGACGGCCTTCACCTCGGCCGGGTCGAGATCCTCGAGCACGCCGTGGAGGAAGACGCCCATGCCCGCCCCGCCCGGTAGCGCGTCCAGCTCCTCCTCCAGCGCGAGCGCCGCCCCCGGCGCCGGCTCCGCCACCTCGCCCGTGAACTCCTCGCCGGCTCCGCCCTCCCCCTCGAGCGGCGGCGCCACGTAGCCCCCCTCGCGCGACTTCATGCGCGTGTAGCTCGTCAGCACGTAGCCCGCGTGCGCCTCCCGGAGCGCATCCCAGCGCGCCCCGCCGCGCGCCTCGCGCACCTCGAGCGCCTCGAGGGCGGCCCGATCCGCCGCCACGTCCCGCGGCTCGGGCGGACGCACCTCCACCCGCTCCCAGGTCACGGCGTCCCCGTCCACGAAGCCCCCGCGCACCAGCGCCGCCAGGCGCTCGTCCAGCCAGCGGAGCGGTCCCCGGAGCGGCCCGTAGCGCTCGAGCCCGGCGAGCGCCCCTTCGGCCCCCGGCGGCGGGGGCCCGAGGTAGGGCACGTAGAGCCGCGCCTTCGCCCGCGTCAGCGCCACGTAGAGCAGGCGCTCGTCCTCCTCCCGGGCCTCGCGCGCGACCCGCTCCTCCACCTCGTCCGGCACAGGCCGGAGCCAGGCCTCCCGCTGCCCGTCCTCGTGCGCGATCAGCGGCTCGTGGCGATCGCCGCTCCCGCCCTTCGTGAAGCCGCCGGCCAGGAACACCACGCCCGCCTCGAGCCCCTTCGACTTGTGCATCGTCAGCAGCTGCACCGCCGGCCGATCGCTCTCGAGGCGCTGCACCGCCCCCTCGCCGCTCATGGGCTCGGCCCGCCCCTCCACGAAGGCCTCGAGCCGCGCCACCAGCTCGTCCACGCCGCGCCGCCCGCCCGACTCCTCGAGGAGCACCTCGATCACGTGCTGGATGTTCGTCAGCGCGCGCTCCCCGTCGCCGCTCGCGCTCTCGCGCCCGCGCCCGGTCGAGTCGAGGAAGAGCAGCCGGCGCACGAGCCCGCTCTCCTCCACGAGCGCCCGGAGCAGGCCCGCGCCGTCGTGCCGCTCGGCGAGCTGGCGCAGCCGGAAGAGGCGGGCGACGAGCGGGTGCTGCGGGTCGAGGTCGCGGCAGGCGGCGAGGGAGGAGAGGGGCACGGCGAAGAAGGGCGTCAGCCAGGCGCGGAGCCGCGCCGAGCGGTCGCTCGGATCGGCCACCGCCCGCAGCACGTCCAGGACGTCGCGCGCCTCCTGCGTGTCGAAGAGCCCGTCCTGCTTGTAGAAGGCATGCGGCACGCCGTGGCGGGCCAGGGCCTCGGCGATCGCCTCCGCCTCGCGCGCGTTCCGCGTGAGCACGAAGACGTCCGCGTAGCCCACGCGCCGCGTCCGCCCCTTCTCGACGATTCGCAGCGGCGCCGGCTCCCCCTCGACGAGCGCCTTCACCTCCCGCGCGATCCGATCGCCGAGCGTCGCCCGGAGCTCCGCCGCCGAGGGCTTCTCCGCGCCGGCCACGGTCCAGAGCGTCATCGCCGGCGCGTCCTCGCCCCCCGGCCCGATCGCCCGCCGGCTCGGATCGCCGCAGGCGACCGGCTCGTCGTAGCGGATGTCCCCCTGGAAGAACCCCTCGGCGAAGACCGCGTTGTAGGCGTCGATGACCCGCGCCGTGGAGCGGAAGTTCCGGCCGAGGCGCACCGGCGCGGCCCCGCCCATGAGCCGCTCGCGCGCCTGCCGGTAGGTGTGCACGTCCGCGTTCCGGAAGCCGTAGATCGCCTGCTTCGGATCGCCGATCACGTAGAGCACGTGCCCGGCCCGGCTCTCGACGAAGAGGCGCCGGAAGATCGCCCACTGGAGCTCGTCCGTGTCCTGGAACTCGTCGACGAGCGCGAAGCGGTACTGGCTCCGCAGCGTCGCCGCGAGGGCCTCGCCACCGGGCCCCTCGAGGGCCTCGTGGACCAGCCGCAGCATGTCGTCGAAGTCGACCTCGCCGAGCCGCGCCTTCTCCGCGTCGAGGCGCGCCCGCACCCGCGGCACCAGCTCGTGCACCAGCACGCCGAAGGGCGAGGTCGCCACCGCGAGCAGCGCCTCGAGCGCCGCCCGCTCCGCGCCGAGCGCCTCCTTGCCCTTCAGCCGCGAGGGCAGCCAGGCCCGCGCCGGCTCGTCCTTCACCACCTCGGCGCGCCCCCAGCCGTCCACGGCCAGGATCGCCTCGAGCGGATCGCGGTTCGCCCGCCAGCGCTCGGCGATGCGCGCCAGGAGCCCCAGCTGCTTCACCACCCGCGCCGCCAGGTCCCGCCGCCCGATGGCCTCGCGCACCCGCTGCGCCAGCGCCGGTTGCTCCGCCGGCGTCCAGAGCCCGTCCATGGCCGCCGCGAAGCGCGCCCGGTCCCAGCTCGGCCGCGGCGCGCCGCGCTCGAGGTACCAGGGGAAGAGCGCCGCCTCGAGGCGCGGCGCGTCCGTGTCCTCGAGCACCCGGAGCACCACCTCCCGGAGCGCCCCCGCCGCCCGGGGCGCGAGGATGGCCCGGAGCGTGTCGCGGAAGGCGCGCCCGAAGGCCCGGCGCGGCTCCACGAGGACCTGCCGGAAGGGGCGCTGGCTCTGGAAGGCGTTCTCCACGAGCACGCGCTGGCAGAAGCCGTGGATGGTGCTGATCGGCGCCCGGTCGAAGCCGACGAGGGCCTCGAGCAGCCGCGTCCGCGCCCCCGCGTCGAGCTCCCAGGCGGGCCCCTCCGCCGGGTTCACGCGCGGGTCCCCGGCCCGCGGATGCACGATGGCGTCGAGCGTCGCCCGCACGCGCGCCCGCATCTCGCGCGTGGCCTTCTCCGTGAAGGTGACGACGAGCACCTCCTCGAGGCGCGCGCCGCGCACCAGCCGCTCGACCACCAGGTGCTCGAGCGTGAAGGTCTTGCCCGTCCCCGCCGAGGCCTCGATCACCGTGTGGCGCTCGGCCGGGATGGCGTCGAGCACGCTCGGCCGCGCGAAGCGGAGCCGCTCGCTCATGCGCCCGCCCCCCGTGCGTCCGCCCCCGGCGCCAGGCCCACCAGCCGGAAGAAGAGCCCGAAGCGCCGCTGGGCCATCGCCAGGAGCGCCTCCTCGGGCGGCGCCGGGTACTCGTGCTCGCGCGGCACGGGGCCGATCGAGAAGGGCCGGGAGCGCCGCTGCCGCCGCACGCGCTCGATGGCGTGGGCGAGCTTGGCCCCGGTGAGCGCCGGCCAGCCGCGCGGGTCCCAGAAGACCGCCTCGGCCGGAAAGAAGACGTCGTGCTGCGCGCCGAGGAGCTCGCCGAGCACGCCGCTCAGCCAGCGCTCGGCGCTCCCCGGATCGAGGGCCCCGAAGACCGTCGAGGCGTCCTGCGCCGCGTCCCCGCCGTAGAGCACGAGGGCCCGGTGCATGTCCCGGTCGGCGCCGTCCGCGATCGTCAGCGCGACGTGATCGAGGAAGCCCCGGAGCGCGTAGCGGAGCCGCTCGCGCTGGAGCGCCTTACCGGGCGGCGGCGCGGCCTTCGGGACGAGCACCATCGACGCGCGCCCCTCCTCGACGAGCACCTGCGTCGGCCCGACCACCTCCACCTCGCGCACGCCGCCCGGGAGCCGCACGGGCACCACCAGCGGGTCGCGCACGCGGTCGCTCGCCTCCGTGTCCCGGCTCGGCCCGAAGCGCATGCGCATGGGCTGGGTCATGCCCCGCGCCACGCTGTGGCCGAAGACGCGCCGCCAGCCGTCGAGCACCGTCCCGTCGCGCCGCGCCCGATCCTCCCGGAGCGCGCCGAGGGGCCAGCGCCCATGCACCAGCAGCCGCTCCGTCTCCGCGCGGTACATCTCCGGCGGCGGGCGGCGCGCGCGGAGCGCCTCCTCGAAGGCCCCGCGGAGCGCCCCGGTCGCGTCGAGCACCTCCGGCGCGAAGGGCTCGTCCTCCCGCGCCACGTGCGCGTCCGAGGGCGCCTCGCCGAGCCCGAGCACGGCCTGCGCCCAGCCCTGGATCGGGTCCTCGAGGAAGCGCCGGATCGACGCGAGGCGCACCCGGAGCGGCCCCTCGTCGCCGTCGCCCTCGCCCTCGCCCTCCGGGAGCGGCGGCAGGGCGAGCAGGCGCCGGAGCCTCCGGGCCTTCGGCGTGTCCTCCGCCGTGAAGTCGCGCAGCACCTCGATGGACACCGCGCGCCCGGCCGTCGCCCGGGCCGCCTCGCCGAGCGCCTGCGCCTCCGCCTCCGCGCGCGCCTCCGCGAAGGGCCCGTCGAGGTCCACGTCCTCGTGGCGCCGGAGCGCGCGCCGCTCCACCAGCGCGTCGGCCCCGCCGCGGACGTAGGCCCGCCCGAGGAGCTCGAGGAGCTGCTTGACCACCGGCGAGGGCTCGATCGGATCGCCGGTCAGGGCGTCCCGCGAGACCCAGCTCACGTAGAAGCGCTCGCGCGCGCAGAGCAGCGCCTCGAGGAAGACGTACTTGTCGCGCTCGGCCGGCGTCACGTCGCCCACGCGCCGGCGCCGGGCGCGCAGATCGAGCGGGTCGCGCCGCTCCGTGGTCGGGAAGCGCCCCTCGCCCATGCCGAGGAGGAAGGCCACGCGGAAGGGGATGGCGCGCATGGGCGTGAGCGCCGAGACGACCACCCCGTCCGCGAGGTACTCGCCGCGCGCGCCGCCGAGCCCGGAGAGCGCCTCGCGCAGGATCTCCGTCGCCACGCGCACGCCGACCCGCGGGCCGGGCTCCTCCTCGCCCGACGCCGGGTCCTCTCCGCTCGCCTGGCCCGCCCCCGCGGCGCCGAGGTCGCGCTCGCTCAGCCCCTGGGCCGCCGCCAGGCAGCGCCGGAGCTCGCTCTCCTCGCGCTCGGTCCGCGGCCGCAGGTAGCCCCGGAAGAGCCCGGCGAAGAAGGCCGCCCACTCGCGGAGCGGTAGGCACGCGTCCCGGGCGAAGCGCGCGTCCGCCGCCAGGCTCCGCACGAGGAGCGCGAGCGCCGGCGCCCGGTCGTCGGCCTCCGCCGGCTCGGGGACGTACGCCTCTCCGTCGAAGTGCCAGGGCGTCTCGCCCCCCCCCGTCTCGGCCTCCTCGCCGAGGAAGGCCCCGAGCACCAGCCGGCGCACGCCCTGCTCCCAGTTCACGAGGTCCCGATCGATGTAGGTCTCGGCGTGGTCGCTCCGGTCGAGCCCGTGGAAGATGCCGAGGCGGTCGACGAGGTGCGCCCAGGCGCTCCGGTCCATCTCGCCCCCGGGCGCCACCACGTCGCCGCCGGGCACGCGGAGCGCCGGGTGCCCGAGCAGGGCCAGCACCTCCGGCCGGCGGAAGCGCGAGAGCAGGACGTCGAGCAGGAGCGTGGCCGCCTCGGCGATGCGGCTGTCGGCCGTGAGCGGTAGGTCGACCACGTGGTGGGGCAGGCGCTGGGCCTCCTGGAAGACGCTCGCCACGTGCGGGAGGTAGGCGTCCCGATCGTCGCCGTGCACGAAGACGGCGATCTCGTTGAAGCGGAGCGGCCGCTCCGTGCCCTCGCTCGCGCGCACCAGGCGCCAGATCTCGTCGGCCACCGCCTCGACCTCGCGGCGCACGCTCGCGCAGGCCAGCGCGCGTACGCTCCCGTCGTCGTCGTGGGCGGGCTTCGCCGGCTCCGGGGCGCGCTCGAGCACGTCCCGCTGGAGCGCCGCGAGGACGCCCTCGGTGGCCGCCGCCGTCTCGTCCTCCCCCTCGCCCAGCCGGTCCGCCGCCGCCGGGTCGACGAAGCGCGGCTCGAAGTCGGCCCCCGTGAGCTCGTTGAGCAGGTGCACGTGCTCGCGCCCGGGGCGCCCCCACCAGGTGAGCGGCGGCGGGTCCTCGGGGCTCGCGGCGGCCGGCTCGGGCTCGTCCTCGTCCTCGAGCAGCTCGAGGCGGCGGAGCGCGGGCGTGTGGGTCGGCGCGCCGCGGCGGGAGAGGCGGCGGGGGAGGCGCCGGAGCCGCGCCTGGAGCTCGGACTCGCTCGGCACGTCCTCCCAGAACTCCATGCACGGGTTCAGCACGTAGAGGTGGAGCCCGTCGGCGCGGCCGAGGAGCTCGAAGACCCACTGGAAGATGCGCGCGACGTAGCTCAGGCCGAAGACGTGCACCTCGGCCGGGAGCGCCCCCGGGGTCGGCGGGCGCCGCTCGATCTCGAGGAGGGCCTCGTGGAGCGCCAGCCAGCGCGCGCCGCCGGCCCCCCGCCCAGCGAGCGCCCGCATGCGCCGCCAGAGCGCCGCCTGCCAGCGCTCGACCGCGTCCCCACCCGGCGCCGAGCCGCCGCGCGCCCAGGCCGCGAGGAGCTCGGGCCGCGAGTAGCCATAGCCCTCGAAGAGGCGCCCGAGGCGGAGCGCGAGCTGGGCCCGCCGCGTGTCCCGCGCGCCCGGATCCTCGCCCTCCCCCGCCTCCAGATAGTGCCGGAGCGCCGCCACCTCCGGCTCGGCGAGCCAGGCCTCGTCGAGGAGCGCGGCGAGCACCAGGCTCTCGTAGCCCCGCCGCCCCAGCGGCCGCGCCCCCGGCAGCTCGCGCTGCACCCAGCGGGCGACGAAGCGCTCGAGGCGATGGAAGCGGAGGTTCGCCGCGATGCCCGTGGCCTCGGCGATGGCGAGCTCGAGGAAGCGCTCGAGGTTCCGGTTGGGGACGACCAGGTGCACGGGCACGAGCGGGCTGATGCCCGACGCGCGGCGCGCCTCGAGGCGCTCCACGAGCGCGTCCACGAGCGCCTCGGTGCGGTTGCTGTAGGTGAGGCGGATCATCCCCCGGCCCGGCCGTGGGCATAGAGCATCACGGGGGTGCGACGCCAACCCATCGTCCAGCGCCCCCGCACGACTCGTCCTCGTGCACGGGCCGCGAGAGCCCGAAGTGCTCCTGCGCGACCCGCCGCTGCGCACCGCCCCCGCTGCTCCGCGAACGCGGCATGGACCGCCCCCTCGAGCGACTGCGACTGCGACTGCGACTGCGACTGCGACAGCGACAGCAAGAGCGACAGCGACTGCGACTGCGACTGCAACAGCGACAGCGACAGCAACAGCGACAGCGACAGCAACAGCAAGAGCGACAGCGACAGCAAGAGCGACAGCGACAGCGACAGCAAGAGCGACAGCAAGAGCGACAGCGACAGCGACTGCGACAGCGAGAGCGACAGCGACAGCGACAGCGACAGCAACAGCGACAGCGACAGCAACAGCAAGAGCGACAGCGACAGCAACAGCGACAGCAACAGCGACAGCAACAGCAACAGCGACAGCGACGGACCGCGGACGGCGGAGCGCTGAACGCATCACGACCCCCGGTCGTGATCCCTAGCGAAAGCGGCGGACGGCGGAGCGCTGACCGCGGACAGCGGAGCGCTGAACGCAGCACGACCCCCACACGCGGCGCGACGCGGCCCGCCGCCACCGCCGCACCCTTGCTCCGCGAACGCGGCATGGACCGTCCCCTCGAGCGAAAGCGGCGGACGGCGGACGGCGGACGGCGGATCGCTCAACGCGGACGGCGGAGCGCTGACCGCATCACGAGCCCCACACGCGGCGCGACGCGGCCCGCCGCCACCGCCGCACCCTTGCTCCGCGAACGCGGCATGGACCGTCCCCTCGAGCGAAAG
>PABA01000151.1 GCA_002699025.1 Sandaracinus sp. | reverse complement strand
GCTCGGTCCGCGATCACTCGCAGGTGCCGAACATCTCGCCCGCGGGGATGGTGCAGGTCTCGCCCGAGCGGCACTCCTCGTCCGAGGAGCAGTTCTCGAGGCAAGCGCCCTGGCCACCCGGCATGCCGTCCAGGTCGGAGCAGGCGTAGCCGTCGCGGCACTCGTCGGCGCTGGTGCAGCCGGCGAGGCAGCCCGTGATGTCGCCGCTCGAGCCGTCGAGGTCGATGCAGACGTTGCCCTCGCCGCAGACGTCGGCGGGCATGCCCGGGACGCCGCAGTCGAGGAGCGAGCAGTAGCCGCCGGGGAAGCCGCTGTCGGGGCCGTCGTCGACGAAGCAGAACGCCGCGCCGAAGGGCGACCAGCAGTCCGCGTCCTCGGTGCAGGGCTCACCGATGTTCTCCTCGGTCACGTCGTTGAACTCACCGGGGAGGCAGTGACCGTTGTTGTCGGCGCCCGCGCCGTCGCGACCGTTCCACACGCAGCTGTAGCCCTCGCGGCAGCCGCCGCCGTTGTCGAGCCACGTCGTCGGGTCCTCGGGGTCCGCGCCGTCCGCGACGGTGCAGCCCGCGAGGCAGAGCGAGATGCCCACGCGACGGTCCTCGCAGACCGCGTCGCCGGCGCACTCGTTGCCCTCGAGGTCGCAGCGGAACTTGGTGCAGTAGCCGCCCGGCCAGTCGAAGTCCGCCTCGCTGAGGCAGCGGCCGTTCGCCTCGCACTCCTCGTCCGAGCTCACGCAGGTGTCGCCGCCCTGGGCGCCCTCGGTGCCCGAGAACTCGCAGCGCCACGTGTCCGTGTTGCAGACCGCGTCGCTCTCCGTGTCGTACACGAGGTTGTCGAAGTTGTCCGCGTCGCCACCGCAGTCCGCCGGCGCCGCCTCGCAGTCGGCCGGGGTCTGGATGCCCTCGATGCCGTTCGTGTCCTCGCGGTTGATGCGGCACTCCCAGTCGCCGTTGCAGCCCGGGAAGCAGACCTCGAGCGAGAGGTCGCAGCTGTAGCCGTCGTCGCGGCAGTCCGCGTTGTCCGACACGCTCGGCTCGCAGTTCCGCGCGCACATCGTGTCCTGGCCGAGGTCCACGCAGCTGCCGCAGCTGCCGCAGGTCGTGTCCGCGTCGTCGTCCGGATCGCAGATGTTCAGCGAGTCGCCGCTGAAGTCGTCCGGCGTGCAGTAGCCGCCGGCGAAGAAGGTCCCACGCGTATCGGTGCCCGCAGGTAGATCGACCACAGGGTCACCCGCCTCGCCGAGCATGAACGGCAGCGACTCCTGGCAGAACGCGCTCTGCCGGCAGCCGCGGTCCGGCGTGCACGCCTCGCCGAGGTCGCCACAGAGATCGGGGGAACCCGAGTCGCCGGCGTCCGGGCCCGAGTCCGGCGGATTGCCCCCGCCATCCGGGCCGCCGTCCGGCAACACGATCATCGCGTCCGGACCGGCGTCCACGCCCGGCCCGTCGTCGTCCCCACAGCCCAGGCCGCCCCAGGCCAGCGTCAGCGCGCACAGCGCGAGCGTCCCTCTACGTTTCGTCATCGAAGCCTCCGAAAGTCGTCCGTCCACACACCCCGCTACAGCACGAAGCACGCCACGGCCGAGCGGCGCACCGACGCCCGGCTCCATCTCCGATCCGCCCCCGGAACCCGGGCATCCACGTCAGGGCCGTTCAGAAACGAACACCCCGAAAACATCCCCGTTCAGGGACATTCGAGTCGTCCGATCCAGCCCGAATCGTGCACCTGCCTACTGGCCACCCCCACTGTGCATGTTTTGAACTCCGCTGGATTTCCCCGCAAAACCGGGCCTCCGGAGTGACGTTCGGGTGTCAGGTTGACGGTCGCCGCTCCTCGAATCAGACGGGCTGACATGAACACCCACCGCTTCCCTTGGCTCACCGCGCTCGCGCTGGTGAGCTCCGTGGCCGCCCTAGGCTGCGGCGATGACGGCGCCGAGTGCGGCGCCGGCACCGTCGAGGTCGACGGCTCCTGCGTCCCCGCCGAGGACGCCTGCGCCGACGGCACCGTCTTCGACATGGCCTCCGGTACCTGCGTCGCCCAGTGCGGCGAGGGCCAGGTCCTGTCCGGCGGCATGTGCACCGACGCGCTCGCGTGCGCCGACGGCACCGTCCAGATGGGCACCGAGTGCGTCCCCGACGGCTCGGTCATCTGCGCCGACAACACCACCTTCGTCGACGGCGCGTGCGTCCCGACCGAGGGCGTCTGCGAGGACGGCACCGTCTTCGTGACCGAGACCGGCACCTGCGTGCCCTTCGACGAGACCCTCGAGGGCATGGCCGACGTCACCGAGCTGGCCGAACCCAACGACCCGAGCTTCGACGAGGGCGCCATGGCGCAGGTCGTCGACATCGCCGACGGCACGGGCAGCTTCTACGGCTGCATCGAGCCCCAGGACTTCGACGACGACGGCGCGACCGACATCGACCTCGACTTCTTCCAGATCACCGTCGACGAGCCGACCATCCTCGACGTCCGCACCGACGGCATCCGCGGCCTCAGCGCCGCCGTGGCCGTCCTCGGCGCCACCGACGAGCTGGTGGAGGCCGAGTGGCAGCGCTTCGCCCTCGACCTGACGGGCGACGGCGCCGAGCAGAAGATCTTCCTCCCGCAGGCCGGCGACTACCTCATCCTCGCGAGCGACGCGCGCGCGCTGCTCTTCGACGAGCCCGCTGGCGGCATGGACCAGTGCTACTTCGTGCAGCTCGCCACCGAGGAGCTCCCGGACGCCTCGGCCATCGAGGCCGGCACGCCCGAGACCGGCACCTTCGGGGACCCGGTCTTCTACGAGCTCACGGCCTCCGAGGCCCAGCTCCTCTTCCCCGGCCTGAGCGAGCTCGACGGCGACGGCATGGCCGCCGACCTCGACAGCATCTCGAGCAGCTTCGTCTACCTCGTGAACGGCGACTTCCGCGGCACCGACGCCACGGGCGTCATCCCGAGCCTCGAGGACGGCGACACGGTCCTCTTCGCCGTGGACTACGTCTTCAACCTCTCGCTCGATCCGATCGACTTCGAGTTCCTCGTCGACGACTCGGGCGCGCAGCAGATGCCGACCGACGGCTCCACCGTCACCATCGAGCACTCGGACGAGCTCTTCCGCTGGGTCTACTTCACGGCCACGGCCGGTGACGTGGTCCGCATCGAGTTCGACGCGGACGGCGACGAGCTCGACCAGCTCGCGGTCTTCGGCCCGGCCGCCACGGGCGGCGGCTTCGGCGGCGGCACCGCCTCGGACGGCGACGGCTACGTCCAGATCACCGAGACGGGCTTCCACTACGTCCGCTTCTTCAACAACGACGGCACGGACGGCGAGGACTACACGGTCGCCTTCACGCAGACCGACATCACGCCGACCGAGCTGACCCGCGGCACGGCCGCTGGCGGCGCCCTCGACGTGGCCCCGCGCGCCTTCTTCAGCATCGACGTGACGACGGCCGACTGGGTCTCCTACGGGGTCTCCAGCCTGGCCAACATCACGGACGCCGGCGTGAGCTTCTACCCGCTCGGCGAGTTCGGCACGCTCGACGCCTCGCTCCCGACCGTGGACGAGGACGTCACGGCCGCCGACCTGCCCTTCGAGCGCATCTACGCCGGCGACGGCGCCGCGTTCCTCATCAGCGTCGAGGACCTCGACGCCGTGACCGAGGACGAGACCTTCGACTTCCTCGTCGAGGACGTCGACTTCACGGACCTCGGCTCGGTCTCGAGCGCCATGGGCGTGACCCGCGACGACGAGACGGCCGCCGCCGACGAGGCGCCGGGCCGCTACCTGGTGCGCGCCGCGACCATCGGCGAGATCATCACCGTCTCGGCGACCCACATGAGCGGCATCAACCTCGAGCTGAACGTGCTCGACGTCCCCGGCGGCACCGTCGACGAGACCGTGAACGACATCAGCGGCGGCGCCGGCACGGAGAGCTTCACGCGCTTCGTGGACGAGGGGGAGGACGTCATCGCCTTCACCGTCGTGGACCGCAGCGGCACCGGCGGCATGTTCGACCTCGAGGTCAGCGCCGAGCCCCCGCCCTACACGAGCGAGGCCAGCATGCTGACCTTCGCCAGCGTCTGCCCGAGCGAGGGCGGCGCCGGCGCCGCGCTCGCCGAGCCCGCGGATGGCTTCGACGACGGCCTCTTCGACCCGATCGACCTGACGGCGGGGACCCCGTTCCCGTTCCAGTTCTTCGGCGAGACGATGACCGAGATGACCATCTCCACGAACGGCTGGCTCACCTTCGAGCCCGGCTACGACGGCTCGACCTTCCTGCCGGGCGATCAGGGCAACGTCATCGCGCCCTTCGCCACCGACCTCGTCCCGACCGAGGTGTGCACGCTCCGCGACGCGGACGAGTACACGATCGAGTTCCGCGGCGCGACCTTCGGCGGCTTCGGCCCCGGCGAGCCCATCGAGTTCCAGGTCGTGCTGAACAGCACCTCCGGGACCATCGACGTCATCTACGGCCCGGGCCACGTGGCGACCGCGGCGGACCTCGAGATCCGCAACGCCGACGCGAGCATCCCGCTCAGCTACGGCGGCGAGGTCGCGGCGGACACGTCCTTCACCTGGACGCCCGCGATGTGAGCGCGCTCGCGCTCTGAGGCCTCGGGCCGGCTCCCTGCGGGGGGTCGGCCCGTCGCCTTTAAGTAGAGGCTCCCCTTGCGCACCCCGTTCCTCGTCCTCGTCCTCCTCGGCTGCGGCTCGACGCCCGCGGCCCCGGACGGCGGCGGGCCCTCGGTGGACGCGGCCTCGCGCGACGCGGCGCCAGCGCTCCGGGACGCGGGCGCGGAGCCAGACGCGGAGCGGGACGGGGAGCCGGACGCGGGCCCCCCGCCCGAAGGCCCCCACTTCGCGGCGACCCGCATCGGCGACCACGTCCAGTGGCGCGAGTCCCACCCGGTCCCCTGCTACCTGATGAACAGCGTGGCCTGCACCGCGCTCGCCACGACCGGGGGCGTGACCGTCGGCGACGTGAACGACGACGGCTGGCCCGACGCGGTCTTCGCGCGCATGGACGCGCCGGACCTCCTCTACCTCAACGACGGCGCGGGGCGCTTCAGCCTGCCGCCGCGCGAGATCGACCCGACGCCCTGGCTGAGCAACGGCGTCGCCCTCGCGGACTTCGACGCGGACGACGACCTCGACCTCGCCGTCGGCACCGTCGGCGACGACCAGCTGCTCCTCTACGTCAACGACGGCGAAGGGCGCTTCGAGGAGCGCGCGCGCGCGCGCGGCGCGGCCCTCGACGACGGAACGCTCCACGCGACCATGAGCCTCTGCGCCGGGGACGCCAACGGCGACGGCTTCCTCGACCTGCACGCCACCGAGTGGCGACCGCACGAGTCGGATCGGCACACGAGCCGCAACGCCCTCCTCCTGAACCGCGGCGAGAGCGCCCGCGGCTTCTTCCGCGACTCCACCGAGGAGTGGGGGCTGTCCATGGTCGACGTCGAGCGCGCGGGGGCCTGGGGCTTCACCTCGCACCTCGCCGATCTGAACGCCGACGACCAGGTCGACCTCTGGGTCACGGCCGACTTCGGCTGCTCGCGCCTCTTCTGGGGCACCGACGAGGCCCGCTGCGAGGACATGACCGATCACGCCGGCGTGGGCACGGACGAGAACGGCATGGGCTCCACCCTCGGCGACTTCGACGGGGACGGCGACCTCGACGCCTTCGTCTCCGCCATCTACGACGACGACTGCGGCGAGCCCTGCTACTGGGGCACGAGCGGCAACCGGCTCTATCGCAACGAAGGCGGCGGCCGCTTCACCGACGTCACGGACGCCTGGGGCGTGCGGGACGGCGGCTGGGGCTGGGGCACGGCCTTCTTCGACTACGACCTCGACGGGGACCTCGACCTGGTGCTCGTCAACGGCGTCGAGTGGACGCGCGAGGAGACGGGCTTCCACGAGGACCCGGTGCGCCTCTGGCGCAACGAGGGGGACCGCTTCGTCGAGGTCGCCTGGGAGCTCGGCCTGCGCGACCGTGGCATCGGCCGCGCCGTCGTCCCCGCGGACGTGGACCGGGACGGCGACCTCGACCTGATCCTCACCCACGCCCGGGGCCCGGCGATCCTCTGGCGGAACGAGGCGGCCGAGGGGCGGAGCTGGCTGGTCGTGGAGCCGCGCGGCGCCTGGCCGAACCTCGGCGCCTGGGGCGCGACGGTCCGCGTGCAGGCCCGCGAGGGCGGCCCCTGGCAGACGCGCATGGTGGGCAACGGCTGCCACTTCCTGGGGCACACCCCGGGCACGCCGCACTTCGGCCTCGGCGACGCCGAGACCGTCGCCCGCGTGGAGGTGCGCTGGCCGAGCGGCGCGACGACGACGCTCGAGGACGTGCCCGCGCGTCAGCACCTCGAGTTCGAAGAGCCGGCCGAGTAGCTCTCGGCGCCGCCATCGCTCGAGGGGGCCGGACGGATGACTCGGACGCGCCGACTCGGACGCGGCGACTCGGACGACTCGGACGCGGCGACTCGGACGACTCGGACGCGGCGAGGCGGCTCGAGCGGGGCGACGCGCGCCCGCCCCGACCCGGACGCGCTACCCTCTCCTCATGGACCTCGCCGCGATGCGGGCCGCCGCGCGCCTCGGGCGCTGGCTCGGCCCCTGGACGCCGGAGGACGCCGTCCCCCACCGCGTGCACCGCCGCGCCGTGCCCGTCCCCCCGCGCGCCCCCGGCGAGCGCCCCTTCGAGGCCTGGGTCTACCGCCCCCTGGACCGCCCCCCGACCGGCGCCCTGCTCGTGGTGCCGGGCCTCCACTACCTCGGCCCCGCCGACCCGCGCCTCGACCGCTTCTGCCGCGTCCTCGCCGACGCCGGCATCCTCGTGCTCTGCCCCTTCCTCCCGGACTTCTCCACCATGCGCGTCGAGCCCACGCTCGGGCCCGACGCGGAGCGCGCCTTCGACGCCCTGCTCGGCCTCCCCGAGCTGCCGCGCCGCCGGCGCCCCGGGGTCTTCAGCATCTCCTTCGGCTGCTACCCCGCGATCCAGCTCGCCGCGCGCCGGGAGGAGGTCGGCCAGCTCATGCTCTTCGGGGGCTACGCCGACTTCCGCGACACGCTCCGCTTCTGCGTCGGGGGCGATGGGGAGCGCGCGCACGACCCGCTCAACATGTGCGTCGTCTTCCTGAACCTCCTCGAGCACCTCGAGGTGAAGGATCCGGGCGCGCTCACGGAGGCCTGGCTCGAGTACGTGCGGCGCACCTGGGGCCGGCCCCACATGAAGGCGCCCGAGGCCCACGCCCCCCTCGCGCGCGCCCTCGCCGCCAGGCTCCCGGACCGCGACCTCTTCCTCGAGACCACCGGCGTGGAGGGCGACGCCCCGGCGCTGCTCGAGTCGCTCCTCCCGCCCGCCGCCGAGCGCATCGCGCGCCTCGAGACCCTCCGCTTCGCGCCCGAGGTCCGCTGCCCCGCCGTCGTCGCCCACGGTCGGGACGACGACGTCATCCCCTGGGAGCACGCCGAACGGCTCGCCGGCGCGCTGCCGAACGCCCGGCGCTACGTCACCGGGATGTACGCGCACACCGGTCAGAGCGGGCTCCGCGAGCTCCTCCCACAGGCCCGAGACGAGGCCCGCGCGATGCTCGGCATCCTCGGCGCCATGGCCGGGGCGGCCCACCAGCCCTGAGCAGCCGAACGCCCCCCGCGGGGCGCGGCGCGCGAGAGGGCTCACGCCTCGAAAAAACCGAATCGGCGCCAACCCCCCGGGATCACGCGGGTTTCATGATTGATCCGTCCGCCCCCGCGAAAAAAATGTGGCGGAGCGGGGAATCCATACCCACGTTCTAGTGTACGCAAACTGCGCGAGTTGCGCTCAGGGCGCCACTTCGTCAGCGCGCACACCACGACGGCGCACCACCTACATGGCGATGGATCAGGGACGCGCTCGCTCACGGAGCGAGCCCGGGCTTCGAAGGCTCCGCGGGGGTCCGCGGCGCTCCGATCACCCTCACGACCATCCGCGACGCACCGAGCGATTTCGCGCGGCGCCAAAAACGATGGCGCTGGCCCCGACGGCGCTAGAAACGATCGACGCACCCAATGCAACGGATGGGGCGGACGTCCCATACGCCCCCATGGCGCTTCTCTTCTTCTCAACGGCGGACTTGAACTTATTCGAAAGGCGGACCATTTGACCGACGGCGCAAAGGCTTGTTTCGACGAGCTGATCACTCGCGGACGCGAGCGAGGCTACCTGACCTTCGGCGAGGTCACGGAAGGACTCGCTTCCCACGGTGCGGCAGAGCCGCGCCTCATCCAGCGCCTCCTGCGGCGCATGAAGAGCCTGGGGATCTCCCTCGTGGAGACGCCATCCCAGGCCGAGTCGCTCCACCGGAGGGACAAGCGCAAGGACCTGAAGCCAGGGTCCAACGAGACGATCCAGTCCTACCTCGACTGGATCGGCACGGTCAGCCTCCTCACCCGTGAGGGCGAGGTGGAGCTCGCCCGGCAGATCGAGTCGGGCCGCACGGTCATCTGGGAGACCTACCTCGCCTCGAAGGTGAAGTGGGCCGAGATGGCCGAGGTCGAGGAGAAGGTCGCCGCCGGCGACATGCGCCCCCAGGACGGCGTGATCTCCGACCCGTTCATGGCCTTCCGGGAGCAGCTGGCCAAGTGGGTCGAGCTGCTCGGCACCCGTCGGAAGTTCGACCGGGAGCGCGTGGAGAAGCAGGCCGGCGTGAAGGCGAAGGTGGTGCGGGAGACCTACCGGACCATCGAGGCCGCCGACGCGGGCGTGGAGCGGGCCAAGGCCGAGATGGTCGAGGCGAACCTCCGGCTCGTGGTGGCGACGGCCAAGAAGTACCTCAAGCGGGGCCTGCCGCTCCTGGACCTGATCCAGGAGGGGAACATGGGCCTCATGCGCGCCATCGACAAGTTCGACTACAAGCGCGGCTACAAGCTCTCGACCTACGCCTCCTGGTGGATTCGCCAGAGCATGGCGCGGGCCGCGACGGACCAGGGCCGGACCATCCGCGTGCCGGTCCACGCCCACGAGCTGCTGACCAAGCTGATGAGCACGGGCCGCCGGCTCACGGCGCGCCTCGGCCGAGACGCCACGCCCGCCGAGCTCGCCGCGGAGATGGAGCTGCCGGTGGAGAAGGTGCGGAACCTCCTCTCCATCGCGCGCGACACGGTCTCCCTCGAGACGCCCGTCGGCAACGACGGGTCGAGCGAGCTCCGGGACCTGATCGCCGACGACGGCGCCTCGTCGCCGATGGACGCCCTCGTCGAGGACGACCTCTCGAACACGGTGCTGAGCGCGCTCGACACGCTCAGCGACCGGGAGCAGCAGATCCTGCGCATGCGCTTCGGGATCGGCGAGCACGAGGCGCACACGCTGGCGGAGATCGGCCGGGAGTTCGGGCTGAGCCGGGAGCGGATCCGGCAGCTCCAGGCGCTGGCGCTGCGGAAGCTGCGCCAGGCGTCGCAGAGCGACACGCTGCGCGCCTTCGTGGCCTGAGCGGCAGCCTCCGCGCGGGCGCCTCTCGCCGGACGGCTCGAGACGCCGGCAGCCGACACACCGACGAAGCCGGAGCGGAGACGCTCCGGCTTCGCTCGTTCCGTCCCCCTCGCCGGGCCCGAGGGAGACACGAGCTCTCCCTCGGCGAACGCGCCGGCCCGACGAAGCGCGGCCAGAGGGGCAAGAAACGCGCGCGCTCACTCGGCGGGCGCGCCGGCCCGACGAAGCGCGGCCAGAGGGGCAAGAAACGCGCGCTCACTCGGCGGGCGCGCCGGCCCGGGGGCGGCGCGGCCGGAGGACGGCGAGGAGCGCGCGGAGGCCCGCGACGAGGCCCGGCGTGGGCTCCCCGTCGACCTCGTAGCCGCCCCGGGCCCGCCCCTCGCGCTCGCCGAGCCAGAGCGTGGCCCGGCCGCCATCGTCGGCCTCCAGCGCGAGCTCGGCTCGGTCTCCCTCGAGCCGCGTGGACCGCCAGGCGAGGCCGACGAAGGGCGCGCGCCGGGCCAGCCGCTCGAGGCGCGCCGCGACCGTGCGCGGAGCGCCGGCGATGGCCTCGGAGAGGGGCACCTCGGGCTGCAGTCCCTCGGCCTCGAGGGCGTCGGCGAGCTGGCGCGCGGCCTCGGCGAGCGGCGCGCCGCGGCCCTCGAGGACGTGCACGCCGAAGTGGGCATAGCGCGCCGCCGCGCCCTCGCGTGCCCGATCGAGGGCGAAGGCGGCGCCGTCGAAGCGCACCTCGAGGCGCGCCTCGCCTCGCTCGCGGGTGACGGCTCCCAGGCCGCGGAGGCGCCGGGCCAGCGGGCGGAGGTGCCGGGTGAGCAGGCGCCGCTCCGGATCGACGGCGGCGAGCCGCGCCGCGTCGATGGGCACGAGCTCGTCCGTGCCGTGGAAGCGCGCGTAGGTCTCGAAGACGCCGCTGCAGCGGTCGTGCATCAGGCAGCGGCGGCAGCGCTCGGGCTTGAGCTTGTCGCGCCGCTTCACCAGGTACTTGTTCCAGGGCTGGCTCAGCCGGTCGTCGCCGTCGATGGCGATGGTCTCGGTGTGCTCGCCGTCGTGGTGCGTCCAGGGGATGAGCCGCGGCGCGACGCAGTAGGGCAGGTTGCCAATGTTCACGTCGAAGGGCCGGCCCCGCCGCGCCTCGAGGGCGCGGAAGCCCTCGATCATCGCCTCGAAGGCGGGCGCCATCTCCGAGTAGGGGGGCATCATGGCGCGGAGCTCCGCCTCGCTCCGCTCGCCCGCGTCGAGGGGGCGCATCAGGTCGAGGTGGAGCTGCTCGACGCCCCAGCGCTCCACGAGCTCGGGGAAGCGCGGGACCGACGCGACGTTCGAGCCGACGACGCACATGTTCACGGTGACGCGCTGGTCGCGCTCGCGGAGGTGCGCGAGCGTGCGGAGGATGCGTTGGAAGGAGCGCGGCTTGCCCGTCGTGCGGCAGTGGGCCTCCTCGGTGGCCCCCTGGATCGAGATGCGCCAGGTGAAACGCCCGCCGGTGGCGAGGACGGCGTCGACCAGCTCCGCGCGGGCCGTCCGGACGCCGTTGGTGAAGACGACGATCTCCTCGAAGCCGAGGTCGACGGCGTGCTGGACGACCTCCAGGAAGGCGGGCTGGAGCGTGGGCTCGCCGCCGAGGAGCGTGAGCTTGCGGTGGCCGGCGGCGTAGGCGGCGTCGAGGCGCTCGAGGATGGGGGCCGCCGCCATGGGGCGCGCCTCGCCCATGGCCGTCCGCTGCCCGCTCACGCAGAAGAGGCAGCGGTTGTTGCACAGGTGGCCGAGCTGGATCTCGACCTGGCGCTCCGGCTCCACGCCGGCAGCATATCAGCCGCGCGTGGGACCCGGTGGGGCGGTGCCGGGCGGCGCCGGGTGGCGGACCGGCGGCGGATCGGCGGCGGCGCCGCCACCTCGAGCGGGGCCGCGCGGCGGATTCCCGAAGGGTTTCGTGCCATGGGGGCGCCGCGGCGACCCGGCACGACCTTCGCAATGCTCGACCCCATGCATCCATGGAGCGGGATCGTCAGCCACGTCGGTGCACGCCGACGCAACGAGGACGCCTGGGTCGACGCGCCGGAGCTCGGCCTCTTCGCCGTCGCGGACGGCATGGGCGGGCATGCGGGGGGCGACCTCGCGAGCCGGCTCGCCGCCGAGGCGCTCCTCACCACCTTCCGCAGCCAGCGGCGCGACCTCGGCCCCGAGGCGCTCGGGGCGCGCCTCGAGACCGGCTTCCGCGTGGCCGAGGTCCAGGTGCGCCGGCGGCGCGTGGCGGAGCTCGCGCGCATGGGCACGACGCTGGCGGCGCTGGCGCTCGAAGCCGGCGTGGGGGTCGTCGCGCACGTGGGCGACAGCCGGGTCTATCGCTGCCGGGGCGGCGTGGTCGAGGCGCTCACGCGGGACCACTCCTACGTGGAGCAGATGCGCGCGGCGGGCATGGCGCCGGCGCGGCACCTGCGGCACCTGATCACCCGCGCCGTCGGCTCGGACCGCGGGCCGCCCGAGCTCCGCCGGGTCGATGCGCGCGCCGGGGACACCTTCCTCCTCTGCACGGACGGCCTCAGCGACGTGCTCGGCGCCGGGCACATCCGCCGGGTCCTGGCGCGGACCTACGCGCCCGAGCGCTCCGCCGAGGCCCTCGTCCACGAGGCGCTCCGGCGCGGCACCCAGGACAACGTCACCGCCCTGGTCGTCCGCATCGACTGAGGCGTCCTGGCTGCCGTCCCGGACCGCCTCGGGCGGCGCGCTTCGACATGGGGCGCCGCCGCGCGGATGGAGCGCCGGATGACCGGCGAGCTCGCCGAACCCGCGCTGACATCCCCGGTCCCGCCAGAGCGACCGGCCCCGCTGACTGGGAGCCCGTCCAGACCCCGGGCCAGCTAGAGGAGCGCTTCGACGTCCTCGGCGATGGCCTCGGGCTTCGTGGTCGGCGCGTAGCGCTTCACGACGCGCCCCTCCCGGTCGACGAGGAACTTCGTGAAGTTCCACTTGATGCGCGTCGAGCCCATCAGGCCCGGCGCCGCCGTCTTGAGCTGCTGGAAGAGCGGGTGCGTGCCCTCCCCGTTGACCTCGACCTTCGCGTGCATGGGGAAGGAGACGCCGTAGTTCTTCTGGCAGAAGCCGGCGATCTCGTCGTTGCTCCCCGGGTCCTGCTTGCCGAACTGATTGCACGGGAACCCGAGCACCACGAAGCCGCGGTCGGCGAACTTCTCGTAGAGCTTCTCGAGGCCCGCGAACTGCGGCGTGAAACCGCACTTGCTGGCGGTGTTCACGATCAAGGCGACCTTCCCCTCGATGTCGTGGAGGTCCTTCGCGTCCCCGTCGATGGTCTCGACCTGGGTGTCGTAGAGCGTGTGGGCCATGGCGTCCTCGCGTGGTGGGTGTGGGGCAGCCGTGCGACCTTGGCAAGCGACCGGCCCGCCGGAGCCCACCCATGAAGACGACCTCGGAACGCCCCCGGGACGCGAAGCTCGAGGCGCTCGCCGCCCTCCTCGCCCACCCGGACCCGGACACGCAGCGGCAGGGCGTGGAGCTGGGGCTCGCCCTCGGCGCCGACGCGACGCGCCCGCTCTTCGAGGGACGCACGGACGCGGCGGGCGCCTGGCGCGCGCCGCCCGAAGGGGTGGGGCCGGCCCTGCTGGTGCTGGCGCTGACCAGCGAGCGCCGCGCCTGGCGCGAGTCGGTCCGGGCCCTGCCGCCGTTGGTGCTGGAGGCCGAGGGGCTCGCGGCGCTGGTCCGGGGCTTCCCGCGGCTCACGCGCCTCGAGGCGGCGCTCGTCGGCGACGCGCCCGCGCTCGCACCGCTGGGCGCTCTGCCGCTCGAGGAGCTCTGGCTCGCGCCGGTCTCGGGGGCGCTCGACCTCGCGCCCCTCGCCTCGCTCCCGCTCCGCTCGCTCACGCTCACGGGCGCCTTCCCCGGCGCGGCGGCGCCCCTCCCGGAGGGGCTCGAGGCGCTCCGCATCGACGCCCGGAGCCCGCTCCACGACTGGCTCGCGCTCGCGCCCCCGACCCTCTCCACGCTCTCCCTGAGCGCCCACTGGCGCCCGGACCGCATGGACGACCTCGGGCGCTTCCGCGCGCTGCGAGCCCTCCGCGTCGGGCACCTCCCGCGAGGCGTCCTCGACCGGCCCCTGGAGCACCTCCACGTCGGCGACGCCCACGGCGACGCGCCCCTCGCGCTCGAGGCGCTCGGCCCGGCGAGCACGCTGCGGGTGGACGACTGGTTCGAGCCCACGGAGGCGCTCGCCGGCGACCCGCGCATCCGGCACGTGGGCCCGATGGAGGAGGACGTGGACACCTGGCGCGCGCTCTTCGAGCGGCTGCCGGGGCTGGAGGTCGTCCACACCTACCGCCGCTACGGTCTCCCGCCGGTGGCCCTGGCGCTCCCGCCAGGCGCGCTCCCGGCGCCCGAGGCGCTCTGGCGCCTCGACGGGCAACGCTGGCTCGGGGTGCCGAAGGCGCCGCTCCCGCCCTGGTGCGCCTCGGACGCGGCCCGCGGGGCGATCGTCGCCGCCTGGGCGGAGCGCGGCCGGGCGACGCGGCTCGAGCTCGCAGCGGGAGAGCGGGTACCGAGGCTCGTCGGCGCCGTGAAGCGGCTCCGGGACGCCCTCGCGCTCTCGCTGGCGGAGGCCAAGACGCGCCTCGACGCGCTCCGCGCCGGCGGCCTGGTCGCGCTCCGCCCGCGCGAGGCGCGCCGGCTGCAGGTGCTCCTCGCGACGGCCGGCGTGCGCACGGTCGTGCGCGAGCCGGGCTGAGCAGCGACCGCCCGCGCCCTCGCGCTCCCCGCCGCAGCCGGGCGGACCGGGCGAGGACGCGCGGCGACGAGGACGCGAGCGAACGGACGAAGGCGCGAGCGAACGCGCCCTACTCGGGGCGGTCCAGCCAGGAGCCGATGGGCGAGCGAACGGACGAAGGCGCGAGCGAACGCGCCCTACTCGGGGCGGTCCAGCCAGGAGACGATGGGCGCGAAGACGCGCTCGGGGGCCTCGCGGCCCACGAAGAGATCCGCGTGCGCGTACCAGCGCTCCGGCGTGCCCACGCGGAGCACGCTCACCGGCCCGCCCCACACCTCCCGCGGCCCGAGCGCGGTCGCCTCGGGGACGATGCCGTCGCGGTTGGCGGCGACCAGGAGCAGCGGCTCGCGGCGCCGGCGCATGGCCTCGGTCACGTTCACGCCCCGGAGCACGAGGTCGCCGTGCTTCACCCAGGCGGCGATGTCGCGGTTCATGCGCGGGTGCGGATCCTCGACCGTACGCACCATGGTCGCCGCCTCCTCGAGGTCGATGTTCGCGGCGTTGGCGTAGAGGGCGAGCAGGCCGGGCAGCTTCCCGGCGAGGGGGAAGACGAGCCCGGCGACGCGGCGCGTGCCCGCGATGCGGATGGCCCCGGCCAGGCGCCGCGAGGTGAAGGCCGCGCGCAGGAGGCCCGGGGTGGCGATCCAGCGGAGCGGCGAGCCGATGGCGACCACGCGGCGCACCGGCGGCGTGGGCGCGAGGGCGAGGTAGGCGAAGGCGAGGCTCCCGCCGAGGGAGCAGCCGAGCACGTCCACGCGCCCGGCCGTGCTCTCGCTCGCCTCCAGGGCGGCGTCGCAGGCCGCGGGGAGGTCGCGCTCGGCGAGGCGACGGAGCGAGGGCGGCGGCGCGCCGGAGTCGACGCGATGGCTCCGGCCCTGGCCACGGAGATCGGCGCACCAGACCTCGCGGCCGGAGGCGCAGAGGGCGTGGACGAGGGAGGTGCCGCCCGGGTGGAAGCCGAGGATGAAGCTGTTCATCCCGTACCCCGGCACGAGCACGATGGGCGCGAGCTCCGGGCGGAAGGCGGCCCGGTCGACGAAGCGCGTGAGCTGGAGCGCCCAGCCGTCCGAGGTGGTCGGGAAGCGCTCGTCGCGCTCGAGCGCGCGGGGGACGGCGGAGGCGGGGGCGCTCACGAGCCGCCATCGGCGCGCGGCGGCTCGAGCCCGCGGGAGGCCGGCGCGTCGCGCCCGGGACCGACCGGGCCCAGGCTCTCGTCGGCCCACTCGCCGGCGTTCTGGCACCAGCACTCGCGCGGCGTCTCGCCCGGGCGCTCGGCGTGCGGGTTGCCCCGGATGATGCCGTCGGCGAAGCCCGCGTCCTCGCAGCGGCGGCGGCACTCCCCATTGGCCCGCGCGTCCTGCGCCATGATCGAGATGCAGGAGCCGCCCCCGCCGACGATGGTCACGAGGAGGCAGACGACGAAGATGCGGGCGTGGCGCTTCCGCTCGCGGAAGAGGATCCCGAGCTTGTAGAAGGCGTCCATGCCCAGGGCGCCGTTCTTCGCCAGGATGATCCACATCCCGATGAAGCCGACGAAGAAGAGCGGGAGCGTGACGTAGAAGCCGGCCGGCACGCCCGTAGCGTACCCCGGAGCGCCCCGGCGGCGCCTCCCCCAAGTCTGCCCACGCTCACGGCCCGGCGATGCGGCGGCCCGGCGATGCGGCGGCCCGGCGATGCGGCGGCCCGACGATGCGGCGGCCCGACGATGCGGCGGCCCGGCGATGTGGCGGCCCGGCGATGGAGCGCATGAGGGCCACGCCGCCCGCCCACGCCCGGGCCGGGCGGGGCCGACGTCCGCTCACATGGCGTCGGGGAACTGGCTCAGGCAGTCCATGTAGCCGATGGCGATGAGCTGCTGGCAGAGCTCGAGGGTCATGTCCGCGTTCTCCGCCTGCACCCGCGAGGCGCCGCCGCCGCCGGTCAGCCAGCGCGAGCGATCGGTCGCCCCGAGCTGCTGCCCGCTGAGCACGCGGAGGTAGCGCATGGCGATCGGGTGGCGCCGCGGGTCGAGGTCCTCGTTCTGCTCGCCCGGGTCGCGCTCGAGATCGAAGAGCACGTAGGTGAGGCTCGAGCGGAGCACGAGCTTCCAGTCCATCCCGCGCACGACGCGCCGGTTCTCCTGGAAGTCACTGAAGGCGATCCAGGGCCCGGGCGGCGGCGCGCCCCGGAGGAAGCCCATCAGGCTCCGCCCCTCGAACTCGCCCGGCACGTCCACGCCCGTCGCCTCGAGCACGGTCGGCGCGACGCCCATGGTGCTCACGACCTGCGGCACGCGCGCGCCGGCCCGCCCCACGCCCGGGTAGCGCACGACGAGGGGCACGTGGAGCAGCTCCTGGAAGATCGAGTGCCCGTGCCCCCAGCTGCCGTGCTCGTCGAACTCCTCGCCGTGATCGGAGGTCACGACGAAGATGGTGTTCTCCTTCAGGCCGAGCTCCTCGAGCTTCTCGAGGAAGCGCCCGAAGTGATGGTCGTGGTAGCTGATCTCGCCGTCGTGGAGCGCGGTCAGGCGCCGCACGTCGCTCTCGTCGAAGGTCACGCGCGGCGGGCGCTTCTTGGCGTCCTCGAGGAGCAGGTGCGTGCGCCGGTTCTGGACCTGACCGGCGTAGTCCGTGCGCGCGTCGTACATGCGCAGGTAGTCGTCCGGCGGGTCGTAGGGGACGTGCGGGTCGATGGTCTGGATGTAGACGAAGAAGCGCCCGTCCTCGTGGTGCTCCTCGATCCACTCGGCGGCCTCGCCGAAGACGTTGCTCGCGTTCGTGTTGCGCTGCTCGCGGATGTAGTTCGTGTAGTGGTCCCAGCCCTGGTCGAAGCCGAAGGCGCGGCTCACGTAGCCGTTCGCGAGGAAGCTGGCGGTCTGGAAGCCCTCGCGCTGGTAGATCTCGCCGAGCGTCAGCGCCGACTGGGGGAGGCGCGAGCTGTCGTTCTTCGCGCCGTGGGTCGCCGGGAAGAGGCTCGTGAGGATCGAGGCGACGGCGGGCTTGGTCCAGTTCTCCGCCGTCTGCGCGTTCTCGAAGAGCGTGGACTCCTCGGCGAAGGCGTCGAAGGCCGGCGTGCGGACGCGCGAGCGCCGGTTGTAGGGGCGGAGCTTGCTGGCGCGGAGCGTGTCGATGGTGAGGACGACGACGTTCTGGGCGTGCGGGGCCTCGTCGCTGCCGAGGGCGGCGAGCTCCACGGCGGGGAGCACGACCTTCATGCCGCTCAGCGCCGCCCCGGCGCCCGTGGCCTGGACGTCGAGGCGCACGAGCTCGCCGGCGAGCGGGCCGAGGTCCACGCGCTCGTCGGCCCAGCGGGATCCCGTCGCGCCCGCGAAGAGCTCGCGGCTCGCGCCGCCCTCGGGGGTGGCCGTGACCGTGACGCGCCCCTCGCCCGCGGTCGCGCCGCGACCGAAGACGAGCGCCGCGCCCTCGGGCACCTCGAGGTACCAGCTCAGCGTCGTCTCCGCCGGGATCTGCAGCGCGTCGCGCTCGCTTCCGCCGACGGCGTGCCGACCGCGGAGGTGGCGCGGGTCCTCCCAGCCCTCCGGGCGGCTCCGCGCGACGTGCATCTCCGCGAGCTCGAAGGCGACGTCCTCGCCGTCGACGCGGCGCGTCTCCGTGCCGCGGAGGAGGAGGTAGTTCTCGCCGCGGCGCACGACGCTCGCCGGCGCCTCGAGGGTGATGTCCTGCCAGCCCTCGCCCTCGAAGGGGGTCTCGGGGAGCGCCTCGCCGTTGAGGAAGGCGAGCAGGCCGCCGCCGCCGACGCTGCGGAGCTTCAGGTGGAGCGTCCGCACGCCCGGATCGCGGACATCGAAGTAGACGCGGCCCATGCGGCCGAAGCGGGAGAAGGTGGTGGCGCTCGGATCGAGGGCGTCGCCGTCCGCACCATCGCTCCCCCAGCCGCTGTTCCACTGGCCGCTCGTGTACTTGAAGCGGGCCTGGGTGCCGAAGTCGACGTAGAGGCCGTGGTGGTCGACGTCGGCGAGGTGCGCGAGCTCGAGCAGGTCGAGGTGCACGCGCCCGTCGATGGCCGGCTCGCCAGCGGGGGCCGGTGCGGCGGCGCTCGGCTCCCCTTCGCCCTCCGGCGCGCCCTCGTCGCCCTCGCCCGCAGGCGCTTCGGCCGGGGCCTCCGCGGGCGCCTCGGGCTCGTCGTCGCAGGCCTCGAGGACCCCCAGCAGCCCCGCCGTCGCGAGGAACGAAATCGCGAAGCCGATGCGCTTCATCTCGCCTCCCTGTGCCCCGCGGTCTGCCCGTGGAGCGCGCCGCGTCCCGCGCGGCCCATCCCGGTCAACGGCTCGCCCACCGCCGACCCTTCCCCTGCGGCTATCACGGCCGATCGGGGGCAGCAACCATGGAGGGGCGGCCCGGGGCTCGCTCGGCACCCCGCCCGCTGGCCCCGCTCGGACGTCGCCGCGCGAGCCCCGGCGCGCTTGCAAGGCGCGCGATCGTGCGCACCCTGTGCCCGCCCCCGCCGCCCGAAGATGCCGTCATGGAACCGCTCGTCATCAGCTCGCGCATCACCCTCCCCGCCTCCGACCTCAGCTGGAGCGCGGCGCGGAGCGGCGGGCCCGGCGGCCAGAACGTGAACAAGGTCGCCACGAAGGTCGACCTGCGCTTCGACCTCGAGGGCACGGACGCGCTCCCCGAGTGGGTGAAGGATCGGCTCCGCCAGCTCGCGACGCGCGACGCCGAGGGGCGCGTGATCGTCGTCAGCAGCGAGACGCGCTCGCAGGCGACCAACCTCGAAGACGCGCGCGAGCGCCTCGTGGAGCTCGTGAAGCGGGCCATGCAGCGCCCCAAGCGCCGCAAGCGCACCAAGCCCTCGCGCGGCGCCAAGCGCCGCCGCCTCGAGGCCAAGCGCCGCAACGCCGAGAAGAAGAAGCGCCGCGGCAAGGTCGACTGGTAGGAGACGCGTGGCGGCGGTCCGCCGCCCACTCGCTCCCGGTGCTGCCGCGCGCTACACGTCTCCGGCCATGCGGTTCATGGTCACCTTCATCCTTTTTCCGGCGACCGGCTTCCTGAGCGGTTGCGCCGAACACCACCGGGTGGACCCGCGCCCCGATGGGGGCCCACCCCGACCTTGCTCGGCCGAGTGGCAAGTGGAGACCGTCGCCACGGGCGACGAGCCCGAGACCCTGGCCATCGGAAGCGACGGACGCCGGCTGCACATCGCTTGGCGTGAGAGCGGCGACGCACACTGGGCGATCCGCGACACACTCGCTTGGACCCGCCAGGAGGTCGCCGGCGACATCCCACCAGGCGCGTCCCCGGCGGGTTTCGCGGCAGGCGAAAGGGGGATGGGGCTCGCCCACCTCATGCGCAGCCGCGCGCCAGATGGCAGCCGCCAGGTCGGCGTCGTTTGGCTCCGAGAGGATGATCGCATGGCGGCCGACGCGATCGCCGAGCCCGTAGCCGCGGCCAGCCGATCGCTCTGGCTCCGCGCCGTCGCCACCCGGGGCGGCACGAGCGTGCTCTTCCGACGCGTCCCGAACGAGGTGGTCGTAGCTCGTCCTTCGGAGGAGCTCGGGTGGGCGCTCGAGAGGCGGGACACCGCCCCCGTGGGGGAGGGCTTTTCGGCAGATGCCCACGAGAACGGCACCATCGCCTGGGCGTACCTGGTGGAGGAGTCGGCCGGAGTCTCGGACCGGATCGTGTCCCTCCACTGGCATAGCGGAGCATCGAGCGGCCGTGTGCAGCTGGGCCGCTACAACTCGGACTTCGTCCGGGTCCCATGCCCCGAGGGCGCGATCGATGTGCTGGCCCACAGCGACGGTATGGACGTCCTCTTCACGACGATTCGCCCGGCGACGGACGCGTTCTATCGCTGCGCCGTCGAGCACGCCTCGGTGGACGCCGACGGAGCAGGACGAGTCGCGTCCATCCTCCGGGAGCAGGGGGCTCAGCACCTCGACGCGGCGCGCGGACCGGACGCGCTGCACCTCGTGGCGACGACGGTCGAGGGCGCCACGCTCTACGCCCGACGACGGGGAGACGAGTGGGAGGTCTTCGAGACTCCGCTCCCTTCGACCCGCCGGCCCCGACTCGCGATGCTCGGGCTCGCTCCCCACGTGCTCTTCGTGGAGGGAGACGCCGTGCGCGTCGCCGAGGTCCCCTGCTCGCCCTGATGAAGCGCTCGCTGGCTCAGCCGGCCTCGTCCTCTTCGACCTTCTTCATGAGGGCGGCGAAGCGGTCGCGGATCTGGTCGGGGCTCAGGTCCTCGAGGCGCTGGTGGATGAACCAGCGGTGGCCGAAGGGGTCGCGGAGCTTGGCGGCGCGGTCGCCGAAGAACTGATCGGCGGTCGCGCCCTCCTGCTCACAGCCGGCCGCGCGGGCGGCCTCGACGAAGGCGTCCACGTCCTCGACGTAGAGCATCAGGCCGACGGTGCTGCCGCCGCGCGACTTCGGGCCGAGGATGCCGGCCTCGGCGAACTCGTCGGCGACGAGCAGGCGCGCCCGGCCCCGCTCGAGCTCGGCGTGGCCCACGCGACCGTCGGGCATGGCGAGCCGGTAGCGCTCCGCGAAACCGAAGGTGCCGACGTAGAAGTCGATGGCCGCCTCGGCGTCGTGGACGGTCAGGTAGGGCTGGAGCAGGGGCTCGTCGGGCAGGCTCATCGGTTCCTCCGAAGGCGACCCTACCACCGGGCCCGGCCCCGCCGCGCCGCGCGCAACGGTCCGTTCCGAGGGCGGCCTGCCGTCCGCCGAGACCCCGGCGCCCCGGCGGCGCCGGGCGGCCTCGGCCGAGACGGCGAGCCCGGTCCCCGTTGCAACGGGGGCCGGTGGCTCTAGTCTGCTCGCGATGCGCGCGCCGCTCGCCCTCGCGATCCTCTTCGTGGCCTGGCCGGCCCCGGGCGCGGCGCAGGAGCGCGCGGAGGCGGCGATCGACGCGGGCGACCCGCGGGTGGAGCTCGAGCTCCTCGCCGACGCCGAAGCCGTCGCCCCCGGAGCCAGCCTGCGGGTCGGCGTGCGCTTCCGGATGGACCCGGGCTGGCACGTCTACTGGCGGAACCCGGGGGAGAGCGGCGTGCCGACGGAGGTGCGCTTCGCGGGCCTCGAGGGGCTCGGCGAGCCGCCCTGGCCGGCGCCGCATCGCTTCGTCGCGCCGGGGCCGATCGTGACCTACGGCTACGGCGGGGAGGTGCTCTTCGCGACCGAGGGGCGCGTGCGCGCCGACGCGACGGGGGAGCTCGAGCTCGAGGCGACGGCGGACTTCCTGGTCTGCGAGGTCGACTGCATCCCGGACCGGGTCACGCTGCGCCGCGTGCTCCCGGTCGCGGCGGAGACGCGGCGCGTGCACCAGGCGGCCTTCGACGCGGCGGAGGCGGCCCGGCCCGTGGCGCCCGAGGCGCTCGGCCTGGAGCTCGAGCTGGTCGCCGGCGCCGCGCCCGCGGTCGGCGAGACGGCGCCGATGGCCCTCGGCGTCGTGCAGTGCCACGGGCCGGGCGAGGAGGACGCCTGCCCCGCGCTCGCCGCGCCGGAGGAAGGGGCCGAGGCCGCGCTCCTCCCGGGGCCCATGAACGACGCCGTGCGCGTCGAGGAGCTCCGCGTCGCCCCGCACCCGAGCGCTCACGCCGGCCTGGCGCTCCGCTTCGACGCGGCCCTCGGCCCGAACGCGCTCCCGGAGCGCTTCGACGCCGTGCTCCACCTGCGCCGCGGGGGCGAGGACGTGCACCTGCGCGTCGACCTGCCGCTCCCGAGCGCGCGGGCCGAAGCGCGGGCCCTCCTCGCGGCTCCGGGCGCGCCGAGCGGCGAGGGCGCGCCGGGCGCGGCCGACGCGACCGACGCCCCCGCTCCCGAGCGCCCGGGCTGGCTGCTCGCGCTCGCGCTCGGCCTGCTCGGAGGCCTGCTGCTCAACCTCATGCCCTGCGTGCTGCCGGTGCTCAGCGTGAAGGTCTTCGGTCTCCTCCACGCCGCCGACGAAGGCGAGGCGGGCCTGAAGCGCCACGGGCTCGCCTACCTCGCCGGCGTGCTCGCCGCGATGGGCGCGCTGGCCGCGGTGGTGCTCGCGCTGCGGGCCGCAGGCGTGGAGGTCGGCATGGGCTTCCAGCTCCAGGAGCCCCGCTTCGTGGCCCTCCTGGCGGCCCTCCTGGTGCTCCTCGCCATGAGCTTCTTCGGCGTCTTCGAGCTCCGCATCGCGGCGACGGGCCTCTCGCGGCGCGTGGACGCGAGCCACGGCTGGCTCCGGAGCGCCGGCGAGGGCGTGCTCACGGTGATCCTCGCGACCCCCTGCTCGGCGCCCTTCCTCGGCACGGCCGTGGGCTTCGCCTTCGCGGGCGGCGCCGCGTCGATCCTCGCGGTCTTCGGCGCCATCGGCGTGGGGCTCGCGCTGCCCTTCCTCGTGCTCGCGCGCTTCCCGGCGCTGGTCGCGAAGCTGCCGAGGCCTGGGCCGTGGATGGAGAAGCTCCAGCGCGTGCTCGGCTTCGCGCTCCTCGGGACCGCCGCCTGGCTCGCCTGGGTGCACGCGCAGCTCACGGGCGTGCTCGCGCAGGGGCTCTTGCTGGGCTTCCTCCTCGCCGTCGCCTTCGGCACCTGGATGGCGGCGAGCTTCCGGGCGCCGCTCGCCCGGGCGCTGGCGGCGGCGATCGTGCTCGGCGGCGGGGCGCTCGTCTGGGGTGCCCCGGTCGCGGGCGAGGCGGGGGACGCGGAGGTGGCCGAGCTCGGCGCCTGGCGGCCCTGGAGCGAGGAGGCCGTGCGCGCGGAGGTGGACGCGGGGCGCACGGCCTTCGTGGTCTTCACGGCCGACTGGTGCGTGACCTGCAAGGTCAACGAGCAGCTCGTCTTGAGCGACGAGGCGGTGCGCGCGCGGCTGGCGGAGGACGCGGTGACGCCCTTCGTCGCCGACTGGACCCGGCGCGACGAGCGCATCCGCGCGGAGCTGGCGCGCCATGGCAAGGCGGGCGTGCCGCTCTACCTGGTGTTCCGCCCGGGACAGAGGCAGCCGGAGGTGCTCCCGGAGCTGCTCACGCCCGCGCGGGTGATCGAGGCGCTCGGGCCACGGCGGAGCGGATGAGGCGGCGGAGCGGATGAGGCGAGGACCGAAGACGACGGCCGGGGCAGAGCCCCGGCGTGGAGAACACGCGGCCGCATGCGCGGCCGGAAAGGGGACGAGGATGAACCGCTGGATGCACATGGCCCTGGCGCTGGCTCTCTTGGCCGGCTGCGGCGGCGAGGAAGAGCGCGCCGAGGGCGCGGAGACGGCCGCGAGCGAGACGGCGCAGGCCGAGGACGGCGAGGAGACGGCGCAGCAGGCCGAAGAGGCCGCGCAGGCCGACGACGGGGAGGAGGAGGCCGCCGCGGACGAGGGGAACGCCGAGGAGGAGACGGCGCTGAGCGCGACCGTCGGCGAGGCGGCCCCGGCCTTCGCCCTCCCCGACCAGGGCGGCACGGAGCACTCGCTCCAGCAGTACCGCGGCAAGATCGTCGTGCTCGAGTGGATCAACCCGGACTGCCCCTACGTGCAGCGCCACTATCGGGCCAACACGATGCGCGGGCTGGTCGAGGCGTTCGCCGACGAGGACGTGGTCTGGCTCGCCATCGACAGCTCGCACTTCGTGACGCCCGAGTCCTCCCAGGCGTGGCGCGAGGAGCACGACTTGCCGTACCCGATCCTCCAGGACCCCTCGGGCGAGGTCGGCCGGCGCTACGGCGCGAGCACCACGCCGAACATGTACGTGATCGACGCGCAGGGCGTGCTCCGCTACCAGGGCGCGATCGACGACGACCCGCGCGGCCGCGAGGAGAGCCCGCGGAACTACGTCCGGGAAGCCGTCCAGGCGCTCGTCGACGGGGGCGCGCCGCCGGTGGCGCAGACGCGCCCCTACGGCTGCACGGTGAAGTACGAGAACAGCTGAGCGGCGACCCGTCGTGCGCGGCTGGCGGGGGGGCCCCTCGCCGGCCGCGCACGCGTCCGGGCCTCGATCGCTCTCCGGGCCTCGCTCTCTGGGCCTGGCGCGCGTGGGTGCCCGCGATGGAGCGCTCCGCCGAGCGCACGGCGGAACGCCGCGGAGAACGCCGCGGAGATCGCCCGGCGGAGAACGCACGGCGGGCTCCCCCCGGCGCGGTGCTCAGAGGAGGAAGAGCACGAGGGCGCCCACGCCGAGCGCGAGGACGATGGGCACGCCCACGTAGAGGCCGAGCCGGGCCCCGCCGAGCACCGCGGCGATGCCGACCTTCGCGAGGCTGTTCGTCGCCGAGGCGATGGCCAGCGCCCAGAGCGCCGGCTCCCGCCCGATCCCGCCGCCCTCGTGGAGCCGCGCGATGCTCAAGCTGATCGCGTCGACGTCGGCCAGGCCGGCGAGGAAGGCCGAGACGTAGACGCCGGCGTCGGCGAACTCCTCGGAGGCGCCCTTGCTCACGAGCAGCACGACCAGGAAGAGGAGCGTGAACTTGAAGGCGCTCTTCAGGGAGAAGGGGTTGTCGAGCTCGAGCTCCGTGTCGCCCTCGTCGGGGTCGGCGCGGCCGGCGCGGAGGTAGAGGAGGATGGCCGCGACGAGGGCGGTGGCGCCCGCGGCCGCGAAGGCCCAGAGCGCGGTCTCGGCGAGCGGGCCCGAGACGGCCCAGACCTCGACCACGACGCGCGGGAACATGGTCGCCGAGGCGAGCACGATGGCGACGGCGCAGGCGCCGAGGAGCTTCGGGGCCTCCTTCGCGCGCCCGCTGAAGGTGAGCGTCACGGCCGTGGACGAGGCGAGCCCGCCGAGGAGCCCGGTCAGGCCGAAGCCGCGGCGGGCGCCGAAGGCGCGGATGGCGACGTAGCCGGCGAAGCCGATCGCGGAGATCAGCACCACCAAGATGCCGATGCTCCGCGGGTTCAGCGCCGACCAGGGCCCGAGCTCGCGGTTCGGCAGGAGCGGCAGGACGATGACCGCGAGCACGAGGAGCTTGGTGGTGGCAAAGACATCGGCCTCGCTGACCTTGGCGACCCAGCGGTGGAGCGGCTGCTTCACCGAGAGCAGCGCGAGCGTCCCCGTGGCGCCGGCGGCGACGACGAGCAGCCGGTCCGTGCGACCGAGCGGCAGCGACTCGGCCGTGCAGACGGCGCCGAGCCCGAAGGTCACGAGCGCGGCGATCTCGGTGCTCGTGCCGGCGTCGCGCGGCGCGCTCCGGCGATAGGCCAGGCCGACGAGCGCGGCCACGCCGAGCCCCATGACCGCGAGGGCCCAGGGGCCGAGGAGCGCGCCGAGCGCCCCCGTCAGCCCGATGAGCGGGAAGGTCCGGATGCCCGCGAAGGTCGCGTGCTCGCCCTGCTCGCGCTCGGCGCCGATCACGAAGCCGGCCGCGAGCGCCGTCGCGAGCTGGAGCATCACGTCGAGGCCCTCCCCGCTCATGCGCCCATCCTTTCACGCCCCGCGCCGCGATCGAAGCGGGACGCCGCGCCGCGAGGGCGGCCGGCCCCACGAGACGACACCGCGCCGCCCACCCTCGGGGGTGGGCGGCGCGGCGGGGCCCGGGCGAGCCGGGCAGCTGGGTCCGGCGACGATCAGATCGCGGACTCGAGCGTGACGACGCGGTCGGCCATCAGGTCGCGGGCTCATGGCGCCGTTCGGACGCGGCGATTCGGGCCGTTCGGACGCGGCGATGCGGGCCGCTCGGGCGCCGCGCATCGCACCGTCGGACGGGCTCGCCGCCGCCGGACGCGGGTCGCCCCTTCAGAGCCAGCCGCGCCGGCGGTAGTCGTCCCAGGCCTCGCGGGCGCCCTCGGCGAAGCGGTCGCGGGGGGTCCAGCCGAGCGTCTTCATGGCGCGCGTGGGCGCGCAGGCCTGGTGCGGCCGGGAGGCGTCGCGGACCTTGTCGAGGCCGAGCATCACGGGCCGATCCCGGAGCCGCCCAGCCAGCTCGCTCGCCGCGCCGATCCCCGCGAAGAGCGGCCCGGGCACGGGCAGCACGCGCACCCGCCGCCCGACGGCCGCCCCGATCGCCTCGGCCATGGCGCGGCGCGTGATCGGCTGCGGCTCGGCGACGTAGTAGACACCCGAGGGATGCGGCGCCTCGAGGGCCCGGGCGATCGCCTCGGCGCAGTCCCGGCCCGAGAGCAGCGAGAGCGTCCCCGCCGGGTGCACCATGGGCACGACGCCGCGCGCGGCGGCCCGGAAGAGCGGCACCATGCGGTGCTCCCCCGGGCCGTAGAGCGCCGGCGGGCGGAGGACGGTCACGCCGAAGAGCTCCGCGTGGCGCAGCGCCGCCTGCTCGGCCGCGCGCTTGCTCTTGCCGTAGTGCGAGCGCGGCGCGTCCGGGTCCTCCTCGCGGGCGGGCCGGCCGGGCGCCGAGGGCCCGTGGGCGGCGAGGGAGGAGACGAGCACGAAGCGATGCAGCGCGCCGTGCACGGCGGCGACCTCGAGGAGCCGGCGCGTCGTCTCCGTGTTGCCGCGGTAGAACCCCGCGACGTCGCGGACGATGCCCCCGCCGGCCGCGTGCACGAGGGCTTCGGCGCGGCGGATGGGCTCGGCGAGCTCCGCGGGGCGGGCGAGGTCGACGCGCACCACCTCGACGCCGCGCGCTTCGAGCTCCTCCGTTCGGCTGGTCGCGCGGGCGAGCGCCGTGACGCGATGGCCGCGCGCGAGGAGCCGGTCGACGAGGTGGCCACCGAGGAAACCGGTGGCGCCGGTGACGAGGACGCGCATCGGCCGCGACCCTATCCCGGGAGTCCGGCTCGGTCGAAGGGGCCCCGGGCTCGCCCGGCCGCTCCAGGGGCGCGCCGCTCGGCTGCGTCGGCGCGCCGTTCGTACGCCGGGGGCCGCCTTCGGCGACGAGCGCACGGTGGAGCGCACGGTGGAGCGCACGAGCGGTCCACCCCGGGCCCCGCGCCCCCCGTCCGCCGGACGCGCCCCCGCCCGGCTCCACCCCGCGCTACCATCCGCCCCATGCCCGCGCCGGAGCTCGAGGCGACGCTCGACGCCGCCCTCGCGACCCTCGACGACGCGACGATCGACGGATCGTCCCGCGCGACGATCCGGCCGGCCGTGAAGGGCGAGGTCCCCCCCGAGGCGCGGCTCCTCGGCGCGCGCTTCGTCGGCCGCGGCACGCTCGGCGAGGGCGGCATGGGCATCGTCCGCCTCGCCGAGCAGCGCGCCCTCGGCCGCGAGGTGGCGATCAAGGTGCTCAAGCCCGAGGCCGTCAGCCCGAAAGCCGTGCGCAAGCTCCTCCAGGAGGCCTGGATCACGGGCGCCGTCCAGCACCCGAACGTCGTCCCGGTCTACGACATCGACCTCGACGAGAGCGAGCGCCCGCGCATCGTCCTCAAGCGCATCGAGGGCGACCCCTGGGGCGAGCTCATGCGCGACGCCGAGACCGTGCGGCGGCGCTTCCGGGCCGAGGACCTGCTCGAGTGGAACCTGCGCGTGATCCTCGACGTGCTCCAGGCGCTCCACTTCGCGCATACGCGCGGCTTCGTGCACCGCGACCTCAAGCCCGAGAACGTGATGGTCGGCGCCTTCGGCGAGGTCTACGTGCTCGACTGGGGCATCGCCGTCGCCATCGAGGACGACGGCACGGGGCGCTTCCCGCTGGCGAAGGACGCCACGGAGATGGCCGGGACGCCCTGCTACATGGCGCCCGAGCAGCTCGGCGGCGAGGACCCGCGCATCTCGCCGCGGACGGACGTGTACCTGGTCGGCGCCATGCTCCACGAGATGCCCACGGGGCAGCCGCCCCACGAGGGCGACACGCTCCGGGAGATCCTCGCGACGGTGCTCCAGCCGCCGCGCCCGCTCGGCAACGAGGTCGACGCGGAGCTCGAGCGCATCGTGCGCCGCGCCATGGACCCGGACCCGGACGCGCGCTTCGAGACGGCCGAGCAGATGCGCCTCGCGCTCGAGGGCTACCTCGCCCATCGGGACAGCCGGCGCCTGGCCGCGCTCGCCGACGGCCGCCGCGCCGAGCTCGAGGAGGCGCTGGAGGCCGAGGACGACGCGCGCGTGCAGGCGCTCCACGCGGAGGTGGCCTTCGGCTACCGCGCCGCGCTCGAGACCTGGCCGCAGAACCGGGCCGCGCGCGAGGGCCTCGAGGCGGTGACGACGCGCATGATCGAGCACCAGCTCGCCGAGGGGGACCCGGCGGCGGCGAAGCGGCTCCTGCACCTCCTCGAGGACGCGCCGGAAGAGCTCGCCGAGCGCGTGCACGCCGCGCAGGACGCCCACGCGGAGCGGCAGGCGGCGCTCGAGCGCCTCGACCGGGAGGCCGATCGGATCCGCGGCCGGCGCACGCGGGCCTTCTTCATCGCCGTCCTCGGCACGCTCTGGACCGTCGGCCCGATCTGGGGCTACTTCAGCGGCATCGACCGGACGCTCACGCCGACGCTGACGGCGCTGATGACCCTCGGCTTTCTGACCCTGCTCGGCTTCCTCGTCGGCTGGGCCCGCGAGTCCATGCTGAGCACGCGCCTGAACCGCACCATCGTCGGGCTCCTGGCCGTGACGCTGGGGGTGCAGATCCTCTGGGTCTTCGGCGCGCGCGCCGCCGGCCTCGACCACGCCCAGCAGCGCATCGGCATGCACTTCCTCTACGCCGTCGCGGCCGCCAAGGGCGCCGTCGCCATCGACCTCTCCCTCGTGCCCATGGCCCTCATCTACGGGGGCGCCTTCCTCTGGGCGGCCCACGACCCGCCGCGCACGACCTTGTTCATGGGGCTCGCCAACGGCGCCTTCGTGCTCTACGCACTGGCCGTGAACTCCATCCTGGCCGACCGCGCGCTGCCCTGGGACGCGCCCCGCGAGCGAGCGGGGGACGCGAGCGGAGAGCGGGAGTAGACTCGCGGCGCATGCCGGAGACGGCGACAGAGGTCGACGACGCGCTCGTCGGCCAGGTGCTCGACGGACGGTATCGGATCGAGGCCAAGCTCGGCGAAGGCGGCATGGGCGGCGTGTACCGGGCGCTGCACCTGAAGCTCGAGCGGCCGGTCGCCGTGAAGGTGCTGCACGAGACCTTCCGCGACGCGAAGGACGTGGTGCAGCGCTTCGAGCGCGAGGCGCGCACGCTCTCCACGCTCCAGCACCCGAACATCGTCACCATCACCGACTTCGGCGTGGCCGAGGGGCTGCCCTACCTGGTGATGGAGCTCATCGAGGGGACGGACCTCGACACGCTCGTCGAGACCGGCGGGGCGCTCCCCGTGGAGCGGACCCTCGCGCTCATGACGCAGGTGCTCCGGAGCCTGAGCTACGCGCATGCGAGCGGCATCGTGCACCGGGACCTGAAGCCCGGGAACGTGCTCCTGCGCGTGCTGCCCGACGGGACCGATCACGTCGAGGTGCTCGACTTCGGGCTGGCGAAGTTCATCGACGACGGGAGCGCTGGACGCCCGGCGAGCCCGAAGCTGACGCGCGCCGGGACCATCCTCGGCACGCCCGCCTACATGGCGCCGGAGCAGATCGAGGGGCAGGCGGCCGTGGACGCGCGGACGGATGTCTACGCGGCGGGCGTGATGTTCTTCGAGCTCCTCGCCGGGCGGCTGCCCTTCCTGCACGAGGACCCGGGCTCGATGCTGCGCGCGCACCTCGTCGACACGCCGCCGAAGCTGCGCGGGCTCCGGCCCGAGGTGCCCGCGGCGCTCGAGGCGCTGATCGAGCGCGCGCTGGCGAAGGCCCCCGAGGCGCGCTTCGCGGACGGCGGCGCGATGCTGGCGGCGCTCGAGGAGCTGGAGCTCGAGGAGCCGGGCGCGCTCGACCAGGTGACGGGGAAGATCAAGGCGCTCGGCGAGGGCTGGCGCGAGGTCTCGGACGAGCTCCGGCTGCCGGAGCGGCTCTCCTTCGTCGAGGAGCGGGTCTCGCGGGCGCAGTCGAAGCTCCCCGAGCCGCTCCGGAAGGTGCCGCCCCTGGCGCTCCTCGGCGGGACCGCGGCGCTCGGGCTGCTCCTGGTGGTGCTGCTGGGCGTGGCGCTCTGGCCGAGCCCGCCCACGCCGCCGCACGCGCCGGGCATCCCCGTGCTGCCGCCGCTGCCCGAGGGGGTGGCCCTCGAGGACGTCGAGCATGCCGAGGGGCTGCCGGAGGCGCAGAACCCCTGGGAGCGGGGCGACGTGCCCGAGCACCTCGTGCCGCTGAAGGCGAAGCTGGACGCCGGGCGGCGGCTCGGGCGGCGCGAGGTGGGGACCATCACCATGGTGGGCCGGGACCACCCGGACGATTGCCGGCCGAAGCTGCTCCACGCGCGGGCCTGGGCGGCGCGGCGCTGGCTCTCGAACGCGCGGCCGATCTACCTGGAGGCCTTCGAGATGGACCCGAGCTGCCGGGGGGACCCGGCGATGCTGGCGGACTTCATCGAGATGGCGATGACCGAGACGCTCGAGGAGGAGGCGTCGCAGGACATCGTGCGCATCTGGGGGGAGGAGGCGGAGGAGGCCGTGGAGGCGCGCCTCGAGGACGAGGAGGCGTCGCTCCGGCCGGTCGAGCGGCGGCGCCTCGAGCGGCTCCTCGACGTGCTCTGAGCCCCCGCTCGCTCTTCGGCGAAGAGGCGGCCGGCCGGGCTCCGGCGACGCTCGGGAAGCTCGTCCGGGAGGCTCGTCTCGGGAGGATCCGGCGGAGCGCCTTCGCGGCGGAGGCCGCGATCCCCGGGCGTCCCGCGGGGCTCGCGCGGCCGTTCGGAAGAAAATCGAGAAACCCGTGAACCGATCGGCGCCCTTCGTCACTTGCCCGGTGCAGGGGGGCCGGTGAGCCCCTCGCATCGACCGAAGGAGCGTGTGAGATGGGTTCGACCGGGTACCGTTCGAGAGCCCCGCGGTGGAGCATCCCCGCGGCCCTCTGTTTCCTGCTCGTGGGCCTCGTGGCCTGCGGCGACGGCGACGGCGGTGCCGTGGACGCCGGCGATGGCGATGCGGGCGTCGCCATGATGGACGACGCCAGCACCCCGCCCTCCGACGGAGGCATGCCCGGCGAGGACGCCGCGACCCCGGACGAAGACGGGGGCCTCGCCGACGGCGGCGCGGAGCCGGACGCGAGCACCTGCCCGCGCGGCTACGCGGGCGAGGACTGCATGGAGTGCGCCGAAGGCTGGGTCGAGGGCATGGACCGGGAGTGCATCCCGGGCTGCGACGCGACCGGGGAGGACGCCTTCGAGTGCGGCCCCGGCTCCGAGTGCCTGCTGAGCCCCGCCGACGGCTTGCGCTACTGCGTCTGCCTCGACGGCTACGAGGGCGAGATGTGCGACACGTGCTCGGAGGGCTTCGAGCGCGTCGGGAGCACCTGCCGCCTGATCTCGCCGCCGGCCCTCGGCCTGGCCCTCTGGCTCGACGGCGACGCGATGGACTCGATCGACGTCGACTCGGAGATGCGCCTGACGGACTGGCGCGACCGGCGCGGCCTCGGCGGGATCGTGGCCACGCCGACCACCGGGATCGCCCGGCCCCTCTACCGGCCGGAGGGGCGGAACGGCCGGGGCGCCGTCGACTTCGACGGCGAGAACGACCAGCTCATCGTGAACGGCTTCACGGGGCTGAGCTCGACGGACATCGAGGTCGTCGTCGCGGGCGAGTTCCGCGGTGAGCTCCCGGCCGGCATCTTCGGCGCCCTCACGGGCACCTCCGCCTGGGCCTTCATGATCGAGCGCTCGGCGGATCGCGACTTCCGCGTCCTCTTCCGCAACCCCCCCGGCACCTCGGGCGGCGTGGAGACGGTGGTCGAGCGCGACGCGCCGGCGGGCCCGATGTACGTCGCGGCCACGCACATGGCGAGCTCGAGCAACGACACGCTGGCCATCTTCGCGGCCGACGGCGCGGACGAGTCCTCGGGCTTGCACCTCTTCGGGGCGCCGAGCTCGCCGCTGCCGAGCCCGCTGAACCTGCGCATCGGCCGCACGCAGAACGGCCGGCTCCTCGGGCGCGTCTACGAGGTCCTCGTCTACTCGCGCCGCCTCTCGGTCTCCGAGCGGGCGGAGGTGGCGACCTACCTCCGGGCGAAGTGGAACCTCCCCTGAGCCCGGCGACGTAGCGGCGACGGAAGCGCGCGCCGGGGCCGAGGGGGGCTCCGGCGCGCGCGTCCGTCGTCCGCCCCGGGTCCCCGGGCATCGAGGGCGAGCCCGGACGACGGCGAGGACTCGGACGGCGAGTCGTCTTCGTGCTCGTGCACTTGCTCTGCTCGTGCTCGACTCCTCTGGAGCGAGCTTCGTCCGAATGCCTTCGACGGATCGGCGACCCACGCGCCCGCTCCGCACGCGATCGACGCGAGTGCGGGGCCGGCCTCCGAGAGCAGCGAGCGCTCCGCCTCTTCGGGCGATCGAGGACGAGCACGTGCACGTGGGCGGGGCGCGGGCCGTGGGCGTGGCCTCGCGGAGTGCTACCCTCGCGCGATGGACGATCGCGCGCGGCTCGCGGCCTGGCGGGAGGGGGACGGCGCGGCCGGCGAGGCGCTGATCCACGCCCACTACGGCGCCGTGCTGCGCTTCTTCCGCAGCAAGGCCTGTGAGGACGCCGACGATCTCGTCCAGCAGACCTTCCTCCGCACGCTCGAGCATGCCGACCGCTTCCGCGGCGACGCGAGCTTCCGCAGCTTCCTCTTCGGCGTCGCGCGCAACGTCCTCTTCGAGCACTACCGCGCGAAGGTCCGCTCCGGGCGGCCGCCCCCCGACTTCGGCGTCAGCTCGATCCTCGACCTCGAGCCGCGCGCCTCGACGCTCCTCTTCCGCCGCGCCGAGGAGCGCGCCCTCGTGCAGGCGCTCCAGGGCATGCCCGTCGAGCTGCAGATCGTGCTCGAGCTCTATTACTGGGAGGAGCTCTCCGTCGACGAGGTCGCGGCCGCCGTCGAGGTCCCGCCCGGCACGGTGAAGAGCCGGCTCTTCCGCGGGCGCCAGCTCCTGCGCGAGGCCCTCGAGCGGGACCCCTCGGGGCTCCTCGGCCCGGAGGGCGCGGACGGCCTGATGCGCGCCGCTCGACCCGACTGACGCCGCGGGTATGCTCGGGCGCCTTGGGTGAGTGACGTGGGTGAGGTGGGCGAGGTGGCCGAGGCGAGCGAGCAGGAAGAGGAGCGCGTCGAGCGCCTCCTCCGCGACGCGCGCCCGGAGCGGCCGAGCGCCGCCTCCCTGGAGCAACGCCTGGCCGTCGCCGACATCCTGGCGAAGGCCGGCTCGAAGAGCGCCCCCACGCAGCTCGACGGGCTCACCATCGAGGCGCGCATCGGCGGCGGGGCGATGGGCGTCGTCTACCGCGCGCACGACCCGACCCTCGGCCGCACGGTCGCCGTGAAGCTCCTGCGCGGGGCCCTCGAGCGCGCCCGGCGCGAGCTGATCGTCGCCGAGGCGCGCGCGCTGGCGCAGCTCAGCCACCCGAACGTCGTGACCGTGCACGCCATCGTCGACCGCGACGACGAGCTCTACTTCGTCATGGAGCACGTCCCGGGGGTCACGCTCCGGCGCTGGCTGGACGCGCGCCCGTCGGCCTCCTGGCGCGAGGTGCTCGCCTGTTTCCTCCAGGCCGGCCGAGGCCTCGACGCCGCCCACGCGGCCGGGCTCGTGCACCGCGACTTCAAGCCGGAGAACGTGCTCGTCGGCGACGACGGGCGCGTCCGGGTCGTGGACTTCGGCCTGGCGCGGGCGCTCGTGGCCGACGATCCGGGCGCCGTCGTCGGGAGCCCGCACTACATGGCGCCGGAGGTGCGCGCCGGGCAGCCGGCCACGCCCGCGAGCGATCAGTACGGCTTCGCCCGAGCGCTCGCCGACGCCCTCGCGGGCCGCGGGGCGCCGCCGAGCCTGGCGGCGGCCCTCGGCCGAGCGCTGGACGAGGATCCGGGCGCGCGCTTCGCCACGATGGAGGCGCTCCTCGGGGAGCTCGCGGGAGCGCGGCGGGGCCCGGCGCGGAGCACGCGGGCGCTGCTCGCCGAGCGCGTGGAACGGCTCTGGCTCGAGGGGGTGCTCGAGCGCGCGCTGGACGGGAGCATGCTCGCGGAGATCCCCCTCGAGGCGGCGCCCGAGCTGGTCGACGCGCCCTGGGAGGCGTGGGGGAGCCGGCCCGAGGGCGCGCGGGAGCGCTGGCGCTCGACGGAGCTCGGGCAGGTGCTCTGGGACGCGCACGAGAGCCTGCTCCTCGTCGGGCCGCCCGGGAGCGGGAAGACCACGCTGCTCCTCCAGCTCTGCCGCGAGCTCCTCGCCGCCGCCGAGCGCGACGCCGACGCGCCGACGCCGGTGGTCCTCAGCCTGAGCACCTACCACGCGCCGGACCCGAGCGCGGCGCAGCCCGGGCGGCACCTCGCGCGCTGGCTCGGGGACGAGCTCGTCGCCAAGTACGGCCTGCCGCGCCCGAGCGTGGTGCGCTGGCTCGAGGAGGGCGCCCTGGCGCTCCTGCTCGACGGGCTCGACGAGAGCGAGCCGGGGCACCGGGGCGCGATGGTGCGGGCGCTGAACGACTTCCGGGAGGAGCACGCGGTGCCGGTGGTCGTCGCCTGCCGCGAGGAGGAATACGAGGCCGCGGGGGAGCGGCTCCACTTCGGCGGCGCGCTCCGCATCCTGCCCCTCGAGGACGACGCGCAGGGGGCGCTGCTCGAGGCGCTCGGCGCGGGCCCGGTGCGCGCGCGCGTGGAGGCCGAGCCGGCGCTCCGGGAGCTGCTCCGCAACCCGCTCCTGCTGACGCTGCGCGCGCGCCACGGAGGCGGCGGCGTGGCGCGCGGTGAAGTCTCCGGCGGTGATGCCTCCGCCGATGCGTCCAGCGCCGAGTCCGTCTCGGGCACCGGGTGGCGTGAGGTCTGGGCGCCCTTCGTCGAGAGCGCGCTCGGGGACGTGGCGCCCGCGCGGCGGGGCCCGCTCCTCGGCCGGCTGAGCTACCTGGCGCGCGCCATGCGGCGGCGGAGCGTCTCGGACCTCTGGCTCGAGCGGCTCGACTTCGGCTGGCTCGAGCGGGGGACCGACCGGGTCGCGGGCTACCTCGTGGGCGCGCTCCTCGTGCTCGCCGTGGGCGTGGGCCTGAACACGGCGACCACCCTGGCGGGCAACCCGCTCCCCTCCGCGCTGACCTTCGGCTTCGCCGTCACGCTCGGCTCCTTCGCCTACACGCTCGGCCGCATCAAGCCCGTCGAGCGCCTGCGCTGGTCCTGGCGCCGGGCGCTGAAGCTCTTGCCCCTCACCATGGCCTGCGCGGCCGCGGTCGGGCTGGCGGAGGGCCTCCAGTTCAACCTGTGGAAGAACCTCGTGGGCGCCGGCCTGACCGCGCTCGTGCTCACGCTCGCCTTCGCCCTCGACGCGAGCCCGCTGCCCTCGCGCATCGCGCCGAACCAGGGCATGCGCCGCTCGCTCCACTACGCCTTTGGGGTGTCCATCGGGGTCGGCGTCCCCGTGGGGCTGCTCTTCGCGTTCGTCTTCGAGCCCTACCTGCTGGCGCCGCTCCGGGAGGTCGCGGAGCACGACGGAGACCCGCGGGTGGTGGTGGGCTTCGCCGTCGGGCTCTTCGTGCTGACGGCGCTCTTCCTCATCTACGGGGGCTTCGCCGTGATCATGTACGGCGTGCTCCGGCTCTGGCTGGCGCTGAGGACGCCGCTGCCGCTGCGGCTGCAGGACACGCTCGACGAGGCGGTCGCGGTGGGCTTCATGCGGCGCGTGGGGGGCGGCTACGTCTTCCTGCACCGCACGCTGCTCGACCACTTCGCGAGCGAAGCGGACCGGGAGGACGCGGGCCGGGGTGAAGCGGCGCCGGGCGGGGCGCCGAGAGCCGAAGGCTGAGCCGCCGGGCGGCGGTCGACTTCGCGACGAGCCGGCGCGCACCTGGCGTCCGGAGGACGGGCTCGCAGGAGCCTCCCCCGAACGGGGCGTCCGCGAACGGGGCGTCTCCGCTCGGACACGGAGCGTTTCGCCCCGCGCGCGTCTGCGTCGGCTACCCCGAGGGGCTGCGGAGGTGCTCATGGCGCGCGTGATCCTGGTTCTCTCTCTGATGACGAGTCTCGGCTGCGGGGACGACGACCGGGCGGCCGGAGACGCGGGCGACGCCATGGACGCGGGCGGCGCCATGGACGGCGGAGCGCGCGACGCCGGCGAGCCGGACACCGGGCAGCCCGACGCCGGCGCCTCCGACAGCGGGGCGGATGGCGGCGCGCTCGACGCCGGGCGCGCCGACGCCGGCGAGCCGGACGCGGGCGCCGCCGACGCCAGCACGGACGCCGCGATGGCAGACGCCGCGATGACCATGGACGCCGCGATGGCAGGCGATGCTGCGATGACAGGCGACGCCGCGATGGCCATGGATGCCGCCATGGGCGACGCCGGCCCGGGCGGCTGGGTCCTCGGGACGCTCGCGGGCGGCGACGCGCCCGGGATGGCCGACGGCACCGGCGCGGCCGCTTCCTTCCGCACGCCCTCGGGCCTCGGCCTCGACGCCGACGGCAACGTGCTCGTCGCCGATCGGGACAACGGCCTGATCCGCCGCGTCACGCCCGCCGGCGTCGTCACCACCCTCGCCATGCCGAGCCTCGACGAGCCCGCCGACGTCATCGCGCTCCCGGACGGCACCCTCGTCGTCGCCGACCGCGGCGCCCACTGCCTCCGCGCGCTCAGCCCGGCCGGCGTCGAGAGCGTCTTCGCCGGCGCCTGCGGCACGAGCGGCCGCGCGGACGGCGACGCGACCGGCGCGGCCCGCTTCGACCGCCCCGTGCGCCTCGCCCTCGACGGCGCCGACGTGCTCGTCGCCGACAACCGCAACAACGCCATCCGCCGCGTCTCCGCCGGCGAGGTCACGACCCCCGTCGGCACGCTCGAGAGCCTCGGTGACGCGAGCTACACCGGCGCCCTCCCCGGCCGCCTCTACTACCCCTGGGGCGTGCTCACGGACGGCACGGCCATCTGGACGGCGGGCCAGGATCACTGCGTCCGCGAGGCCGTCGGCGGCAGCCTGAGCGCCCTCGCGGGCCTCTGCCGCAACTTCTCCAACACCGGCGACGCCGACGGCCCCGGCGCCGACGCGCGCTTCGACTGGCCCCACGGCATGGCGCTCCGCGAGGGCGAGATCGTCCTCGCCGACCAGAGCAACCACCGCATCCGCGTGGTCGCCGGCGACGGCACGACGCGCACCATCGCCGGCACCACCGCCGGCTTCCTGGACGGCCCGGCCGCGAGCGGCCAGCTGAACGGCCCGACCGACGTCGCCGTCGCCGCCGACGGCACCATCTACGTCGCCGACGCCCAGAACCACCGCGTCCGCACCCTCCGCCGCTGAGCCGGGCGACGGTGCACGCCGCCGAAGGTGCTCGACCTCGAGGCGATGACGCGCTTCTGTCGTGCACGACGTCCATCCATCCGCTCGCTCGTTTCCGAAGGCGAAGCCATCGACGGCGAAGCCATTGACTGTGGAGCACATCGAGGGAGAGTCGGAGGATGCCGCTCAACGACTGGTTCACGGGCCAACACACGATCGCGCGTCAGGTGCTCGCGGCTCGACTGACGGAGGGGTCGGACCCGCTCTTGATTCGGACCGGTTCGGAGCTGGTCCACTGGCACCACGGTCGGCGTCGGTCGACCCTCCTCATGACGGACCGCTACGACCGCGCAAAGGCGGTCAACCACGTCCCGGCCGCGATGCACTTGGCTCTCCGTGGCCGCATCGGCGTATCGCTGACGGATGCCGAGCTCACCCTGCTCAGGGAGCTCGACGCCGACGTCGCCGAGGCGATGGGTCACCTGCAGGACCCCGAGGAGACGATGCTCGCCGTCTGTCGCGAGCACCTCCGGCGCATCCTCGAAGAGGGGTCGGCCTCCGTGGAGTCGATGACCGAGTTCGCCGAGGCCGTCCAGGAACCCATGGGCGCAGTGATCGGGCTCGCGACGCGGGCCTACCTCGAAACCCTCCATGCCGCCGTGACCAATTGGACCGCGGGCTGGGACGACGATACCTGGGCGCGGCTTCTCGTCGTGATCTGCGCGGGTCACGCGCCCCGCTACAAGGAGTCGACTCGGACCTACTTCCAGCGGCTCCTCGGGGAGAGCCATGGCCTCGGGGCCAAGGGCGAAGAGCGCGTCGTCTACGCCGAGGGGATTCAGACCGAGGACGACGCGATTCAGCTCGGCGCCGAGCACCTGCTCAACCTCGAGCTCGGACTCTTCTTCATGAAGAGCTCGGTGGGCCTGCAGGAGGACGTCCTCGGTGACGCCACTCGGGCGATCCTCGACGAGCTTCTCTGAAGTTGCGACCGGGACTGAGTCTCGAGCCCTCACGCCGAGACGTGGCGCCCTCGGCGCGCTGCAGCGCTCTCCTGCAAGGGGCGCCTGATCTCCCCGGAGCGCCGGCTCGGCCCCCCGTGCCGTGACGATTCGCCCCAGCCCCGGGCAGAGAGCGGCGAGAGGCGCCGGCGAGCTCGTAGCCATGGTCGGCATGGCTCCTGCAGCCGCGAGGACCATGACCGACATCTTCGACCGCATCCAGTCCGAACACGACAAGCACCGCACACTCCTCGACATCATCGCGAGGACCCACGGCGACTCCGCCGGTCGTCGCGAGCTCTTCGCGAAGCTGGCCGACGAGGTCCGCGCTCACGCTCGCGCGGAGGAGCGTACGTTCTACGCCGAGCTCCTCGCGGCGCCCGAGAGCCGCAGCCAGGCGGGACACTCGGTGAAGGAACACCGAGACACCGAGGACATGATCGAGGAGCTCCTCGAGAAGGACTACGGCGACTCCGGGTGGCTCACGCGATTCGAGGTGCTCGCCGACGACCTCCGGCACCACATGGACGAGGAAGAGAGGGAGGTCTTCCCCCTTGCCGGCCGCGTCCTCACGGAGGAACGGAAGCGCGAACTGGCGGACGAGTTCGAACGCGCGAAGGGCGAAGAGACGCGCCGGGTCGCCTGAGAGGCGGGGGCGAGAGGTCCTGGCCCACGGGCTCGTTGGACCTTCGAGGGGCGGTGCGCCGCGCGTAGCTCTCGCAGCCTGCGTCAAGCTGCCACGAACCGCTCGGAGGTTCGGGCTCTTCGCCACACCCGGAGCCCGAACCCACCGGCGCGAGCCTCGGCACCCTTCGTGCTCCTTCGATGAGCCATGCGAAACAGCGAGCAGTCGAAGCAAGCCGCGCCTCGGGCCGAGGGCATGGCGAGCGCATGGGTCGAGGGCCTCGCCCGGGCGGGCTACGCCACCAAGGGTGTGGTGTACGCGCTGATCGGGGGTCTCGCCCTGCAGGCGGCCATCGGTCGCGGCGGGCACGTCGGCGGTAGCCGCGACGCCGTACGGGAGATCGGCAGTCAGCCCTTTGGCAAGGCGCTCTTGATGCTCACCGCCATCGGCTTGTTCGGGTACGCGCTGTGGCGTTTCATCCAGGCGGCGCTCGACCCCGAGCGGAAGGGAACGGACGCGACCGGCCTGATGCAGCGGACCGGGTACGCCGCCAGCGGTGCGGTCCACGCCATGCTGGGCGTCACCGCGGTACAGCTGATCCTCGGGGCGAGCGGAGGGGGCAGTTCGCGGAAGACCTGGTTGGCCGAGCTGATGGCGGTGGACACCATCGGCCCGATGCTCATCGGTGCATCAGGCGTGTGCATACTCGGCTATGCCGGCTTTCAGGTGTACGTGGGGTGGACGACGAAGTTCGAGGATGCCCTCGAGACGGGTCGGATGAGCCGACCGGGGGAGAAGGCGGCGACCGCTTTCGGGCGCGTCGGCTTGATGGCCCGAGGCGTCGTCCTGGCGGTGATCGGCGGCTTCGTACTCGAGTCCGCGGCGACGCAGGATCCCGGAGCGGCCAAGTCGGTCGCTGGGGCGCTGAGTGAGATCGCTTCACAGAGCCACGGGGTCCTCCTGCTCATCGGGATCTCTGCGGGTTTGCTCGCGTACGCGACGCATCAACTCGTTCTGGCCCGCTACCGGCAGATCCCTGCCGCGACCGGCTGAGCACGGCCGCGAGCGCGACGGCCCCCCTCGCGACGAGCACTCGCCGTGACTCCGCGAGGCCCCCGAGAACCGCGTCGCATGGTCGATTCGCCCACATCGCGCGGACGCCGACGCGCAGGCGCCGCTCTCAGCGGCCGAGCTGCTCGCGAAAGAAGGCGATCATGCGATCGAAGGCGGCGCGCGTCGGGTGCCCCTCCACGTCGCGGAAGTCGTGCGAGATGACGCTGTGCGCGATGGGCGGCAGGCCGTGCGGGTTGCCCGGGCCCGAGTCGATCTCGATCGCCTCGAAGCCGTCCCCGAGCTCGGCGCGGAGGCGCTCGAAGCGCGCGCGGGGGCACATGGCGTCGTGGCTGAAGCGCATGCCGAGGACGGGCACGCCCTCCTCCGTCGCGCGCCGCCGGATGGTGACGAGGTCCTCCGGCGAGACGTGGAGCGCCCGGGCGTGTGCGGGCGAGACCGGGAAGGGGAGCGAGGGTTGCGAGAGCACCGGCGCGCGCACCCAGGGGTCGACCATGAGCGCGAGGGCGAAGCCCCCCGTGAGGCACATGCCCACGGCGCCGATGGCCGCGCCCTCCTGCCCCCGGCTCTCCTGGAGCTCGCGGCCGAGCGCGCGCAGCCACTCGGTGATCGGGCTCGCGTGATCGCGCGCCAGGCAGTGGAACTCCTTCGCGACGCAGGCGCGCCCGAGCTGCGCGAAGGAGTAGGGGAGCGAGAAGGGACGGTCGACCTCGCCGAAGAGGTCCGGCATCCAGACCGTGAAGCCCGCATCGGCGATGCGGCGCCCGGCCTCGGCGACCGTCGGCGTGATGCCCGGCACCTCGTGCATGACGAGCACCCCGGGGCCCTCGCCGCGGACGTAGACGTCGCGGCGGACGCCGAGGTGCGTGGAGGAGCGGCGCTCGAACCCGGTCGGCATGGGCGGAGGCTACTCCACGAGCGCCGGCGCCGGGAGCGAGCGCGGCGCGCGATGCGCGATGCACGCCTCGAGCTCACGGCTCGCGCGGAGGTCGCCGACGCGCCCGCCCCCGATCGCCGGCCCCGCTCACGCTCCCGGATCACCCATGCGTGGAGGAAGGCGAGGGCGGGGAGCTCGGCCTCGCCGCCGTCCCGAGCGCGCGCCCGGCGCACCTCTTCCGCAGCTCTTGCGCACCTCTTCCGCGCCTCCTCTGCGCTCCGGACAGACCCCGGTGCAAGCGCTGCGCAGCGCCCCCACGCCAGCGCCGCACGACACCAGCGGGCACGTGGGTTGCTTCGCGCGTCGTCTCGGAGCCGCTCGGCGCGCTCCCCCGAGGACCATGACCCGCCACGCCTTCTCCCTCCTCTTCCTCGCCACCGCCCTCGCCGCCTGCGGCGGCGGCTCCTCCAGCCCCGACGACGCCGGCCCCGACACCGGCGCGCCCGACGCCGGGACGGGCGACGCCGCGCCCCCCGACGGGGCCACCGAGGACGCCGGACCGCCGCCCCCTCCGCCCCCTGCCGACGTCGCCGGCACGCTCCGCTTCGTCGGCTGCGATCCCTCCCCGACCTCCGTCACCGTGCGCCTCGGTCCGACCGCCCTCGTCACCCCGGACGTCGCGGCGCGCCCGGTCACCGAAGCCGCCCCGACCCCCTCGGACGACACGGACGCGGACGACGCCATCGACGCGCGCGTCGAGGCCACCGAGGAGGCGGGCGTCCTCCGCTTCCGCGCCGACGAGGTCCCCTGGAACCTCTACCGCGTCGGCGTCGAGGTCGACGACGAGGCCTGCGGGGATCTGGTCTGGCGCGGTCCGAGCGGCGGCCTGGTCGTGGCCGGGGACGAGGCCGTCGCCCTCGACGCCCTCGCGCTCCGCACGCGCCTCCAGGTGAACGCCGGCACGGAGGCCGACCCGCGCTGGGTCAGCGCCGCCTACGTCGAGGACCCCGAGGAGCCGCTCCGCTTCCGCATGGAGAGCGACCTCGAGGGCGTCCTCGCCTACGACGTCCAGCTCAGCTTCGAGCGCTTCGAGGTCGACGCCCTGGAGGAGGGCGACTTCTGCGACCCGCCCGAGGGCGCGCCCCCGGTGCAGCGCTTCGAGACGCCGCCCGGCGGCCGCGAGGTCGAGCTCGACGTCTCCGCCTACTTCTCCCCGCCCGAGGAGGGCGCGAGCGAGGCCGAGGTCCAGCGCTACCGGAGCCTCCTCCGCGGCGCCCCCGTCTACGCCCGCGTCGTCCCCGTCGGGAGCGCCGGCCCGCTCTGCGACCTCCGCGCGGTCGGCGCCTCCTCCTGGGTGCGCCTCGTGCTGCGCCCGCGCGTCGACGTCCCCGCCGTCGAGATCCCCGACGTGCCGCCCTACCACGTCGTCGGCACCTACCGCCCCGGCGAGTACCCCGTCCCGCAGATCATCTCGAAGGACTACCGCTGCCACCGCGTGATCACCGACCACCCGCTCCCGGGCGGGGCGCTCTTCGAGGGGCTCGACGACCCCTACGGGAAGATCCTCGTCCTCTCCGGCCTCTACCCGGCGAACGGCACCGCCCGCGAAGGCGACCGCTTCTGCTTCGCGCCGCCGCGGAACGACGACCCCTGGTACGAGGACGTCGCGGAGGGCTTCAGCGATCTCGTCGGCGAGATCGTCGACGCCGTCGAGTGGGCCGTCGATCGGGCCGCCGCCCTCTACGAGCAGATCAAGAGCGCCGCCGTGAACCTGGTGGCGAACGCCATCGCCGACCTGACCGGCTGCGAGGACGTCTGCCGCGCGGCCCTCGAGCTCGGCATGGAGATCGCGCTCACCTCCATGGGCATGCCGCCCTCCCTACCCGACTTCGACCAGCTCATGGACCAGGGCCTCGACTACGTCGCCGCCGAGCTGGCCGCGCAGGCCGGGGTGCCCGACTTCGTCGCCGAGCAGGCGCTCGAGCTGGCGATCGAGATGGCCGAGCGGGCGAAGGCCACGCGCGGCGCCTCCTACGCGCGCTGGCTCGTGAAGGACACGCAGGGCCGCTCCTCGCTCTTCGAGCTCGAGGTCTCCCGGAGCGCCGCCGGCGCGTCGACCACCTGGGCCGCGCTCTGGTTCCGGCCCATGGGCCCGGGCGAGACCGTGTGGAGGGAGCGCTTCGTCGGCGTGCACCCGCCCCCCGTGGGCGAGGGCCCGCTGCGCGTCCCCGTCGTCATCGAGCCCCAGCTCGCCGGCCTCCCCGAGGTCGAGCCCCTCATCCCGGAGGTCGGATGGGTCCCCGCCTACTACGGCACCGAGCAGCGCGCGGAGGCCTGGTACCAGCGCGCCTGGGGCCAGCGCATGGGCGCGACCCCCTGCGTGCACTTCGAGCTCTGGGGCGCGATCAGCACCGAGATCCCCGTCGTCATCGAGCCCATCGCCGACGTGACGATCTCCCACGACACCCCCCTCGACACCTTCACGGACCCTTTCGAAATGCAGTGCGCGCCATAAACCCGTGCCCCTGCCCGTGCCCGTGCCCCTGCCCGCAAGCCCTCCGACCCGAACGAGCCGACACCGCCCCCCAGAGCCCCTCCGGACTCGAACGCCCCCCCCCGAAGACCCTCCGACACCGACCGCGTCAACCACACCCGACACAGACCCCCGGAGCCCCTCCGGACCGGACCCGAACGCCCCCCCGAAGACCCTCCACCACCGACCGCGTCAGCCAGCCCCTCCGACCCCGACCCGAACGCCACCCCGAAGCCCCTCCGACCCCGACCGCCTCCGCCACACCCCGCGACCCCGACTCCACAGCCGCCGCCCCTCCTGCCCCCGCCGCTACGCGCACTCCCAGAGCCGCTCGAGCCCCAGCCGCTGGAACGTCGGATCGCGACGCCACTCCGCGAGGTCTTCCCCCCGCGCGACGCGCGCGACGAACGCGAAGTCCCGCTGACCCCGCACCTCGCACACCACGATCCCTTCCCCGATGAGACCGGGGACCCGGTGGAAGGGCCACCGCTCCACGCGCTCGAGGGAGAGCACGTCCCGAGCGCGAATCCGCCGCAGGGTGAGGCGCCCGATCCGGCAACGGAGCTCGTCCCCCGCGAGCTCGACCGAGGCGGCGATCCGGGCCCAAGCAGCCATCGCCGCCCCTCCGGCCGCCACCGCGACGACCAGGAAGAGCAGCCGCAGGACCCCGAACGCGCTCGCGCCGATCGGAGGTGCGCCGCGAAACGCAGCCGCCACGACTCCCGCGAAGCCGACCGCGATGCCCACGACGAGAACGGCGCCGCCCACCGACACGCCGGCACTCGGCCTACGCAGCATCAGCACGCGACGAGACGGTCGAGGATCGCTCACCACGCCAAACGCCTCCTGGAGCCACCCACAGAATGCCTCTCCCAGACGAGCCCAGTGCTTCGCCTTTTCAGGGTCCAACTCCGGCCCGAACTCGATGAACGGCTTACCCGCGAGCAGACCCTGCACCGTATGGAGCCGTGCTCACCCACGACCTCGAACCGGAACGGAAACATGGACTGGCGGCCGTCTCGAGGTGCCCGTAGCCCTCAGTCCGCGAAGACCACCCGCGTAGGCACCGGCCGCGGCGCGACGTCGCCCACGCCGAGCAGCCCACCGTTCTCGCCCCAGCACCAGAGCTCGTCGCTCGCGTTCAGCGCGCAGCTCGTCCGCTGGTCGCGGTCGCTCCACACCCACTCCCAGTCGCGCCGTTCTCCCACCTGCCGGGGAGCGGACTCCGCGGGGATGCTCGGATCGCCGAGCGCTCCGCCCTCCGCAGCCCCCCAGCACCAGAGCGTCCCCTCTTCCTTCACGCCGCAGACGAAGTCCCAGCCCACGGACACCACGCGCCAGGGGCCCCGGTCGGGGTTCTCGTACCACCGACGCGTGCGGAAGTAGCGCCGCCCATCCCCGGCCATGCCCGAGCGCAACGAGCCCGCGCAGAACAGCCTGCCCTCTTCGGAGACCAAACAGGTCGCGAGCCCCATCGTCACGCCCCCCTTCCAGCTCTCCGCGGGGCCCTCGAGCCGCTCGTAGGCGCAGTAGCGGCGCTCTTCGAAGCCCCCGAAACTCCGTTCGTACGTTCCACTGCACCAGAGCTCGCCTCCCGTCTGCATGCACGCCTGCTGGGCCAGCCGCGGCAGGAGCGCGTCGAACCGCTGGTCGAGCTCCAGCGGGGTCGGGTCGGCCCAGTTCGGCGCCTCCTCGTCGGGGATGATGGGGCACGTGCCGTCCGCCTCGTACCCGGTGCCCAACGTGCCGAAGATGTCCTCACCGCGCGCGTACACCCTGCCGTCGCAGTCGAGCAGGAGCATGCCCTGCGACCCGGTCGAGGCCGCGCGCCAATCCGAGCGCTCGCCGAGCCGCACCGGCTGAGTCGCGCTCGTGGGGACGAAGACCCAGTAGATGTCGTCGCCCCAGATGAAGGCTCGCCCCTGGGCGTCGATGCCGACGAAGCGCCCGAAGTCTGGCCCGCTCCCCGAAGCGAAGAACCCGGTCACCGAGACCCACTCGCCGGGCACCCGCCGCGGCCGGAGTTGCATCTCGTAGTCCCCGCTGGCCGCCACACCCCGGGAGTTCCGCCCCCAGCACCAGAGCCCGCACGAGGCGTCGATGAAGCAGGCCCCGTCCTCCGTGATCGCGAACCGATCGGACCGCGGCGCCGCACACGCCCCCTCCGGCAGCTCGAGCCGCCGCCCCTCACAGAACCGCGCCGCCACCGGGGGACCGGCATCGCCCCCACCCGCGTCCTCCACCACGCCCGCGTCGAGCTCCGGCTCGACCGGCATCCCCGCCTCCGCGACCCCCGCCTCCGCGACCCCCGCCTCGCCCGGCGGGCGCGTTGAGGCATCCGTGAGCCTCGCAGCGTCTGTAGCCGTCGACGAATCAACGAAACCTCCAGCATCGGGACCCGTCCAGGGCGGAAGACCTGGCAGCGCGTCAACAGACCCGTCTGCGACCGGCGTCTCCCTCTCCGCCCCCGAAGGAGGCGAAGAGCTGAAGCAACCAACTACGACAAGGCAAGCCACTATCGGGCCGCAACCAAATCGCGCACGACTTGCTGATTCACACGAGAGAAACAACCCGGCCTGTCTATACATCAGAAGAGATCGATCCTGTCTCCGCCTCGAAACTAACCCCCAGACGATCGCGACCATGACACACACGCTGCCTCGGCTTTCGCTGGTCCCTCACTCATCCGCTGACAAACCTAGAACGACGCGGCGGCAGAACATCTCAGACAGCGCAAGGAACCACAGTCAGCCCGTCGCCAGCGCGCTATGCATCACCAGGGGACACCCACAAGATACCTCGCCCTCCCCAGATCATGTCCCCACGACAACTCCAACTCCAGTCCCCACACTTCCCTCCGTGCTGTGAATATACCCAGTATGCAAAGTCCGCATAAGGATACGCCTCGAAGCAACACTCCCTCACGCGACGACACACCTCGACTGGGTCCCGCCCCTCCCTCTGGTGTTTGTCGAGAACGTCATTGGCCCACATTCCCGCATCCATCGCCATCCATCGCTCAGGATCCCGATCAAAGCAAGAGTCATGAATACGATATCTATCCACAAAAGCTCGAACTGTATCGACATACAGTGCTTCTGGACTGGGCTCCACTCTGCCATCACGATCTCCATGCATGTTTCTCAGGTCAAGAATCGCCATCTTCCTCAATTCTCTCTCAGAGACACACCCCTTCACCACAATCTGACGAGAGAACACCCATGCGAGCCCGAGGGTCATGCGTACGGCACCTGAGACGTGACATACCCCACGTCAATGAATTCCGGAGTGAGAAGACCCATGATGTGTTCGCCCGCTCATCCGCCTGTCGTGAGGCGATGTCTATCCATCAGAGAAGATCGATCCTGTCGACGATTCCATCTGAGAAATACACAACCACAACTCCGCCTCGAAACCCAACCCCCAGACGATCTCGACCATACTCATCGCAGGACGTATCACCACCGCACAGCCCATCCACCAACCGCTCTCTCGTCCACTCCGCCTTGTCAACATGCGAAAGGTCTCGAAGCAGAACGCTCCGATCCTCATCGCACATCCGGTAGGCAGCAACGCCTCCTCCCGTCCTGTATGCATCGAACCTCATCAGCTGCACATCAGTGACTCGGCCCTCCTCATCCTCCGCCCTGCGCCAAATCGCACGGGAGTCAGACCTGGATTCACCAAACAACTCTGACGAACCCGCATCGAAACCGTAGCTCTTCCCGCGAATAAAAAGCGCAAGGAGTCCCCCAAGAAGCTGCACTTGCGAGCGACACTCGTCGATCGCGTCCTCTGTATGCGCCTCGAGCACCGCGGAGTCCACGACCCGTTCAACACTCACGAACGACCCGTATGCCCACCTAGCCAACACGAGGACCGCGAGTGCTAACACACACGCTGCCGCGGCTTTCGCTGCTCCCCCACTCATCCTCTGAGAAACCTAAAACGACGCGGATACTGCTTGCCCCAGCGCCCGCGGGCTCAGGTGGGGATCGCAGTCGCGGAGCGAGCATCACCTGACATAGACCATAGACCATCTAACGAACACGGCAAACATGCGTCACTCATATCAATCGAAGCGCTTGCGACTACGCTCGGACTTCACGACAAGCCAACACAAGGCACTCTGAAACAAGGCGCCAGCACAAAACAACACCCTGCCCATCCCCTCCGCAGACTCGGTCTGAAAGAACATCACAGACAACGCCACGAACGGGAACACCCCTATCCCGCGATACCGCTGAGGGAACCCATAGAAGAAGACCACCAGGATCGTCCCCCCGAGCATACCCTCCATGATCGCCACAGCCTCTTCCCCATCGCGAAACACCATCCCCAAGAATAGCGACATAGATGCAACAAGAATCCCCACTGACACCCGCGCCCTGATCATACAATCCATTGCGATCATTACCTATGCAAGCCTATCTTGGGGTAGGATTGTCGAATCGATACTTGCTGGAAGACACCCACCATGGAAGAGGGCGGGGTTCCATAGGGTCCGGGTAACCAACATCGGGCCGGCAGATCCCAAATCGCCCCCCAAAGCCGAACGTCTCGTAGTGCTCCGGATATCTGACAGGGAGCGGAGCCTTCGCGCCATCGGCTTGCTCCAAGTCTACCGAGCCCACGTGCTCGCTCAGCCCGCCCGCCACCAGTCCGCCCATCGCGCCCACAGCGGCAGCACCCATCAATCGTTGCCCTGCCTCCTTCGCGCCGAGCGACGCCCCCGCCGTGCCTCCGACGGCCGCTGGCAAGAAGTAGCCAACCGTCCCAGTAACGACACCGGCTGTGACTGCATTGATTGCATGGCGACCGTAGTCAGGTGTTCTGTTCGACACCAAGTCGTTCATCACTCCGAAAGCAAAAGTCGTCACCGCTGCCGCAAGACCAGCAACGATGAACCACGGAATACGACCGTCAATGTCAACGTAGTCGATCGGCCGACTCAAGGCGTACTCGTACAGGTTCGCCTGAGCGCCCGCGAACCCGATCGGGTCCTTCGCGGTCCACCGACCCAGGTGCGGGTCGTAGTCGCGGGCGCCGAAGCGGATGAGGCCCGTGGCGCGGTCGTGGAGGCCGCCGGCGAAGCGGAAGGGCTGGTCGAAGCCGCTCGCGCGGGTCTCGTTCTCGATGACGCCGAAGGGGGAGTAGTCGAGGGACTGCATCACCTGACCGGTGTCGACGTCCACGACGCGGCGGACGCTGCCCACCTGATCGGTGACGACGCGCAGCACGGTGCCAGCCGGCTCGAGCACGATGAGGTCCGGCACGTGCGGCAGGGTGCCGTAGATGAAGCGCTTCGTGAGCTTGCCGGTCCCATCGAACTCGGCGATGGGGTTGAGCCCGTCCTGATAGGCCCAGAGCCGATCGAAGGCCCCGTCCACGAGCCGCGCGACCCGGCGCCCACGGGCGTCGACGAGGTAGCTGATGACCTCGCCCGAGGGGAGCTGCACCCGCCGGAGATGCCCGAGCGCGTCGTACTCGTACTCGGTGACCGCCCCGCCCTCGATGCGCCGCTCGAGCTGGCCGGCGTCGTCGTACGCGTACCGCACGCTCCCGGCGCGCAGCAGCCGGTCCTGCTCGTCCACGTCGGCGCAGTCACTCGCGCAGACGTCCCAGGGGAGCTGCCAAGCCACCCGGTTGCCGTTCTCGTCGTACTCGTAGTGGTAGCGCGGCGAGGTCGAGGCCCCGACGAAGACATCCGTCAGCCGACCCCGCGCGTCGTAGGCGAAGCGAAGCGCCTCGCTCCCCGTGGTCGTCTCCGTGCGCTCGACGATGCGCCCCGCGCGGTCGAAGTCATAGTCGAAGGCCAGCCGGCCGCCGGGCCAGCTCGTGTCGACCAGGTCCGGCTCCCCGAAGGCCGTGCGGCTGATCGTCGTGGCGACCTCCCCGACCTCGGCCCGCTCCAGCATCCCGGTCTCCGGGTTCGGTGTGAGCGCCAGCGGGCCAGCCTCGGTCAGGAGCCCGTCGGCGTCGTAGGCGTACTCGGCGTGGGTGCTTCCGTCGACGCGGATGCGCCGGAGCCGAAGATCCTCGTTCGAGTCGTGCTCGAACGCGACGCTCCACCCGAACCCACCGAAGTCGGTCTCCTCTTCCGTGAGGAGCGGGCCGTCGTAGTCGTAGCGGTTGGTGATGGCGGACACGATCAGCCCGGACGCCTGCGGCATCGTCGCGGAGCGTAGCTGACCGGTGTCCGGGCCGCCCCCGGGAGGTACGTAGCCGTAGGTCAGCGAGCCGAGGTCCGTGACGTCGACCCGCTGGATGCGACCCGTGTGCTCGTCGTAGTGCGGGAAGAGATCGCGGCCGTCCGGTCGCTCCACTCGAGCCAGCTCACCCCGGTCGGCGCCCGGAGCCCACCGGGTGGGCGTCTCCACGGAGGCGCCGCTCGAGGCGTCGGTGTAGGCGGGCGGCTCGTAGCGCTCGAGCGCCTCCCCCTGGGAGTAACTCATCCGGTGTGGGTCGCGCCCGGGAGGAGTGACGGCGTCGACGTGACCCATGACGTCGTAGCCGAGCTCGGTGGTGGCGCCGCCCTGCGAGAGGGAGTCGACCCGGCCGAGCGGGTCGTAGCCGAAGGACGCCGCGCGCGTCTCGCCATCCGAGGCGGGCTGGCTCCACGACTGCAGCCAGCCGAGGTCGGCGCCCCCGGCGCCCGTGTAGGCGTAGTCGATGCGACGCACCTGGGAGGGATCGCTCAGGATGGGCTCCCCCGCGGCGTCGGTAGGCGCCTGGATGACGGCCGTGACGCGACCGCGCCCGTCGTAGCGGGTCACGGTGGGGTGGAAGAGCGGCGCCCCCGACTCGTCGACCAGCGCGCTCCACACGGGCCGTCCGTCGGCGTCGAGGCGCGTGAGGCTCCGGCGGCCCCCCGCCGAGAGAGCCTCGAAGGTCGCGCTCCCGTCGGCGGCGCGGACCCAGCGCGACTCGCCCACGAAGCGCCGCGCGTCGCCCTCGGGGAGGTGCGCGTTTCGCGTCGTCGTGACGACCCGCTCGCGGGCGCGCCAGTCGGTGTCGCTCCTCGGGATCGCCTGCACGTCCGTGGCGACGGCGTTCCGCCGCCCGCTCGGCAGACGGACCTCGCCCTCGGCCACGTGGGAGGCGCCCCATCCGAGGAGCGGATCCGGGCTGTAGCGGCGCTCGACCGAGGTCCCGTCCGGCGAGGTCGTGACGAGCTCGCTCAGAGCGCCCGCCTCGTAGGTCTCGATGGCGACGCTCTCGAGATCGTCGGAGGGGTCGGCCGGGTCGTTCACCTGACGGACGCGGCGCTCGCGGCGGCCGTCGCGACGGGCGAGGACCTCGTGCTCCACGGCCCGGCCGCCGTTGGTCTCGAGGCGAACGGTGCGGCGCACGTACGTGCTCGTCCGCTCGTCCTCCTGGGAGATGCTCCAGGCGTAGCCGGAGCCGGTGGCGAGATCGCCCTCCAGGCGACCGAGCTCGTCGTAGCTCATCTCGTGACGCTGCCCTCGCCGATCGACGTAGGCGTCGAGGAGGCCGTCGGGACGGAGCTCGAAGATGGAGCGAGCCCCGTCGGGGTCGCCCGAGTAGGCGACGTCGTTCACCCAGCCGGCGAGCTCACCGCTCGCGTGCAGGCGGACGAGAGTGGCGGGCCCGAAGGGAGGCGTGAAGGTGACGAGCGCGTCGCTCGGGTAGGCGACGTCGACGACGTTTCCATCGGCGTCGGTCAGCCGGCTGAGGCGGCCCTCGGCGTCGTAGTCGAGCTCGAGGAGCGGCTCGCCGGTGATGGCGTCCAGCGTGCGGATGTGCCGCCCGTCGGCGTCGAACTGGTGGGCCTGGGCCCCGTCGATGATGAGGCGCTCCTCGAGGAAGAGGTCCCTCCCGCGAACGCGCGCGACGTGGTAGCGACGCTCCCCGGCCTCGGTGTCCTGCAGGTAGAAGATGCCATAGACGTTGCCTTCGGGCCCGAGGGCCAGGCCGCGGCTGTCGCCGAAAGAGAGGACACGCGCCTGGTCGGCCGGGATCGAGTCGAAGAAGGCGTCGACGGCGCCGCCCCCCGCGAGCAGGCTGAGCCGGTCGTCCGGCTCGATCCGCCAGATGGTCGCCTCACCCGAGGAGCGGTCCACGCGCACGAAGACGAGTCGGCCGGAGGCGTCGACCTCCATGTCGGAGATCACGCCACCGCGACTCAGGCTCTGAGCAGGAGCGCCATGGCCCGCGCTCGGATCCGGGGCGCTGCCGGTGACCGAGTAGAGGAGCCCATCCGCAGAGAGCCGGAGGATGCGCCCGTCGAGGTCGAAGGCGATGTCACAGGCGGAGATGACCGCGACGGTGCCGATGTCGTTGGCGTCCAGGACGACCGCGCGCGGATCGGTGCCTTCGACGAAGAGGTCAGGGTCCAGCATGGGCGCAGGCATCTCCGGGGTACCCGTATCGGGATCGGCAGGCTGCGGCTGCCCTCCGCCCACCCACGTCTCCAAGCGACCGTCCGGGAGGATGGCGCGGATGCGTCCGTAGAGCGCGTCGACGAAGACCACCGTCCCGTCGGCCATGACGCTCAGCTTGGTCGGCCTCACGTTCGTGTCGACGGCCGGCAACCCCTCACGGGCTTCTTCCTCCGTGGCGCGGTCGTCGACTGCCGCCCTCCCGACCCCAGCGAGAGTGTGGATGCGCCCATCGGGATCGACGCGACGGATCCAATGCTGCTCGGCGATGTAGAGCGAGCCGTCCGGCCCAAAAGCCACGTCGCGGATCGTCCTATGGAGCGGCACCTCCGTGGCCAGCGCACCGTCATCCGCGGGGTGTCCGTCCGGACGGATGAAGTAGCTCCCGTCGCCGGCCACACGGGTCAGCGTGCCGTCGACCTCGAGTCGGAACACACCCGTTTGCCCCGAGGGGCAGCCCCCGGCGTCGATCACGACGACGGGCCGACCCGCCGGATCCACGGCCATCGCCCGAATCGACGTCATGCAAGCGTCCCGGGCGTCCGTTCCGCTGGGCTGGAGCACCTCTCCACCAGCCCGGCTGGCGATGATCGTGTCGACGCGGAGCCCGCCGGCGCGGGTGTACTGCGTGCCGTCGCCGCGGAGGAGCATGGCCCCGCCCTCGGCTACCGCGTGCTGTGCGGTGAGCGTGAGGCCGCCCAGCTGCTGCTCCGCGCGCGCGTCGTAGGAGCCGAAGACGCGCTCGGTGATCAACGTCCGGCAGAGACGCGCCGTAGAGTTGGAGCGATCGATCTCCGGCCTCTGCATCGAGATGACGCCGCGTTGTCCGAACGAGGCCGACCCGCCGACGCTCGTGACGTTTCGAACGATTGCACGCGGAGCGGGCACCGCCGGGTAGACGTGACAGACCTCCACGCGCGCTGGAACGGGCCGCGTCACGGGCTGGCCCCGCCAGTCGAGGCCATCCCACTCGAAGTCGACGAGGCGACGGTTCGGGTCGTCCGGGTCGGGCTGGGCGTGAGCACCGGTGAAGTAGAAGGCGCGGCCGGCGACTTCGATCTTCATCTGGGTACGAAGGCGGCTTTCGGGCGGCCCATCCGGGCCGTCGTCGGTGAGGACGAAGCGCATGTGGCGCAACTCCTCGTGCCCGGGGACGCGGTCCGACTGGTATCGAAGGCCCAGATTCGTGCCGAGGATGGGGAGCTCCTCGGCCACGGTGCGATTCTCGCACTGGATGAGCGAGCCGGCGCGCTCACACGGCGCGTCCTCGGGCCCCGGCTCCGCGGCGAGCTCCGGCGGCTCCTCGGCGTCCGGCGTGGGGACGCCCGGCCAGTTGTGATCCCAGGGCGTGAAATGCCGGATGGGGACACGCCAGAGCGTGGACGCCGGATAGCGGGTGGCCAGCACGCCGCGCTCTTCGGCGTCGATGCCGAAGGCGTCGAGCTCCGGGATGCTCTCCGGGCTCCCGTCCCCGTCGATGTCGATGGAGCCATCGAAGAACACCTCGATGACGCGCCCATCGCGGTCGGCCTTCCAGGCCCCTTCGAGCCGATCGTACCAGCCGGTGGGAACGGCGGCGCCCACCGGGAAGCCGAGGAAGTTGTCGAGATAGAAAGGCAGAGCCCGGTCGAAGTCAACGCGGGTGGCGCCGGCGGAGACGGCCTCGTCGAGGCTGAGCTCGACGGCGTAGGTGTACATGATCTGGCATGGCATCGAGCCGGGCATGGCCTGGGGCCCGAGGGCGCCGACCGTCAGCTCGGTGGCCCGAACGGTCGCGCTCGCCAGCGGCACGATGCTGCCATCCGGCAACGTCATCTCACCGGAGACGCCCGAGGGGAAGAGCAAGCGGGCGGTCCGCGTTCCGTCCTCGTCCGTGATCTGGCTCGCGGTGTGGACCGTGGGCGCGGACGCGCTTCCGTCCAGGGTGACGGTGGTCGCCGCGTCGTCGTAGGGCGTCATCACCACCGTCGGGACCCGCACATGATCGTTGTGGGGCAGGGTCACCGTCCGCTGCACCTCGGGGTGGCCATCGCGCTGGAACGAGACGTGCGCCCCCCCGCCTCCGTTGACGACGAGGTCCCACTTGCCGTCGGCCCGCGTGTAGGCGTGGCCGAACTCCGGGTGGCCGACGATCGAGACGCGGACGCCTCCCATGGGTCCATCGGTCAGGGCGTGCACCTCGCCGTAGAGGCGGGTGGCTCGGGCGGGATCGATGGTCCCCGGAGTGACACCGCGCTGGTAGGCGCCCGGACCCTCGTGCAGGAAGGCCACGGAGTCCGCGAAGGACGCCACCCCGCCTGGCGGGCCGACGGGGGCCGAGGGATACGGGTCTGCGGGGCAGGTCGCGCTGACGATGGTCTCCGCGACGACCTCGCCGGCGACGCAGCGGTCGCCGGTGGTGCAGGGGTTGCCGTCATCGACGAAGCCCTCGTCGATGGACCCATTGCAGTTGTCGTCGACGCCGTCGCAGTCGTTGTCGGGCTGGTTCTCGAAGGCCTCCTCCTCGTGGTCCTGGCGGCCGTCGCAGTCGCCATCGATGCCGTCGCAGACGGTGTCCTCTTCCTGCCACTTGGGGCCCGGCTCGCACGTCTGGACGTAGTCGCCGTCGACGCAGAGCAGCTGGCCCTCCGACGCGCAGACGCCCTCACCGCAGTGGGTCTCGGGAGCGACGTAGGCCTCGTCGATGGCGCCGTCGCAGTCGTCGTCGCGTCCGTTGCAGGAGAGCTCCGTGCCGCTGCCGTGCTCGTCGATGCGGCCGTCGCAATCCTCGTCGCGCCCATTGCAGGTCGTGTCGTCACCGGCGGGCGCGCAGCCGCCGAAGTCGTCGGTGGTGATGGTGATGATCGGCGAGTCGCTGGCGAGACACTCGGAGAGATCGCCGATGTTGTCCGTCGTGTTCGGGTTGCAGGGCGACGAGCCGCTGAAGATGTCCTGGTCGAAGGCGTAGACGCTGTCGCCGTTCTCGCGACGCGCCTGAACCCGGACCACGTAGCCGCTGCGCCCCCGGGCACGCCAATAGTCCGAGCGGATGCTCCGCTTCAGGTTCCAGTAGTACCAGTCGCGGCCGGCCCAGCGAACGGTTCGGGTGCTGTTGGTGCGGGTCTGCCCGAGGTCTCTCCAGGAGGTGTCGCTGGTCGTCCAGGTCCTCACGGTGACGAGCTCGTTGGGCTTGTCGGTGAGGCCCTCGAAGGTGATGGTGCTCGACCGGGTCCCGACCGCTTCGAGGTCGTGCGGGCTGGTCATGCAGCCGGCCGTGAAGACGGCGACGGCGAGTAGAATCTGGTGGACGCGGTTCATCGCCAGGCCTCCTCGACGCACGCGCCGAAGGTCAGGAGCTCGTCCATCTCCGGCTCGCAAGCGAGCGCCTCGAGGCACGGGCGGAGGGCGCGCAGGCGCGCGTTGGGGGGAGCGACCTCGTCGCAGCGCCTGGCGAGCTCGGCCGTCAGCCAGCTGGCATCGGCGTCGGGGCACTCGCGCGAGAAGCGCGCGCTCGCGCGCCGAGCGCGGCGTTCGCAGAGTCGCGATACGGGGGCTCGAGTCGCGAGGGCGACGTGGAAGGTGTCGCGTCGGATGCCGCGGAGACGGACGAAGTCCACGTCGGCGTGACAGGCCTCGACGTCCGGCTGGGTTTCCAGCTCCCGCCAGCGGCGGCCGTCGTGGACGACGAGGACACCGTCTTCGGGTGCCTCGGCCTCCGGCACCTCTTCGAGGGGCTCGAGGGAGAAGTCGAAGCCGGCTTGCCTCGGCAAGCGACCCTCGAGCACCTCCACCTCGTAGATGGGCCCGAGAAGAGAGAGGCCGAGGTCGTCGGGCGGGGCGTCGTCGCCCGCTCGGCCGACCCGGAGGCGAAGCTCCCGGCGGAGCGCGCGCGGCGCGACATGCACGGCGAGGCGACCGTCCGGGGACTCGACGACACCTCCGGCGAAGCCGAGCCGGGCTTCGGAAGAGCCGCTCGCGGCGGCCGCGTCGCCAAGCGGTGCGGAAGGTGCTCCGCTCGTCTCCGCTTCATCGCTGAGAGCCTGGCGCGCGCCGGAGACGACAGGGTCGCCTCGATCGCAACCCGACGCAGCGAGGGCTGCGAGGGTGAGGCCGAGAAGAAGGGGGGTGGGTCGAGTCATGGTCGCGCTCCACCGTCCGCGAGACTGAGCGGACGGACTTCTCCCCAGCGCTCACCCCAAACGGGGTAACGCAAAGAGCGTACACTCGCGGTCGACTACAAACTTGATTCCCGCGACTCTTGGCACGCCCTGGGGGAGTGATGACCGAGATAGCAGCTTCGACCAAGGTGTCCATGGTCGTATCCTGCTATGCGGCACATCTCGAGATCTTCCCCAATATTTTCGTGCATTTACTTGCGCGACGGGTCGGTGCTCATCCTCGCGAGCGACGAAGCTGGAGCGTCATGCCGCGTACGAGCTGGCAGCTTTCAGGCCTTTGAGTTCGGATCGACACGGACGAATCCGATGCAACTGATCGTCGACCGACCTTGTGAACGCAGATCACCCACGCATGGCCGTCGCCAAGGTGCGGAGGAAGCTCGTGTCGTCGCCGGAGAGACGACGCGCACGGGTTCGAACGCCCATGCCGAGGGCTCGGGCGCCGCGGGGAGCGAGTGGGCTCACTCGGAGCAGCTGCCGGCGGCGTCGAGGAGGGGGCCGACGACGATGTAGCGGGCGTTGCGGCTGGCGCACTGGCGGCAGACGGGGACGACGAGGGTCGCGCCCATGGGGCGGCCCCGGTAGTCGACCTTGCGCACCTTCACGCCCTGCTCGGCCTCGCCCTCGCAGCCGACGGAGGCGCACCAGCCCCGCATGCGATCCTCGGCGGGGGCGAGGGCGCGCCAGTGGGCGAGCCAGGTGCCGTGGGCACACGCCTGGGGAGCGTCGTCCGGGCGGTTGATCACGTACGGCATGCCGGAAGCTGTAGCGAAAACGCCGCTCGCGCGCGCCCCTCGATGATGGGTACGAATGAGTATTCCTCCCCATGGGGGACGCTCGCTCGGCGCGCCTCCGCCAGCTCCTCGGGCACCGCCGGCCCGGTGCTCCAGCGGCGTGGCTCGAGGAAGGCTCGGACGTTTCGCGCGTCGCTCTCGGGCCCTCGGAGCACCGCGAGCACGTGGCCCCGGTGGTCGTGGGGCGCCGCGAGCGCGCCGGCCGCGGAGGGTCCCGGGGCTCGCCGCCCTGGGCCGGCCACACCCGGATGCGGGAGCCCTCTCCTGGGCGCACGACGTCCTCGGCCCCGACGTCGGCGGAGTGGGAGCGGATCCGGAGAGGCACGTCCTCGCGATGCCCCGAGGCCGGCCTCGACGCGAGCGCGTCCGCCAATGCGCCCCTCGCGCTGGCTCAGCGGGTCGCCGTGCCCGTCGGCAGGACGTAGCGCACGACGGTGCCGCTGAGCAGATCGTGCATGGCGCGCTTCTGCTTCTGGAAGCCGGCCACGGCGAGGCCCGCGCCGTACATCAGGCTGAGCACGCCGTTGCTCACGGCGAGGGCGACGATCACGTGCTGCACGCGCCCCATCTCCCCGAGCCGGAGCTGCTCGATGGTCGTCGTCAGCCCGACGAAGCCCTGCGTCACGAGGATCATCACGGCGAGCGCCACGGGCATCCAGAGCGAGAGCAAGGTCCGCAGCACGGCCTTCTTCCAGCCGAGGGGCTTGCCGTCGAGCTGCCGCACGCGGACGTGGAGCAGCTTCTTCCCGAGCGTCTGCCCGAAGAGCGCGTGCCCGACGGTGACATGCGCGAGGTGCAGCACGAGGCCCACCCAGCCGACGAGCGCGATGAGGATGCCGGCCACGATGGTGTCGATGAGGGAGGCCGCCGCGCGGATCCAGAAGCCGGCGTAGGGGGCGCGCGCCGGGTCGGCCGCGGAGAGCGCCTCGAGGAGCGCGTCGTAGTCCTCGAAGCGGTCCTTCGGGTCCTTCTCGAGGAGCTTGTGCAGGATCGCCCGGAGCGCGGGCGGCACCTCGGGCGCGGCCTCGGCGAGCGGCGGCACGGGCTTGCTCAGGTGGCGGCTGATCACCTTGAGCGGCGTGTCGCCGTCGAAGGGCGGGTGGCCGGCGAGCAGGTGATAGAAGGTCGCGCCGAGCGAGTACATGTCGGCGCGGTGGTCGACGGGGTCGCCGCTGGCCTGCTCCGGCGACATGTAGAGGGGGCTCCCGACGAAGGCGCCCTCCTGGGTGATCGAGACGTCGCCCTCCATGGGCTTGGCGAGGCCGAAGTCGGCGATCTTGATGCGGCCCTCGCGGTCGCGCATGAGGTTCGAGGGCTTGATGTCGCGGTGGATGATGCCGACCTTCCGCGCCGCCTTCAGGCCGCGGGCCACCTGGAGCATGGCGATGCGCGCGGCCTCCGGGCTCATGCGCTCGCCGGCGTCGAGGATGGCCTCGAGGCTCTCGCCGCCGACGCGCTCCATGGCGAAGTAGAGGGGCGCGCTCTCGTCGGCCGGGGCCCCCTCGGGGCGGGCGCGGCCGATGTAGTAGATCTGCACGATGTTGGCGTGCGGGACCTTCGCCTGGGCGCGCGCCTCGCGCATGAGGCGCTCCTCGTAGCCGGGCTGGGTGAGCGCGCCGCGGAGCATCTTCAGGGCGACGGGGCGGTCGAGGGAGACGTCGTGGGCGGCGTAGACGGCGCCCATGCCGCCCTCGCCGAGGAGCGACTCGATGCGGTAGTGGTCGATCTTCGCGCCGAGGTAGCGGTCGGCGTCGCTGGCGGCCGGGCTCGGGCGCGCGCCGGGGGAGGAGCCGACGCCGGAGGCGGAGTCGCCGATGACCGTGTCGGCGAGGGCGACGGGGCCGGTGCTCTCGAGGCGGGGCGGGGCGGTCGAGTCGCCGACGACGGTCTCGGCGAGCGCGACGGAGGAGGAGACGGGCCGAGACGCGCTGGTGCTCGATGCGCTGGCCCCCGGCGCGGTGCCCGGGGAGGAATCGCCGGAGGCGGGCGTACGGATCTCCCCGGAGGAGTCCCCGATCACCGTGTCGGCCAGCGCCACCCGCTGGCTCTCGTCCCGACGCTTCACCACCCCCTAGACTACCAGCGGCCGCGTTCATTCTCCCTCTCCGTCGGATCGTCGCTCCGCGTCCGGGTCCTCCGGGCGGCCGGCCGCCGCTGGTATCCTCTCTCCCGCATGGATCGCCGCTCCCTCGCCGCGGGCGCCCTCGCCCTCCTCCTCGCCTGCGGGGGTGACGAGCCGCCTCCGCCTCCGCCGCCTCCCCCACCGCCGCCGGACGTCGAGGCGGTGCTCGCGCGGCACCGGGTCGAGTGGGACGAGGCCGAGCGGGCCCAGGCGCTCGAGGAGGGGCGCGCGGCGCTCGTGCGGCAGGAGTGCAACCGCTGCCACGCCATCGACGACGTCGAGCCGGCGGGGCGCGCCGATCACTGCACGAGCTGCCACAACTGGCTCGACGGGCTCGAGCCGGGGCATCGGCACTACGAGATGCTCAGCGAGCGCTATGGCGAAGACACGCTGCTCCGCTATCAGCGCAACATCGTCCACTACAAGGAGGTGCCGGACCTCACGGCGGTGGCGCGGCGCCTCGACCCGGCGTGGATCGCCGAGTTCATCGCCGAGCCCTACGACCTCCGCCCGGCCATGGAGGAGACCATGGTGCGCACGTACCTGCCGGACGCGGACCGGCGGGCCATCGTGCGCTACTTCGCGGCGGTGGCCGAGGTCGCCGATCCCTTCGAGGAGGGCGAGGAGCGCGAGGGCGAAGACGCCGAAGCGGAGGCGCCGAGCGCCGAACGGATCGCGGCGGGCCGCGAGCTCTTCCTCACGCGGGGCTGCACGGCCTGCCACACCTTCGGCAACCTCGAGACGAACGTCAGCGCCGAGCAGCTCGCCGACGCGGGGGTGCCGGCGAAGCTCGCGCCCAACCTGCGCTTCGCCCGCGAGCGCATGCACCGCGACGTGCTCGTCGCGTGGATCGAGGACCCGCAGGCGCTCCGCGAGGGGACGCTGATGCCGGACCTGCAGCTCACGCACGAGGAGGCCGAGCGGGTCGCGGACTTCCTGCTCCACGCGGAGGCGCCGCTCGCCGCCACGCCCGCGCCCCCCGCGCTCGAGGCGCCGGCCCCGCTCGAGCGGCCGGTCGGCTGGGCCGAGGTGAAGGAGCGCGTGCTCGGGCGCATCTGCGTGCACTGCCACATGAACGAGCACGAACGCGACCTCGGGCCGGGCAACGAGGGGGGCTTCGGCTGGCCGGGGTCGCGGCTGGCGATGCGCACCTACGAGACGCTCGTCTGGGGCGCCGTGGATGGCGAGACGGGGGAGCGCTACTCGGTGCTCGAGCCGCGGGAGGGGGCGCGCTTCGCGCCGCTCGTGGAGGCGATGCTGCGGCGGCGGCCGGAGGAGGTGCGCGATCGGGTGGCGGCCTTCCACGACCACGCGCGGCCGCCCTACCCGGACGCGGCGCCGGGGATGCCGATGGGGCTGCCGTCGATCCCGGAGGAGGAGATCGCGCTGGTGCGGGCGTGGATCGCGCAGGGCTGCCCCGGGCCGACGGAGGTGACGGGCATGGGCGGCATCACGGACGGGTTCCTGGTGCCGGACGGGCCCATCGCGAAGAACGAGGGCTGCGAGCTGCGGGCGCCGGCGGAGGAGCGGCCGGCGTGGGCGACGCAGGAGCCTCCGGAGTGGATGCGCGACGAGGGCGGCGGGGACGGCGATGAGGATGACGACGGCGACGGCGACGACGCGCAGGACGAGAGCGATGACGCGCAGGACGAGAGCGAGGACGGCGACGACGCGGCGGGCGCGAGCATGGGCGCCAGCCGCTCCGCCGCCTCGCCGATGAACGCGGCGGGCGGGAGCGCGTCCATGACGACGACGCGGATGGCCGGCGTCCGGCGCGGCGCCGCGGGCATGCGCGCCGAGGGGACCGGGGCCGGCTCGGCGGCGACCGGGGAATGACGGGCGGCGCGACCCCGAGAGACGGCCGCCCCGGAGGTCTCGTCGGACCCATCGTCCACGTCCACGTGCACGTGCACGATTCGCCTGAAGCAACTCGACCTCCGTCAGATCCGCTCTCCGCAGGTCCACGTTTCGCACGCCCAGCACTCACGAGATCGACTAGAGGGGCGGAGGAGGGGCGTGCTCTTCGCCTCGGGGGTCTCGTCGGACCCATCGTCCACGTCCACGTGCACGTGCACGATTCGTGTGAAGCAACTCGACCTTGGTCCGAATCGCTCTCCGCAGGTCCACGTTTCGCACGCCCAGCGCTCACGAGATCGACTAGAGGGGCGGAGGGGAGGCGCGCTCTCCGCCTCGGGGGTCTCGTCGGACCCATCGTGCACGTGCACGAGGGTGCCTCGCGGCCGCGGGGGCCCGGGCGGCCGGGCGTGATGCGCGGCGGGGTCCGTTGAGCGGGCGGGGGCGAGCGCTCCGGCGATGGCTGGCGATCCCCGACGGCCAAGGGGGCCGCGCGGCGCGCCTGCTCGCGATGATCTTCGCGCTCAGCCTCGCCCTCGCCCTCCTCAAGGCGGCCCAGAGCGGCCTCTTCCTCGAGGCCTACGACCGCTCCGCCATCCCCTGGGCCTTCGCCCTCAGCGCCGTCACGCTCGCCTCCGTGAGCTCGCTCTGCGTGAGCCTCACGCCGCGCCTCGGCCCGGGCCGTCTCGCCCTCGCCTCCCTCGCCCTCACCATCGCCGCGCTCGTCGGCCTCCGGCTCGCCCTCGTCCTCCCCGCGCCGGCGATCCGCTTCGCCACCTACGTCGTCATCGAAGCGGCCTCCGGCGTGCTCGTGATCCAGGTCTGGTCCACCGCCGCCGTCGCCTGCGACGCCCGGAGCGCCCGCCGCCTCCTCCCCGTCGCCGGCCTCGGCGCCGGCGCCGCCTGGACCCTCGGCGGCTTCCTCGTCCCGCCCCTCGCCCGCGCGCTCGGCGCCGAGGCCCTCCTCGTCGCCGCGCCCGTCGTGCTCCTCGGCACGCTGCTGCTCGTCCGCGAGGTGGTGCGTCGCGACTTCGAGCCCGGCGCCCGCCGCGGCCGCCGCCAGTCCCTCGTCGCCGCCTGGCGCGACGGCTTCGCCTTCGTCCGCCGCGAGCCCCTCATGCGCCTCGTCGCCGGCCTGGCCGTGCTCGCCCTGCTCACCGAGCAGTTCATGGACTTCGCGCTCATGGCGACCGCCCGCGAGACCCTCGAAGGCGCCGAGGCCATCAGCGCCTTCTACGGCCGTTACTACGGCGCCACGAGCGCCCTCGGCATGCTGCTGCTCGCCGGCGTGAGCGGCCGGCTCCTCGGCGCCCTCGGCGCGGCCCGCTCGCTCCTCGTGATGCCCCTCGCGGTCGCCGCGGCCGCGACCCTCGCGCTCGTCACGCCGAGCCTGATCACCGTCGTCGTCATGCGCGGCGTCGGCCGCGTGCTGAAGCAGGCGGTCTGGTCCTCGTCGGCGGATCAGCTCCAGACGCCGCTCTCGAGCGTGCGCCGCTCCCAGGCCAAGGCCGCCATCCGTGGGGTCCTCGCGCCGGGCTTCTACGCCGTGAGCGCCGTCGGCCTCGGCTGCGTCCCCTCGAGCTTCGACACGCGCTGGCTCGCGGCCTTCGTCCTCGCCTCGAGCGCGGCCATGGCGCTCCTCGCGCTCCCGCGGGCCCGCCGCGTCTACCACCGCGCGCTCCACAAGGCCATCGACGCGCGGCGCGTGCTCCTCGGGCCGGGGCGCGCGCCGAAGGCCGCCGACCTCGACGCCGACGCCTGCCGCGCGCTGGCCGAGGAGCTCGAGGATCGGGACCCCGCGCGCGCCGCCGCCGCCGCCGAGGTGCTCGGGCTCTCCGACGCGAAGCAGGCGGCCGAGGTGCTCGCCGGGGGCCTCGCGCACGAGGACGCCTCCGTGCGCCTCGCCGCGCTCCGGGGGCTCGCCCGCCACGCGCCCGCGGACCTCGGCCGCCGCCTCGCCGGGCGGCTCGCCGCGGAGGAGGACGCGACGGTCCGCCGCGCGATCGTGGAGGTGCTCCGCGGCCTGCCCGAGCTCGACCCGCAGGCGGCGGCGGCGCTGGAGGTCGGGGAGGCGGACGCGGACCCGGCCTTCGCGCGCGCGTGCAAGGTCGCGGGGCTCGAGCGCGCCCACGCGGGCGAGGCGCTCGGCGAGGCGCTCCTGCCGATGCTCGCCGAGCGGGCGAGCCTGGCGGACGCGCTCGGTGCGCTGACCGGGGAGGCGACCCGGGCGCGTGGGGTGCAGACGCAGCTCGCCTGGTGGCTCGAGAAGGGCGACCCGGAGGCGCAGCTCGCGGTGGCGGCGACCGTCGTGCGCCTTCGCCTGCTCGCGCTGCTTCCGGACGTGGTGCGGCTGCTCAAGGACCCGCGCACGGCGCCGACGGCTGCGCGGCACCTCGTCGCGCTGGACGAGCAGGGGCTGGACGACACGCCCGAGGTCGGCGAGCGCACCCTGGGCGCCAGCCTCAGCCGCCTGGCGAGCCGGGTCGCGCGGGCGCCGAGCGGGCCGGTCACGGAGGCGCTCGTGCTTCGGCTCCTGCAGCACCCGGACGACGTGATCCGGCGCCGCGCGGCCGAGGCGCTCGGGGCGAGCGTGCGCGCGGGGCGGAGGCCGCCGCTCGGGCCCGAGGTGGTGGAGCCGCTGCTGCTCCGCGACGCCGAGCGGGCCTACCGGCTCTACTCGATCCTCGCCGGCCTCGCGCACGACGACGGCGTGCCCGACTGGGAGGTGGAGGAGGACTTCGCCTTCCTGGCGCACGAGGTGGACCTGCACATCGAGCGGGCGCGCCGGGACGTGCTGGCGCTGCTGCTGCTGATGGGGCGGCAGCGGCTCGTGGATGCCGTGGAGGTGGGGCGGCGGCGGCGCTCGAGCGCGCGCGACGCGCAGGTGACGGAGCTGCTCGAGCTCGGCCTGGAGCGGGAGCTGGCGCGGCGGGTCGTGCCTCTCTTCGAGCGGCTCTCACTGCGGGAGCGCGTGGAGGCCGCCGAGCGGCTCGAGCTGCTCGATCGGGAGGCGCTGGCCGACCCGCTGGACGCGATCGTGGCGCTCGGCGATGCTCACCTCCGCCGCTGCGCCCTGCTCACCTATGGAGAGCGCTTCGAAGCACGCTTCCCGGCTGCTTCGCGCGTGGGGGGTGCGGCGGGCGACGCCGAGATGGTCCCCGTCTACGAACGCATGCGCTTTCTGCGGAGCGTGCCCCTCTTCCGCGACCTGAGCGGCGACGACGTGCTGCAGCTCGCGGAGAAGGTCGAGCAGGTGGAGCCGCGGGCGGGGGACACGGTCTTCGCGAAGGGGGATCCGGGCGAGGACCTCTACCTGGTCGTGCGGGGGCGCGTGGCGATGGTGGACGGCGACGTGGAGCTCGCGAGCATGGGGGAGCGCGAGTTCTTCGGGGAGCTGGCGCTGCTCGACCACCAGCCGCGGAGCGCGGACGCGGTGTGTCGGGAGGACTGCACGCTGCTGCGGCTGCGCGGCGCGGATCTCGAGGAGCTGATGGCGCGGCGTCCGGGGGCGACGCGGGAGATCGTGCGGGTGCTCGCCCACCGGCTGCGCGAGACCGGCCGGCGCATCGCGGAGTGAGACCCCTGCTCGTGCCTCTGCCCACGGGCTGGAGCGCGCGACGATTCCGAGGCTCGGCGCCGTGGGTCGCTCGTCACGCCATCACGCCGCCGTGGTCGAGAAAACGAGGGCGCTCGCCGATCAAATGGGGCGAACCGGCCCGCCGGGCGAGCGGGGTCCGCCGAGCGAGCAGGGTCCGCCTCCGAGCAGGACACCGAGATGGGCGAGCAGGCCCCCGGGCGGACGAGGTCCATCCCCCGAGCGCGCCTCCCGAACGCGCGGCCGCGCTCCCGCGCCTCGAGCGCTCAGCGGTTGCCCGACACCTCGAGGCGCCAGGGGCCGTCGCAGGGCCCGGCCGCGTGGCGCACGAGCACCGAGAGGATGCGCCCGTCCCCGTCGCTCGCGAAGAGCCCGTTGGTGACGTCCGGCCAGCTCAGCTCGATCCGGTCGACCTCGCCGACGGGCCGCGCGCTGCTCGTCTCGTTGGCCACGCACTCGCGGACCATCGGCGTCATGCTGGCGGCGGCGCGGAAGACCACGAGGTCGTAGTCGGTCTCGCCGAGAGAGTGGAGGGTCAGCGTGGCGCGGATCGTCGAGTCGGCGTTCCAGGTGCTGCCCGTGTCGCGCACGGTGACCGCGAGCCACTCGGCGCCGCTCCCGCTGGCCTCGAGGGCGGTCGCGCCCTCGTCCCCGGTGACCGCGCCGACGTCCCGCGCCCCCGCGCAGGTCGTGGCGGACGTGCAGCCCGGGCCTGCGTCCACGCTCGGCGCGCCCGCGTCCATCGCGCCGCCCGCGTCGGGCGATGCGCCCGCGTCAGGGGTGGCGCCCGCGTCCTCGCTCGGCGCGCCCGCATCCGGCGCTCCACTCGCGTCGGGGATCGCGGCGTCGAGGATGGCCGCGTCCGGGGAGCCGAGGCTGCCATCGAGCCCGGTCGGCCCCGCGTCCGGTCGCGCGCCGACGCCTCCGTCCACGGCCGGCCCCACCGGGCTCGCGTCGCGACCCGCCCCGCCAGCGTCCACCAGCGTCGGGCGGCTCGCCCCCTCGGCGCACCCGCCGAGCGCGCACACCACCGTCATCAGCCCCACGAGCCCACAGCGCATACCGACCCCCTCCAGCGAAAGCTGACCGACCGGCGCCGAGCGAGCCTTGCGATTTCTCACAATACCAATGTGAAAAGTACAACTTCTCACACATATGGAACTCCCGCTTCCATCCACGCCTCCCAAACTGAACTCGACGTCAAGTTCAATTTCTGGAGGGCGCGCCCTCCCCGGCGGCCCCGAGAGCCCACGCCCACCCCACGCAAGCGTCCGTCATCATGGCGCATTCCGCCATCTCGCGAGCCCCTCGCCGGGCGCCCCAGAAGCCCCTGGCGTCCGCAGGACGCATGGCGGTGCCCGCAGGACGCGTGGCGGCGTCCGCAGGACGCGTGGCGGTGCCCGTAGGACGCGTGGTGGCGTCCGCTGGACGCGCGTGGCGGCGTCCGCAGGACGCGTGGCGGTGCCCGTAGGACGCGTGGTGGCGTCCGCTGGACGCGCGTGGCGGCGTCCGCAGGACGCGTGGTGGCGTCCGCTGGACGCGTGGGGGGTCCACAGGACGCGGGGCGGGGCGAAGGGAGACCCGAGGCCTCGGCGCCGTACGCTGCCCGTCATGAGCATCGACGCCGACATCGCGGAGCTCCGCACGCCCTCCCTCGTCCGGGGCGCCGGTGCCCTCGTCTCCCTCGCGGGCATGCTCACCCTCCTCACGGGGCTGCAGGTCCTCCTGACCATGCGCTTCCGGAGCCCCGCCTTCGGCGCCGTCCCCTGGGCCGAGCTCGCCGGCGGCCTGGTGCTCCTCTATCTGGGCACGGCCGTCTACCGCGCGCGCTTCGGCGCGGCCCTGGCCACCCTCGGCCTCGGCGCGCTCTTCGGCATCGGCGGCTTCGTCTGGGCCTTCCTCCTCGTGGGGATGGGCCTCGTCTCGCTCGTCGCCTTCGCCGCCCCAGCCCTCCTCCTCTGCGCCTGCCTCGCGACCCTCGTGGGCCTCCGCGACCTCCGGCGCATCGACGCCGCCCGCCGCCGCCTCGCCGAGCAGGGCCTCGCCTTCGGCGTCTGAAGACAGCCACGCGCTCGTCGCGCACGAGCGCCCTCGACGCCCGGACTGCGGAGTAGGCTGCCGGCATGTTGAGCGACACGCCGCCCTGGGGAGAGGGAGCGCGCCCCGCCGCGCCGCGCTTCGACACGGAGGCCCGCTTCGCCTTCCCCGACGAGGACTTCGCCTTCTACCTCGACGTCACCAAGAGCAGCTGGCCCGGCCGCGAGCCCGCCTGGTACGATGCGCGGCTCGCCTCGGACGCGCAAGAGCTGCCCATCCACTTCCTCTTCCACGCGAGCGAGCGGGCCGCGCTCGAGGCGCTCGCGGAGCTCGACCCGAAGCGCTGGTGCTACGTGTGGTCGGGCGGGCTCTGGGTGCTGCTCCACCGCTTCGGCGCCCGCGCCCTCCCGGGCGTGATCCGCTACGCGGGCGCCGTGCCGAAGGTTGGCGCCGAAGTGCTGGCGCGCGTCGACCACACCGACGTCGCGGAGGTGATGGTCTGGTGGCTCGCCGTGGGTGGGCGCTCGGCGCTCGAGGCCTGGCGCTGGCGCCGCGCGCATCCGGCGACCTTCGCGCGCGGCGCGCTCCCGCTGCTCTTCGCGGAGAAGCCGCGCGATCGAGCGGCCGGGGCGGCGGCGCTGCGGCTGGTCGACGAGGACGCGATCACGGGCGTCCTCGGCGAGCTCGCGGCCGGTCCGACCCGCGAGGCCGCCGAGGCCTGGCTCGAGGCGGGGCGGCCGATCGAGCGCGCGGGCAAGGCGAAGCCTCCGAAGTGGGCGCCCGCCGCGCCGGAGGAGGCGCTCCGCGCGGCGCCCGGGGATCCGGGCCTCGCGGCGCTGCCCGTCGACGCCCTCGCGGCCGCGGCGGAGGGCTGGGCCGGCGACGGCAAGGCGCGGGCGCCGGGCCTCTGGGCGCCCGCCGCGCTCCTGGTCGCGGACCGCGATCGCTTCGTGGAGGCGGTCGCCGCGTGGGGCGCGGCGAAGAACAAGAACGCCGTGAAGCTCTCCCTCGAGCTCGCCGAGGCGATGGGGAACGACGCGGCCCTGCGTGCCCTCGAGCCGCTCCTGAAGGGGCCCTACAAGCGCATGGTCCGCGAGCGCCGCGCCGCGCTCTCGGGCTGAGCGCGCCTCGCCCATCCGGGCGGGGAACATCTCGAGGCCGGGCTCGTATACCCTCGCACGACGCTCTCGACGACCGCACGGCTCCGGCGAGCCCGGAGAGAGCGCCCACGAGCTCACCGAGCGTGGAGCCAGCGGCTCGCGCCCGGCGAGATCGACCCCTCCGAGATCCCTTCGAGATCGACCCGTGCAGATCGACCCCGTCCGGCTCCACCGACAGAGCGGCCACGACCGCGTCGCCGTCGTCTCCCTCGAGCCGGCCTCGACGCCGGGCACGGTCCTCGTCCGCGTCGCCCGCGGCCCCTCCGCCGCGCAGCTCGGCGGCGGCACCTCCTACGGCCCCTACCCGGCCGACCAGGCCCAGGAGCCCTTCGCCCTCGCCGTCCAGCAGCTGAAGGACGAGGGCTTCGCCGAGCTCGTCCCCGGCTGGGATCTCATCACCGCGCTGAAGGGCGGCGACCCGGCCGCCCGCTGCCGCGCCGCCCTCCGCTGCGCCTGGCGTGGGAAGACGGACGCGGCCGACGCGCTGCACGCCGCCGCCGAGGCCGCCGTCGCCGGCAAGCGCGGCGAGGCCTGCCTCCTCGTCGAGAGCCTCGCCCGCCTCGGCGACCCGCGCGCCCTGCCCCTCGCCATCGCCCTCGCCGAGAAGAAGAACCTCTCGCGGCGGCGGAGCGGCGTCGAGGCCCTCCGCCTCCTCCACGGCTCGAAGGCGCTCCCGGACGACGCCCGCGACACGCTCCGCGCCGCCCTCGCCGCGGCCCGCCAGCGCGGCCTGCAGCGCCTCCCGCCCGCCGTCGCCGAGGTGCTCGGCGCCATGGACGAGGAGAGCCGCAAGAAGGAGGACGTGAAGGCGCTCGTGAAGGCCGCCCTCGCCGGCGACCCGCGCCGCCTCGGCCTCGTCGCCGACGTGCTCTACGAGGCCGGCACCCCGGTCACCGTCGGCGCCGCGCGCCGCATCCTCGCCCGCGCGCAGATCGAGCGCCCCCACGTCTGGCGCTACGCCAAGAGTGTCCTCAAGCGCGCCATGCTCCGGCGCGACGCCAAGACCTTCGGCTTCCTCGCCCACGCCGTCGAGCACGCGGCGCTGACGAGCCCCGGTGCGACCGCCAACCTGAAGAGCGGCTGGGACGGCAAGAAGAAGCCTCTCTCCGTCTTCTCCCCGAAGACGCAGCAGTACGTGCGCCGCGCCTGCTGGCGTCACCTCCGCGACCTCGCCCGCCATCAGCCCGCCGCCTACGCGCGCACGGCCGCCGAGGTGCTCGTGCACTACTCGCCAAAAGACCTCCGCCCGCCCAAGGGCCTCGTCGGCGCCTACGGCCGCTGCTACCTCCTCGGCCGCGTCCTCTTCGGCGGCGGCGAACGGCTGGTCCTCGATCGCAAGCTCCGCTGGCGCTACCGCTCGCCCGCGGTCGTCGGCCGCCCGAAGCAGGGCCGCGAGGAGAGCTTCCCGGCGCTCTGGGACGCGGGTCGCGAGGCCTACCTCCGCGTGCTCACGGGCGCGAAGCTCCCCGACGTCTTCCACTTCGGCCTCGAGGGCCTCGAGCGCCACCCGGAGCTCCTCCGCCACGCCAGCCTCGCCCAGCTCCTCGGCCTCCTGGGCGCCCCCGAGGAGTTCACGGCCGGCACGCCGCTCGTCGAGAAGGTCTGCGCCGAGCTCGACCGCCGCTTCGACCCGGCCCGCCCGGACCTCGGCCTCCTCGCGCGCTTGCTCATGCACCCCCAGTCGGGCCACCCCGCCGTGCGCGCCATCGCCCAACGCTGGCTCGACCAGAGCGCCCCGACCTGGACCCGCGAGGAGCGGAGCATCTTCCAGCTCCCCCTCGCCGTCGACCCGGTGCTCCGCGACCACGTCGCGCGCACGCTCGTCGAGGCCTTCCGCGCGGACCCGGCCCTCCGCGCCGCCCACGCCGAGGGCTTCCTCGCGATCCTGAAGCAGCCCGACGAAGAGAACCGCCACGGCGGCTTCGCCCGCGTCGCCCGCGAGGCCCTGGTCGCCGAGCTCGGCGCCCGCCTCGAGCTCGACGCGATCCTCGCCTGGCTCGACGAGGGCTCGGCCGCCGGTCGGAGCGTCGCCGGCGCCCTCCTCGCCGCGCACCCCGAGGGCCTGAAGGCGCTCGGCCTGCCGCGCCTCGTGACCATGGCGGGCGACGAGCTCGCCGCCGTCCGCGCCGCCGCCCACGCCCTCCTCCGCGCGAACGTCGAGGCGCTCCGCGCCGACCCCGCGCCGCTCTTCGCCCTCGCCGAGAGCGAGTGGGACGACACGCGCGACGTCGCCTTCGCGCTCCTCCGCGACGAGGTCGGTCTCGAGCACCTCGGCATGGACGGCCTCGTCGGCCTCTGCGACTCGAACGACGAGGAGGTCGAGGCCCTCGGCCGCGAGCTGGTCGTGCGCCACTTCGACGAGCTCGACGCCGAGCAGGTGCTCTACCGGCTGAGCGAGCACCCGAGCCGGGCCATGCGCGCCTTCGCCCTCGGCCTGATGCAGACGCACCTCCGCGACGGCTTCGTGCCCCTCGCGCGCCTCGAGGGCTACTTCCGCGCCGTGCTCTTCGACACCTGGCCCTCCCGCGCGCTGAAGTGGGGCGTGCTCGAGCTCCTGCTCCGGCGCGGGCTCCGCGACGAACGCCAGGCGCAATTCGCGGCCGGGCTGATGGCCGAGCTCCTCCGCACGCACACGCGCGGCGACTTCGAACGCGTCGCCCACGCGCTGGCCGTGCTGCAGACGAAGCACCCGGCCATCGAGACCGACCTGCGCGTGCGGAGCGACGCCGCCCCGCCCGCCCCGGAGGCGGCCGAGTGAAGCTCCAGTTCAAGTACGCCGGCTCGAGCGGCATCGCGAGCGACCTCGGCCACAGCCGCGTCGCCTTCGCGACCAACGTGCTCCGCGAGCCGAGCTTCCTCGAGGGGGACCTCGCCCGCCCGCTCGTCGTCCGCGAGGGGCTCGCCGCGCTCCACGCGGTCGTCGTGAGCGACCTGAAGTACCGCCCGAAGGATCGGCTCGAGTTCCGCGCCTGGCTCGAGGAGCAGGACCGGAAGTTCCTCCAATCGCTCGCCCTGAAGAGCGAAGACCTCCGCGCCGAGCTCGAGCAGAAAGAGGCGCGCCTCGAGGAGCTCCGCCAGCGCCGCCGCGCACGCCTCGCCCCCTTCCGCGCCGCGCGCCGCCAGTACTTCGAGCACGTCTGGACCGACCAGTACGAGCTCGACTGGATCCTCGACCCGGTGATCACCGTCCACCCGGACGAGCTCGCCTTCGAGGCCTTCAGCCGCGACGAGTCCAGCTACGGGCGCTTCGCGATGAAGTACGACCTCTTCCGGAAGATCGACGCCTTCGAGTGCGGCACGACGAACGTCGACTACTCGACGCGCCTCTACCGGCACCTGAACCGCATGCGCTCCTACCGCGACACGCGCTTCGACGTGTCGCCGAGCGGCTTCAGCGTGACCTCGGGCGGCGGGACGCACGCGGAGAAGAAGATCGACCTGCCCGAGTCGTGGGTGCGCGGCTTCCTGCAGGTGCAGAGCGTGATGGCCATGGGGCTGACGCGGCTCGAGCTCGCGCCCATCGACGTGTTCAACCTCGTGCGCTTCGTGCGGCGCTTCAAGGCGAAGGCCTCGCCGCGGGCGCTCCGCTGGGAGCTCGAGCCGGGGCGGCGGGCCAAGGTGGTCTTCGAGCCCTGGGAGCACGCGATCGAGCTCTCGCCGGCGGCCGTCTACGAGGGGCCGAAGCGGCAGACGATCCGCACCTGGGGCCGGCGGCGCCTGCGCATCCTCGAGCGCCTCGTCGGGAGCCTCGAAGGAGCCGAGGTGTACCTCGCCGGCCACGGCATGCCGACGATCTGGGTCTGCGACCTCGGCGACGCGACCTTCACGCTCGGCCTGAGCGGCTGGACCGACAACGACTGGACCGGCGAGAGCCGCTTCTCGCTCCTGAGCCGGAAGGTCGACGTGAGCGCCGACCAGCTCGCCGCGACCTACCACGCGCTGCGCGCGCCGCGCTTCGCCACGCCGGCGCAGCTCGCCGAGGCGACCGGGCTCGGGGAGGAGCACGTGAAGAGCGCGCTCAGCTTCCTCTGCCAGGCCGGCCGGGCGATGGTCGATCTTCCGGGCGGCGTGTACCGGCACCGGGACCTCTTCCACAGCCCCTTCGACGCGAAGAAGGAGCTCGCGAAGCTGAAGGCCGCCGCCGAGGAGGCCGACCCGAAGGCGAAGGCGGCGCGGGCGATCTTCGAGGCCGGGGGCGCGCGGCTCATCGCGCGGCGCCCGGTGCAGACCGGCTACAAGCTCAGCGGCAGCGTGCGCGGCGCCGGCGCGCGAGTGCGCCCCCTCCTCCACGTGGACCACGAGGGCAGCATCATCGAGGCCACCTGCACCTGCGCCGAGTTCGAGAAGCACAAGCTCACGAAGGGCCCCTGCGAGCACATGCTCGCGCTCCGGCTGGTGCACATGCGCCGCCTGGAGGAGGAAGCGTGACGGTCCAGGCCGTCCGCCGTCGGCCGTCCGCTCTCCGTCGGGGGCAGCCGCCCGCCGCGGTGTGGGCCGCTGCGTACGGAGCGCACGCGCGCGCCGAGCTCATCCGCCCCCTCCCTCCGTGCGAGCGGCCGCAGCCGCCCCGTCGACCGCGCCCCCACGGACAGCGGACGGCCGACGGGAGGCAGCCGGGGCCGAAGGCCCCGCGTCACGGACAGCGGAGAGCGGACGGCGGACGGCCGAGGCCGAAGGGCCCGCGTCACGGACAGCGGACAGCGGACGGCGGAGAGCCGGGGCCGAAGGCCGCACGGGGGAAGGAGGCGCGCACGACGACGTAGAGAGAAGCAACTCGTCTCGGGAGGACGCGCCGACGAAGGCGCCGGGTCTAGCCATCCGCACGGTGCTACGCCGTGCTGGCCGAGCTGCTCGACATTCGTCACGAGTCCGTTCGTCACCACGGGAGCCATGCCCCCCGCACCCTTCGCTGGTTCGACACCTCCGGTGTCCCGGGCTCACGGGGGGCACGGCTCCCATTCAGTGGAACGGCCTCGTCCTCCGCAAGGAACGTAGACGCCCCGCCCCGTCGGCGCGTCCTCCCGAGCCGAGTCGCCCTCTCTCCCCGTCTCTCCCCGCCGCGCGCGAAGACGCCATGGCCGACGATCCGAAGGAGAAGAAGAAGGCCCTCTACCAGCAGCTCGTCGAGTCGGCCGACGAGGAGCTCGTGCTCGCCCGCATGCGCGAGCTCGGCTTCTGGCCCTCGAGCGAGCCGCTCCCGGAGGACCCGGACGACGAGGTGAAGGAGACGCTCGAGCTCGAGTACGAGCTCGCCCAGCTCCGGAAGAAGGCGACCGTCGTCGCCGACCCGCAGAAGGCCCTCGAGCAGGAGCGCGTGCGCCGCTGGAAGGAGTCGAAGGAGCGCCGGGCGAAGGCGAAGATCGAGCGCGAGCTCGAGGCGAAGCAGCGGCGCGAGGCCTGGGAGACGGCGAAGAAGGAGCGCGTCTGGCACGCCGGCGAGGGCGTCAGCGCCGGCCTCGAGAGCCACACGCCGAGCCCGGACGGCGTCCGCTTCGGCGCGCCCCCCATCGCCACGCCGAAGGCCCTCGCCGAGGCCATGGGCATCGACCTCCCGAAGCTCCGCTGGCTCACCTACCACCGGCGCGCCGCGGCGCTCGTGCACTACCACCGCTTCTCCGTCCCCAAGAAGACCGGCGGCCTGCGCCACATCAGCGCGCCCAAGAAGGACCTCCGCCGCGCGCAGGAGTGGATCCTCGTCCACGTCCTCGAGAGGGTCGGACCCCAGCCCACCGTGCACGGCTTCCAGCGCGGCCGGAGCGTGAAGTCGAACGCGACGCCGCACGTCAGCAAGCGCGTCGTCGTGAACCTCGACCTCGAGGACTTCTTCCCGACGCTCGGCTTCCGCCGCGTGAAGGGCGTCTTCCGGAGCGTCTTTGGCTACCCGGAGTCCGTCGCCACGGTGATGGCCCTCCTCTGCACCGAGCCGCCCCGCGTCGAGGCCGAGCTCGACGGGAAGGTCTTCCACGTCGCCCTCGGCGAACGGGTGCTCCCGCAGGGGGCCTGCACGAGCCCCATGCTCACGAACATCGCCTGCTACGCGCTCGACCGGCGCCTGGGCGGCCTCGCCGGCAGCCTCGGCTTCGCCTACACGCGCTACGCCGACGACCTGACCTTCTCGAGCGACGACCCGCGCAAGACCGGGCGCCTCCTGAAGGCCGTGCGCGACGTCGTGAAGAACGAGGGCTTCGTCGTGAACGAGGCCAAGACGCGCGTGATGCGGCGCGGCGGCCGGCAGGAGGTCACGGGCGTCACCGTGAACCGCAAGGCCAACGTCTCGCGGAAGGAGCGGCGCCGGCTCCGGGCCCTCCTGCACAACGCGAAGAAGACCGGCCTCGCGGCGCAGAACCGGACGAAGCACCCGCGCTTCCGGGAGCACCTCCGGGGGCGCATCGCCTGGATCGGGATGCTCGACGCGGCCCAGGGCGCGAAGCTCCGCGCCATGCTCGACGCCTGTCCGGACTGACCGCGCGAAGGGCTCCCCGGCCGACGGTCGAGCCGCAGCCGACGCCTCTCCACGGGCGCGCCGGGGACCGCGGACTCGAGCGACGCATGGGGGCGGTCTCGACGCACCAGCCGCTCACGTCGCTCGTCGTCACGTCCGGACGGGCTTCGTAGACGACGCGCACGCACAGGGCGCAGTCGGGGGCCGGACGCCGCATCTCTCCCCCGGCGTGGGCCGACCGCGACCAACGTGCCGACCTGGGTCGTGCTCATGGCCTTCGGCGACCCTTCGACCCGACCGAAGCGGCCGACGGCCCCCTGACGAAGCGGGGCGCTGACGCTAGTCTCGGGCGATGGGTTGGTTCGTGCGACGGTGCCATGTCGCGGCCGCGGCGCTCTGCGTCGCCGCCGCGCTGGGGTGCGGGCCGACCATCACGAGCACCCCCGTGCGCTTCGCCGGGCCGACCGGCGCGCCCGGCGAGGAGACACGCGCGCCCCTCGAGCTCGAGGGCTTCGCGGCGTGCACCGGCGATCAGCCCGACGCCATCGCCCTCGAGCCGGACCAACCCCTCGTCGTGATCGTGCACGGCTGCTTCTCGTCGGGCAGCCAGTTCGAGCGCCTCGCCGAGGTCTTCGAGTTCCACGGTCAGCAGGCGCTCTGCTTCAACTACGACTACCGGCGCACACTGCGCGCCGCCGCCGTGCACCTCCAGCGCGGCCTCGAGCGGCTGCGCCGCGAGCTCCCCGGCCAGCGCATCACCGTGCTCGCCCACAGCCAGGGCGGCCTGGTCTCGCGCATCGCGCTGAGCATGGGCGAGCCGCCCCCCGCCGAGGCCGGCGACCTGCGGCTGGTGACCGTCTCGTCACCCTTCTCCGGCATCGACGCCGCGCGCCACTGCGGCTGGGCCTGGCTCCACGTGGTCTCCCTCGGCTTCACGACCGCCGTCTGCCAGGCCGTGACCGGCGCGAACTGGGTCGAGATCCACCCACGCTCGGCCTACTGGCAGGAGCCGCGCCCGCTCCACCCGGCCGTGAGCGAGCACCTGCAGATCGTGACGGACGAGGCGGGCACCTGCCGGCGCCGCGACGAGGAGGGCGCCTGCGTGGAGGACGACCTGGTCTTCAGCACCGACGAGCAGGAGAACGCGCGCATGGCCACCGACGAGCGCGTGCACGTGCGGGTGCTGCCCGCGGGCCACGCCGCGGTGGTCGGCGGGGGCGGCCACGTGCCCCGCGAGCTGGTCGGCGTGCTCCAGGAGCACGGGGTCCTCGCGCCGACGCCGCCCGAGCGCGAGGGCGAGCTCTCCGCGCTCCTCCGCCGCCTCTACGCGCGCTTCTGACCGCGACGGGCAACCCGCTCAGCCGGGGAGGTCCGAGCCTCGGTCGACGGACCTCCCCGCGCACGGCCGACGAGGCCTGCCCATCGCGGCCCCGGCAGGACCGACCGTTCGCTGCCGTCGAGAGAGCAGAGCGAGCGCCGCCGACCCGGGCGCCCGATAGGCCGCAGGGCTCGTCGCGCATCCGACGCGCCTCCGTTCCCTGTCCCCCGGAGCGAGCAGAGCGAGCCGTTCGTGAGCGAGCGGAGCGAGCGCCCCGCCGGCCGTCAGGTCGGCTCGCAGAGATCGGAGCGGATCAGGAAGCGGACGCCGCGGGGGGCCTCGAGGGAGAAGCCGGCGCCGCGGCCCGCGACGACGTCGAGGGTGAGGCGGGTGTGCTTCCAGCGCTCGTACTGATCGCCGCCGATGTAGAAGGGCTGCTCGCCGACGGTGCCGAGGCGCACGTCGCGGGCGCCGAGGCGGAGCTCGCCGCGCGGGTAGCACATGGGCGCGCTCCCATCGCAGCAGCCGCCGCTCTGGTGGAACATCAGCGGGCCATGCTCCTCGACCAGCTCGGCGATGAGCGCGAGGGCGGCGGGCGTGACGTCGACACCGGGCTCGTCGACACCGGGCTCGTCGGCACCGGGCGCGTCGACACCGGGCGCGTCGGCACCGGGCTCGTCGGCGCTCGGCTCGGGGGCGGGGGTCTCGCTCTCGGTGGTCATGTTCGACGGCCTGACAAGAGTAGGTGCGCCGCGGCCGGCTCCCCGGGTGGGGTGGGGGGTAGCGGGGAGCCGGCCACGCCGCGGGAGGTCGAGCCCGCCGCGCAGGACGCGGGGCGGGCCCACCGGGGGTCACGCGCCTCGGGGGGCCGAAGCAGCGGGCCCCGGTCTCGCTCAGAAGAAGCCCATGGGCTCCGGGTCATAGCTGACGAGCAGGTTCTTCGTCTGCTGGTAGTGCTCGAGCATCATCTTGTGCGTCTCGCGCCCGATGCCCGACTTCTTGTAGCCCCCGAAAGCCGCGTGGGCCGGGTAGAGGTGGTAGCAGTTGGTCCACACGCGGCCGGCCTCGATGGCGCGCCCGGCCTTGAACGCTGCGTGCACGTTCCGCGTCCATACGCCCGCGCCGAGCCCGTAGAGCGTGTCGTTGGCGATGGAGATGGCGTCGTCGAAGTCGCTGAAGCGCGCGACGCTGACCACGGGCCCGAAGATCTCCTCCTGGAAGACGCGCATGGCGTTGTCGCCCTCGAAGATGGTCGGCGCCACGTAGTAGCCGCCCTCGAGCTCGCCGGGGAGCGTCACCCGCTCGCCGCCGCAGCGGAGCTTCGCGCCCTCCTTCTTCCCGATGTCGATGTAGGAGAGGATCTTCTCGAGCTGGTCGTTCGACGCCTGCGCGCCGATGCGCGTGTCCGTGTCGAGCGGGTGCGCCGGCTCGATGGCCCGGGTCCGCGCCTCGGCGAGCTTCATGAACTCGTCGTAGATGCTCTCCTGCACGAGCGCGCGCGACGGGCAGGTGCAGACCTCGCCCTGGTTCAGCGCGAACATCGCGAAGCCCTCGAGGGCCTTCTGCCGGAAGGCGTCGTCCTCGGCCATGACGTCGGCGAAGAAGACGTTCGGCGACTTGCCGCCGAGCTCGAGCGTCACGGGGACGATGTTCTCGGAGGCGTACTGCATGATGAGCCGCCCGGTCGTGGTCTCGCCGGTGAAGGCGACCTTCGCGACGCGCGGGCTCTGCGCGAGCGGCTTGCCGGCCTCGACGCCGAAGCCCTGCACGATGTTGAGCACGCCCGGCGGGAGGATGTCTCCGATGAGCTCCGCCCAGAGCATGATGGTCGCCGGCGTCTGCTCGGCGGGCTTGAGCACGACGCTGTTGCCGGCGGCGAGGGCCGGCGCGAGCTTCCACGCGGCCATGAGCAGCGGGAAGTTCCAGGGGATGATCTGCCCGACGACGCCGAGCGGCTCCTTGAGGTGGTAGGCGACCGTGTGCTCGTCGAGCTCGGCCATGGTGCCCTCTTCGCCGCGCAGGCAGCCGGCGAAGTAGCGGAAGTGGTCGATGGCGAGCGGGAGGTCGGCGGCGAGCGTCTCGCGGACGGCCTTGCCGTTGTCCCAGGTCTCCGAGACGGCGAGCATCTCGAGGTTCTCCTCCATCACGTCCGCGATCTTCAGCAGCAGGCGCGAGCGCTCGGCGGCGGGCGTCTTCCCCCAGGCGACCTTCGCGCCGTGCGCCGCGTCGAGGGCCCGCTCCACGTCGGCCTCGCTCGAGCGGGCGACCTCGCAGAAGGGCTTGCCGGTGACGGGGCTGATGTTCTCGAAGTAGCGACCGCCCTTCGGGGCGACGAACTCTCCGCCGATGAAGTTCTCGTAGCGGCTCGCGTAGTGGACGAGGGAGCCTTCGGTGTTCGGGCTGGCGTAGCGCATGGGGACCTCCTGCGGGGAGACGGTGCAGCGCACGTGCCAGAGCCCGGGCGAGCGGCTTTCGGGGACGCGGCGCGGGCGAGGTGTCGCGTTTCGCGACAGGTGTTGGAGCGCATCGCTCCAGCTCGGTGACGAGCTTGTGTTCGCCGTGTTTCCACGGCAGCTTGGAGCGATGGGGGGCGAGGACGTGCTGGTGCTGGAGGACGTGCCCGACCGGGTCTGGCGCGCCTTCCAGGAAGACCGCGAGGGGCTCGCCCGGGCGCATCGCATCCACCTCGAGCGCTGGGCGCGGGCCCGCGAGCTCGGGGCGCCGAGGCGGGCGCCGGACGGCGAGGACGGCCTGGTGCGGGGCGGTCGCCTGCGGCTGCGGAGCGAGGCGCTCGAGCTGCTCCAGGGCATCGGCGAGGCGGCCCTCGAGCGGGCGACGGCCGCGGTGACGGCCCACGACTTCGTGCTCCTGCTCGCCGATCCGGAGGCGGTGGTGGTGCGCAGCCAGGGCGGAGGCGCCTTCCGGGACGAGGCCGAGCGCACGCGGCTCATCCCCGGCGCGCCCTGGGGCGAGGCGGCCCGCGGCACCAACGCCATCGGGACGGCCGCGTCCGAGCTGCGCCCGACGGTGGTGCTCGGCCGCGCCCACTTCGCCGACGGCTACCAGCGGCTCGCCTGCTACGCCGCGCCCATCACGGACGCGCGGGGGAGGCTCGTGGGCGTGCTCGACGCGACCTCGCGGGTGGAGAACGCGGCGCCGGAGGTCGGCGCGGCCGTCTTCGCGGCGGCGCAGGTGCTGAGCGAGCTGCTGCGCCTCGAGGCCTACGCGAGCGCCGGCTCGGGCGTGCTCCGGGCGCTCTTCCGGACGCTCGAGCGCTCGCCCCGGCCGGCGCTGCTGGTCGAGGCGCCGGGGCGGGTCGCGCGCGTGAACGGCGCGGCGCGGGAGCAGCTCGGGGCGAAGGAGCGGCGCGGTCGGCGGCGACCGGGCGCCCGGGAGACGCTCGGCCTCGGCTGGGACGCGCTCCTCGACGAGGCGATGAATCCGACGCCGGGGGGCCTGCCGCTCGGGAGCGGCCCGGCGCGCGGATGGACGCTGCGGGCCGAGCCGATCTTCGGGCCCGAGGGGCCGCCCCTCGCCGTGCTGGTGCACCTCGAGCGGCGCGCGCTCTTCGCCGCGCCGGCCGCGGAGGCGGCGCCCGATCCCTTCGCGCCCATCTTCGCCGAGGACCGGACGCTCCGCGGCGCCATCGACTGGGCCCGCGCAGTGGCCGAGAGCGATCTGCCCATCATGCTCCTCGCCGAGACGGGCTCGGGGAAGGAGCTCTTCGCCAACGCGATCCACGGCGCGAGCCCGCGCGCGAGCGGACCCTTCGTGCCCGTGAACTGCGGCGCGGTCGCGCCCTCGCTCCTCGAGAGCGAGCTCTTCGGCTACGTCCCGGGCGCCTTCACCGGCGCCGACCGGAGCGGGCGCGAGGGGCTCTTCCAGGCGGCGAGCGGGGGCACGCTCTTCCTCGACGAGGTCGCGGAGATGCCGCTCGCGATGCAGGTGGCGCTCCTGCGCGTGCTCGAGACGGGCGCGGTGCGGCGCGTCGGCGCGCGGACGGACGAGCGCTGCGACGTGCGGGTGATCTGCGCGACCTGCCGCGATCTCGACGAGGCGGTCGAGGCCGGGAGCTTCCGGCGCGACCTCTACTACCGGCTGAAGGGCGCGGCCGTGCGCCTGCCGCCGCTCCGCGCGCGGAGCGACCTCGCAGCGCTCGCGCGGCGCCTGCTCGCCGAGCGGGCGCAGCGCGCGGGCTGGGAGGCGGCGCCGAGGCTGAGCGGGGAGGCGGCCGCGCGGCTCGCGGCGCACGACTGGCCGGGCAACGTGCGCGAGCTGATCTCCACGCTCGACGTGGCGCTGGTGATGGCGCGCGCGCAGGGGAGCGAGGCGATCGAGGTCGGGCACCTGCCGCCGGAGCTCCAGCCGGCGCCGCGGGCCTTGCCGGCCGAGGTGGAGGGAGGCGCGCTCCAGCGGGCGGAGGCGGAGGCGCTCCGGCAGGCCCTCGAGGAGAGCGGGGGGAACGTGAGCGCCGCGGCGCGCCGGCTGGGCGTGGCCCGGAGCACGCTCTACCGAATGGCCAGGAAGCTCGGCGTGGCGCTGGGGAAGGCGACGGGGCGGGGGTAGACGGGCTCCGGGAGCGGAGACTCGAGCCCGGGCCCGCAGAACGCCTCGCCTTCGGTCCGGCCTTCGGTCGGAGGGTCGGGGTTTCGCCGCCTTCGGCGACGACCGGCCTTCGGCCGGGGGGATCGGGGAACCGCGAGCGCGTCGGGTGAGTGAGACGGGCGCGTCGAGGGCGTTCGGCTTCGGCCAGGCGCGGCGCGGACGAGGGGGGGTCGGGGGCAGGGGCATGGGTCGGGCGTCTCTTCCGGTTGCCGATGGCTCGTCGGCCTGCGGGCACGGGCAGGGGCAGGGGCACGGGCACGGGTCTTGGCTCCCTTCTTCCCCCTCCCGATGGCTCGTCGGCCTGCGGGCACGGGCACGGGCACGGGCATGGGCACGGGTCTTTGCTCGACGGGCTCGTGCGCCTGCGGCAGGTTCGCTTCGATGCCCGAGGGTCTCCGAGGGCGCCTGCTCGGCGGGCGCTTCCGCGTGGAGGAGCGCGTCGGCGCCGGCGGCATGGGCGTCGTGCACCGCGCCCGCGACGAGCGCGCGGACCAGCTCGTCGCGCTCAAGCGCCTCCACCGCGGCGTGAGCCGGGCGCGCTTCGAACGCGAGGTCGAGGCCATCGCACGCCTCGCCCACCCGCGCGTGGTGGCCTACGTCGCGCACGGCGTCGACGAGGAGGGACACCCCTGGATCGCCACCGAGTGGCTCGAGGGCGTCACGCTGGAGGACGCCCTCCGCGAGCGCCGGCTCGCGCCCCGGGACGCGCTCCCGCTCGGGCGCGGCGTGGCCGAGGCGCTGGCCCATGCCCACGCGCGCCGCGTCGTCCACCGCGACCTCAAGCCCGCCAACCTCTTCCTGCCGGGTGGCGACCCGGCGGCCGTGCGCGTGCTCGATTTCGGTGTGGCCCGCCTCGAGGACGCCGTCCGCCTCACGGAGGCCGGCGCGACCGTGGGCACCCCGGGCTACATGGCGCCGGAGCAGGCGCGGGGCGACGACCGGGTCGGCCCGGCGGCCGACCTCTACGGCCTCGGCTGCGTCCTCTGGGAGTGCCTCCTCGGGCGCCCGCCCTTCGGCGGCAGCCACGCCATCGCCGTCCTCGCGAAGGTCCTCCTGGAGGAGCTCCCCTCCATCGCCGATCGGGCGCCCGGTCTGCCGCCGGCGCTCGCGGCCCTCGTGAACGCGCTCCTGGCGAAGGACCCGGCGCGGCGCCCGGCAAGCGCCGACGAGGTGGCCGCCCGGCTCGCGGCCATCGACGCCGGGGCGCTCCAGGAGGTCCCCGCCGACCTGGCCGAGTCGACGGAAGCCCTCACCACCGACGAGCGCCGCCTGGTCGCCGTGGTGCTCCTCCGCGCGCCGACGCCCGGGCCCGAGGACGCCACCCTGCCCGCCCCCCGCGACGACGACGACCCGGCGCTGGAGGCCGTCGCACGGCGCCACGGAGCCCGCGTGGAGCGGCTGGCCGACGGGAGCGCCGTGCTCCACGTGAGCGGCTCGGGCGTCGCCACGGATCTCGCCGCGGCGGCCGCTCGCTGCGCCCTCGCCCTCGCCGAGCGCTGGCCCGAGCGCGCCCTGGCCCTGGCGACCGGGCGTCGCGAAGGCACCCGCGGGCTCCCCGTCGGTGGCGCGCTGGATCGGGCCGCCTCGCTCATCGACGCGCCCCGCGAGGCCGGCGTGCCGATGGACGAGGTCTCCGCCTCGCTCGTCGAGGCGCGCTTCGTCGTGACCCCCGGCGCCCCCCCGCGGCTCCGCGCCGAGCGCCATCGGCCCACGACGATCCGACCGGTGGCCGGCCGCAGCACGCCCTGCGTGGGGCGGGAGCGCGAGCTGGCGTGGCTCCGCGACGCCGTGACCGAGACGCACCGGCGGCGGCGGCCGAGCGCGGCCCTGGTCGTCGGCCCTGCCGGCCTCGGCAAGTCACGGCTCGCCCACGAGCTGGCGCGGGCGCTCCGGGACGAGGGCATCCGCTGCGTCTGGGCGGCGGCGCACCCGCTCGGGGCGGACGTCCCCTTCGGGCTCGCCGCGGCGCTGCTCCGCGCTTCGCTCGAGGGCGAGGGGGACGACGAGGAGAGCGCGCTGGCCCATCTGCCGCGCTGGCTCGAGGCGCACGCGCCCGGCGCGCCGGCGGCGTTCGGTCGCGGCCTCCGCGCGCTGCTCCGGCCGGACGAGGCGGCGCCGGACCCGACCCGGCTCGGCGACCTCGTCCGGCATGCCTTTCACGGCTGGGTGGACGCCGAGCTCGCGCGCGGGCCGCGCGTGTGGATCCTCGACGACCTCCACTGGGCCGACGCGCCCTCGGTCGAGCTCCTCGGGCACGCGCTCCGCGGCGCCGACCGGGCGCTGAGCGTCGTCGGGCTCGCGCGCCCCGCGCTCGCCGATCGCTTCCCCCGGCTCTGGGCCGGGCGGGCGTCCACCCTGGCGCTTCCCGAGCTCGACCCGGCCGCCGCGGCCGCGCTGATCGACGCCGTGCTCGGTGAGGTCGACCCCGCGCGCCGCGAGGAGCTCGTCGACCAGGCCGCCGGTCATCCCTTCCTGCTCGAGGAGCTCCTCCGCGCCGAGGCCCGCGGGCAGCCCCGGGACACGCCGCCGGACTCGGTGCTCGCCATGGTCCAGGCGCGCCTCGAGGGCCTGCCGGAGGACGCGCGGCGGGCGCTCCGAGCGGCGAGCGTCCTCGGACCGACGCTGGAGCGCGAGGCCATCGCGGCGCTCCTCGGATCCGCGGTCGGGCAGGGGCAGGTGGACGGCTGGCTCGACCTTCTGGTCGACGCGGAGATCCTCGACCGGCTGCCCGCGCGCGCCTTCGGTGAGCCCCCGCGGCACCGCTTCCGCCACGCGCTCCTCCGCGAGGCCGCCTACGGCACGCTCACCGAGCCGGACCGGCGCGCGGGGCATCGACGGGCGGCCCGCTGGCTCGCCGAGGGCCCGGCGCCCGAGCCGGCGATCGTCGCCGAGCACTACCGGCGCGGCGGACGGGACGGGTCAGCCGCGAGCTGGTACGCGCGCGCCGCCGAGCGCGCGCTCGGCGCCAACGAGCTCGGCCCGTGCGAGCGCTGGGCCGAGCTCGCCGTGACCCTCGGCGCCGAGGGCGAGGCGCGCGGTCGGGCGCTGCTCTGTCGGGCGGAGGCAAGCATCTGGCGCGGGGACCACCGGAGCGGCGAACGGCACGCGAGCGCGGCGCTCGGGCACCTGCCGCCGGGCGATCCGCTCGCGCATCGGGGCGCGGCGCTCCTCTTCCAGGGGCTCGGGCGCTGCGGCGAGGGGGCGCGCCTGGAGTCCGCCGTGGGGCGCCTCCGGGATCGGGGCACGACGCGGCCGGGCGCCGAGGGGCCCGACCCGCGCTGGAGCGCCTCCGGGCAGATCGCGCTCGCGCAAGGCGCGCGGGAGCTCTTCCGGCTCGGCCGCTACGAGGCCGGGCGCGCGATCCTCGACGCGCTGCCGCGGGAGGCGCCCTCGGCCGAGGCGCGGGGCTGGCGCGCGCTCGCGCTGGCCATGCAGGCGCTGGCGGCCGACGAGCCGGGGCGGGCGCGCGACCGGCAGCGGGAGGCGCGGGACGCCTTCGCGGAGGCCGAGGACCTGCGCATGGCCTGCTCCCTCGAGGGCGAGGTGGGCTTCGCGAGCGCGCTCCTCGGCGACCTCGAAGCGGCGCGCGAGGGGCTCGAGAGCTGCGGCGCGCAGGCGGCCGTGCTGGGCCTCGCGCACGTGGAGACGTGGGCGCGCGGGCAGCTCGCGCAGGTGCTGGTGGAGCGGGGCGAGCACGAGCGCGCGGCCCGGCTCGCCGCGGAGGCCGCCGACGCCTTCGCGCGGCAGGGGGACGCGCGGCTCGAGGGGGCGACGCGCGCCTACGCCGTGCGGGCGCAGCTCGGCCGGGGCGACGTCGAGGCGGCGCTCCGCGAGGCGCGGCGGGCGGCGCTGCTCCTGGCGCCCTTCCCGCCGCTGGCGCCGCTCGGGCACGCGGCCCTCGCCCGGGCCGAGCTCGCGGCGGGCGACCCGGGCGCGGCGCGGGCAGCGGCGGAGGAGGCCATGCGCCGCCTCGAGGAGGTCGGTCAGCTCGAGGAGGGCGAGGCGGAGGTGCGCCTGGTGTTCGGCCTCGCGCTCGAGGCCGCGGGCGACGCGGAAGCGGCGCGAGAAACCTTCGCGGTGGGCGCCGAACGCGTCCGCGCGCAGGCCGCGCGCATCCAGGACCCGGCGCTCCGCGCGCTCTTCCTGGAGCGCGTCCCGGCGCATGCCGAGCTGCTGGCGCGCGCGCGGCGACCTTGATGCCTTTGGCCTTTGGCCTTCGGCGGGGGTCGGGGTTTCGTCGCCGCAGGCGACGACCGGCCTTCGGCCGGGGGGACCAGGGGACCGGGGGTGCGTTGGGCGAGTTGGAGGTGCGCTGGGCACGTCGGCCCGGGGCGGCCTTCGGCCTTTGGCCTTCGGCGGGGGTCGGGGTTTCGTCGCCGCAGGCGACGACCGGCCTTCGGCCGGGGGGATCGGGGAACCGAGGGCCCGTCGGGCGAGTGGGGAGGACGCGTCCAGGGCGTTCGCCTTTCTGGCCGCGGGACCGGGGTTTCGTCGCCTCCGGGGCGGCCTTCGGCCGCGGGGGTCGGGGTTTCGTCGCCGCAGGCGACGACCGGCCTTCGGCCTTTGGCCTTTGGCCTTTGGCGGGGGTCGGGGTTTCGTCGCCGCAGGCGACGACCGGCCTTCGGCCGGGGGGACCAGGGAACCGAGGGCGCGTCGGGCGAGGGGAGAGGACGCGTCCAGGGCGTTCGCCTTCGAGCGGCGGCTTCGGGCCTTCGGTACGGCCTTCGGCGGGGGGAGCGGGTTTTGGGCCTTCGGGGCGGCCTTGGAGCGGGGGCCGGGGGCGGAGGGCGGATGGGGCGGTCAGGGGCGGAGGGCGGCGAGGAAGAGCTGGCCGAGGAAGGTGGCGACCTCGGCCGGGGCGCGGCCGGAGGCGGCGGCGAGGATGCAGACCTCGAGGGCGGCGCCGATCATCGCGGCGGTCATGAGCTCGACATCGAAGGCGGGGAGCAGGCCGCGCTCGACGGCGGCGCCCATGTCGTCGCGGAGCTCGGCGAAGAGGCCCGGGAGCTCGGCGCCGCCGAGCACGTGGGCGCGGAAGGCGGAGGAGGAGCGGCCGATCAGCGCGAGCATGGCCGGGTCGCCGTAGAGGGCCTCGACGACCACGCGGAAGGCGCCCTCGACGAAGGCCTCGGGGGTCTCGGCGGTGGCCCGCGCCTCGCGCACGGCGGGGCGGAGCGCGGCGAGGAAGTCGCCGACGAGGACGCGGAAGACGGAGTCCTTGTCGGGGAAGTAGTTGTAGAAGGTGCCGGGCGAGAGGCCGCTCTCGCGCACCACGTCGCGCACGGTGGCGGCGTCGAAGCCGACGGTGGAGAAGACGGCGCGGCCGGCGTCGAGGATGGCCTGGCGGTTGGCGCGCTTGGTCGCCTCGCGGCGGCCGCCGACGGACGCGGCGCTCGCGTCGGCGCTCATTCGGCGGCCTCGGCGTGCCGGGTCGCGGGGACCGGCGCGCGGGAGACGAAGTCCGCCGGGAGCTCGGCGAGGAGGCGCTGGCGGAAGAGCGGCGCGTCGACGGTGATGGTGTGGCGCGGCGTGTCGAGCTGCTCGACGTCCGGGTTCGCCATCTCGTGCCGGATGGCGGCGCCGAGGTCGCGCGGCGGCGACCAGGCGCCGGCCATGCGGCGCGCCATGATCTTCGCCTGGAGCGCGGAGCTCGGCCAGATGCATCCGAGGGGCTGGAAGAGGCCGATGAAGTACAGGTCGTCGTGCTGCTCGGGGATCATCTTCAGGTAGAGCGGCACGGGCCCCTCCGAGTAGTCGATGAGCTCCGGGTCGAAGAAGGGGTGCGCGATCTCGAAGCCCGTGCAGGCGATGACGGCGTCGTACTCGGCGGAGCGGCCGTCCGTGAAGTGCACGCGGCGGCCCTCCCAGCGCGCGACGTCCGGGCGCGGGCGGATCTCGCCGTGCCGGATGAAGTAGAGCAGCTCCGAGTTGAGCGTCGGGTGCGTCGTGCCGAAGGGGTGGTCCGGGTCGGGCAGGCCGTAGGCGGCGTTCGGCCCGTTCATGAGCCGCAGCAGCAGCTCGAGGCCCTTGAGGCGCGCCTTGGCCGGGACGAAGGAGAGCTTGTCCACGATGAAGTTGTGGATGTGGTCGCCGGGGAGCCCGAAGAGGAACTTCGGCACGACCCAGTAGCCGCGGCGCCAGCTGAGGTCGGTCTGGCCGGAGACGCGGGAGGTCTCCACGGCGACGTCGCAGGCCGAGTTGCCGCCGCCGATGACGAGCACGCGCTTGCCGCGGAAGGGCTCGGCGCGCTTGAAGTCGTGGGAGTGGAGGTACTCGCACTCGAGCTCGCCCGGGTAGCTGGGCCAGCGGGGCTTCCAGTGGTGGCCGTTGGCGACGACGAGGACCTCGAAGTCGCGGGTCTCGCTGCGGCCGTCCTTCGTCGTCGTGACGCGCCAGCCGCCGCCGGGGCGCTTCTCGCAGCGCTCGACGAGCGTCTCGAACTCGATGAAGGGGTAGAGGCCGAAGTGGCGGGCGTAGGCCTGGAAGTACTCGGCGAGCAGCCAATGGGAGGGGTAGTCCGGGTAGTCCTCCGGCATGGGGAAGTCGTCGTACGCGGAGAACTTCTTCGAGCTGATGATGTGCGTCGTCTCGAAGACGCTCGAGTGGCCCGAGTCGGCGTCGAAGACCCAGTTGCCGCCGACCTCCCGGCCGCGGTCGACGATCGTCAGGTTCGCGTAGCCCTCGTCGAGGAGCGCCTTGGCGGCGGCGATGCCCGAAGGGCCCGCGCCGATCACGCAGACACGCGCGCCGCGCTCGAAGGTTCCGTCTCGCTGGCTCTTCATGGCTTCACCCCGTTCATGACCTGGCCCCCAAAGTCGACGCCCCCGTCAATTTCGAGCCTGGGGTAAGTCGACGGGGGCGTCAACTTCGGACGGTGCGCAGCCGGAACGCGGACGGAGCGCGGACGGAACGCGGACGGAACGCGGACGATCGGCGGACGGTGCCAGGCGGACGCGGTAGGCTCGGGCGATGCGACGCCACTACGTCCTGAGCTGCCCCGGCTGCGGCGCGCCGGCCGCCGACTGCGTGCGCATCTGCCCCTACTGCGGAAACGCGACGGGCTTCGAGGGGCTCGGCCTCACGCGGGGCGTCCGGAAGCTGGACGACGGCACGGTACACGTCGGCGCGGGGGCGCAGGTGGAGATCGGCGCGAGCGCGGGGGGCGGCGAGCGGCCCTGCCCCTTCTGCGGCGCACCGAACCCGGCCGACGCGCGGCACTGTGGCCACTGCGGCGAGAAGGTGATGATCGAGCGCATGCGCGTCTCGCGCCTCGTCGTCGAGGGCGGGCGGCTCACGGTCGGGAAGGGCGGGCGACTCGAGGTGGTCGGGCGGAAGCGGCAGCCGATCCACGACGCGGCGGGCGCCGGTGACCTCGCCGCCGTGCGGGCGCGAGTGGAGGACGGCGACGACCCGGACATGCAGGACGAGCGCGGCGGGCGGCCCTTGCACGACGCGGCCGGCGCCGGGAGCGTGGAGGTCGTGCGCTGGCTGATCTCGGTCGGCGCCGAGCCGGACGCGAAGGACGACGCCGGCCGCACCCCGCGCGCGGTCGCGGAGGCCGCCGGCCACCCGGCCGTGGTGGACGCGCTCCGCCGCGCGGGCGGCTGAGGGGATCGCGACCCGCCGGGCGCGAGCCGCGTGCCGCGCTTCACCGTCCCGTGCTTCACCGTACCGCGCTTCACCGTCCCGTGCTTCACGGTCCGCGCCGCCGCTCGGGCAGACCCGCTCGCGAGGACCCGGTGTGGTGCTCCCCGCTCACGGACGGCGAAGAGAGAAGGCCGGGCGCCCCGCGACCGGAGGGCCGGGGGACGTCGGGCTTCGCCGTCTTGCGGCGCGGGCCGAGGGGCGTAGAGCGTGGGGCGTGAGCGAGCTCGACGAGTCCGACCTGCGCGCCCGCTTCGACGCGGGGGACACGCGCTTCGTGGCGACGGAGGTGCTCCGCCGCTACGGGCCCGGCATCGGGGGCTTCCTGCGCGCGCGGCTGCGGAACCCGGACGACGCGCAGGAGGTCTTCGCGATGTTCTGCGAGGACCTCTGGAAGGGGCTCCCCGGCTTCGCCTGGCGCTGCAGCCTGCGCGGCTGGGCCTACACGCTGGCGCGGCATGCGGAGAGCCGCTTCCGGAAGCTGCGGGGGCGGCGCGAGCGGCGGCAGCGGGCGCTGAGCGAGGCGCCGGCGGAGATGCTCGCGGCGGCCGAGCACGTGCGGACGACGACGATGCTGCACCAGCGGACCGAGGTGAAGGATCGGATGCGGGAGCTGCGGAGCCGGCTCGACGAGGCGGACCAGCTCGCGCTGGTGCTGCGCGTCGACAAGGGGCTGCCGTGGAACGAGGTCGTGCACGTCCTGAGCGAGCCCGGGGAGGAGCTCGACGACGCGGCCGTGCGGCGGGAGGCGGCCCGACTCCGCAAGCGCTTCCAGCTCGTGAAGGAGAAGCTGCGCGGCTGGGCCCAGGAGGAAGGCCTGCTCTGAGCGCGCACGGGCACGCCTCGTCTGGAGCAGCTCCGGAGGCGGAGAGTCCGCCGCTTCCGCGGTGCTTCAGACGAGTCGGGCACGGGCACGGGCACGATTCGTCTGAGGCAACTCCGGAGGCGGAGAGCTAGCCGCTTCCGGGTGTTCGAATCTGCCCCCTCGTCGATCTCGTGAGCGCTGGGCGTGCGAAACGTCGACCTGCGGAGAGCGATTCTGACGATGGTCGAGTTGCTTCAGACGAGTCGGGCACGGGCAGGGGCATGGGCACGGGCACGGACGGGCACGGGCAGGGGCATGGGCACGGGCACGGGGTTCGCTCGGAGGCGGGATCGCTAACGCCAGATCGCGAAGGCGCGCTGTGCGACCTGGGCCTCCGCCTCCGCGAGCTCGCCCCGCTCTCGCAGCGCCCCCAGGAGCGGGCAACGCCGGAGCCAGTCGAGGTCCACGAGCGCCCCCGCCGCCGCCGCGCGCACGTGCTCCCGCGCCGCCTCCTCGGCCCCGTGGAGCGCCGCGATCTCCGCGCCGAGCTGGTGCGCGAAGGCCCGAAAGCGCGCGTTCTCGCTCTCCGCCACCAGCGCCCCGAGCTCGCCCCGGAACGCCTGCCCTTCCGCCGCGTCGAGCGCCGCCTCGCCGTAGCGCCGCATCATCCGCCGGTCGGGCCGCTCCGCGTCCTCGAGCAGCGCCAGCGCCGCCCGCACCTCGTCCGCGTCCCCCCGCCAGACCGCCCCCCGGAGCCGCGTCTGCAAGGTCGGTGAGGCCGCCTCCCCGAGCCGCTCCCCGAGCGCCTCGAGCGCCGCCTCGAAGGCCGGCCAGCGCCCCCCGAGCGCGTGGAAGCGCGCGAGCTCCGCGAAGGCCCGCGCGAGCCGCGGGTCGAGGTCGAGGGCCATGCGCAGGTGCGCGGCCCCCTCCTCGCCACGCCCGCTCTCCATCTGCAGCCGGCCGAGGTACTCGTGCGCCTCCGCGCAGGTCGGCGCGATCGCGAGCGCGCGCTCGAGCGCCTCCGCCGCCTGCCGGAAGTCGCCGTCCTGCCCCGCGAGCATCGCCGCCGCGAGGTGGCTCTCGGCGAGCGCCCCGGCCCGCGTCACCGCCCGCCGCACGCTCGCCCGCGCCGCCGCCTCCCAGTCGCGGCCGTCCTCGAGGCCCGGGATGAACCAGGCCCGCAGGCACGCCATGGCATGCGCGCTCATGGCCGGCTGGAACTCCGGCGCCGCGTCGAGCGCGTCCTCGAGGAGCGCCACCGCGCCCCCGGCACCGCGGAACTGCATCTCGGCGAGCCGCCCCCGCGCCTTCAGGTAGGCCTCCACCGCCTCCCCGGGCGCGCTCCCCCGATGCGACTCGGTCGTGAGCCCGACCCGGAGCGCCTCCGCCACCCGCCGCCCGACCTTGTCCTGCAGCTCGAAGACGTCCCCGAGCTGGCCGTCGAAGCGCTCGCTCCAGAGCTGCGCCCCCGTCGCCGCGTCGCAGAGCCGGGCCACCACGCGCACCCGCGCGCCGCTCCGCTGCACGGTCCCGTCCACCACCGCGTCCACGTCGAGCTGCCGCCCGACGACGCGCGGATCCCGGTCGTCGCGGAAGGCCTCCGTCGCCCCGCTCGAGAGCACGCGGAGCCCCCGCGTGCGCGCGAGCAGGTCGATGAGCTCGTCGGCGAGCGCCCGGCCGAGGAAGGCGTCCTCCGGCGGCCCGTGATAGCGGAAGGGCAGGATCGCGAGCGCCCGATCGCGGAGCGGCACGGTCGGCACGGAGAAGAGGCTCTCGGCGCCCACCATGGGCGGCACGGCGCCGACCTCGCCGGCGAAGGGCGCGAGCGCCTCGTGCACCTCGGCGGCCGAGGCCGGCCGCCCCTCCGGCGCGCGCGCGAGGCAGCGGAGCACGAGCCGCCCGAGCTCGTCCGGGAGGTCCGCGCGCTTCGACCGCGGGTCCGGCGGGTCGTGCTGCACGCGCGCGAGGGCGGTGGCGATGGCCGTCTCCGCGACGAAGGGCACCTCGCCCGTGAGGAGCTCGTAGAGGATCAGCCCGAGCGAATAGAGGTCCGTGCGCGCGTCGAGCGGGTGCCCGAGGACCTGCTCGGGGGCCATGTAGACGGGCGTGCCGACGAGCCCCGAGCGGGTGTTGGCGCAGCTCTCGGAGACGCGCGCCACGCCGAAGTCCGTGAGGACGACGCGGCCCCCTTCCTCGAGGAGCACGTTCGCGGGCTTGAGGTCGCGGTGGACGACGCCCGCCGCGTGGACCGCGTCGAGGGCGCCGGCGACGTCGCGCACCAGGGCGGCCGCGCGGGACGGATCCATGGGGCCCGTGCGGCGGAGCAGGCGGCGCAGATCGGTGCCGCGGACGAGGGCCATGCTGAGGTACCAGACGCCCTCGTGCGTGCCGAGGTCGTGGATGCGCACGACGTTCGGGTGGCTGATGCGCCGCGCCAGGCGCACCTCGCGGCGGAAGCGCGAGCGGGCGAGCTCGTCCACCTCGTCCGTGGGGGCGAGGAGCTTCAGCGCGACGCGCTCGCCGACCTGCTCGTCCTCGGCCTCGTAGACGGCGCCCATGCCGCCCACCCCGAGGAGCTCGAGGATCCGGTAGCGGTCGGCGAAGCGCTCACCGAGCGCGAGCTTGGGGCCCGATCGCACGGCCGAGCCCGCGGCTCACTCCTGGCGTTCGTCGGTCAGCGGGCGGAGGCTCCGGCTCTTGCGCGCCGTGGACTCCTCGCCCTGGTGGCCGGTGACCTCCTCCCCGACCACGTGACGGAGGAAGTCGTGGGGCGTGACGATGCCGACGAGCCGTCCGTCGTCGACCACCGGCAGGCAGCCGTACTTGTGCTTCAGGAGGATCCGGGCGGCCTTCGCGAGGGGCACGTCCGGCTCCACCGTCTGCACCTCGCGCTGCATGACCTTGCCGACGAAGGTCTGCTCCGCGAGCGCCGAGCGCCGCTCCGCCTGCGCGTCGCCCGCGTCGAGCTCGGCGTAGGTGAGGCGGAGGATGTCGCGGTGGGTGATCAGCCCGACGAGCTTCTCGCCGTCGACCACCGGCAGGTGGCGCACGTGGAGCGCCTCCATGCCCTCGCGGATGGAGAGGAGGTTGTCCTCCTCCCGCAGCGTGACCAGCTCGGTCGTCATGATGTCGCGGACGGTGTGGCTCATGGCGCGCTCCCTCTCTCCGGCATGCCACAGCCGACCCCGGCGACGAAAGGCCGAGCCGTCGTCACCGTGAGACTCCCCCCGGGAGTCGAACCGTCGTCACCGTGAGACTCCCCCCGGGAGTCGAACCGTCGTCACCGTGAGACTCCCCCCGGGAGTCGAACCATCGACTCCGTGAGACTCCCCCCGGGAGTCGAACCGTCAACACCGTGAGACTCCCCCCGGGAGTCGAACCGTCGTCACCGTGAGACTCCCCCCGGGAGTCGAACCATCGACACCGTGAGACTCCCCCCGGGAGTCGAACCATCGACACCGTGAGACTCCCCCCGGGAGTCGAACCGTCGTCACCGTGAGACTCCCCCAGGGAGTCGATGACGAGCCGTGGAGCGAGCCTGGACACGGGCGCCGGGTCCAGGCACTATCTAGACAAGATGTCGACAGAACCGAACGCCCCCACCCGCCCCCGCTGGTCTCCCGGCGCCGAGGTCCGCCTGCGCGACGGCGGCCCGGTCATGACCGTCGAGCTGCACCAGCAGCTCCCCTTCGAGCTCGTCCGCTGCACTTGGCGCAGCGTCGACGGCGTCCTCCGCACGGTCTCGCTCGCCCCAAGCGACCTCGAGCGCCGCTGACGGCCATCGCGGCCCCGGCGCTTCGGAACCGCACCGAGTGCCCTATGATGCCGCCGCCATGACCGAGCTCCTCCGCGACCGCGCCTACGTCGGCGGCGACTGGATCCCCACCGACGCGACCTTCCCCGTGACCGATCCGGCGACCGGCGAGGAGGTCGCGCGCGTGCCCCGCTGCGGCGAGGCCGAGACGCGCGCCGCCATCGCCTCCGCCGAGGCCGCCCTCCCCGCCTGGCGCGCCACCCTCGCCGACGAGCGCGCCGCGATCCTCCGCCGCCTCGTCGCGCTCATGGAAGAGCACGAGGACGCCCTCGCGCACCTGCTCACGCGCGAGCAGGGCAAGCCGCTCCGCGAGGCGAAGGGCGAGATGGCCTACGCGCGGAGCTTCCTGACCTGGTTCGCCGAGGAGGCCCGGCGCGTCTACGGCGAGACCATCCCCGCGCACCGGAAGGGCGCGCGCCTGCTCGTGCTCCGCCAGCCGGTCGGCGTCACCGCGGCGATCACGCCCTGGAACTTCCCGACAGCGATGATCACGCGGAAGCTCGGTCCGGCCCTCGCCGTGGGCTGCACGATGGTGATCAAGCCGGCCGAGGCGACGCCCCTCTCGGCCCTCGCCCTCGCCGCCCTCGCCGAGGAGGCGGGCGTGCCGAAGGGCGTGCTCCACGTGCTCACCGGCGACCGGGAGGACGCGCCGACGATCGGCGGCGTGCTCACGAGCGATGCGCGGGTGCGGAAGCTGAGCTTCACCGGCTCGACGGCGGTCGGGAAGGCGCTCCTCGAGCAGTGCGCCGGGACGGTCAAGCGCGTCAGCCTCGAGCTCGGCGGCAACGCGCCCTTCCTCGTCTTCGACGACGCCGACGTCGACGCGGCGGTCGAGGGCTGCATGATGGCGAAGTTCCGCAACTCGGGGCAGAGCTGCGTCGCGGCGAACCGCATCCTGGTGCAGGCCGGCGTGCACGACGCCTTCGTGGAGAAGCTCGCCGCGCGCATCGACGCGCTGAAGACGGGGCCCGGGCTCGAGGACGGCGTCGACGTGGGCCCGGTGATCGACGAGCGCGCCGTGGCGAAGCTCGAGCGGCACGTCGGCGACGCGAAGGACAAGGGCGCGGTGGTGAAGCTCGGCGGCGGGCGGCACGCGCTCGGGCGGAGCTTCTTCGAGCCCTCGCTCCTCACCGGGGTCACGCCGGAGATGGTGATGACGCGCGAGGAGACCTTCGGTCCGGTGGCCGGCGTCGTGCGCTTCGAGACGGAGGAGGAGGCGCTCGCGATCGCCAACGACGCGGAGGTCGGGCTGGCGTCCTACTTCTACGCGCGCGACGTCGGGCGCATCTGGCGCGTCTCGGAGGCGCTCGAGAGCGGCATGGTCGGCGTGAACACGGGGCTCGTGTCGACGACGGTGGCGCCCTTCGGGGGCATCAAGGAGAGCGGGCTCGGGCGCGAGGGCTCGCGGCACGGCGTCGACGACTGGACCGAGCTGAAGTACGTCTGCGTCGATGGGCTCGGCTGAGCGCGGGGCGCGCGCGGGAGCGCCGAAGACGGGGCCGGCGTCGATCGGCTCGGCGGGGCGCGTTCCACGGGCGCTCGCGGCGTCGGCCACGGGAGCGGGCGTGAGCTGCGCGGCGCCGATCGGCTCGTGCTCGCGGGGCGGGTTCGGGCAGCCGTCGCAGACCGATCCGCGCCTCGGCTCGCGCGCCGCGCCGAGCACCGGAGCGAGCACCGGACCGAGCGCCGGACCGAGCAGGGGAGCATGGCCGACCCCTTGAACGCGCTGAAGCCGCTCCTCCGCACGGGGCGCTTCGTGGAGCTCCTCCAGGCCATCGAGCTGCTCGCGGCGCTCGATGATGCCGAGGTGAGCGAGGCGGCGCTGAGCTGGATGGAGCGCGGGCTCCGGCGGCGCGACGCGCCCTGGCCCTGGGCGAAGGCGGCGCTCCTGGGCGCGTGCCGCGGGCAGAGCGCGCGCCTCCGGGAGCGCGCCGAGGCCCTCGAACAGGTCGCCGTGACCCAGCCGACGGAGGCCGCCCTCCGCGCGCTCGAGAGCCTCCCACGGCTCCGCGCGCTGACGGTGGTGCTCGGCCCCGAGACGCCACCCGGCCTGCTCGCCCGCGCGATGGGGCGCCTGCCGCGGCTGAGCGAGCTCCGCCTCCGGGACGACGGCGCGCCGCGCCCCTTCGAGGGGCTCGAGGCGCTCGAGCAGCTCACCGTGCTCCGCCTCAGCGGCCCGCGCGCGAGCGCCGCGCTGCCCCGCCTCCCGGCCCTCCGCGAGCTCCGCCTCCACCACGTGCCCTTCGACCGGCTCGCCCCCTTCGTCGAACGCGCGCCCCGGCTCCGCCGCCTGCAGATCGGCTCCATGGACGCGCTCCGCACGCTCGAGGAGCTGCGCGGCTGGCCCGAGCTCGAGTCCGTCGCCTTCGTGGGCCGGCTCGGCCTCCACTCGCTCCGCGGGCTCCCGCCCGCGACGCTCACGACGTCCGCTGGCAGCCTGCACCTCGGCGGCTGGCCCCACCTGGCCGACCTCGAGGGGCTCGGCGCCGTCGAGGGGCTGAGGCGGCTCTCGCTGATGCACTGCCCGCGCCTGAAGAGCCTCGCCGGCCTCGAGGACTGCCCGGAGCTCGACGTGCTCGACGTGCGCGGGTGCAAGGAGCTCCGCGACGTGGAGGCGCTCGAGGCTTGCCCGGCGATCCGGGTCGTGGCGACCGGCGGCGCGCCCCTCGCCACCGAGTCGCTCCCCCCGCGGCACCGCTGGGCGCACGTGCAGGCGGACATGCCCGACTTCGACGCGCTCGCCCGGCGCGAGCCGCCCGAGGCGCCCCCGAAGAAGAGCTGGCGGCGGGACCGCTTCGTCGAGGAGGTGCGCGGCGAGATCGCCCTGGGCGATGTGGGGCGGGTGGCGGCGGCGGTGCGGCGGCTCCGCGCCCGGGGCGACGCCGCGAGCTACGACGCGCTGCTCGAGCGCTTCCGCTGGCGGCGCGGGAAGGACGGGCTCCAGCGCTCCACTTCGCCCGGCTACCGACGCCACTGGAAGCGGGTCGTGCGCCAGCTCGCGTTCCTGCAGCTGGTGGCCGACGCACCGGCGCGGAGCCGCATGGGCGCGAAGCTCCGGCCGCAGCTCGTGGACCTCTACCTCCAAGGCGAGATCGACCGGGCGCACGGGATCCGCATCGCGCTCCCGCTGGCGCCGCTCGCCGCCTTCCCGAACCTGCGCTCGGTGACCTTCCACGCGGCCGATGGGCTGCGGGCCGCGCCGAGCTGGGCGCCAGCGTCGCTGCGGGAGGTGCGCGTGCTCGGGCTGCGGGAGCGGCTGCCGCTCGGCTTCCTCGCCGAGGCGCCGCTGGTGTCGCTGACGCTCGCCGGGGTGCGGCCCGTGCGCTGGGACGTGCTCGCGGCTTGCGCGACGCTCCGCACGCTCGAGCTCTCGGCCCGGATCGATCCGCCGACGGCGGAGGTGCTGGCGACGCTCCCGGCGCTCGAGGAGGTGCGCTGGCGAGGAGACGCGCCGGCGGGCTTCGAGGCGGCGATGGCGCGGCTCCGGCCCGAGGTGCGGGTGCGGGTGCGGGTCGGCGTCGCCCGCCGCGCCTGACGGCTCGGCTCGGGGCTCGGACCGGGACTCGTGCGCGCCGTCCGGCCCAGGCCCCCAGCCTGGGCTCGGCTCGGATTCGGTCTGCTCGCGGCCCGTCGTGGACCCGCTCGCTGGAGCGGTGTGCGGAGCAGGGGCACCGTCCGCATCTCGGGGCGGCGCTTCCCGTATCGCGCGTCGTACGGCGCCGAAGCGGGCCGGACGAGCGGCTCGATCCGTCGAATTCGTGGCCGCGGAGGCGCCTCGGCCGGTGCCCGGGCCCTGCGTTCAGGCGCGCCATCCCATCGAAAAGATGACGCTTTCGGGCTTCCGAGGGCGAGGCCTGCCCGTCGGCGCGGCCGGGGGCGCGGCGAAGAAACGACCCAAGGTGGGGAGGGGGTCGGGGGTCGAAAATTTGACGATCTGCCGCTTCTTCCCGTCTATCAGGGCGAGCGCGTTGCGCTCACGGTTCGAGGCCCCGGCCCCGGACGACCCGCGAGGCCATCCCCCTGCCCGCGGGAGGGCGGTGTCGACGCTTCAGGGCGTCACGGCACGACGGTGAGGTGCGTCCAATCCGCACATCGAGAAGGACGCGCGGAGGGAAGAACGAAGCGAAGGCGAGGCATCATGCGACCGATCGAGTGGCTCCTGAAGAAGACCCAGCACCCCGGAGGCTACGCCGCGATCCTGGAGGAGAGCGGTGGGCTGGCCGTCGCCGCGTGGCGGCTGGCGGAGGCGCGCTGCCGCGTGCGCGAACACGCCACGAGCGTGCCGACGCGCATCGAGGTGCGCGCCGCGGCGCGGGAGCTGGCGAGTCACCTCGACCTGGGCGCGGTGCCGCCGAGCGAGGCCCTGCGCAAGGACCTCGAGGCGCTCGGCTTCCCGGTGCTCTGAGGACGGTGCTCTGAGGACAGTGCTCTGAGGACGGTGCTCTGACGAACGCGCGCTGACGGCCGCGCTCCGACCGCCGCGCTCCGACCCCGCCGCGTTCTGACGGTCGCGCTCCGGCGCCGCGCTGCTCAGGCCGAGGAGCACGTTCGGTGGCGGTGCGCTCCGGGCCGTGCGCTCGGGCCCGGCGCCGACGGCCTGCGCGGACGGTCACGCGACCGCGTCAGACCGCGAAGTCGCAGGCCACGCCGAAGTGGTCGCTCGGGAAGATCTCGTTCTCGTCCCGATGCGCCCAGATCCGCGGCCGCATCGGCCGCCCGCGCCCGTCGTGGGCGGGCCCGCGCACGAAGATGTAGTCGATGCGCCGCGGCGGCTCCGGGTACTGCCCCGCGAAGCGGTTCCGGATCGTGTCGAAGGTGTGGCCCGGCCCGACGCCCCCGTACGACCACACGTCCGTGAAGCGCACCGTGCGCTCCTCGCCCAGCCGCGTGTAGCCGCCGAGGTAGCGGATCTCGTCGCTCTGCGGCTCGGCGTTCAGGTCGCCCATCAGCAGCGGCGGGTAGCGCCCGTCGTCGCGCGCCTTCTCGCCGATCAGCCGCGCGATCTCCTTCACCTGCCGCTCGCGGATCCACCCCTCCTCGAGCTTCCAGTTCAGGTGCGTGACGAAGACGTCGAGCACGCCGAAGGGCGTCTCGAGCACGGCGTGCAGGAGCGTGCGCTTCTGGTCGCTCAGGTCCTCGCCGGGGAGCGGATGGACGAAGTGCGCGCGGATCGGGAAGCGGCTGAGCAGGGCGTTCCCGAAGAGCAGGTGCTGCCCCTCGGGGACCCAGCTCCCGCTCATCTCGTGCGAGGCACCGTAGGCCCGGTGAAAGCCCTCGGGGAGGAGCTCGTCGGCTTGGTTCATGGCGTTGTCGCCGACCCGCAGCTCGAGGATCTCCTGCAGCCCCACGATGTCCGGCGCGAGCTCCTCGAGCTGCTCGCGGATCAGCGTCCGCCGGTCGAGCCAGGGCCCGCTCTTGTTCCACACGTTCAGCGTCGCCACCCGGAGCCGATCCACCTTCGCCGCCTCGTCGCTCATGTCTCGCGCGTCCTCCAACTCGTCGTCGTCGCGCCTACCATGGCGGCTCCGGGCGGCGCTGTCACGGCCGCCGGCCCCACCGACCCCGCGCCTCCTCGAAAAAGCCGCGTCACGCCGAGGCCGCTCGTGCGACGGTCCCTCTCGCATGGCCCTCTCCGCGCTGCGTGACGCCTGGGACGTCCTCCGGCACGCCCGCGATCTCCGCGCGCTCCTCGGCGCCTTCGCGCCGCCGTTCCGGCGCGACCACGTCCTCAACGCCGGCCCCCTCCCCGAGGAGCGCGACCCCCAGGCGCTCCTCCGCGCCCTCCGCGACGCGCGCCACGCGCTGAAGGCCGAGCTCGTGGACGCCTCGGGCCGAGTCGACTACCGGCGCCTGCGGCGGAGCGAGGCCTTCGCCGAGCTCGAGCGCCTGGCCCCGGGGCTGCGCCGCCTCACCCCCGCCGACCTCCCGAGCGACGCCGAGCGCATCAGCTTCTTCGCGAACCTCTACAACGTGCTCGCGATCCACGGCGTGCTCGCCCTCGGCATCGAGCGATCCGTGATGGAGGTGCCGAGCTTCTTCGCCGCCGTGCGCTACCGGGTCGGCGAGGCCGAGCTGAGCCTCGACGCGATCGAGAACGCGCTGCTGCGCTGCGACGCCCCGCACCCGGCCACCGGACGCCGCGTGCTGCCGCCGGGCCACGCCGGCCACGCCTTCGCCGCGCGCCGCCTCGACCCGCGCGTCCACGCGGCGCTCGTCTGCGCCTCCGAGAGCTGCCCGCCCGTCGGCTTCTACACGCCCGAGCAGCTCGACGGGCAGCTCGAGCTCGCCGCGCGGAGCTGGGTGAACGCGAGCGTGCGCGTGGAGCGAGGGCGCCTCGTGCTGCCCCGCATCCTCCGCTGGTACGCGCGCGACTTCGGTGGCCGCGCCGGCGTCGCCGCCTTCCTCGAGGCCCACGCCGAGCCTCCCGTCGCCGCGCCCCTCCGCGCCGCGCTGGCGCGCGGGAGCCGCTGGACCTACGCGCCCTACGACTGGTCCCTGAACGCCGCCTGAGCGGCGCGCTCCGTGACCCCTTTCGCCCGGAACCCTTCACCCCGAGAGAGCCCCATGAGCCGGCCCATCCTGCCCGAAGAGAAGATCCACCCCGCCGCCCGCGAGAAGGTCGCCCCCCACGGCGACATCGTCGAGGAGGTGCAGCGCGCCATCGAGGCGAACGACCTGGTGGTCGTCGGGATGAAGCAGAACCCCTTCCCGCGGAAGGCGCGCAAGCTCCTCGACGCGAAGGGCATCGCCCATCGCTACCTCGAGTACGGCTCCTACGTCGGGCCCTGGCGGCGGCGGAACGCGCTGAAGATGTGGACCGGCTGGCCCACCTTCCCGATGGTCTTCCGCCGGGGCGTGCTCGTCGGCGGCTTCGCCGAGCTGAAGAAGCTCGTCGACGCCGGCGAGATCGGCTGAGCGGCGCGCCGTCGCCTCCCCGCTTGCTCCGTGGCGAAGGCGTGGGCGTCGGAGCGACCGAGCGTCTCGAGGGCGGCGTGGCCGCGCCGCCGATCGCGCGCATGGACCGCGCCCGTGTCGCCCCGTCCGAGCGTGATGGGGCGACCGCCCTCCCCGGCTACTTCAGGCCGTGGCGGCGGAGGAGGTCCGTGAGGTGGCCGCGGTCCATCTCCGCCACGCGGGCGGCTTCGGAGACGTTGCCCTCGGTGCGCTCGATGAGGCGGCCGAAGTAGCGGCGCTCGAGCTCGCCGACGATGGCGGCGCGGGCATCCTTCCAGGGGCGCTCGAGGACGGCGGCGAAGGGGTCGGCGCCCGCGCCCTCGACGGCGCCGTGGAGCTCGGGGGGCTCGCCCATGGCGACCGTGGCCTCGACGAAGTTGCGGAGCTCGCGGACGTTGCCGGGCCAGTGGTGGCGCCGGAGCGCCTCGAGCACGGGCGGCGTGAGCACGTCCTGCGGGCGCTGCCAGCCGAGCTCCTGGAGGAAGTGCTCGGCGAGGAGCTCGATGTCGTCGGGGCGCGCGCGGAGCGGGGGGACCTCGAGGGTGACGACGGCGAGCCGGTAGAAGAGGTCGAGGCGGAAGCGGCCCGTATTCACGTCGGCGCGCACGTCCCGGTGGGTCGCGGAGACGACGCGCACGTCGACGGCGATCTCCTCGCGGCCGCCGAGGCGGCGGAAGCGACGGCGCTCGAGGGCGCCGAGGAGCGTCGCCTGGAGCGACTCGGGGAGCTCGCCGATCTCGTCGAGGAAGAGCGTGCCCCCGTCGGCGCGCTCGAAGGCGCCCGGGTGCCGGGCCTTGGCGCCGGTGAAGGCGCCGGCCTCGTGGCCGAAGAGCTCGCTCGCGACGAGGGTCGGCGCGAGGGCGCCGCAGTCGACGGTGACGAAGGGGCCACGGCGGCGCGGGCCGATCTGGTGGAGCGCCTCGGCGATGCGCTCCTTGCCCGTGCCGCTCTCGCCGACGAGGAGCACGGCGACGTCGGACTGGGAGGCGCGCTTCACCTTGGCCATGAGGTGGCGCATGGCCGGCGAGCGGCCGCGGAGGCCGGCGAGGTGGGTGCCGTCGTGGAGGTCGAGCTCCTGCGCCTCGCCGTCGTCGACGCGGAGGGCGGTCTTGCCGAGCGTGAGGACGGTGCCGGCGGGGACGGCCGCCTCGGTGAGGCGGAGGGCGCCGGCGAGGGTGCCGTTGGTGGAGCCGAGGTCGCGGGCCTCGATGCCGTGGGGGCCGCGGCGGAGCTCGAGGTGATAGCGGGAGACGGTCGGGTCCTGGAGGACGAGGTCGTTGTCGCTGGCGGTGCCGACGGTGAGGCGCGCGTCGCCGCTGGCGCGCTGGCCGGCGTCGGCGCCCTCGAGCACCTGGACGGCGACGGCGCGCGTGGGGATGCCGCGGGCGCCGTGCTGCTCGGTCTGCTGGCTCATCGAGGGCTCCTTCAGTGGCCGAGGCGGTCGCAGGCGCCGGTCGAGCCCTGGAAGCAGGCGGCCTCGAGCTCGGGCTCGCTCATGGCGTCGAGCTCGGATTCGCCGAGGGAGGGGGGCGCGTCGTCCTCGAGGAGCTCTTCGTCGAGGAGGGCCTCGTCCTCGTCGGTGGGCTCGGCGGCGGGCGCCTCGGGAGCGGGCGGCGTCGGGGGGCGCTCCTCGCCGCAGGCGAGCGCGAGGAGGAGCGGGAGGGCGAGGAGGGAGCGCACGGCATCACGCTATCGCAGACCGGGCGGAGTGAACATCGGCGCCGGGCGCTTCGTCCGTCCGGGCGACGCCCCCCGCTTGCCAGCGCGACGCCTCCGCGCGCACGCTGAGGGACAGACGCCACCATGACCCTCCGCCGCATGACCCTCCGCCGCATGACCCTCCGCCGCAGTGCCCTCCGCCGCGGTGCCCTCCGCCGCAGTGCCCTCGCCGCCCTCCTCGCTCTCCCCGTCCTCGGGGCGCTGCCGCCCAGCGCGCGCGCCGACGAGAACGACGTGCCGAGCTGCGTGGAGGTCTCGAAGGAGGCGCCCTACCAGGCCTACGGCTACACGCACATCGTGGTCGTGGAGAACAGCTGCGACTACCCGGTGAAGTGCGACATCGCGACGAACGTCGACCCGGAGCCCGTGGAGCGCCGCGTCGACGCGAGCGAGACCGAGCGCGTGGCGACCCGCCGCGGCTCCCCGGCCCGCGAGTTCCAGACCCGCGTCACCTGCCGCCGCGACTGACCCTGAGCACCCACCCCGTGCCCGTGCCCCTGCCCCTGCCCCTGCCCGCAGCATGAAGCCGAACCGGACCGGACACGCTCATCGCACGCTCCGGTCGAAACGAGGCATGATGGGCGGCACGATGAGCACGAAACGCGCGACCGCCACCCGCTCCTTCGTCCTCGCGGCGCTCCTCGCGCTCTCGGCCTGCGGGAGCGGCGGGGAGCCCGACGACGAGGTCACCAGCGGGGACGAGGTGGAGCAGCGCGGCGAGGAGACCCCGGCCGAGCCGATCGTCTGCCGCGCCGGAAGCCAGGGCGGCCCGGCCGAGGTGCGCGCCTGCCCGGAGGGACTGAGCTGCTGCTACCCGTGCGGCGTCGAGGGATGCCACTGGGTCTGCGCCGACGCGGAGACCTGCGCGTCCTGGTCGACCCTCCCCTAGCGACCGGCTGAGCCGGTCGCTCTGGCGAAATCCCGAGGGGATTTCGCGGATGGTTCCGCGTGCGGTTCGAGCTGATCGGGAGATTCCTGACCCGCCTGGCGGGGGCGCCCGGCTGCCCACGGGCCCAACCAGGCGAAGCGCGAGCGCGGGAGCGCGAGTGGATGCGGTCCTCCCACGGCGGAATCCCCGGGATTCCGCCAGAGCGGCCGGCCAGGGACCGGCCGCTAGGAGAAGCGGAGGTCGACGCCCGGGGGGTCGGGCTGGGCGGCCGCGTCGCGGAGCGCCTTCAGGGTCGGCGAGCCCGGCGCGAGCCCGAGCTCGAGCATGCGCCCGCCGTGGGTACGCACGAAGTCGCTCTCGCTCGGCACGAGGCCGACCTCGCTGTGCGGCGCGGGCTCGAAGTCGTGGAGCAGGAGGTTCCGCCCGAAGCCGAGGCGCCCGTCGATCAGCGCGACGAGCCGCTTCATCGTCGCGCCCCCCGGGAGGCGCAGGACCACGCCCTCGGCGCCCTGCTCCCGCCAGCGGAGCCCGGCGATGACCATCG
>PABA01000150.1 GCA_002699025.1 Sandaracinus sp. | reverse complement strand
GCGCTCGCGCTCACCGCCCCCGCGCCGTTCGACACCTCCACCCGGTACACCGCCCCGTCCAGCGCCCGCGTCGCCGCCACCTCGAGCGACGGCCCCGTGCCCAGCACCGTCGGCGAGCCCTCACGCCGCCAGGCGTAGCTGAGGAGCGTGCCCTCGGCGTCGACCTCGAAGCGCGCGGTGTCTCCCTCGACGACGGCTTGGTCCGCGGGGGGCGCGACGAGCCGCGGCGGCGCGAGGTCCACCGTGAGGAGCGCAGCCTCGGAGGTCACGCTGCCCGCGTCGTTCGAGACGATCGCCCGACAGGCCAGGCCGTCGTCGGCATAGCGGGCCGTGAAGACGTAGACGGGGCCAGCGGCGCCGCCTGCGTCGTGCGCGCCGCAGTCCCAGGCGTAGGAGAGCTCGCTCCCGGCGGCCTCCACCTCGAAGCGAGCCTCCTCGCCTTCCACCACACGAACCGGCGCAGGCTGTCGGACGAGGGTGGGCGGCGCGAGGGCCACCGAGAGCGTCGCCGGCGCGCTCAGCGCTTCGCCAGCCGGGTTCGCGACCCGCACGCGGTAGGTGCCCGCGTCCGCTCGGGCGACGCTGGAGAGAGTGAGGCTCGGCTCGGTCGCGCCGGCGATCGGCGCGCCGTCGCGGAGCCACTGGTAGCTCAGCTCGCTCCCGGCGGCGACGACGTCGAAGGTCGCGCTCTCGCCCTCGACCGCGGTCACGTCCGCGGGCTCGCCGAGGATGGATGGCGCGCGGAGCTCGACACGGAGGGTCGCGGCCGCGCTGGTCACGGCACCGGCCGGGTTCGAGACCTCGACTCGGTAGCGCTCGCCGTCCTGGGCGCGGGTCACGGCCGGGACCGTGAGCGTGGCCGCGGTGGCGCCGGCGAGGGGCGCGCCGTCCTGGAGCCACTGGTAGGAGAGGTCGCTCCCCTCGGCGACGACGGTGAAGGTGGCGTCCTCGCCCTCGAGGGTCGTCACGTCAACGGGAGCCGTGAGCACGCGCGGCGGGAGACGGCGGACGTCCAGGAGCGCGTCCCGGCTCGTGACGCTGCCGGTGACGTTCGCGACGACGCAACGGAAGCGCGCGCCGGCGTCCGGGAGGGCGACGGGCTCGAGCGTGTAGGAGGCCGCGTTCGCGCCCGGGATCGCGACGCCGTCGCGGTGCCACTGGTAGGTGAGCTGGGCGCCCTCGGCGGAGACGGCGAAGGTGGCCACGCCGCCCTCGTCGACGGTGAGGTCGGCGGGCTCGGCGCGGAGCACGGGCGCGTCCGGGCGGACGCTCAGGGTGGCGAAGGCGCTCCGCACGCTGCCGGCGGCGTTCTCGACGACGACGGAGTAGCGGTCGCCGTCCTCCTCGAGGGTGGCGGCAGGGAGGGTGAGCGAGGGGGCACTCACGCCCGGGACCGGCGTGTCGACGCCGTCGCGGGTGCGGAGCCAGGTGTAGGTGAGCTCGCTGCCCGCGGCGACCACGGAGAAGGTGGCCGGCTCCCCCTCCTGGACGGTCTGGTCGGTGGGCGGGGCGCTGATCGTGGGCGCGCGCAGGGCGACGGAGAGCGTGGCCGGGTCGCTGGTCACGCTGCCGGCCGCGTTCGAGACGACGACGTCGAGGCTCGCGCCGTCCCACGCGCGCGGCGCCGCGACGAGGAAGAGGCTCGGCGAGGTCTCGCCCGGGATGGGGACGCCGTCGCGGCGCCACTGGTAGGTCAGCAGGCTCCCCTCGGCGGCGACGTGGAAGGAGATGGGCTGGCCCTCGATCACCGACTGGGACGAGGGCGAGGCGACCAGGACCGGCGGCGCGAGCTCGACCGCGAGGGTCGCCGCCATCGAGGTGACGGCGCCCGCGGCGTTCTCGGCCACGACGCGGAAGGTGGCGCCGTCGTCCGCGAGGGTCGCCGCGGGCAGGGTGTAGGTCGCTGCGTTCGCGCCGGGGATGGGGGCGCCGTCGCGCTCCCAGCGGTAGCTCAGGTCCGTGCCGGCGAAGGCGGCGGTGAAGGTCGCCGGCTCGCCCTCGACGGCGGTGACGTCGCCGGGAGAGGCGTCGAGGCGCGGCGGCGCGAGCTCGACCGTGAGGGTCGCGGCAGCGGAGGTGGCGCTGCCGACGGGGTTGGTGACGACGCAGCGGAAGGTCGCGCCGTCGTCGTCGGGGAGCGCGAGGGGGCCGACGGTGAGCGTGGGTCCGGTCTCGCCCGGGAGATCGGCGCCGTCGCGCTGCCACTGGTACTCGAGGCCGATGCCGCTGGCGGTGATGGAGAAGGTGGCGCTGCCGCGCTCGGGGGCCGTCTGGTCGGCGGGCGAAGCCACGATGCGCGGAGCGTTGAGCTGGCAGAAGCGGTCGCAGGGGGCGTCCGGGCCGTGGGCCTCGTAGCCGTCGTCGCAGGCCTCACCGGTCGCCGGGTCGATCGCGCCGTCGCCGCAGTACGAGCCCGCGGGAGAGGCGCAGGCGGCGGGCTCCTGGAGCGGGTTGCCGACGGCGGGGCAGACGTCGCAGGCGTCGCCGAAGCCGTCTCCATCTTCGTCCTCCTGGCCAGCGTTCGGCTCGGTCAGGCAGATGTCGCTCGCGTCCGGCGCGCCGTCGTTGTCCACATCGCCGTCCCGGTAGTCCGGGTCGATGGCGCCGTCGCCGACCAGGGTGTTGTCGCGCTGGATGGTGGCGCGGCTACCCACGAAGACGTGCTCGCCGAAGAGCGCGCCGGTGACGCTGGCCTGCGGGCCGACGGTGATGGTGCCACCCAGCTCGTCCGGCGCGGGGAGCGCCATGATGTTGGCGCGAACGGCGGCGGCCGGGCCGATCTCGACGGTGTGCCGCGGAGCCGCGGGGCCGGAGTCGGACCCGAGCACGAAGATGCGAACGCGACCCGGCACGACCGGTGAGGGGCCGGTGCCGGCGGCGTTCTCGACGTTGAGCTGGGACTGCTGGTCGAAGAACAGGGCGTCGGCGACGACGAAGAGCGAGCTCTCTCCGGGGCCTTCGAAGCGCGCGACGGCCTGCTTGCCGAGGCCCAGGCCGCGCGCGTGGAAGACGACCTCCCGGAAGAGGAGCTCACTGCCCGCATCGGCGAGGACGTCGCGAGCGTGCACCTCGACCTTGGCGAAGCCGGCTCGGCCGCCCCGGCTGATCTGCAAGTCGCGCATCTGCACCTCGACGCCGGACTCCACGAAGAGGGCGCCGTCGCGGTCGACCTGGACGTCGCGGAGCTCGTAGGCGCCACCGCCGCCGCACGCGGGGGAGAGGCGCAAGGTCGCCCCGCGCTGAACGCGGAAGCTCCCGTGGCGCCCCGCCGGCAAACAGACGGTCTGGTTGCGCGGCACGTCGTTCGTCCCGCCCTTGCCCGAGAGGTCCGAGCCCGGCTCGGCGGTGGGGACCTCGGGGAGCTGCGGGAAGAGGGGGAAGAAGCGGGCGTCGACCTCGGTCTGCTCCGGGAGCATGGCGGAGGCGGCGTCCAGGCTCGTCCGATAGTGGACGCCGTCGAAGCGCACGCCCTGCTCGGCGCGGACGCTCTCGGCGAAGAGGGCGCTGCCGCCCTGCCCTTCCGTGTCACGGCCGACGTCGAGCGCGACCTCACCGAAGAAGCAGGCGCTCGGGTCGCCGCCGGCGAGGCAGGGCTCGCCGGCGAGCGGGAACTGCTCGGCGCCGAAAGAGACGCCGACGTGGCCGCCCTGGACGGTGACCCGGTCGGCCAGCTGGACGCTTCGGCGCCCGACGATCACGTAGCTCTCGTCGACGTCGACGGTCGCGGCCTGCTCGGTGGCGGCCACTTCGCCGGCCTCGGGCGCTTCGTCGCCGCAGCCCCACGCGAAGACGCTGCTCAGCAGGCCGAGCCGGAGCAGGCGAAGGGCGAGGCGGGTGGGGGGTCGGGGGAGCATGGCCGGAGGCTCGGGAGAGGAGAACGGTGAAGCGATGGAGAAGAGAGGAGCGGTGGAGGGCTCGGCCGCGGAGTAGCCGGGAAGCGTCAGCGGTAGACGACGTCCGAGCGCTCGAGGACCTCGGCGCGCACGTCGCGCACCGAGTCGCGAAGGCGCAGCGGGCCGAGGGCGGCGCGGATCTCCTCCTCCACGTCCGCGAGCGGGCGGGGGCGGCCCGCGGTCTCGCCGGTGACGCGGAGGAGGAAGGAGCGGCCATCGACGAAGGTGAGGCCAGAGGCGCGACCCTGCGGGAGGTCGGAGGCGAGCTCCCGCAGGCGCTGGGGGAGCACGCGGGCGGTGCGCGTGTCGGCGCGGCGGTGCGCGATCGGGAGGCCTTCGGCGGCGAGCTCGGCGGCCCACGCGGCCCAGTCGCCGCGCTGGTCCGGCTGCCGCAGGGAACGGACGACGCGCTCGCGCTCTCCGTCCGTCAGCGACCGGGTGGCGAAGAGCATCTCGAAGCGGCGCGTGGTCGCGCCGGCGAAGCGCTCCGGGTGGGACTCGTAGTACTCCCGCACCATCTCGTCGGTGATCGCGTCAGCCGGCGCGTGGGTGGCGAGGTACTGCTGCACGAGGAGCTTCTCCCGGTAGCGCGCGACCTTCCGGTCGAGGGCGGCGCGCTCCTCGGCGGAGAGCTCGGCCTCGCGTGCCATGGCGATGGCGCGGGCGCTGACGACGCTCTGCAGCGCCCGCTCGCGGGACTCCTCGTCGAGCTGGTCGAGGGCGAAGCCGCCGAGGGTCTCTCGGACGGTGCTCTCGAGGTCGTAGCGGGTGACCTGCGTGCCGTTGACCTCGGCGAGCACCTCGTCGTCGCCGGGCAGGCGCGCGGGCGCCTCCTCGACGGACGCCTCGTCGTCGCCTCCACAGGCGACGGCGAGCGCGAGGATCAGGGCGGTCAGGAGCGGGGATGCGCGGCGCATCAGCCTTCCTCGGCCTGCTCGTCCGCTTCCGCGGACTCGGCGAGGCTCGGCGCGGCCTGGGCGCTCGTCGGCGCGTAGCCCTCCTCGCTCACCTCGGTCTCCACGAGGCCTCGGAGCCGCTCGACCTCGGCCTCCTTCGCCTCCTGCCGCAGGCGGGCGCGGATGTCGGCCTGGACCGCCTCGAGCGGGCGACGCACGGTCTGCGGCGCTTCGAGCACCGTGAGCACGTGGTAGCCGAAGGGCGTCTCGAAGGGCTCCGCGACGCCGCCCTGCTCGAGGGCGAAGGCCCGCTCCGAGAAGCGGGGCGAGATGGTGCCCTCGCGGACCCAGCCGAGGTCGCCGCCGCGCTGGGCGGTGACGCGATCCTCGGAGTACTCGGCGGCCACGGCGGCGAAGGGCTCACCGGCCTGGAGCTTCGCGTAGGCCTCCCGCGCCTTGGTGAGCGCGGCCTGCCGCTCCTCTTCGGTCATCCGGCGGTTCGTGCGGACGAGGACGTGCGCCACGTGGACCTTCCGGTCCTCGAACTCGTCCGCGTGGGTCTCGTAGTAGTTGCGGATCGACTCGTCGGTGACGGCCGTGCGGAGGAAGCGGTCGAAGTAGCGGCTGATGAGCTGCTCCTTGCGGAACTCGCGGAGCTCGGCCTCGAGGAGGGCCGTGTCGAGATCACCGTGCGCCTCGATGGCCTGGGCCAGCGCCTCGCGCTCGACGAGCTCGCCGAGGACGCGTTCGGACTGCTCGTCGGAGCGGAGTGAGACGCGCTTGAAGCGGAGGAAGGCCTCGAACTCGGCCTCGGTGAGCTCCTCGTCGCCGATGGTGGCGAGCACGGCGCTCGCATCGGCGGAGGCGGTCTCCTCGTCGCGTCCGTCCAGGGCGGAGACGATCATCAGGACGACGGCGCCGAGGCCGAAGCCAGCGGCGATGAGCTTGGTGCGGGTGTCGCGGTTCATGGGGGGATACCTCGGGGGAAGGGGTGGCGGCGTCGGGCGCGTGTTCGGCCGGCGGCCGCCGGAGTTGTGGGCGGGGGGTCGTGGTTCTCCGGGAGGAGCGGGGATGGTCGGTGGTCAGAGGGCGGGTGGCTCCATCGGGGTGTCGCCGCCGGCGCGGGCGTCGGTGGAGGTCCAGCGGCCCCAGCAGTCGACGGTCCCGTCGGCGCGGCGGCCGCAGGTGAAGTCGGCGCCCGCGGCGAGCGCGGTGAAGGAACCCGCCGGGGGCGAGGCCTGGCCGTAGTGGTCGCCGGTGCCGTTCGGGCTCGACGGGCTACCGGCGCCCCAGCAAGCGACCGCGCCGTCCTCGGCGAGGCCGCAGCTGTGGTGGCGGCCGAGGGCGAGCTGGAGGAAGGGCGAGCCGGGCGCGGCGGTCTCACCGTGCACGTCGCGGCCCCAGCAGAGCGGCTCGCCGGCGCCATCGAGCGCGCAGAAGTGGTCGAAGCCGGCGGCGACGGAGAGGAACCCGCTCGAGGCCGGGGCGCCGCTGACCTCGCCGTGGGTGTCGTCGCCGAAGCAGGCGATCGTGCCTCCGTCGTCGTCGAAGACGCAGGCCGAGTCGTCGGTCATGGCGAGGTCGGCGGCGAACACGTCCGGGAGCGCGGCGACGAGGGGGCCGCTGCCCCAGCAGTCGGCGACGCGGCCGTAGTCGAGGGCGCAGGCGACGGCGTCGGCGACGCGGACCACGCTGCCCCCCGCGGTCGGCGTGCCGGCGAGCGCCGGGTCCGTGCAGTGGATGGCGAAGCCCTCGTCGACGGCGCAGAGCGCGCTCGTGCGCATCGCGAGCTGGCGCCAGCCTCCGCTCTCGGCGGCGGCCGGAAGGGGGGGGGCGCCCGGGCCCCAGCAGCGGAGGGTGCCGTCGGCGGCGATGGCGCAGGCCGCGTCCTCGCCAGCAGCGAGGGGGCCCTCGACGCAGGTGCCTCCGGCGCAGACGCCGAGCCCGCCGGCGCAGGCCGTCCCGTCGGCGGCCGGCGCGAAGACGCAGCCCTCGGTCGGCGAGCAGGCGGTCGGGGTCGCGCACTCGCGGACGTCGCACCAGCCATAGGGGTCGCCCTCGGGGCCGCAGGGCGTCAGGTAGCTCTCGGCGCAGGAGGGCGCGCAGTCGCTGGGGTGGTCGCAGAGCTCGCCCGGGTCGACGACGCCGTTGCCGCAGACCTCGGCCGAGCGGCAGTCGGCGCTGCAGCCGTCGCCGCCGGCCGTGTTTCCGTCGTCGCAGGCCTCGGCCGCATCGCGCACGCCGTCGCCGCAGCTACCGGGCGGGCTGGCCTGACCCCGCCCGTCGTCGCCCCAGCAGATGACCTTGCCATCCGTCGTGAGCGCGCAGGTGTGGTGCCGGCCGGCGACGATCTGGACGAACGCCCCCTCGGGAGCCTGGCCCTGTCCGAGCTCGGGCGCCCCGCCGGCCAGCGCGCTCCGGCCGGCGCCCCAGCAGCGGGCCTCGCGGGAGTAGAGGTCGAGCGCGCAGGTGTGCGCGGCGCCGGCGGCGATGTCGGCGATGGCGAAGGGCGGGCTGTCGGTCTCGCCGTAGGGGCCCACGCCGGCGCAGCCGAAGGCGCCGAAGGAGTCGGGGTCGAGGGCGCAGGCGTGGTCGTCCCAGCCGGCGACGACGCGCGTGGCGGACTCGCTGCTCGTCGTCGGCGGCGTGGTGACCAGGCCGCCCGCGTCCGCGCCCCAGCAGCGGACCTCGCCCGCTTCGGAGACCGCGCAGGCGGTGCGCGCCAGCATGTCGAGCTGGACGAAGCTGCCGGCGGGGACGTCCGCGAGGAGGGCCGCGTCGTCGCCCCAGCAGGTGAGCGCGCCGCTCTCGAGGACGCCGCAGGCGGTGTCGTCGCCCACGGCCACGTCGCGGTAGGCCCGCGTGTCGGCGCTCGGGCCGGAGGTCGGGTCGACGATGGCGGCCACGCCGCCCCAGCAGCGGACCCGCCCGTCCTCCCGGAGGCCGCAGGCGGTGTCGCCCCGGAAGGCGAGGTCGACGTGGGCGCCAGCTGGCGCCTGGAGGAGCGGGGCGCTCGGCGAGTCGGCGTGCTCGCCCCAGCAGGTGATGGCGCCGGCGCCGTCGAGCAGGCAGGTGCTGTCGCCGTTCGCGCGGAGGGTCCGGCCGGCGAGCGGGGACTCGCAGTGGACCTCGATGTCGGTGACGTCGGCGTCGGCGACCTGACCGCGACCGCTCGTGACCTCGCAGAGGTAGCCCGCGGGGCTCTCGCCGATGGTGACCTCGTAGAGGGCGCCGCTCGGCACGCTCGCGGCGAACGCGAAGGGCCCGTCGGAGTCGAGGGGTAGCCACTCGCTCCCGACCTGGACGAGCGGGGGCTCGCCACCGTCGGCGACGCCCGCGTCCGGCATGGGCTGGCCCGGCTGGCCCGGCTGGCCCGGCTGGCCGGGTAGACCCTGGGCGAAGAGCGCGAGCTGCAGGGCGAAGCCAGTGACGGGGCCCTCGCCGAGACCGCTGACCATGCCGCCGATGCGGAAGCCCTCCGGCGCGCAGAGCGGGCTGCACCCGTCGCCAGCGAGCGTGTTCCCATCGTCGCAGGCCTCGCCGGCCTGGAGGACGCCATCGCCGCAGCCGGTGACCGCGTAGGGCACGGTCGCCGTGAAGCCCGCGTTCGAGGCGGTGAGCGTGACGTTCCCGGGATCGAACGCCGTGAGGGCGCCGTCCGGCCCCACGGCGACGACCGAGCCGTCGGTGCTGGCGTAGGAAGTGCCGGTGGCCGCCGCAGACGCGGGAACGTCCTGGCGCACCCCGTCGACCTCGACGGTGGCGATGACCTCGAGCTGGGCAGCGCCGGTGGCCCCGGGCAGCACGTGAAGCGGCGAGGCCGGCGTGGCGCTGGCCCGGAGCTCGACGACGAGCGTGGAGATGTCGGCGGAGGAGGCGTCCGTGGGGTCGCTGCCCGCGGCGTCCTCGACCCCGTCCGGGATGCCATCGCCATCGGTGTCGGCGAGATCGGGGCGCGTGCCGAGGGCGAGCTCCTCGCCATCCTCGAGGCCGTCGTCATCGGAGTCGGCGTCCGCGGGGCTGCTCAGCCCGCTGCGCGCCTCGTCCCCATTGGTGAGACCGTCGCCGTCGTAGTCCGCGCTGGCGAGCAGGGCCGTGACGGAGATGGTGTTGCCGACGCGGAGCTCTCGACCCGCGAGGGAGCCGCTCAGCGAGAGCGTGAGCTCGGTGCCGTCGGCGCCGATGGTCCCCTCGAAGCTGGGCGCGACGAACGCGCCGGTCGACGGATTCACCGGGGCCGGCAGCGCGCCATCGAAGCGCACCTCGGCGTCCACGATGTCGCTCGTGGGCACCGTGGAGGCCGGCGTGAGGGCGAGGGTGAAGGGCTCGCCGCCGACCACGTAGGCCTCGGCCATGGGCTCGACGAAGAGCTGGGGGCTGCAGACCGAGCGACGCTGCGGGCGGACCGGATCGGACTCCGCGGCGCCCACGAGGGGCGAGCCCTCGGTGTCCAGGGTGTAGCAGTGGTCCATGACCGGCGCCGCGGCGAAGCGGAAGGTCACGGTGTCCGCCGTCAGCTCCGCCTCGCCGTCAATGGCCGGCGAGCCCACGAGGTAGCGGACGGCGAGCGGTGGCTCGGCGCTCGGGTTCGTCACGGGCTCGTTGAAGCGGGCGACGATGGGCGGGTCGGTGCGGTCGTGGACCGGGGCGAAGGCGACCTCCACCAGCTCGGGGGCCGGCTTCAGGAACGTGAGCTCGAGCGAGGCGGCGCCCTCGAAGGACGGCGGCAGCGGCTCCCAGCTGGCGTCGACGAGGCGCTCGACGTCGCCGAAGGCGAGCGTCACGGTCTCGGCGACGTCGTCGCGGACGCGCAGGGTCGCTTCCCCGCCCCGCACCAAGACCTCCGTCTCGCTGGCGCCGCTGAAGCTCTCGACGGCGCTGCCGCTCAGGGTGAGCGGGACCCGGAAGAAGCTCTCCTCGTAGACGCCCGGCGCCGCCTCGACCTCGCGGACCGGGTTGCCGTAGGCGTCCTCGACGCGGAGCGCGACCAGCGCCTCGTCGCCGGTCTCGAGGCGGCCGGGCGGACCGAGCGGGCCCGGCGAGTCGCCGACGTACTCGGCCACCAAGCGCGCGGGCGGCGCCGACTGGACCTCGAGGAGGAGCTCGGAGACGGGGCCGCCGAGCCGATCCTGAATGGGCAGCGCCGTGGCGGACTCGAGGGCGATGGCGAAGGCGCCGGGGGCCGTCCCCGCCTCGATGGCCACCTCGGCCGCGCCGGCCGCGAGGGTCACGACGGCCCGCTCCCGGCCGTCGCCCGCGTCCTCGATGGCGAGGCGCGGCGAGGGCACGAAGCGGAGGCCCGGGTCCGGGAGCGTCAGCGCGAAGGGCGCGTCGTCGTAGGCGGTGACGACGTTCCCGGCGGCGTCGAGCGCCTGGACGGTGAAGCGGGCGAGCTGCGTGGCCTCGACGGCGGCGCGCGTGGGCGCGACGCGGAGCTCGACCGGGTCGCCCGGCGTCACCTCGAGGGCGTGGCGGGCGTCGACGCCGAAGGGCTCCGCGCGCGCCTCGATGGAGTAGGCGCCCACCGGGCGGCTGGTGTCGAAGGCGTACGTGGCGCGGCCGGCGGCGTCGGTCGTGAGCTCGCCGAGGAGCGCTGGGGCGCCCTCCCCTTCCGCCAGCTCGAGCGTGATGGGCTGGTTGGCGAGGGGCGCGCCGGTGCTGCTCTCGAGGACGACGGCCAGCGGCGCGGGCTCGCCGGCCGGAGCGTTCGGCGGGTTCAGGCCGGCCTCCGCGGCGAAGCGGAGGGAGGGGGCGGCGAGCGAGAGCGCGTGCTCGGCGCTCAGCGAGAAGCCCTCGACGCGGGCGATGAGGGTGTAGCTCCCCGCCGGGCGCGCCGTGTCGAAGGGCACGGTCGCGCGCCCCTCGCCGTCGGTCGGGGCCAGGCCGACGAAGCGCTCGAGGCCGGCGTCGCGCCAGAGGAAGCGGACGGGCTGGCCGGCGACCGGTCGGGCGGCGGCGTCGCGCACCTCGACGGTGAGCGAGACCGGATCCCCTGCGCCGGCAGCGGCCGGGGTCGCCCCCGCGCCGGTCACGAAGGCCACCGTGTTCGGGTGGCGGACGATGGGCACCTCGACCACCGCGCTCTGACCGGTCTGCCCGAGGGCGTCGACGGCGCGCGCGAAGAACCGGAGAGCGTCGTGGGCGTAGTCGTCGGGGACGCGGAAGGTGTGGGCGAGCGTCGTGGCGCCGTCACGGCGCGCGACCTCGATGGGCTCGGCGCTGACGTCGATGAGCGAGAGGGTCACCGGGCGCCCGCCGTTGCGGAGCTCGACCGAGACCGTGGCGCTCGTGCCCAGGTAGATGCGGTCCGGCGCCGAGACATGGAACTGATCCGGCTGCGGCGCCGTGAGCGGGCGGACCCGCACCGGCACGGACGCGGCGGTCGTGTGCCCGGCGATATCGGTGGCCTCGAGCTCGAGCGGGACATCGACGGGAGCCGTGAGGCGTTCGCCCTCGTAGGTGATCTCGAAGCTCGGGCGGTGGGTCCCGTCGGGCCCCCGGGGCCCGAGCGGGAGCGGCCGCCACGCGCCCTGCCAGCGGTAGCGCGCCGAGGCCATCGCGACGTCGTCGGCCAGCGTGGCGAAGACGCGCTGCGCCCGGCCCTCGTCGACGCCGCCGGCGACGCCCTCGAGCAGAGCCGTCGGCGGCGCGTCCTCGCGCACGGTGAAGCTCGCCGAGAGGGTGCGCTCGAGGCCTGCCCGGTCGCGGGCGACCACGCGATAGGTGAGCGACTCCGCGAGCGTGGGCGCGGGCTCCGAGTAGCGGAGCTCGCCGCCGACCACCGTGACCGCGACGATGGCGCCGTTCCGCTCCAGGGTCGCGACGTCGAAGCCGCTCTGCGCGTCGGCGAGCCCCTCGACGACGACCTCGTAGGGCTGGCCCTCGATGGGCTGACCATCCTTCAACGGCCCCTCGAGGCGGAGCCCGCCGATGCTCGGCGCCTCACCGTCCACGACTCGCTCGAGCTCGACCCGCGTCGAGTCGGCGCCGTTGCCGTGCACGTCGACGACGCGCGCGAAATAGTGGTGCACGCCGGCCGCGTCCGCGCGCCAGAAGACGAACTCCGGGCCCGGCGTGCTGGCGACGAGGGCGCAGTCGCCGCCGCTCGGGGCGTCGCAGCGGTAGAGCTCGACGCGCGCGACCGGGTGGGCGCTCCCCTGCACCTGCGCGCGGAGCTCGGTGGTCCCGGGGATCCACGTACCGCTAGCGCTAGCCGTCAGCGCGACCGTGAGGCCCGGGTTGGTGGGCGACTCGTCGCCATCGACGACGAGGGAGCGCGCCGGGCTGGACCAGACGGTGCCGTCCACCGCCTCGGCGACGGCGACGAGGTCGTACGTGCGGCCGTTCACCAGGCCCTCGGGCAGCGGCGCGTCGAGCGCGAAGGGCGGCTGGCTGGAGGAGGCGACGACCCGGCCGCCGAGCTCGAGGCGGAGCGCGCGCAGGCCAGCCGGATCGGCGAGCTCGAAACGCAGCGCCTCGGCGCCCCGGACGATCGCCCCGGCGCGCGGCGTGGCCAAGGCGCTGCTCGGAACGCGGCGCGCCCGCGAGCCCGCGTGGACCTGGAGCCCCCAGGGACCGTGGCCGGTCACGACTCGGCCCTGATCCGCCGCCAGGGCCGTGATCGTGTGCGCGAGCTCCCGGACGCGCTCGGCCCCGGCCCAGGTCGGCGCCTGGGCGTCGATGCGCCAGAGGCTCCGGTCGGCGGCGGCCCAGAGCGAGCCCGCGTCGAGGGCGACGCCGCGGATGGGCGCGTCGAGGGTGAGCTCCTCGACCGCGCCGCTCGCGAGGGCGACCCGCTGGAGCTCGGCCTCGCGCGCGACGAAGGCGTGCTCGCCGTCGACCGCCAGGTGGCGCGCGACCCCGAGGCCCGTGGCGACCCGCTCGACACGCACGTCGCGGGTGTCGACGATGGGGAGCGCGCCGACACGGATCCGGTAAAGGGCGCCCGTGGTGGTGGTGACGAAGACGTCCCGGCCGAGGAGCGCGAGGCCGAGGACATCGGCGCCATCCTCGACGGGGACCACGCTGGCGACCGGAGGCGACTCGAAGCGCCGCCGCGGGAGCGCGGCGGGGTCGACCAGGTAGAGCTGGCCGCCAGCGGCCGCGGCGATGAGCGTGTCGTGACCCTCGAGGGCGGTGAAGGGCGCGCCCGCGAGGACCGGGGCGCCGAGCTCCGGCTCCATCTCGTCGAAGGCGCGGACCTCCTGGCGGTCCGGGAAGAGCGCGAGGCGGCGCCCGCGGGACTCGGCGACGTCCGAGACGGCGCGGGTGTAGGGCGCGGGGAAACCGGCCTCACTCCAGCCGGAGGCCGGATCGACGACCGCACCGCCGAGGAGCGGGCCGTCGGGCGACGCGGCTGGGCCGCTCGGCTCGAGGCGGATGGCGCCATAGGCCCCGGCCGCCGCCAGGAAGCCGGAGCGGCTCGCCGTGAGCGCGGCGATGGTGCCCCGCGCGCGCTCGGAGGTGTGCACGGTCTCGAAAGAGGGCGCCGGGAGCTCGAGGGAGACGACGCCCCCCGAGCGGCCCAGGAGCAGCTGCCCACCGGTGAGGCACGCGCCTTCGTCCGCCCGCGCCCCGAGCGGGAGATGGCCGAGGGGCGTGAGCTCGCCGCTTCGCAGCTCCACGACGGTGAGGCCCGACTGGCCGACGGCCAGGAGCTCGCCATGCAGGGCGACGAGCGCCTCCGCCTCGAGACCGAGCGCGGCCACCTCGAGGCCGCCACCCGTCCAGCGGAGCAGGTCACCGGCCTCGGTGAGGGCCAGCGCGGCGCGGCGGTGGGTGATCAGGGTACGGAGCGGCTCGCTCGCGAGGGTCTCGCGGGCGCCGGTCGCGTCGATGTGGTGGAGCCCCTCGGCGCCGGCGACCAGGAAGCCGTCCGCGCGCGGCGCCACTCCGGCGCTCGCGTCCACCGGGTGCGTCTCGAGGAGCTCGAGCTCGCCGCCGCGGCGCGCGTAGCGACCGAGCACGCCGCCCGCGCGGACCAAGGCCGCCCCGGAGGCGAGCGCGACCTCGGACACCTGGCCCCACGGGTAGTGGGCGAGCGCCCGGTGATCACGCCCCGCGTCCAGCACGTGGAGGCCGTCGCCCGCCGTGCCGACGAAGACCCGGTCGCCTTCCACGGCGAGGGCCGCGACCCGCTGTGCGAAGCGGGCGATCTCGACCGCCCCGCCCGCGGCGTCACGCCAGAGGAGCGCGCGGCCACGCCCGAGGTAGGCGCCGCCGACCACCGGCGCGGCGACGTCGAAGGGAACCTCCTCCGCCTCGAGCCGGAAGGTCGGCGCGGCGACCACGCGAGTGCTCACGACCTCGACGGACTGGTTGCCGAGCCCGTCCTCGAGCCGCGCGCGCACGCGGAGCTCGGCGCCCACCGGCGCCGCGATGACGTGATCGACCTCCGTGAGGCCCGAGGCGAGCACGGCGCCGTCTTCGGCCAGGACCTCGATGCGCGCCGCGTGGCCATGGGTGTCCGCGATCCACACACGGAGCGTGGCGCCGCGGAGCGTGGTCGGGCCGACTCCGCGGACCACCGGGCGCGGCACGGCGACGGCCGGCTGAACGGTCAGGGGCACCGCGGGGGCGTCGAGGTAGTGGAACGCGGGCCCGTAGTGGGCGCGGGCTTCGAGGCGGAGACGCTCGGGCACCTCGACCGCCGGCGCGCGGAGGGCCAACCGCGCGGTGGCGGAGGCCACCTGGCGCCGCTCGAGGAGCCCCCCGCTCGCGTCGTAGAGGAGCACCTCGGTGTAGCGGTGCGCCTCGCCATCGGCGTCCGCAGGCGCGCGGACCTCGATGTCGATGGGCTCGCCCTCGAGGACCTCCCCGTTCAGGGCCGGGCGGACGATGGACACGGCGCCGGCGCCGGGCGCGTTGGGGATCACCGTGAGGGTGTCGCTCGAGACGGATCCGTCGACGCTCAGGCCGAGATCTCCGGGCGCCGCCGCCTCGATCCAGCGGGCGGCGCTCGCGCCCGCCAGCCAGAGGGCCGAGGAGGCCCCGTCGACGCCCCCGGCGACGCGGGCGACGCGATCTGTCGACGCGAACGACGCACGCAGGGGCACTCGCGCGCCTTCGGCGATGGCGTCGTCGGCGCCGGGGAAGAGCTCGAGGCTCGACAGGGGCACGAGTGAGTCGACCGCGAGCGCGACCTCCTCGACGACGCCGCTGCGGTCGCGCCGGCGCAGGCGCAGCTCGGTCCCGCCGAGGGCCGCGCGCGACACGCGGAAGGCGCGACCGCCGCTCGACCAGACCTCGCGGGCGTAGAGGGGCGTGCCGTCGCCGGCCGCAAAGGCGTAGCGCTCGCCGCCGAGCGTCGCGCCGAGGCCCGCGACCTCGACCAGCACGTCGCCGACGCCGTCGAGCGCCGTCGCGACGAGGGCGTCGCCGGCGGCCTCGGCCTGAAGCGGGAGCGCCCGGAGCACACCGTCCCGGACGTCGAAGAGGCGCTCCCCGCCGAAGACCGGTCGAACGAGGTCGCTGCGCAGTGCGAGGAGCTCGCCCGCCGCCCAGTCGACGGCTCGCCAGCCGCGGACCTCGCCCTCGACGTCGAGCCAGACCAGCTCGCCGTCGAACACCGCCCCGCGCACCGCCCCGCGGAGCGGCGTCGTGCCGAGCGCCTCGAGCTCACCGGCCTCCGAGAGCAGCCGGTAGCGGAGAGTGAGTGGCCCCCGCCAGACGACGACCTGGTCACCGCGCACGCGCACGCCGTCCGCGTCGCCGAGGGCGAGCTGGAAGCGCTCGACGAGCCGCGGGAGAGGCGCGACCGCCGGCTCGAGCGCGTGAAGGGCTCCGAGCGCCGTGTGCACGTACACCCGCCCCGCGTCCACGAAGGCCTCGCGCACGGGCTCCGCGAAGGAGCGCCCGGCCAGCGCCACGGGCTCCCCGTCGACCAGCGCGAAGCCGTCGAGCGTGTCTCCGTGCCGCGTGATCACGAGCCGCCCGCTCGCGCCCACGAGCTGGCCCCAGGTGGGCAGCTCGACCGCGTCGCCGAGGCCGGCCGCCTCACGGGGCCAGATCCGGAGCACGTGCTCGCCGCCCCGCTCGAGCTCGGCGACCACCAGGGCCCCGCTCGCCTCCAGGCGCACGACATGCCCCTCGGCGCCGCCGTCGACGACGCCGGCCCCGTCCCGGAGCGCCCAGCCGCCCTCCGCGGACTCCACCGCGAAGAGCACCCGCTCGCCGGCCCAGGTGGAGAGCGCCACGACGGGCCCGACCCGCCCGGACACGCCCGCGTCGAAGAGCACCTCCGGCTCCCCGCCCAGGTAGGCCTGCTTCACGAGCGCCCGCTCGAAGCGCGCCTCGTTGCCGCTCCGGTCGCGCAGCAGTCCGACCACCGCCGCGTCGCCGTCGCCCTCGGGCAGCCGCACCCCGCGGAGGCGCCCGTCGACCGCCTCGACCCCGAGTGGCACGCCCACCGGGTCCTCGAAACGGAGCTCGGAGCGGGGATCGAAGTCCTCCATCGCGTCGGGCGCCGTGGCCCGGGCCCAGACCTCCGAGCCGCCGAGCACCTCGCCGGCCGGGAAGACCTCCAGCGCCAGCGTCTCGCTCACCGCGTCGTCGTCTCGGACCTGGAGGCTCCGGCGGTCGACCAGCGCCGCCCCGGGGCCGCCGTCGTGCACCAGGCGCAGCACCGCGACGAGGTCGCGATCCACCGGGGGGATGGTGAGGGACACCGGGAAGCGCTCGGGATCGTCCTCGCCGCGCGCGAGAAGAATCGGCTCCGGGTTGCCCGGATGCGCCGGATCGCCGCCGAGGTCGACGTGGAGGCGCGCCTCGGTCAGCTGGTCGAGCTCCACGTCGACGCGGAGGGCCTCGCGCTCGCGCACCTCCGTCCCCTCGGACGGCGCCAGGATGGCGAGCCGCGGGGCCTCTCCGTCGTCGTCGTAGGGGCGGAGCGTGAGGGTCTCGTCGGCCGCGTTCCCCGCGAGGTCCGTCGCCGTGAAGCGGAGCTCGGTGGGCGCCGTCCCGGCGGGCGTGAGCTCGAAGCGCGTCGGGTCGGACAAGACCACCGGCGCGGCGCCATCGACCTCCACCTCGACGCGCTCGATGCCGTGCGCGTCGAAGACCCGGAGGAGCACTTCGAGCGGCTCATCGGTCGGCACGGCCGCACCGTCGGCGGGGGAGACCACGGCGATCTCGGGCGGCGTGAGATCCTCGTGGAGCGTGAAGCTCCCGGCGCCCTCCACGCGGCCGGCCGCGCCGTAGCGGAGCGTGAGCGCCACGGGGACCTCGTCACTCCCGCCCGTCGCCGCCCGCAGCTCGGCGAGGGTCGGCGCGTCCCAGTCGATGGCGTACTCGCGCGTGGTCGTGTCGACGACGCGCTCGCTGGCCCGGTAGGCGCGGCTGAGGATGCGGACCTCGGCGTCGTCGACGAGCCCCACGTCGGCCCCGCTCACGGTGAAGGCCACGCGCACGCGCGTCTCCTCCTCCGGGCTCGCCGGAGCCGTCGTCACGGCGCCGACGGCGATGTCGGGCGCGGCGACGCCGACCGTGACGTCCTCGCTGGCTCGGTTGCCGCTGCGGTCACGGGCCTCCACGCGGAAGACGAAGCCCAGGTCCGCCTCGGCCACGTCGAGCTCGAGCTCCCCGCGAACCACGGACCCGAAGGTCGCCCCGCCGTCTCGAGAGACGCGGGTCGTGAGCGCCACGTCGCGACCCACGTCGCGGTTGTCCATCGCGACGGGCGCGAGCCGGTAGCGCTGGCCTCCCACCAGGGAGCCCCGGCCGACCCCCTCGCCGAGGCGCTCGCCCGTCACCGCGAGCGTCAGCCCGAGGTCGCGCGGCGCCAGCCGGTCCGGGGCCACCCAGCTCTGCTCGATGGGCAGCGTCGGAGCGTTGCCCGCCGCGTCGCTCACGGCCTCGAGGGCGAAGGTGTAGCGGCGGTCGTCGGCCAACGTCTCGCCGGCGCGGAGCGCGAGCTCCACCACCCGTCCGCTGGCGCGGAGCTCGAAGCGTGCGCTGACGTCCTCGACGGCGCCGGGCGTGTCGTAGTCCTCGACGAGGGCCCGCACGGCCCAGGCGCCCACGTCGACGGGCTCGTCGAACTCGAAGCGGGCGGGCCGGCCCGGCGCGTAGGGCAGAGAGCTCACCAGCCTGGGCGCTACGTCGTCCACGCAGCGGAGCACGCCCGGCGCCCGCACCTCGTCGCCGGTCTCGGCGCGCGTGGCCACCAGGTCGAAGACGGTCCCAGCCACGCAGGGCGGCGAGCCGAAGCCCACGCCCGTGGGGAGGAGCTCGTCGACCGCGACCCGGTTCCCGGCCCCCGGGAGCGCGCCGGAAGCGGCAGCCACCAGGTGGATCGACGCACGCGCGAGGCCCGCCCCCGTCACGGTGACGCGCGTGCCCCCGCCCACGCTGAGCGAGTCGCCCGTCGGCGTCGTGACGGCGGTGATCACCAGCGCCTCGGCTCCCAGCACCGCGGCCGGCAGCACCTCGCGACCCCCTTCGTGCGTGGCCTCGAGGGAGAGCACGCCCGGGCCCGGTACCGCATCGAAGCTCAGCTCGGTGCCATCGGGCGACGCCGCGAAGCCCGCCACCTCGACGCCCCCGAGCCGGAGAGCGGTCACGGCGTGGAGCCCTGCGCCTTCGGCGACGAAGGTCGTCGCCTCGCCCGTGACCGCCGTGCTCGGGGTCACGCGCCGGAGCTCCAAGGGGGCGGCGCCGAAGAGCGGCGCCGCCGGCAAGCGGTGCGAGAGATCGTGAACGATGCGCCCGCCGTCGACGCGATCCGCCGGCGGCGCCAGGAGAGCGACCTCATAGAGCTCACCCGGGGCGAAGGCGGCGCCGACCGGCGCGAAGCTCAGCTCCCCATCGACGTAGCGCGTGCTCCCGCCGAGGGACGCCCCCGAGCGGAGGTCCGTCACGCCGACGATCGCGTCCCCCCAGGCCTCCGGGTCGCCGCCGACCGCGAGGCGCACGGTGTCATCCGGCGAGGCGAGCCGCGCCGGGCCGGCCGCCACCACCTGCGCGAGCGGGAGCTGCAGCGACCAGGCCGAGGCGAGGCCGCTCCAGCCGAGGTGCCCGCCTTCCAGCTCGAGCGTGTCCGCCCGCGTCGGCACCGCCACCCGTGCCACCTCACGCGCGTCGAGCCCACCGAGGCCGTCGCCCGGGCCCACATCGAAGAGGCGGAGCTCGAGCCCGCGGTGGCCCAGCACGGCGAGCACCTCGCCCGTCATCGCGGCGCCTTCGACGTCCGTGTCACCGAAGCCCAGCGCCGCCGACGACGCCGCGCCCAGCAGCTCGAGCGCGCCGAGCTCGGCGACGCCGTCCGCGCGGAAGACCTCGACGCCGCGCCGGCCCCAGATGGCCACCCGACCGGCCTCGGCGCGCAGGCCGAGGAGGGTGCCCGTCTCGAGCGTCACCGGGCCGTCCACCAGCAGCGACTCGCTCGGCTCGGCGAGGGCGCGCACGTCGAGGGCGCCCTCGGTCAGGACGAAGAGCGCCTCCCCGTCGACGGCGACCTCCACGAGGTCGGGCACGGCCAAGCTCTCCCAGGCCGCGCCGCCCAGGAGGCCCACGTGGACCTCACCTGCCGCGGGGTCCGCGGACACGAAGCGCCGCCCCGAGACCGCCAGGTCTTCGTGCGCCACCCCACCCGGGTTCGGGAGGACGGCCTCGAGGCGTGGCGAGTACACGTCGCTCAGGTCGAGCACGCGCAGCTCGCCGCTCTCCATCGCCAGGAGCAGCGCGCCGCCGCCGAGCGCCACGTCCACGACGGGCTCCTCCTGCGGGAGGAATGCCAGGAGCTCGGGCGCCGCCTCCTCGACCGCCGCGTAGAGCCGCACCTCGTCCCGATCGGCCGCGACGAAGAGGGAGCCCTCGCGATCCCAGACCGCCGCATCCCGGTCGCGCCAGTCGGCCTCGAAGAGCACCTCCAGGGCCTCGCTCTCGGCCACCGCCTCGGGCCCGTTCTCCAGCGCCACCCGGAGCCGGCCCACGGTCCGCCCCGGCGCGGGGAAGACGAGCGTCTCGTCGTCGATGCGCTCCACGCCCTCCACGGGCCGGCCGTTCACGCGCACCAGCGTCGCAGGCCCGACGCCGCGGCCCCGGACGCCCACGAGCTCACCCCGGTCGTAGCGGAGCTCCGTGCCCTCGATGCGGCCGCCCTCCCAGAGCCCGATCGCGTCGATCGCGGGGTCGGCGACGTAGGTGAAGCTCGCCGGCCGGAAGACGGCACGGTCCCCGTTGCGGACCTCGACGCCGACGAGGCGGCTGTCCTCACTCGCCTCCGGGAAGGCGCCCGTCCGCACCAGGAGCTCGGACCCGTCGCGCCGCAGCACCTCGGCTGGGACCCCGGCGAAGCGCACCTCGGTCTCCGGGCCGAAGCCCTCACCGACCAGGCGCACCTCCGCCTCACCTCGCCAGCTCCCGAAGGCTGGGGTGACCTCGAGGAGCGCCGGCGCGAGCTCGGCGGTCGCCGTGAAGCGGAAGCGGTAGTCGCGGCCGAGCCGCGCGCCGCGGAGCGCCTCGAGCTCCGCCGAAACGCGCACGCCATACTGCACGCCCGGCTCGAAGGGCGTCACCGGCCGGAAGAGCAGCCGGGTGCCGGGGGGCGTGACCCGCGTCGAGACGAACCCCGCGACCGGAACACCGCCGCGAGTCACCTCGAAGAGCTCCGCGCCGCGCGCCTCGATCAGGCCCGGATCGACGATGCGATCGAGCTGCACCTCCACGGCGTCCTCCACCCCGTGGAGGCCGCGGGGGGCCGGCCGCGTCTCGAGCACTCGGAGCGCGTCGTCGACGAAGGTCGCGAGGGCGCCACCGAGCCGGCCGTGGCACGACTCGCCGCCCTCGCAGGCGACCGGGTTCTCCACGGGCTCGCCATCGACATCGCGGAGATAGGCGGTCCCCGCGTAGGTGGCGCCGCGGCCGAGCCCGAGGCCGCGGACGGCGCCCAGCGTGCCGAAGTAGTCGACGAGCGGGACCTCGGCGCCGAAGTCGAAGTCGCGCCAGGCGCCGATGTCGAAGAGCTGGAGATCCCCATCGCCCGCCGCCAGGTAGAGGATCGGCCCGGCCACCGCGAGGCGGTCTGCGCTCAGGCGCCCACCGCCGCCCACGTCGAGGACCGCGAGCTCGGCCGCCGGCTCGACCCCCTCCGCGCGCAGCGGGAAGGCGATGACGCTGCCGCCGTCCCCCGTCGCCACCAGGAGGAGCTCCCCCAGCAGCGCGAGGTCGCTCGCCGCCACCGGCCGGCCGCCGCGGTCCCGCGTCTCGACCACGCCGCGCACATCGAACGAGCCGCCCCGCAGATCGACGAGCGCCAACCGCGAGGCCTCCGGCACGGCGACCCAGAGCGTGTCCCCGCGAAGCACCAGCGCGCCGGGGGCGCCGCCGAGCGCGCTCGCGTCGATCCGCGCGATCCGCTCGAGGAGCCCGTCGCGACCCTCGCGGTAGATGCGGAGCGCCTCGTCGGAGCTCACGTAGAGGAGGCCGTCGGCGGCGAGCAGGCGATGCCCCGGGTCCTCGGCCCCGTCCTCCGCCAGGAGCGCCAGCTCCTCGACGACCTCGGGGTCCGTCGGCAGCGTCACGTCGAGGTGGAAGAGGCGGCTGCCGCCGAGGAGGTAGAGGCGGTCGCCGTCGAGGGCGAGGTCCCGGAAGCCCTCGGGCGCGAGCCGCGCCTCGAGGTGGTAGGGGCGGGGAGGGTCGCCGGTCGTGTCCTCGACGATGCGCGGACGCACGGGATCCGAGAGGTCCGCCACCACCAGCCGGGCGACGTCGCTCTCGACGGTCGAGAGGAGCCGCCCAGAGCCGTCGATCTCGTCGTAGTGCCCGCCGGTGACGGCGTAGAGGAGCTGGTCGCGAACGGCGATGGCGGCGACCGGCACGTCGGCCTCGCCTTCGAGCTCGACCGTACCGGTGGCGTTGCTCGTGTAGAAGTAGGCCCCTGCGAGGGCGCTCTGCTCCCCCGGGAAGAGCGTGGAAGAGACCGCGACGTCGGCCGGTCCGAGGCTCCCGGCGGGAGCGCGCACGCGGAGGTGGCCGGCGCCGAGCACGCGGAGGTCGCCGGCGAGCGCCCCGTCGAAGCGCACCTCGACGAAGCGGTTGAAGCCCACGCCGTAGAGGTCGACGACGTTGCCGCCCTCCGGCGGACCGGTCGAGGGGTGGAGCTCCTGCAGGATGGCGGCGGGCTGGATGACCACGGCACCGCGGCGGGTCGCGCGCACGCCGTCGCGCAGGACGGTCGCGTCGAGCGCCGCCGCGGTCCGCGCGAGCGCGAGGGCGGGCATGGTGAAGCGCACCTCGTCGTCCGAGACCGAGAGCACGCCGGCCGCGGGCACCACGGCGTCGCCGACGACGATCTGCAGCGCCGCGGCGTCCGTACCGAAGCCCTCACCGCGCAGTACGGCCAGCTCCGTGCCGTCCCCGTGGAAGAAGGGCGCGACCCCGTCGCGGAGCACGGCGTCCACCCGCGGCCTCGGTCCGTCGACGACGTCGTAGACCGCGCGCACGGGCCGGGCCTGCGGCTCCCCGGAGAGGCGCCGCAGCCCCTCGACCACGAGCTGGAGGGGCCCGCGATGCGTCGCGGCCTCGGCGAGCGTCACCGTGACGACCCCACCCTCGAGCGTGTTCACGGCTTCGAGCGCGTACCCGTCCGGAGCGAGCGGCTCCCCGATCAGGTTCTCGAGCCGCACGGCCGCCGCCACGGCGCCTTCGCTCGTGTCGATGAGCTGACTGAGCTGCACCCGGAGCGCGTCGCCCGGCACGAGCGCCGTGCCCGCCCGCGGCTCCACGCCCGTGACGACCAGGTCCGTCGTCGCGCGACCGCGAAGCCCGCCGGGCCGCGACACGACCAGGCTGCCGCCGAAGGCGATGGCCTCCGACGCCGCGGTGCTCCCCTCGACCGCCACGTCGTCCCAGAAGACCCCCTCCCAGTCCCCCTCATCGGTCTCGTTCATGACCACCACGGTCTGCTGCCGCTGCGTGCTCAGCGGGACGTCGTAGACCACGACGACCTGCCCTTCGCGCACCAGCATCGAGGCGTTCTCGGGGTCGATCCCGGGCATGTCCCCACGCGGCACCGCATGCACCCTCACGCTCGGCGCTCCGGGGAGCCCCTCGAAGATGGCGAGCTGCAGGTGGCCCGCCGGGTCGAGGAAGAGCACGAAGAGCCGCCCGCTCTGCCAGGCGACATCCACCGGCTGCCCCACGAGCTCGCCGGACGCGAAGGAGAGCGGGCCGTAGCCGGCCGGCGGATCGAGCTCGGGATCCGTGGCGTCGAAGAAGCGCACCAGACCCCCACCGAAGGCGTCCGCCACCGAGAGCGCGAGCACGCCCGCCACCGGGTCGAGGGCCACGTCGGTCGCGAGGGCGCCCGGCACGGGGAAGCCCCCGAGCAGATGCGGCTGCGCCGGATCGTGCACGGCGACCGTGACCAGCCCAGCCTCGCCGGCCGCGAGGTATGCCACGTCGTCGCTCACCTCCAGGCCGAGCACGGGCGCGTCCATGGGAAGCTGGGAGAGGCGCACCGGGCGGTCCGCGATCGAGACGTCGTAGACCTCCACGCCCCCGGTCATGAGGAAGCGGTTCGTCGCCGTCGGCTCGGCGCCGTCCTTCACGCCGACATAGAGCAGGTCGCCGACGCGCTGCGCGGCCCCGACCACCATGGGCGGATAGTTCGGCAGGTCGATCTCGCGCCCCTCGGGAGTCGTGTACGAGAACACGCCCACCGGGACCTCGCGGCCTCCCATCTCCAGCGCCACGTCGTAGACGTCCGGCTCGAGCACGCCGGGGAGCAGGAACTCGAAGCGGTCGAGGCGCACGACGTCGTCCTCGAGAGTGCGGATGAAGGTGCCCTCGTCCGCCCGCTCGGTGCGGAGCACGTCCTCGCTGCTCCGCGCCCGCATGACCACCCGCGCGCCTGGCAGGATCGCCGGCTCGGTCGCCGTGATCGGCACCGTCACGCCCCCCTCCACGGGGCCGGACTCCAGCCCGAGCCGGAACTCGGCGAGCGACGGGTCCTCGGCCAGCACGATGCTGCCCGGGAGCACCGCCTCGAGCTCGCCGTCGACGACCCGCACGTGGTGGGCGCCGGGCTCGAGGAGCTCCACGGCGCCGGGCGGGAGAGCCAGCTCGGTCTCGCTCACGAAGCTCGCGTCGAAGCGGACGGAGTCGACCCAGACCTCCACGTCCGGCGCGTCCCGGAAGCCCTCACCGCGGACGCTGAGCAGCGCGTTGTCGCCCCGGTGGAGCAACCCCCCGTCGACCCGCTCGAGCACGGGGCGGACGGCCCCCGGCCGCGCCGCGCGGACCCGGCCCACGAAGGGCACCCAGAGCCCCCCGCTCCGCAGGTTCTCCGCGCGCTCGACGTGGACGGCGTAGGTCACGTAGGCCTCGCGCACGAACTCGACGGCGTAGCGCTCGCCCGCGCCCTCCTCCTCGTCCAGCGCGCGGAGCGCGAAGGGCACCTCCTCGCGCGTATCCTCCCTCACGACGCGGATCGCCCCCGCCGCCTCCAGCGAGGCCCGCGTGACCGGCTCGCTGAAGCGGAGCTCGTAGGCCTCGTCTTCTGCGATCCAGCCCCCCTCGGGCACGCTCGCCTCGCGCACGAAGGCCCCCGGCAGGTCGAAGACCCGCATGCCCGGCCCGGCATCGCTCTCGCCCATGGCCAAGAGGCGCCCCTTGTAGACGTCCACGGCGACGACCCGCTCGTCGTTGCCCGCGGAGATCAGGCGCGGGGCCATCGGGTCACCGAGCTCGAAGACCAGGAGGCCCCCGCTCGCCGCCGAGGCGAAGAGCAGGTTGCCGGCGAGGCGCAGCTTCACGATGGGCCCGGCGTTCGCCTGCACCGATTCGTCCAGCGGCACGACGACGCGCTCCTCGGGCCGCTCGCGCGATACGACGCCCAGGCCCCCCGAGCCGAGGGCGACGAGGAGGTGCTCGCCGTAGACCACCGCATCGAGCACCGCATAGCCGAAGTCGTACTCGTGGCGGACGTAGGGGTCGTAGAGGTCGAGGGCGACGAGGGGGCTCGGCGAGGTGTCGGCCGGGGCCTCGGCCGCGGAGAAGCTCGGGTAGGAGCTGCACGCCTCACTGTTGCGCCACATCGTCATCGCCGCCGTGCCCCCGCCGATGGCCCAGCGGCCGTCCGTGAGGACGGTGCGCGAGGCCCGCACGAGTCGCCCGTCGGCGTCGCGGAGCTGCCCGAGCACGACGGGGTCGTCGACGTCGGCGTAGGAGACCTGCTGCACGAAGACGCTCCGCGGACCGGCCACGCAGTTCCGGCAGGCGACGCGCAAGTCGCAGTCCGCCATCGCCCCTTGCGCCGTCGCCGCCAGGAGCAGGTCACCCGACTTCACCACGTCGTTCGCCACGCCTGCGCCGCTCAGCACGACCGAGAGCGGCTGGAGCCCGTTGAGCTCGTCGCGGTTGAGCCGCGCGACGCCCTGGTAGCCCGCGGCCACGTAGACCCGGTCGCGGAGCACGCCCTCCTCGCGCTCGCGCACGGGGAAGACGCCCATCGAGTCGCCACCGAGCACGTTCGCGCCGAAGAGCGCGTCGCGGAGCGCGTCGCCGCTCAGGGGCACGGCCGAGGACGCCCCCACGAAGAGCGGCCGCTCGGGGCTCTGCACGTCGAGCACGGCGGCCCGGATGGCGTCGGGCACGCTCCACTGGGGCCGCCGCGAGGGCCTCTCCTGGACCTCGAGCGCCCCGTCCCGCAGCTCGAGCACGGTGAAGGGGCCCTGCCGGCTCAGCGCACCGCCGCTGGTGAGCGCCGCGCCGCTCCGCGGGTCGACCACGACGTCGTTCGGCGCGAAGGGCAGCACCTGGCTGGCGATCGACCTCAGCCCGTAGCCGAAGCCCTGCTCCGGCGGAAGCTCGGCGCGCCGCCCGTAGCGATCCGTCACCCGCACCGCGTTCGGCCCCACGCGCCCCCCGGGCGTCACCAGCTCGAGGCGCGTCGTGGAGAGCACGCGCGCCTCCGTCACCGGCACGTCGCCGACGCGAAGGGTGAGCCCCTCGGAGACGGTGGTTCCCGGCTCGAAGCCCTGGCCGAGCACCGTCACCGTCGTGCCGCCACGCGCCGGGCCCCAGCTCGGCGAGATCGAGTCGAGCCGGATGGGCGCGTCCACCACGAGCCCGCCCGCCAGCGTGTCCTCCTCCCAGAGCCCGCCCTGCTCGACGCGCACGGTGACGTCGTACTGGCCCGGCGTCGGGATCGGCAGCAGCCGCGCCGTCACCACGGCCGCCCGCTCGTCCTCGTCCGAGCTCTCGACGGACTCCACCATGCCCTCGAGGCCGCCCACGTAGACGCGGATGCGGTCCGGCTCGAGCGGGATCCCGAGTCCGGACACGGTGATCAGCGCCTCCCGATCCTGCGGCACGCGGCGCGGCACCACGGCGTCGAGCTCCACCGGGTTCGGTCGCGCGCCGCGGTACGTGAGCTCGACGCGCTGCTCGCGCGCGAGCGTGTAGAGCGTGAGGTACTCCCCGTCGGCCACCGGCTTGACGGACTCCACCCCCGCGGCGATCCGCACGATCACGGGCTCCCCGACCGCGAGCCCGTGGCCGGGTCGCAGCGTGAGGATGGCGTCGTTGTTCACGATCTCGAGGTCGCTCGACAGCTCGCTGCCGTCTCCGCGGAGCAGCGAGAAGCGCCCCTCGTTCGGCGCCCAGAGGTCGATGGCCTTGTTGAAGCGGACGATGACCCGCTCCCGGCCGAGCGCGTCCCGGTCGAGGATGCGGCTCGTCGGGTCGACGCGCGCCACCTTCAAGACCGAGTCGGGGCTGACCTGCACCACCCCCGCGCCGCCACCGATGCCCGCGTAGCTCGAGCCGAGGACCGCGCGCACATCGCCATCGGCCACCTCCATGCCCTCGCCGCGGAGGGGCGCGGTCGGGTCCGTCACGTCGAGGGTGGCGATGCCGCCCTCCCCGAGCGCCACGTAGAGCAGGTGGCCGTCGAGGGAGACGTCGTAGACCGTGCCGAGGCCCTCGATGCGGCGCACCACCCGCGGCGCGCCGAGCACGGAGAGGTCCACGACCACGACGCCGGCGCGGCCGGCCGCGAGGAAGGCATGGTGCCCGCGCACGGCGATGCGGCTGCTCGGCACCGGCACGCTCCCGACGACGCGGAACCCGGTGCCCACGTCGTTCTCGAGCACGTAGAAGCCGCCGGTGCTCGGGTCGAGCTCGTCGACGAGGGCGTTCTCGGCCACGTCGTAGAGGCCCGCGGCCACCAGGTAGCGCTCGGACGCGCCGCCCTCCGCCGGGAGCCGCAACGCGTCGAGGGCCGTATGCCCAACCGGCAGCGCCGCGGACGCGGTGCGGTAGGCCTCGCCGGCCAGGTGGATGTCCACGAGGCCCAGGCCGCCCTCGGCCTGCGCGACGAGCGCCCGCCCGCCCTCGGCGTCGATCCCGCGCGCGAAGCTCGCGCCCTGGAGCGGCAGCGTGTCGATCAGGCTCGTCGAGCCGACGTCGAGGGGATCGAAGCCGATCACCCAGAGGTGCGCGTCCGTGTGGTCGAGGGCGCCGGAGCCGTCGTAGCTCTCGGTCATGCCGCTCACCAGGACCCGATCCACGCCGCGCTCGAAGTAGGTGTCGACGCCCAGCGCCACGCCTGGCACGGGTACGCGCGCGACGATCCGGTCGTCCGTCCCGTCCCCGTCCTCGTCGATGGTGCCGCGGAGGTCCGCCTCGTCGCGCTCGGAGTAGCGCGAGGCGTCCACGTCGATGACGAGCACGCCGGCGCGCCCGGCGGCGGCCACCGCGTAGGTCCCCGTCGGGTCGAGCACCATGTCGTAGATGGTTCCGACCCCGAAGCCGATCTCCGCCTGGAGCGGCTGCAGGTACTCGTAGGCGTCCACCAGGCTCCCGACCTGCCCGCTCGCCAGGGTCACCGTCACGGTCACCGGGCCGAGCAGCCCGGGCGGGGTGAGCACCTCGAGCGTCTCCCCGTCGAGCACGCGGAGGTCTCCCTCGGCGACCTCGAAGCCCCCGAACGCGACCTCCACCTCGCCGGGCCGGAAGCCCTCGCCGCGGATGGTCACGGGGGTCCCACCGTTCACGGAGCCGCGGTCCGGGCTGAGGCCCGTGAGCCGGAGCGGGGCGAGGAAGCGCACCGCTCCGAGCCGCTGTGCCCGCTGGCCGCCGCCGTTCTCCACCTCGACCGCGGCGGGGCCGGGGAGCTGCGCCGGCACCTCGAGCACGAAGCGCGTCACTCCGTCCCCGAGCGCCGTGCTCTCGACGACGCTCGCCGGCTGACCGCCCACCCGGAAGCTCGGATCCTGCGCGCCGCGCACGCGCACTTCGATCCGGCCACCCGACGTCTCGAGGGCGCTCGGGGTCACGTCCACGAGCTCCGGGCGCGCGCCGGTCGTGGACGCGGTCTCGAAGGGGATGGCGTGAGCGAAGAGGCCCTGCGAGCGCCGGCTCCCCACCTCCGCCGAGAGGCGCACCTCGTACGAGGCGTCGCCGCGGAGCCCCGCGCTGGGCGTCATGAGGAGCACGCGCGGGTTCGCCGGGTCCACCGAGAGCGTGGTGGGCACGGGGACGCCGCTGGCCGTTCCGTCGCGTTCGACGAGCTCGACGTAGGGGCCGAGGGCCGCGAGCTCGACCGGCTGGGTGAAGGCGAGGCGGACGGGCTCCTCGGGCGGCACGCCCCGCTCGCCGGCCTGCGGCCTCGAGCCCGCCAGGTCGTCGATGAAGGTCCGCGCGAAGAGGAGCTGCTCCCCCGAGGCCGCCACCAGCAGGCCGTCGTCCGAGAGGGCCATCTGGTGCACGAGCAGGTCGTCCACGCGGACCGCATCGAGGAGGCCGACCTCGCTCGGGCGCGATGGGTCGAAGAGGGAGAGATAGCTGACGGGCGGCGGGTCTCCGTCGAGCGAAGCGACCGCCGCGAGGCCGGTCATCGCGTCCATGTCGAACGACCGGGCGAGGCGGGCCACGCGGAACCCCCGCGGCGCGTACTCGCCGAGGAGCCGCCCGGCGGCCGGCGCCTCGAAGTCGAAGACGCGCGCGTCGAGGGTGTTCGTCGACGCCACGAAGGTGGTCTGACCCCTCAGGTAGGCCCGCGGGAAGAAGCGGTCGTTCGGCAGCGCGGCCCCCGAGGGCGTGAATCCACCCACCACGGGCAGGTTCGGCCGCACGAGGTCGTAGGCCACCACCCGCGGCGTCCCGGGCCGGCCGTAGCGGCCGACGTAGAGCGTCTCGCCACGCACATGCGCCGACATGGGCCGAAGCCGCTGCGGGTAGCCGTCGAAGGTCACCTCCTCGAGGCGCCGCACCAACGTCGGACGGGCCGGGTCGGCGAGGCTGAAGACGTAGACGGCCTCGTCGTCGACCGTCGCCACGAGCAGGTCGTCCGCGACCTCGAGCTCGAGCGGCGGCTCGCCCTCCGGCAGCGGGAGCGCGAAGACGAACTGGCGATCCTCCGAGGGCGCGCCTGGCACGGTCCCCGGGATGCTCAGCTCCCGGTCGTAGACCAGGAGCCACTCACGCCCGGCGTACTCGCTCTCGACGTCCGCCACGTCGTGGCTGCCGGCCGTGACGTAGACGTGCTCGGGCCCCAGCGCGAGGGCGCGCGGCTCGAGCTCGGCGGGCGTGTTGTAGTAGCCGAGCCCGTGCATGGGCGCGGCGTCCTCGATCGACGCCGGGTCGTAGCGCACCAGCGAGAGGTAGCCGGGGGCCGCGAGCGTCCGCCCCTCGTGGACGGCGCGGCCGAGCACGTAGACGAGCCCCAGCTCCTCGTCGACCTCCAGGTCGGCGATGACGCCGGGCGGGAGCCGGTTCGCGTCCGGGATGGCGCTCGAGCCGCTGTCGATCCGGTGGTCGACCTGGAGCCGCCCGTAGAAGAGCCCGTTCGGGAGCAGGAAGGAGCCCCCGTCGCGGTCCAGCACTTGGACGTCCACGAAGCCGCGGTGGTCGCCGCCGAAGTCCGGCACGGTCCAGCGCATGGCCTCGGCGCTGTCGAGCAAGAGCTCCGGGTCCGCCGTGTCGACCTCCACGAAGGCCTCGGGCGCGCCCGCCGGCCAGGCCCGAAGCGCGACGCCCTCGTGGAAGCCGTAGCCCACCACGCGGACCTCCTCGCCAGCGCCGACCTGGGCCACGCGTACCACCGCCGGGTCGATGAACGAGATCTGCAGCTCGTCGACGTAGACGAAGGCGCCGAGGCGCTGGTCCCGCAGCCCCGCGGCGTTCTCCACCTCGACCGCAGCCGGTCCGGCGTCGTTCGGGAGCGTGTGCGTCCAGAGCTGGTCGCAGGGCGGCGAGCCGGGCCCCTCGGACCCAGCGGGCACGATGGCCTCCACCGCGTGCGGCTGCCCGCCGATGCGGAGCTCCGGCGCGTCCCCGAAACCCTCGCCGCACACCACCAGCGGCGTCCCGCCGGCGATGCTCCCGGTAGCTGGCGAGACCTCGACGATCTGGGGAGGGGTCGCCGCGCCGGCACGCGACGTGTCGAAACGGAAGACGTAGTCCCGCGCGAGCGGCAGCCCGCTCACAGGGGTCAGACCCGCCGTGACCGTCACGTAGTAGGGCGTCGCCGGGTCGAGGGCCGTCCCGGGCCGGCGCCGGAGCTCGACGATGCGCCGCGCCTCCTCGCCGCCCCGGGTGCCGAAGCCCACCTCGAAGTGCGCGTCGAGCACGTCTTCGCCCATCGTCGGGTCGAGGGGCTGCACGCGGAGCGCGTCCCGGAGCGCCGCATCCGCCGGGAGCGCGGAGCTCAGCTCCAGGCGCACGAGCTCGACCTCCGTGGACACGGCCTCGGCGTCGGCCGCCGGGCTGTGGTCCACGACGCTCAGGGAAGGCAGCTCCACGCGGGCGAGACCCCGCGTCCCCGCCGCCACGTGTACGGCGCCACGGGCGATCGTCACGCCGCGCGGGCCCACGTCGCCGAAGCTCGGCGCGTCGTGGATCACGCTCGGCACCGTCGCGTCCAGCGTCGGGTCCTCGAGCGAGGCGAGGTCGACGATCTCGAGCAGGGACTCGGAGGGCCGGTCCTCCTGATCCGAGCGGTGGACGGTGACGAAGGCCTTCCCGCCCGAGACGGTCACGTCGTAAGCGCCGTCTTCGACCCGGTCCGGCCGCGGCGACAGCAGGTCGATGGTGCGGACGAGCTCCGGCCGGAAGGGGTCGCGCACGTCGACCACGGAGACCTCGCTCGCCCGCCCCTCGCCGGCCATCGCCGTCACGTAGGCGCGGTCCCCCTCGAGGAAGACCCGGTTGGCCACGCCGAAGGTGTCGACCGAGGCCACGATCGGCATCGTCGGGTCCGACAGGTCGGCCACCACCAGCCCCTCGGTCGAGGCGGCGATGAAGGCGTAGGACCCGGCCACCGCGACGTCCCGCGCGAAGCCGCTCGGCTGGATGTAGCCGACTCGATAGGGCGCGCTCAGCTCGCTGATGTCGACCACCTGCACCCCGCCGTGCCCGTTGGCCACCAGCGCCAGGTCGTCCTTGCGCGCGACGCCGTAGACGTCCGCGTAGGGCAGCTCGACGCGGCCGATCAGCGTGTAGGGCACGCCGAAGGACTCGGGCCCGTCCTGCACGGCGAAGAGCAGGAGCTCACCCCCGTCGCTTTCGAGATGCGCCTCGGCGTGGGGCGCCGCCTCGGCGAGACCCCGCCAGGCCTCCCCGACCGGTCCATCGGCCGGCGGCACGGGGAGCCCGGGGATGCGGCCGCTCTTGCCCGCGATCACGAAGCTCGCGTCCGCGTGGAGCTCCCCGATGGTCCCGCGGAACACGTCCGAAACGGCGAGCTCGTCGAAGACGTAGCCGTTGCCCACCCCGTCCGAGACCGTCGCGTGGGCCTCGGCCAGGAAGATGCCCGTCGCGGGCAGGCTCGAGGCCACCGGCGCGAGACCGAGCCCGGTCTCGTGGCTGAGCGGGTCGGTCGTCGACCAGGCCCCGACCAGCGCGCCTTCGCGATCGACGCTGCGGAACTGCGCGGCCGCCGTCACGAGGGTCCCGCGCGCGAGACTCTGCGGGGTCGGGGCGCTCGCGTCCCCCGGCGCCGGGTAGACGCGCTCGGCCACGGGCAGGCCCACCTCGTGCGTCGAGCGCGAGACCACCGTGTGCTCGGGGGTCGCGACGGTCGTGACCGCCCGCACCCGCTCGTTCCGGCCATCGGTGCGCGCGAGGAGCGCCCCGTCGATGACCGTCGCCCCGTAGACGTAGTAGGCGTCCTCCGGATCGCTCGCGTCCGAACGCAGCCCGAGCTCGAAGTCCTCCACCTCGGCCAGCAGCACCCACTCGCCGCTCTCCGGGTCCTGCATCTCTCGAGCGAGCGCCACGCTCACCCGCCGCTCCTCGAGCACGCCGATGTCCCGCACGGCGACCTCGAGATCGAGGGGCTGCCCGGCCGTGAGGATCTGCCCCGGCGCCGGCGAGAGCACGTCGACGTCCGGCTCCACCGTGTCGGCGATGGTCCCGATGATGACCGTCTCGGACTGCCCCGCCTGCCCGAGCCGGTCGTAGGCCACGGCGAAGACCTCGATGCCCGCCGTTCCGTCCGGCGGGTGGAACGTGGCCCGGTAGACGCTCTCCGCCGCTGCGAGGCCATCCGTCACGCTGGCCGGGTCGTAGGCCGTGTACGCGGGCGTCCCGTCCACGTAGAAGACCACCCGGTCGATGCCCTCGGCGCCGAGGTCGTCCCGCGCCTCCACGTCGACGACGATGTCCATGCCGTCGATGACCACGGCGTCGTCGCCCACCGGCCGCAGGATGGTCGCCGTCGGCGGCGCGTCCTCCACGATGGTGAAGCGCCGCTCGCCCGAGCGCTCCGAGCGCAGCCCGTCCACGTCGAGCGCGTCTGCGTAGAAGCGGAGCGACTCCCCGGCCCGCCCGGGCGGCACGCGATACTGGAACTGGAAGGGCTGCGCCGCGTCCTCGCCCAAGAGCGCGAACTCCTCGAGCGGCGTCCCGTCCCCGAGCCCGACGTAGAGCCGCGCCGAGTCCACGCCGACCTCGAGGTCCCGCGCGACCACGTTCAGCACCACCTCGCGCCCCTCGGTCAGCTCGTCGAGGCCGAGCCCGAGGTTGAAGCCGCGCCGGTCGAGCACCTGGATGGCCTCCACCTGGGGCGGCTGGTTGCGCCGCAAGGTCACCGTCCGGCGCTCGCTCGAGAGGTTGCCGGCGCCGTCCCGCGCGCGCAGCTCCACCAGGAGCGCCATCGTGTCGCCCGCGAAGCCCTCGCCGCCGTACTCGGCGATGGTCCCCACCGGGAAGGTGCCCAGGTAGGGCGGCGTCCGGAGGAAGCGCACGGCCACCTCCTCCGCCGGCGAGAAGGCGCCGTCCGCGTTCGCGTCCGCGAAGAGGGCCGCCTCTACCAGCGAGACCTCGACGTCGTCGAGCACCTCGGCGGCGAAGCGGAGCTCGCGCCCCTCGACCGCCACCGCGCCCGCCGCGGCCGGCGCCAGCATGGTGATCGCCGGCGCCTGCTCGTCGCGGTCGACGTGCACGGTCACCGGCCGGACCGTCTCCCGCGTCCGCCCCTCACCGAGGAGCGTCCGCTCGGTCACGTCCGCCGTGAGCACGAGGTCCCGCCCGGCCTGCCCGTAGGGCACCGGCACCAGGAACTCGTAGGGGAAGGTCGCGTCGACGAAGGCCCGGTCCCCCTCCAGCAGCCCGGCGACCTCGAGCGTCACCCGGTCGACCCCGATGTCGTCCACGGCGTTGACCTGCACCAAGAGGCCCTCCCCCTCGGTGATCCGCGAGCCATCCGCGGGCGCGCCGATCACCACCGTCGGCGGCTCGTCGCGGACGATCTCCACGGTCACGGTCTCGAGCGCCCGATGCTGATCCAGGTCGCCCGTCGCGGCGCCATACTCGTCGATGGCCTCGAGATGCAGCGTCAGCCGGTTCTGCGCCGGGTCCGCCTCGTCGAAGGCGGGCACGTCCACACCGAACTGGAAGGGCCCGGCCCGCAGCTGGAGGTCGGCCACCTCGGCGCCGGTGGTCCCGTGAACGGCGACCAGCCGCACCGAGTCGATGCCCACGTCGTCGAAGGCGTTGACGTTGACCGTGAGCGGGCTGCCCTCGACGACCCGCGCCCCGGGGAGCGGCTCGACCACGTCGAGCACCGGCCGCTCGTCCACCCGCACCGGGAAGCTGAGCTCCCGTTCCCGCGCGTTGCCGGCGCCGTCCCGGGCCACCACGCGCACCCACACGTCGAAGCGGGTCCCATCCACGACCGGTACGCCCGGCCAGAAGGCGCCGAGCTCCGGGATGCGCGGGACGACGACCCGCTGCACGTACTCGGGCGTGTCCACGTTGAGCGTGCTGAGCGGCTCGAAGTCCTCGCTCTCGATCCCGCCGATGGTGCGCACGGGCGCCTCGTAGGGGCGCCGCAGGTAGGCGCCGTCCGGCTGGCGCACGGCGAAGGTCTGATAGACCTCGAGCTGCTCGACCTTGACGTTGTCGTAGGCCCGGAAACGCACCGGAAAATCCGTGTTCTCGTGCGGCCCGAAGCCCGGTTCCGGCTCGAGGATCGCGACCTCCGGGTTGATGTCGTCCGGCGCGACGAGCAGGCGCACCTGATCGCGCCCGAGGGCCTCCTCCGAGTCGCGCACCGACGCGGTCAGCGTGATCTCCTCTGACCCGCGCGCCAGCCCCGGCGGCACCTCGAAGACGTAGGTCCCCGAGAAGAGGTTCGGCTGACCCTCGCGCGCCAGATCCGCGGCCACCTCCGCCGAGTACTTCGCCTCGAGCGCGTCGTAGATCGACCCCAGCGCCGCCTCCGCCGCCACCGTCTCGTCGAGCCGGTCCTCGAAGGCGACCCGACCGAGCCGCACGCCGTTCGCGAAGACCTCGACGTCCGCCGGGTCGAGCGGCCGGTCGTCGACCATGAGCAGGCCGACCTGGATGCGGAAGGTCCCCGCCGCCACCAGCTGTCCCTCGCTGGGCGTGGTGATCCGGATCTCCGGCGCCACGTTCTCGCGCGGGTGGAGCAGCACCCGTCGCGTCTGCTCCTGCCCGAGCGCGTCGACGGCGACCACCTCGTACTGCGTCGAGGCCAGTCGATCGAAGAGCAGCCGGGGCGCGAAGCTCCGCTCTCGAACCGGGTCGAGCGGACAGGCGGTCGCCACCACTTCCTCGAAGAGCACCGGCTCGACCCGGCTCCCCACGGGGTCCAGCCGCCACACCTCGAAGCGCTCGATAGCCGCGTCGTCGGCCACCCGGAAGCGCATCTCGAACTCGCCGCCCTGCGCCACCCAGAACTCGCCCTGGTTCAGGCGCGTGGGCGACGTGAGGTACTGCCCCCACTCGCCCGCGACGCGCTCACTGGCGAAGACTTCGAAGACCAGCTCCGGTGGGAGATTCGGCTGGATCGGCAGCGCGATCTCGTCGGTGGCCGTGCGCCCCGCGAAGTCCTCCACCACCGCGCGCAGCTCCAGGCGCCCGCCCGTGAACTCCGCGGGCACCTCGTAGGGCAGCACGAAGCCGCTGCGCCGATAGCCGCCGGCCGTCTCGGTCAGGAGGCGCCCCTCCCCGTCGAGGATCTGCACCCGCGCGATGCCTTCGCTCGCGTCCTCGGCCGCCACCGCGATGTCCAGGCGCTGCCCCGGCACGACGCTCGCGCCGCTCGCCGGTCGCGTGATGCGCGCCAGCGTCGGCGCCTCCTCGTCGGCCACCGCCGGCCGCGCGTCGAGAAGCTCCAGCGGCACGGGGGCCCGCTCCGCGCTGAAGCGGTCCGCCGCCATGCCGAAGACCCGGAGCTGCTCGAGCTCGAAGGCCGCGGGCACGGGCACCGCGAAGGAGGCCCGGAGCAGCTCGCCCTGCCCCGTCGCCGCCGCCGGGAAGGACGCCACCAACGCGTCGCCGCCCGCGGCGTCGTCCCGCACGAAGGCGTGGATCAGCCAGTCCGCCGGCCGCACCGGCAGCGACGTCCCGCCGGCCGCCTCGTAGGCGGTCACCGAACCGAGGGAGCCGTCCCGCCCGCCGTGGATGCGCACCCGCCGAAGGAAGAAGTCCACCTCCTCGCCCGCGCCGTCCCGCACCACGAACTCCACGTCCGCGTAGGAGACGCCCGTGCCGATGGCCGAGAGATCCACATCGCCGTCCCCCTCGATCTCCTCGACGCCCTCGCACGCGCAGCCGTCGCAGAGCCGGTGGAGCCGCGTCCGGGTGGTGACGCTCCAGCCCGCCGGCACCTCGAGGCGCAGGGTGTTCCCGCCCCCGGGCGAGTGGACACGGAGCACGCCGTCCCCGGCGCTGGCGAGGTAGGGCTGCCCTCCGAGCAGCAGCCGCGCCTCCGTTCCGCCGGCCTCCGGGTAGGCGACGTCGACATAGGGAAGCACCTCGTCGTCGCGCAGCTCCGCGTGCCCGCTCACCGTGCGCCCATCGCTCTCACCGGCGCCGCGCAGCGAGGTGTGCACGCTCTGCAGGAAGAGCCGCGTCCGCCCGGCCCCGAGGAAGTCGTCGACCCCCTCGAGCGTGTGGAAGGCCAGCCCGCCCCGCACAACCTCCGTCTCCGGCGCCGACCGCACGAGCCGCACCCGAGGCGCCTCGTCCGGCCGCACCTCGAGCACCTCGACGAGCCGCTCCTCGTTGCCGCTCGCGTCCGTGGCCTCGGCGACGAGCGTGATCCGCTGCGTGCTCTCGTCAGCCTCGTCCCAGGCCGGCACCACCAGGTCGAAGCCGACGTTGCGCCACTCGACGTCGAGGCCCGTCTCCTCCACGAGCACCGGGCCGCCCTCGACGAACACCCGGAGGTCTGCCAGCGCGACATCGTCGCTCGCCTCGACGAGCCCCTCGACCGTCTGCCGCTCGGCCAGCGGCCCGCGCGGCCGGCGGAAGGCCAAGGTCGGCGCCACGTCGTCGCCCACGATGGTGATTGGCACGGGCCGCGAGGGCGTCGTCGTCACGCCCCGGTCCCGCACCTCGATCACCAGGTCCCAGCGCTCGCCTTCCGTGACCGATCCATCAGTCGGCACCTCGAAGCGCCCCTCGAAGTCCGAGTAGAAGCGCTGCGCCACCACCTCCGAGCCGAAGCTGTCCGGGTTGGGCCGTCGCGTCTCTTCGAGGCGGTCCTCGCGTCGAAGCTCCACCCAGGGCAGCTCGACGCGCCCGCCCGGACCTTCGAGGTGCGCCTGGATGGCGTCGATGAAGGTGTCGTCCTCCGCGACGCCGCGCACGAGCACGCGCTCCCCGACCCGGGCGCGGATCGCCCCCCCGGGGTCGCTCAAGCGCACCGCCGGCGCCTCGAGATCATCGACGATGTCGATCTCCGCGAGCGCCTCGCTGCTGCTCGTCCCGTCGCTCGCCGCCACGCCCACGGCCACGGCGGGCTCGCCCGCGTCCGACTCCCGCGGCACCCGCAGCCCGGTCGAGACACGCCCCCCGGCGCCCATCGCGCGCTCGAGCTCGTCCCCGGCGAGCACGTGTTCCTCGAGCAGGACGCCGCCCCGCCGCACGAAGAAGCGGACGCTCTCGACGTCCCGATCGTCCGTGACCACGGCGGAGAGCGTGAACGGCTCGCCCTCGACCAGACGCACACCGGACGGCGGCGCCACGATGCGCACGTCCGGCGGGTCGTCCGTGCGCACGGGGTAGACCCACTCGGTCGTCTGCTCGCGCCCGAAGACGTCGCGGGCCACCAGATCGAGCCGGAGCTCCTCGCCTTCCGGCACCACGTGGGAGACGCTTCGCTCGTCCACGCGCCCGTCCGGCCGGACGTCGACGATCGTGGTGCCCCCGCGCCCCAACGAGATCCGGTCGATGCCCGACTCGTCGTTGGCCCGCCAGCGGAATACCACGCTCTGCCCGACGTAGAGCTCCGCGCCCGGCGTCGGCTCGACCAGCGCGGCGAGAGGGGGGCTCACGTCCTCGCGGACAACGACCTCCTCCACGTGGGTGTCCGAGCGCGCTCCGCGCGTGTCGACCACATGGACCTCCGCCCGGAGCGTGTGGTCCGCGTTGCTCAGGGCGAGCTCGGCCAGGTCGAGCGTGAAGGAATGCTGCGTGTTCCGCGCCGGAGGCACGACGTCGTGAACGACCGATCGACGGAGCGCTCCATCGACCCGGTAGTCGACCTCGATCCGCGCGACGCCGACGTCGTCCAGGCCCTGCACGGCGAGCTCGACCTCGTCCCGCGGGAAGTAGCTGTCCCGGTCGCTCCGCACCACGCCCACCTCGGGCGCCTCGTCGCCGATGACATCGACCACCAGAGACGCCGTGCTCTCGTTCCCGGCGCGGTCGATGGCGGTCACCTCGAGCGGGTAGCGATCGCTCGCGGCCCCGGTCTCGGGGATCTGCATCAGCCGCGTCGCCGTGAACGCGTTCAACGCCCCCGGGAGGGCCTCCGGCGCGAGCTCGTCCGGCGCCAGCTCGTCGCTCAGGCTCCCGGTCAGCACGTAGCGGGTCGCCTCGCGGCGCACGCCCCGGAGGCGCAGCCGCTCGACCCCCACGTCGTCGTAGCCGGCAACCCGGAGGAGCACCTCCGTGTCCTCCACGACCTCGGCGTAGTCCGTGCCAGCCTCCGTGCGCGACACCGTCGGCGAGGCGATGTTCACGACCGGCCGCTGCTCGTCCGGCCCGAGCGTCACCACCACCTCTGCGCTCCGCGCCTCGTGACCGGCCGAGTCCAAGGCGACGGCGTGCAGCGTGAACGGCTGGGCCTCGACCAGACCCGGCGGAGTGCGGTGGAAGTAGGTGTAGGGAGGCGACCCGTCCGAGCCCACGAGGAGCCCGTCCGCGAAGAAGTCGACCCGCTCGATCGCCACGTCGTCGAGCGCCTCCGCTCGGAGCTCCAGCGGCGCACCGCTCACGTGGCTGCTCCCGGCCACCGGGTGCGTCAGAGCGACCGTCGGCGCCTGGTCGCCCTGGACCAGCACGGAGACCTCGTTCGACTGGGCCGTCTCCCCCCGGGCATCCGTCACGCGCGCCCGGAGCCGGAGCGACGAGCCGATGCGCTCCTCCGGCACGGGGAGCTCGAAGCGCTGGCGGGTGCGGGCCAGCACGATGGTGTTCGTCGCGGCCTCGTCCGGATCGGCGTAGACCGCGCGCCGCGCCACTTCGCCATCGAGCAAGAGCTCGGTCGAGACGCCCGCGTTCAGCGTGTCATCGGCCACCTCGACCTCGACCCGCAGCGTCTCCCCCGCCGTCACCGCGCCGCCATCCGCCGGCTGGTGGATGACGACCAGCGGCGCCTGGTTCTCCACGACGCGGAAGACGCGCTCGGTGCTGTAGGCGGGGTCCCCGCCGTAGCCGTGCGAGACCGCCTGAACGACCCGGGAGGTCTCCCGGGTCGAGATCTCCGGCGCCACCGCGTCGACGCGCCAGACCTCGTAGTAGCAGGGGGTCGAGCCGGGGCAGCGGTTCTCGAGGATGGGGAAGCGCGAGAGGCCGGCGGGGCTTCCATCGACCAGGAACTCCACCCAGCCGATGCCCGACCGAGTCGGCGACGCCCCGATCGGGTTCACGGCCTCGTAGCGGATCGGCGTCCCCTCGACGAAGCGCGCCATGGCCCGGGGCCGCTCGATCTCCACGGCGGGCACCGCGCCCTCCCCTTCACCGACGACGCGCACCTCGGCCTCCGCCGGCGCGCTCCGCTGGCCCGCGACGTCCTCAGCCTCCACCCGGAAGCGAAGCGTCTGCTCCGCGAGGCCCTCGTCCACGTCGACGTTCAGCTCGAAGGGCGGCTCCGAGCGTACGCCGATCGCCTCGTCGTCCAGGAAGAAGGCCACCTCGCGCACGCCGAGGTCGTCGTCCACACGCGGCCGCACCGCGAGCCGCTGGCCCACCCGGACGATCGACGGCAGGTCGAGCGCCACCTCGGGCAGCGCGTCCCGCGCCAGCACCGGCACGCTCGTGGCCACCGAGGGCTGCCGCTCGAGCCGCACCGTGAGGGCCACCGGCGCGTCCTCGCCGATGGCCACGTCCGCCACCAGCTCGTCGCGGTCGACGCGCAGCCGCCCCGGGTCCGCCGAGAGCACCTCGAGCGGGAACTGCGTCCCCACCGCCGCCTCGGTCCCATCGTCGAAGAGCCCGGTCACCTCCGGGAGCGCGGTCGGGCTCGCGAGGCGCGGCAGCACCAGCCGGCCCTCGGCGTCCAGCCCCTCCAGCCGCAGCCCCACGAGCGACTTCGACGGATCGACCTCCACTGGCACGTCGACCGGCGGGAGGCCGGGGTAGGTCACGCGGATCGAGACCTCCACGCCTGCCGTCTCGGCGAGGGGGTAGACCAGACCCGCCGGTGTCACCGCCACCCGCTCCGGGTGCGACGAGGCGTAGGAGACGCCCGAGCCCGAACCAGGCAACGGCGTCGCGCCGCGGAACTGGTACTCGACCGTCGGAACGATCGACGCCGACTCCAGGAGCGTCGTGAAGACGATGCGCTCCGGCCGAACCGAGAGGCCCAGCGCCTCCTCCTCGACGTCGCCGCCCGTGAAGGCGATCTCCGAGAGCGACGCCTGGTTGCCCGAGGCGTCCACGGCGAGCGCCTCGACCAGCACCAGGCCGTTCGAGGCGATCTCCGCCGGGCCGAGCGGCGTCGTGACCGGCAGGGCCAGCTCGAAGCTCCGCTGATCGTCCGAGTCCGGGAAGACCCGCTCGAAGCCGCCCGTGTCCGCGAAGGCCGTGCGCCGCGCGGCCTCGACGATGCCGCCCTCGCGGCGGAGGTCCGAAGCCCGGAGGCCGACCGCCGAGAGGGCGACGTAGCTCAGGTCGACGTCGTCCGAGGCCTGCACCGTGACGACCAGGTGCTGCGCACCATCGAAGCTCGCGAGCCGAACTCCTTCGAAGACCAGCGAGGGCGCGGTGCGCTCGAAGGCGAAGGTCTCGACGTGCGTCTCCGTCGTGCCGTCGACGCGGGAGAGCGTCACCGTCGGCTGGAGCCGCTCCGCGCCCGAGGCCTCGAAGCTCAGCTCGCAGCCCGCGCCCTCGGTCGCGCTGGCCTCGTCGATGGAGCGCACCGCCCGCGCGGCGCCCGTGCCGATGGTGACGCTCGTGACCTCGTCACAATCGTCGATGCGGACGATATAGCGGGTCGCGCCGGCGCCCTCGACGACCACGCCGTCGACGCGGATGTCCACCGCCGCCGTCGCCCGGTAGGCGCGAAGGCCGAAGGCGACGGCGAGGACCAGACCCGCGAAGGCCAGCCATCGGGCGGGGGCGCGAAGACGCATCACCACGACCCCGGCCCCGTCGAGAGGACGGAGACGTGCGCAGCGAAACTCGAACGCGTTCCGCGAGTTGCGGAGAGAGACACGTGTCGGCTCCAGGGGGAGTTTTGGGTTTCGTCGCGGGCCACGGCGCGCCATCGGGCGCTGAAAGGGGGAGTTGCCGATTACCCGGGACGACCTCTTCCTTACACGCGACCATGGGCCGAGCAATGGTCTTCTGGGATTAGCGAAATACCGCCAACACATCCAAAAAGACGATTATATACAGCCACTTACCACCCACCAGCACCCCAATTGGGCGATCTCAAAAGGGTGGGCAGAGAACGACGCCGACGGATCCCTACAAGCTCATCACACGACTTTTTTTCGCAGGACTCAGGGCGAACAGCATTCTCACCCACCATCCGTCACTCAAACCGCCTTCATCGACGCGGAAACAAAGTGCCATGAGCCCGAGCTCATCCACTCGCCCCGCCCACATCCGGCGCGCCGCCCGCCTCTTCGCTACCGACCTACGCACCGCGTAGCTGCTCGCCGAAGCTGGGCACGGGCGGCCGGACTCCACCGCGGGACCGGCGAGCGGCCCCGCTCCGCCTAGCGACCCCTCCGAGGCGAGGCCGCGCCACAACTCGCCCGGACCACGAGCGAAGAAGCGGGCATCGCCATGCAGACGCCCTCCCCCCGACTCCCCTCGGCCCATGGCCGCGCCTTCACTTCCGCCGGCACCTGGCTGCTCTTCCTCGCCGGCCTGATGGCTTGCCGAGGAAGCGGAGGATCCAGCCCCGGCGAGATCGACCCCGAGGTCGAAGAGGTCCTCCGGCTCTCCGCCGAGTACACGCCCTACCCCGCCGGCTGCGCCCGCCCCGAGGTTCACGAGGGCACCCCCGTTGTCGCCTTGCGCTGGCGTCGAGAGCTCGAGACCTACCTCCCCCTCGGCTCGAGCCCCTCCGAGCTCGCCCTCGACTACGAAGTCCACCCGGCCCCCCACGTCGACCGAGTGGACCTCCACTTCGACTTCGACGCGCTCCGCGACGCGCCGCCGATCCAGCTCGACGAGGTCTGCCCCGAGAGGCTCGGCCGCGAGACGTGGACGCCGGAGGTGGAGGACGTCGTCCGGGTCGTGGTCGAGGCCGGCGACGAGCGGACCTCCCGGCGCGGCGAGCTCTTCTTCGCGCAGGGCCCCGCTCGGGTGGAGCTGATGCTGCCGGAGCGAGACGAGGCCGAAGGCTTCTTCGTTCTCTACGAGCCGGCCGCCGGCCTACCGCGCGTGGTCGTGCAGCCCGTGGAGGCCGACGCGACGTCCATCCTGCTCGACGGCCTCCCCGCGGAGCCGGGCCTCTTCGCGCTCGTCCGCGTGCCCGAGCTGTCGGTCGACCAGGCGACCGGCGTCACTTACGCGCCCTCCGGTTTCGCGCGCGAGTGGATGTCCGTGACCCGCTACCTCGCCGCCGCGACCTGGGACGGCGCGGCCGAGTCCATCGCGCTCGAGGCCCTCTGGCGCGGGGAGCGCATCCCGGGCGCCGTCCTCTCGACCGAGCTCGCGGCGCTCACCCCTGAGGAGACGACGCTCTGGCTCTTTGCGGCACCGGTGAACGTCGACGCCGAAGGCGACGTCTCGACGAGCGACGGCAGCCTCCCCGGGCTCCCCTGCGACGCCCGCGTCCAGGTGGGCGTGTGGTCCTTCGGCAGCGCCACGGCGCGGCTCGGCGATGAAGCACACGATCTGAGCGCCGGGGAGACCGCGACCCTCGACGTCGCCTGTGCCCCCGGGGAAGAGACCGCGCCACTGGGCCTCACCACCCGCTCCCTCAACGGGCGCGAGGTGCGCGTCTTCGTCCAGGTGCTCTCCGAAGGAGGTGCGTCGTGAGGCGGCTCCCGACCATTGCAACACTGCTCGCGCTCCTCGCCTGCGACGGGACCCAGGACATCCCCGAGCGAGTCGTTCCGGCCGTGCTCCTGGCCGAGGAGTCCGAGGGCATGTGGCTCCCCGAGCTGCCGCCCCCGCTCTCCGTCGAAGAGCAGGAGGCGATGCTCGACACCTTCCGCTGGGAGGACACCGAGCCCCTCCCCATCACCGACGAAGACGGCAACCCGGCGCTCCACTCTGCGCTCGTCCTCCTTCGCGACCGGGACAACCTCGAGGAGCTCGGCCTGACGGGCGTCTACTACGACGCCCTCCCGCTCTTCGACGAGGACCAGGCCATGTGGGAGGGACAGGTCGGCGCCATCGCGATCCCTGGCACCGAGCGCGGCTCCTTCGCCTTCGCCATCCTCCCAGCCGAGCTCTACAACCTCGTCCGAGAGCGCGCGCTCGAGGGCGACCCCCTCTTCGACGCCGTGATCCTCCGCGAGAGCCCCGAGGCCTACCGGCTCCCCGGCGGCTCCCTCTCCTACTCGGTGCTGCTCGAGGAGGGCTTCACCTACGGCCGCCCCTACGCCGATATCTTCGAAGCAGACGACGAGGCCGACTCCCGCACCGAGGGAGTTCGTGGCCGCCGAAGCCCGCTCATCGGGCGCATCGTGCGGAGCGCCCGCCGGATCGTCGAAGGCGTCGTCACCGGTCTACGTCGCGGCGCGGCCGAGCTCCGGGAAAAGCTCGCCGGCGGTGGCCGGATCGTCTCCGTGCGGCTCGAGGTCCTCAACGCCAGTGAGGGGTTCGACCAGGACCGCCCCATTCAGCAGGCGTGGGGGGAACGCGCGGGTTCCCCGATCTGGATGGATGGTGTCCCGATCCGCTTCGCCTATCGTGGAATGGGCATCGACGGAGCGCGCACGAACGAGAACGGCTACGTCGAAGTGGAGATCCCGAAGTCCCGGCACCTGCGGATCTTCGTCAAGCTTCGCAACGACGCCGCGCTCATCGCGCCCGGGGGGCTGCCGATGGTCTTCCCCGCGGGCCTCTGGGACCACCGCGTGAAGATCTTCGACAGCCACGTCGACCGCAACGGGTGGCTGCCCATCCACGCGCGGGTCCGTGATGCGCGCCTGCACGCGCTCGCGCAGCTCACCGACACCCGCCGCTACGCCATGCGCGCGCTCGAGGCTCGAAGCGACGGGCCGTTCGACGTCGTCGTCCGCCGGCGTGCTCCTCGCCGCGCTCTGGTCCGCATGGGCCCCGGCGTCGACGCCGTCGCCCCCAACGCCACCACCCCATGCCTCGGCTACTACGGCTTCGGTGCCCTCGCCTTCGGGGGCGGCGGGCGAGGCTGGACGACTACGCTCGCCAACTACCTGAAGATCTTCAGCGAGGACGATATCCTCATCCCGCGCGAAGACGCCCGCACCCGCCAGACCACCACTCATGAGTATGGGCACTACATCATGTGCTCCATGCTTCACGACAACGGGCGCATCCCCTTCGCCCGCGCTTACGGCGAGATCTGGCAGGACCAGATGACCGGGGACGGTGGACAGGCGGGGTCGGTCGGCGAAGGCTGGGCGGACCTCATCACCGCGCAGGTCGCCGGTGGGGTGGAGCGGTTCGAGATCGCGGGCGCGCTTCCCGTGGGTGACGGCGAATTCTGCGACTCGCGGTTCACCTGGCCGAGCCTCGCGTGGCCGTGCCTCGAGGACAACGTGGGCGCTCGACCGGGGGCTTTTCCATCTGGTCAAGTGTCCACGTACGGAGGCGACATCGCACGCGAGCGGATCGCCCTGGTGACCACGACCCTCATCGACGCCCTCGACGGGGACGCACGACGGGCGGGCGTCGATGCTCCGAACAATGGCTTCCTCTGGCACTTTCCTCGCGACCTCGCGAATCCGGACGCGGATCCGGTCACGGGTAGCCTAATTGGTTATCCTCGTGAGGCGGATCTCACAGGCGCCCTGGCTCCGGAAGTCGTCGAGTTCGGGAACCATGCCGGCGACGAGCCTGTCTCCGCGCCGGGGGGCGTGTTGGCGCGGACGCTGCTGCGTTGGTCGGAGCACAGCCGCCAGATGACCTTCCGAGCGTTCTTCACCGCGTTGGCCCGAGCACTGAAGGACACGGGGGTCTCCGATCTGGAGGTCTGCGAGCTCTTCGCGCTCCACACGCCCGATGAGCAGTGCTCGGACCTCATCCACGACGATGTCGTGCGGGACGGAATCGCCCCTGGGGCTCCCTTCGACCTCCACCTTCGCTCTTGGGTGGCGTCCCGGACCGACGAGCAAGCGCGCTTGTTGGCTGGATGGCGGAGTCTCGCGCCGCTCCTGGACGGCTTCCGCCTCGAGGTCGACGCTCCGAGCGAACGATGGCGTGAAGACTTGAGCGGGGGCTCTCGACGTCGTAGCCGCGCCGTTTCGGTCCCCTTCGACGAACCGCTCACCGTGTCCGTGACCGGGCTTCTGGACGGACGTGAGAGCGACCCCGCCCGCCTCTCCATCCACTCGGCGCCTCAGCCGCTCATCTCGGTAAGCGGCGAGGGGCTCCCGGGCGCCGTCGCGCTCGAATGGGAGGCCGTAGCGGCGACCGAGTACGTCGTGCGCATGACCGCACCGGTGATGCGTGAGGTCGCCCGCGTCTCCGAGCCCTTCGCAGAGATCCGGGGGCTGGCCGGCGACGCGGACTTCACGTTCGAGGTGACGTCGGTGAACGCCGTCGGAGAGCTCAGCGACTTCCCCTCCGACCCCATCACCGTCCGCACCCTGCCGGCCCCGGAGGTCTATGTCTCGGCGATGCTGGGCGACGACACCGACCCGCTCGCGGGCACCCCCGACCGGCCCTACCGCACGGTCTCGGCGGCGCTCGCGGCCGCTCCGCGGGACCTGCCCACACAGGTGCGGATCCATGGCGGGACCTACGTGGAGGGCCCGCTGCAACTCGACGGCCTCGAGGTGAGCGTCGTCGGCGGCTGGGGCGTCTCCGGGAGCAGCTGGACACCGGGCGACACCCCGACTCGGCTGCGGGTGGACTTCGGCACCCGTCGACTCCCCTCCGTCCGGACGGAGCGGTTCAACCCGGCGGCGCAGCCCTCCCGCGCCGCCATCGAGCTCAGCCGCGGCCTCTACGTCCTCGAGGGGCTGGACATCGAGGCGCGAGGCTCGACGGGCGGCGACTGTGGAGCGGTCGTTCACGCCACGGACGCCGACCTGCAGGTTCGGAGCAGCGAGCTCCAATACCGTGGCGCGGCACAGTGTCGTGTGGCCATCGAGCAGCTCGACTCGGAGGGAGCCCGCACCCTGAGCGTGTCGAGCAGTCGCCTCGTGGGGATGGCGCTCTCGACCCGCTGGCCCAGCGGCGTCGTGGACGCGGTGGGTATCGCCACCTCGGGGATTCGGCGCGCGACGATCACCGACAGCGATGTCGCGGGTATCTACCGTACGGGCCTCTCCGGCACCGAGCGCGTCGGCTACGTGGGCGCCTGGGTTGCCGAGGGGCGAGTCCGGGCGAGGATCTCCCGCTCTCTGCTGCGCGCGGCAGGCGCGCCGGTGTCCAGCCCTGGCTCGGCCACGCACCGCTTCGGCTTCGACTACACCGGCACCGTGACCGCCCTGGACCTCCCGTCCGTCGAGGAGCTCTTCGCGGACAACTCGAGCTTCCTCACGCCCCGGGGAGGTCGCCACAACGAGGCTCTTCGACTTCGGAGCGGAGCGGTCGGAGGCGCGGTCTTGACCCTCGTCCACATCACGGCCTCCGCCGGCGACGAGTACACGCCGAACGTGGCGCCTTTCGACCCGCGGGGCGAGCGTGGAGCAGCCCTGTCCATCGAGGGCCGACTCCGCCGCCTCCTGCTGGCCAACAGCCTCCTCGTGATGGCCGACTACGGGGACTGGGGCGCGGCGCAGAGCGTCGTCGACCTCTCACGGCTGAGCTCTGCCGTGACGCAGCTGGGGTCGTACGTGCGCGGAAACGCGTATAGCTTTGCCCCAGAGCAACTCACCCAGACCCTCCCGTCCGGTCCCCTCGTGCTGTGCGAGGCCGGTGGCGAGTTCGCCAACATCGCGTTCGACGAAATGACAGCCAATCAGCAGGCTCCCTACCTTTGCCAGTCCGGCGGCTCGGTGAGGGTCGGCGACAACCTCGTTCTCTTCCGGACGTCGTCGGCCGCCACCCGAGGCCGAGCCATCCTCCTCGAGAACGGCTCGGTCAACGGTACGCCGGTCGCTCCCAGCTACCCCGACACCGCGCCTCCGACCCGGGACGTTCTACGCTCCGGCGGCGCTCCGCTCGGGCCCATCCCAGAAGAAGAAACGCGCATGAGCCAGGGGGGCTCCACGCGCTACGCCTCCTCCCCCGGCATCGGCGCTTGGCTCGTCCCATGACACGACACTTCCTTCCTCTTCTCTTCCTCCTCCTCCCCCTCACTCTGGCCGCCGAGTGCGAGGACTGCGCCGATAGCTGGGGACTGCGGGGCGAGACCTTGGCGCTCGTGCCCATCGACTCGACGACCTACCCTCCG
>PABA01000149.1 GCA_002699025.1 Sandaracinus sp. | reverse complement strand
GAGCGCCCCCGCGCGACGCGGGCGCGCCGGCGGTCGACGCCGCCGTGACGCCGGACGCCGGCCCGGCCTGCGTCTGCGAGCCGGCGGTCTGCGTGGTCGGCGCCTGCCTCGAGGGGCGCTGCCGGCGCGCGCCGGAGGCGGCGGGCGTGGCCTGCGGGGAGGCTGGGCGCTGCGTGGAGGGGGGCTGCGTGGAGGTCTTCGGCTGCGGCGACGGCTTCCGGGAGAGCGGCGACGACGGCCGCGAAGGCTGCGACGACGGCAACCTCGTGGGCGGCGACGGCTGCGACGCGCGCTGCGCGCCGGAGCCGCTGGTCCTCGCGGCGGCGGCCCCGGTGGTGCCGGCGACCGACCGCTGGGGCTGGACGCTCTTCGTCTGGAGCGAGCCCATCGCCGGGGGCTGGGCCGTTCGCGCGCAGCGCCACCATCGCCTGGCTGGGCCCATGGCGCCGTTCACGATCCGCGAGGAGCCCGGCGGCGTCGACCCGGCGCCGGAGGTGCGCGCGCTCGCGGAGGGCTGGGTGGTCGCGCACCGGACCGCCGACGAGGACGAGGGGGACCTCTTCCTCACGCGCGTCGGTCACGGCGCCGTGCTCGAGCGGCGCGCCCTCCGGCGGCCCGGCGCGCAGGGGGCGCCGGCGCTCCTCCCCTGGGACCGCGCCGTCCGCGACGACGTGGCGCTCGTCTTCCTCGACGAGACCCAGGGGCGCGCGGTGTTCCAGCGCCTCGGCGAGGCGCTCCGGCCGAGCGGCGAGGCGCGCTTCCTCTCGCCCTCCGCCACCGGGCTCGAGGGGCGCGCGGACGCGCCGCGGGTCGCCGGGGAAGGACGCAATGGAGTCGTCGTCTGGACGGCGAGCGAGGCGGGCACGCCGGTGATCTGGGCGCGCGCGCTGCGCGACGGCGTGCCCGGCCCGCTCCGCCGCGTGGGCGAGGGCTTCGCCGCCGACGTCGCGGCGGAGGAGGCCGGGGAGGGTTGGCTCGTGGCCCACGGCGAGCGCGCGTCCGATCCGCGGGGCGACGTCGCCCTCGCTCGCCTCGACGCGGACGCCCGCCCGGTCGCCCAGATGCCCCTCGCGGCCGGCCCCGAGGCCGAGCGCGGGCCGCGCCTCGCCAGCGCCGCCGGCGCTGCCCTGGTCCTCTTCGAGCGCGGCAGCGCGCTCACCGGGGTGGTCCGCGACCTCGGCGTCGCCATGACCACGCCGGTCCCCGAGCTCGAGGTGCTCGCCTCGGCCCTCGCCGCCGACGGCCGCCAGACGCGCCCGCGCGTCGCTGCCGCCGAGGACGGCTTCTGGATCACCTGGCTCGACGACGCCGACCGCGCCGTCGCCTTCCGCCTGCCCGCGAACTGAGAGCTCGCCGATGACTCGCCCGACACCGCCCCGCGACCGCGCCTCCCGCCGCCGTGCCTCCCGCCGCCGCGCTTCCCGCCGCCGCGCTTCCCACCCTCGCGCCTCCCGTCGCCCTGCCGCGGGGGCCCGGACGTTCCGCCCCTCCGCTCATCGACCCGCTCCGAGGAAGACCATCATGCGCCGCCGCAACCTCCCGGGGGCCTTGCTGCTCCTCCTCTCCGCGCTCCTGCCGCTCCACGCTCGCGCCCAGGACGCCCCCGTCTCCGGCGCCCCCGTCTCGGCTGCTCTCGCCGAGGCCGTCTCGGGCGCGCCCGGCGGCCCCGAGGCCGCGCGCGCCGCCGCCGAAGACGCGCTCGAGGCCCGCGCCACGCTCCCCGACGAGACCCTCGAGATCCCCGAGGAGGCGGCGCTCCCCGAAGCCGAGGCCCCCACCGACGACGGGCGCGCGCCGGTCGCCCTCCCGACCGGCGAGGCCAAGAGCGGCGTCACGCCGCAGAGCCTCTCCCTCCCCAGCGGCGAGGGCTCCATCGAGGGCATGGGCGAGTCCTTCGAGGCCGCCCTCCAGTCGGGCGCCGCCACCTTCTCCGTCCCCCTCGCCGTGCCTCCCGGGCGGGCCGGCGTCGCGCCGAGCTTCTCCCTCGCCTACTCGTCCACCTCCGGGAACGGCGCGGCCGGCGTTGGCTGGGGCTTCGGCGCGCCGGCCATCCGCCGCCAGACCGATCGCGGCTTGCCGCGCTACCGGGACGCGAGCGTCTGGCACCCCGAGGAGGACCGCTTCATCTACGGCGCCGGCCAGGAGCTGGTCCCGGTCGATACGGCCGCGGCGATGCTCGTCGACTGCGGCGCCCCCGACTGCGCGCCCATCCCCGCCGAGCTCCAGGGCTGGCAGCAATACCGCGCCCAGAGCGAGGGAGGCTTCCACCGCATCTTCCGCGCGCCCGACGGCACGCGCTGGGTCGTCCAGAGCCCAGACGGGGGCCGCCTCGACTTCGGCCTGCTCCCGGTCGGCGAGGGTCCGAGCGAGGTGGTCGCCGCCAGCGAGGACGCGCTCGTGCGTGGGCCGGACGGCCGGGTCTTCGCGTGGCAGCTGACGCGGAGCAGCGACCCGAACGGCTCGGTCATCTGGTACCGCTACCTCCGCGACGCCGGGCGCGCCTACCTGCGCGACGTGCACTACGGCTCCCCCCATGGCCCCTGCGGGAGCCTCCCGACGGCCGCGGCGCGCAGGCGCTGCTCGGCGCCCCTCGCCGACTACGCCCAGCGCGTGCGCTTCGTCTACGAAGCCCGCCCGGACGTGACGACGAGCTACGTGAGCGGCTGGCGCGTCGAGACCGCCCTCCGCCTCCGTCGCGTGGAGATGACCGCCGCCGGCGAGACGGTCGGGAGCCGCACCCTCGTCCGGCGCTACCACCTCCGCTACCACGCGGGGCTCCACCACTCGCTCCTGGAGACCGTGCAGCTCGAAGGGCGACCCGACGCCCTCGATCCGGACCTCGGCGTCTTCGTCGGGGACGCCCACGTGCCGGAGGGGAGCCTCGGCGACGCCCTCGTCGGGCGCACCTCGCCGCCGATCCGCTTCGACTACTCCACGCTCCCGGCCGGTGGGGCCGAGGGCTTCGGGGGGCTCGAGGCGGCGCTCCACCACGCGCCGGTCTCTCCGCCGCACTCGGTCGACGAGGGCCGCGCGGACCTGATGGACGTGAACGCCGACGGCCTACCCGACCTCGTCGTCACGGACCCCGCGCGCTATCGCACGGCCTCGGGGGAGCCAGCCGTGGGCGTCTTCTTCAACGGCTTCGAGGGCCCCGGCGCGCGCCCGGCCGCGGCCCCCGGCACCTTCAGCGACGCCGTGCCCATGGCCATCCCGGAGGGCTGGAGCGGCGCGCTCAGCCTCTCCAACGCGAACCTCCGCCCCATGGACGCCGACGGCGATGGCCGCGGCGACCTGCTCCACCTCCCGCGCGGCAGCGACACGGGCTACTTCGTCGCCGCGCGGAACGGCGACGACGCGGCCGTGCGCCCGGCCGAGCAGGGCTGGCGCTGGCTCTACGTGCCGAGCCAGCTCCCGGCGGACGTCCGCGATCCGCGCATCGACTTCGCGCGTGACGGGGGCCGCTACCGCCTCTTCGACGTCGACAACGATCACCTCGTGGACGTCGTCCGGACCGCCGGGGATCGGATCCAGATCTGGCGCAACCTCGGCTGGCTCCCGGGCGGCGACGGGCGCTTCGGGAGCGCCGAGCTCGTGGACGACGAGTGGGTGCTCTCGGAGGCGCCGCGGGAGGTCTGCCTGCCGAGCGCCGGCACGCGCGTGGACTTCGCCGACCCGGAGCTGAAGCTCGCGGACATGAACGGCGACGGGCTGCAGGACCTGGTGCAGCTCCGGCGCGGGCGCGCGATCTACTGGCCCGGGCGCGGGCTCGAGGGCTTCGGCGACTTCGAGCACTGCACGCCGGGGGTGCGGGGCGGCGGCTACGTCGAGATGGAGGCGGCGCCGGCGGAGCTCCAATCGGATCTGGCGGGGGTGCACCTCGCGGACGTGGACGGCGATGGCGCCACCGACGTGGTGCAGGTCGACACGGGCGTGGTGCACGTCTGGTTCAACCAGAGCGGCGCCGGGTTCACGCGCCGGGTCTCGGCGGAGACGGGCGTCTTCGCGCCGGCCTACGCGCCGCGGGTGCGGCTCGCGGACGTGGACGGGAGCGGCACGCTCGACGTGGTCTTCGGGACGGCCGACGACTGGCGCTGGGTCGATCTGGTGGGCGGCATGCGGCCGCGGCTGCTCACGCGGATCACGAGCCCGCTCGGCGGGCGCACGGAGCTCGAGTACGGCGTGAGCACGGAGGACTACCTCCGCGATCTCCGGGACGCGGACGCGGGCGAGGGCGAGTTCACCTGGACCACGCTCGCGGAGAGCTGCGACGCGAAGCTCGAGGCGCTCACCGGGGAGTGCGCCTTCCGGCCCGGCGGTAGCCCGGTGGTCGTGCGCGTGGTGCGGGAGGTGCGCACGAGCGATCGGCTGGACGTGGTCGGCGGCGTCGCGACCGAGCGGGTCACGCGCCAGGCCTACCATGACGCCTACTACGAGGGCTTCGAGCAGGAGCTCCGCGGCTTCGGGGCCGCTGACGCGACCGCCGTGGGCGGCACCTACCACCCGACGGGGCATACGCGCTCCCACTTCCTGCAGGGGCGGAGACCGACGGAGCTCGCGAGCGAGCGGCTCGCCGACAACCCGAACGACCCGCTCGCCGGGCGCCTCTGGCTGAGCGAGTCCTTCGACGACGACGGCCGGTACCTGCAGACCACCCACCACGGCTTCACGGTGCGGCGGCTCCACGAGGGGCTCGACGGGCGCGTCGTTCGCCACGCCTTCGGGACGCAGGAGGACACGCTCCTCTACGACGTCGTCGGCTGGGCGCCGGGGGGCGAGAGCGTCTCGCTTCCGAGCGTGCGGCACGAGGGCGCGGCGGGGGAGCTGCTCGAGGAGCGGGCGCCGCACACGGTGGCCGTGCGGGGCGCGGGCTGGGCGCACGTGCGCAGCACCACGGATGCGGTCACGAACCTCGGCCAGACGCTCCGCGCGACGGCGCACGGGCGCGTGCGCGGGGCGTTCGGGGAAGCCCTGCCGGACGAGTCCATCGTCTCGCATGCGGCCGTCGAGAACCTCGGGAGCTGGCTCTGGCGTCCGACCGAGAGCTGGACGACGGGCCACGGCGACGCGACGGCGCTCGGCCACACGACGACGCACTACGACGACCGGGGCAACGTCGTGCGCGTCGATGGGCACGTGAGCCAGCCGCAGGTCTACGCCTTCGCTGGCGACGGTGAGGCGCTCGGCTTCTCGGGCGTGCTCGAGGACGCGCTCACGACCACCGAGGTCGACGCCTGGGGTCAGGCCGTGCGCACCTGCGCGGGGGGCGACGTGGCGACGGGGGTCGGCTGCCTCGGCTGGGCCGAGCTGAGCTACGAGCCGGCCTATGGGCAGCTCGTGATCGCGGAGTCGACGGCGACCGGGCGCGACGGGGCGGGCGGCTGGACCACGCTGACCTCGACGGCGACCTGGGACCGGGGCCTCGGCGCCGTCGTGTCGATGGCCGACCCGAACGGGCTCGAGGATCGGGTGACGCAGGACGGGCTCGGTCGCTTGAGCGCGCAGATCCCGCCGCCGGCGACGGGCTGCCCGGCGGGTCGGCCGACGGCGCGTTTCCTCTACGAGGACGCGGACCCGGAGGCGCGTCCGGTGGCGCTCGTGCGCGAGCTGACCGAGCTGCGTTGCACGGGGGCCCTCGGCGCCGAGGTCCTCGAGACGGTGAGCTTCGTGTCCGGCAGCGGTGAAGCGCGTGCGACGCTCTCGACCGGCGACGCTCCGGGCGAGTGGATTCGTGACAGCGTCACGACTCGTTCGGCGCGGGGAGCCGTCCGGCGCAGCTACCAGCCGGACGTTTTCACGGGGGCCCCGACGGACCTGGCCGCCGTCCTCGCTCTGCCCTCCGTGCCCTATCGGTGGAGCCTCCACGACGCCTTCGATCGGGTCATCGCCGTCTACGACGAGCACAACCAAGCGACGTGGACACACCATCACGCGCTGAGCACGGACGTCTGCGACCCGCTCGACAACGATCCCGAGCACTTCGCCGTCGGCACCTGCACGACCCAGCGCGTCGACGGTCATGGCCGGGTCATCGACCGCATCCTCCGAAACCGGCAGCCCGGTCTCGGCGGCACGCAGTACTACCGTCTCTGGATGCGCTACCGCGCCGACGGCTCGATGGTTCTCCTCGAGCGGGCCGAGACGACGGGCGACCAGCCCATGGGCGCGAGCACCATCGTGGGCGATCACCGGGTCGAGCGCTCTTTCGTGTACGACAGCGTCGGCCGGCGCATCGCCTCGACGGATCCGGACACGGACAGTCCGCTTCCGGGCCGGGACGCCACGAACCGGACCTGGCGCTACCTCTTCAACCGGGGGGGCGATCTCGTGGCCGTGCGCGACCCGCGGGGCTGCGGTCAGAACTTCTTCTACGACCACGGCGGTCGGCTCGTCGGCGAGCAGTACGTGTCGTGCGGGGAGGCCCAGGGCCACGAGCTCCCGGTGGACGACGTCCCCGCCGGTCGGATCGCGATGGGCGAGACGACGGCCGCCCAGCCGGTCGACGTGCGGCACTACTTCGACCGCTACGCCGGCACCTGGGCTCCCGATCCGAGCGCGATGGCGGACTTCCCGGCGACGACCTCCGGGGTGCTCGGCCGGCTCACCGCGAGCGTCGACCGCTCCGTGCGCATGGTGGTCGCCTACGACGGCCGCGGTCAGGCCGTCTGGAGCGCCCGGCAGCTCGCCATGATCCCCGCGGCCCCCTCCATCCCCTCCGCGATTCCGGACGGCGCGCTCGCCGTCGAGATGGGCGACGCCGCGGCGGGCAGCGTGGTCTTCGACGAGGCGAACGAGTACGTCGTGTCCACGAGCTACGACCACGGCGGGCGCGGTACGGCGGTCGTGCTCCCCGAGGATCCCAGCACGGGCATGCGCGTCGCGGGCACGATGGCCTTCAACCATCGCGGGCTCCCCTCCGCCGCGCTGGCGCACGTGATCGACGGGGGCGGCGCGCCCGCCTTCGTCGACGGAGCGATGGCCATTCCCGGCGCCTCGATCGCCACGCAGCCCATCGTCAGCTCGATCCAGTACCTCCGCGACGGTCTCGTCGGCTCGACGACCTACGCCGACGGAACGCAGACCCGGTCGACGTACGACGCGCGCCGCCGCCCGACGCGCATGTGGACGACGCGCACCCCGACGGCGCCGAGCGACCCGAGCGCCCCCCTCGGCGCCGTGAGCGTCGTCGCCGATCAGGCGCTCGTGTGGGACGCGGCCGACAACCTGAAGGAGGTGGACGACGAGCGGATCGCGTCCGAGTGGCCCGTCGGTCACCGACCGCAGTCCGTGTGGGCCGCGCACGACGCGCTCTATCGGGTCGTCGGCGTCGAGATGGACTACGGCGGGGCGACGACCGACCCGGCCACCGACTGGCGCGCCGGGATGGCCGCGACCTGGGCCCACGACCCCATGCGCACGAGCCCGGCGCCCGTGGTCGGGACCGTGCCCGGCGAGCGCGTCATGAGCCTGACCTGGGATGTCGATTGGCTCGGCAACGTGACCGACTGGAGCGATGACGCGCACCACTTCTACGAGCGGAGCCTCGGCGCGACCCACAACGGCGCCGACATCGACCCGAGCTCGCGACCCAGCGCGCTCTACCTCGCCGCCGACCTCGAGGGCCCGCCGAGCGACCGCGGAGGTTGGGTCGAGATGGACTACGGCGAGAGCGGCAACCTCGAGATGATGACGGTGCACGGCACCTGCGCCGACGCCGCGGGCGCGTGCGTCGACCCCGGCGGACCCCTCGAGACCCGCCGCAGCGCGCTACGCACGAGCTGCCGCTGCGCGACCGAGCAGCACTATCAGTACCGCTGGGACGAGCTGAACCGCCTCGCCGAAGCGCGCCGCTACGACCGGAGCGGCGGCGCGGGAAGCTGGCAGCTCGCCGCGCGCCAGCGTCATCGGTACGACCAGGGGAACCAGCGCCGCGTCAAGCAGACCCTCGACACCGCTGGCGAGCGCATCGCGTTGATGGTCGTCCCCGGCGACATGGAGCGCCGGGGCGTCGTGCGCGGCCTGGACGCCTACGAGGACGATCCCGTCTTCGGCACGGAGACGCAGTACCTCGTCGCCGGTGCCCGCATGGTCTGGCGAAGCGGCGCGCCGACGCCAGGCGTCGACCGGAACCACCGGATCACGGTGCCCATCTCGGACCTGCTCGGCACCACCTCCGCCGTCATCGACATCGTCAGTGGCGAGCTCCTCGAGCACGGCACCTACTACCCCAACGGCGCCCGTGAGACCTACCGCTCCAGCGGTGACGTGCAGCCCGAGCCGGTGGGGTTCACCGGGAAGGAAGGCGACGAAGAGGTGGGTCTCACCTACTTCGGCGAGCGCTACCTGGTGCCGCGGCTGGGAAGGTGGGCGACGCCCGACCCGCTCGCCATCCACGAGGCGGGGGGTGGGGAGGCGCTCAACAGCTATCACTACGTGAGCGGGAACCTGCTCCAGGTCCGCGACCCGCTCGGGCTGGAGGGCGACGCGGCGGGCCCCGTGGAGGTCTCTCCGGAGATGCAGTCCTTCGTGGACGGCTGGATCCAGGACCACGCCGTCGAGATCGCCGCGGAGACGGGCGTCGTCCACACCGCCCGGATGACGATCACGGCGTCCCCGCAGCGACCGTCGCCGCCGCCGGACCTGTGGGCCGAAGCCGCTGGCGCCTTCTTCGAGGGCGGACCCATCGCTCAGCCCATCTTGGTCTGGGAGCGCCTGCAGAACGCGGGGTTCAGCCAGGAGGCCTTCCTCCAGGAAGCGGAGCGTGCGGGGAACGCCATCCTCTCGACCGCCGAGGGGGCCGCCGACATGGTCGTCGACCCCATCGGCACCACGGTGAGGACCGTCGAGGCGGTCGCGAACGCCGACGAGGTCACCCGGGCCCGGATGGCGGGAGGGCTCGCCATCGGGCTCCTCAGCATGGCCGCGGGCGGGGCGCTCTCGGGGCCCCGGGTCCCGAACCCCACGTGTTTCACGGGTGACACCGAGGTGGCCTCGGCGAGCGGGGAGACCCGCCGCATCGACGCGATCCGCGTGGGTGATCGCGTCGGCACGTACCAAGGAGGCTCGGCGTCGAACGTCGACGCGACCTGGCGCGCCGCGACGCTCCGCCTGCTCGATGAACGGACGGGGGTCGAGCACCGCATCACGCTCCTCCGCCCTCGCGCGTGGTTCGCGGACCGCGGCGTGAGGGGCGCCGGGGACCGCCTGTGGATGGAGCTCGAGGAGCTCGCGGTCTCCGGGTGGGCCGACGTGGAGGCGTTCGAGGCGCCCGAGGTCGAAGAGGGCCCCGGGCGCGCCGTCCTCGCGACCGTCGAGCACGCGAGCCGGGACCTCTACGAGCTCTCCTTCGCGAACCAGCGTTCCGTCCGCGCGACCGGGCTGCATCCGCTCTATTCGCTGACGCGGAACGACTGGGTGCAGGTCGCGAACCTGGCGGACGGCGAGGTGCTGCAGACCCGAGAAGGTCACGTCGTCCTCGAGAACGTCCGACCCCTCGAGGGGACCTACACGGTCTACAACCTCGAGGTCGAGGGGGACCACGAGTACCTCGTCACGGACCTCGCGATCCGCGCGCACAACCAGTGCCGGTGGACGCCCCCCTCCCGATGGCGAGGACCCTCGGCGAAGACGGGCACGTTCGAGAACGTCCGCGGCAACAGCCGATTCACGCCCCACGACCCGGAGCGTTGGGGGCTCCAGCCGGGGGAGGCCGTGAACTTCGTCGAGGGCGTCCCCGACTTCGGGCCCTGGGCCACGGACACGTTCATCGTTCCGGGGATGACCGGCTACCACCGGTTCGACATGCCGCACATCCGCCGCCACATGGCCCGGCAGTTCAATCGAAGGGGCTTCCTCGGGCGCCGGAACTGGACGAACACGTCGGTGCGCAGATGGCTGAGTGAGAACCAGCTGACCCCCCATCACTATCGTGGTCAGACGATTCAGATCGTCCCGTGGAGACAGCACAAGCTCCCCCACCAGGGCAGCGCTGCCGCGATGCGGGACGGTCCGTGAAGGGGGGGGCGGGGGCGTGACCCTCGGGGTCCGGTTGTCAGATCGCTCGGGGCGGACGCGTAGGGATCCACGAGGATGTCGACCGCGCGGACACCCGGCGGCCGTGGCCTCGAGGAGATCGGATGATGCGAGAGGGCGTCTCGAGCAGCGCGGCGGTGGGCGAGTGTGGGGGGTGAGGACCCGTCACCCGTCGGCTCGCCATGGGGCGGGGACGCGTCAGGGCGCGTCGATCGCGTCACGTTCCGATCGCTCCGGGCGGCGCGTGCGTGCGCGGGGGCGGCGTGCGGAACGTGACGCCCTCGTCCCCGCTGTCGCGGCCGGTTCGGGGGACGTGGGGCGGGCACCCACTTGCACGGTGCCCGCAGCGAGGCCCATACCGTCGGCCCATGGAGGGGGAGGCGCTCCTCTCCCGGGCGCTCGACGGCGGGGATCCGGCGGCGGCGGGGGAGCTGGTCGACCGGCTGCTGCCGGCGGTGCAGATCCGCGTGGCGCGGGCGCTCCGGCGGCACGGGCCGCGAGGGCGGGACGCGCGACAGGAGATGCAGGACCTGGTGCAAGAGGTGTTCGCGCGGCTCTTCGCGGAGGACGCGAAGGTGCTGCGCGCCTGGGACCCGGCGCGGGGGGCGTCGCTCTCGACCTTCGTGGGCGTGGTGGCGGAGCGCGAGGTCGTGGGCATCCTCCGGACGCGGAAGCGGAGCCCGTTCACGGAGGAGGCCACGGAGACGGTCGGGCGCGAGCTGCAGGCGCCGCGGAGCGACGTGCCGGAGGCGCGGGTGGCGGATCGGGAGGCGGTCGCCGTGCTCCTCGAGGGGCTGCGCGCGCGGCTGAGCCCGCTCGGCTTCCGCGTCTTCGAGCTGCTCTGGGCGGAGCAGCGGAGCGTGGAGGAGGTCTGCGCGGAGCTCGCCATGAAGCGGGACGCGGTCTACGCCTGGCGCTCGCGGATCCGGAAGCTGGCGCGCGCGCTCGCGGAGGAGTCGGCGGCGGAGGGGGCGTCGTGACCGAGGACGAGCTGCTGGCGGCGCTCGGCGCGGCGGCGCGCGAGGACGCGCGCGCGGACGACGGTGCGGAGGACGGCGTGGACGACGCGGCGGCGTCCGCGGAAGACGGCGCGGCGCCCGAGGAGGTCGCCTGGGAGGCGCTCGCGCGCGGGGAGGGGACGCTCGCCGAGGCGGAGGCGGACGCGAAGGCACGCGGGCTGGACGCGGAGGCGATCGCGGAGCTGCGGGCGCTCTACGCGCCGGTGGACGTGGGGGTCCGCGAGCAGGTCCTCGAGCTGGCCGCCGGCCGCGACGGGAGCTCGCCGAGCGACGGGCGAGAGCGAGAGGCCGAGTCGTCGGGCGAGGGCGGTGTGTCCGCGGAGCTCCGGGCCGAGTCGGGCGAGGGCGGCGAGCCTGGCGGCGCGTCCGCGGAGCTCCGGGCCGCGTCCGGCGCGGGCGGCGAGCCTGGCGGCGTCCACACGGACGCCGGCGCGTCCGCGGAGCGCCGCGCCGAGGCGGGCGAAGGCGAGGGCGACGGCGACGGCGCCGCGGGCTCCGGCGCTGCGCGCCCCGCCGAGGCGCCGGTGGATCTCGCCGCCCGACGCCGTCGCCGCCGCGCCCTGGTCGCCTTCGGGGGCGCCCTCGCCGCCGCCGCCATCGCGCTCCTCGTCCTCTTCCCGCGGGGCGCGGCGCTCCCCGGCTACCAGCTCGAGCGCCTCGGCGGCGACGCCTCCACGCGCTCGAGCGCCGACGCCCCCGCGCGCTACGGCCCGACCGACCGCCTCGAGATCCGCCTCCGCCCCGAGACCCGCGTCGATGCCCCCGTGCACGCCGCCGCGTTCGTCGACGGACGACGCTGGGACGCGCCCCTGGAGGTCTCTGCCACGGGCGCCGTCCGCGTCGTCGGCCCGGCCGGCGAGCTCCTGCCCGACCTCGGTGAGCACACGATCGTCTTCGTCCTCGACGAGGCCCCCGCGCCGACCCTCGAGCGCCACGCGCGCCGGCTCGAGCTCGTCCTGGAGCGGATCCCATGAGCCCCGCCGCTCGGCGCGCCCACCGGCTCCGCGGGAACGGGGTCCGCGGGAACGAGACCCGTGGGAACGGGGCCCGCGGCCACGGCGTCCGCGCGCTCACGGCCCGCGCGCTCACCGGCCGCGCGAGCAGGTTCCATGGGAGCACCGCCCGCGCGTTCATCGCCCGCGCGCTCACGGCCCGCGGGCTCACCGTCCGCGCGCCGCTCGCGCCCGTCCTCGCGAGCGTGCTCTTCGCCGCCTGCGCCGAGGAGCCGGACGACGCCGCCGAGGCGCCCGCCCCCCTGGAGCTCGAGGTCGACTGCACCCGGACGCGCGAGGGGTGCCTCGCCGGCGCCGCCACGCTCTTCGTCCCGGGCGCGCCCCCGACCTCCCCCGACGATCTGGAGTGGGCGCCGACGGCCGGCGGCCACCGCGCCCAGCTCGAGCTCGTCCCGGGCACGCTCGAGCTCGCGCGCGGCGAGCGCCGGTACGCGCTCCGCGTCCTCCCGGCGCCCACCGTGCCGCTCCTCGAGGAGCTCGGCGACGCGCGCACACCCGCCGTCCGCGACCGGCTCCGCGCCGCCCTCGGAGAGGATGCCGCTCGCGCCGAAGATGGCGAGGCCCCGTCACGCAGCAGCGAAGCGAACGCGCGCCGCGCCGCGCTCCTCTCCCGCCTCGGCCGCGTGCTCCTCACCCTCGGCGAGGACGAGGACGCCGCGCGCACGCTCCTCGCCGCCCGGGATGCCCAGCGCGAGGCCGGCGCGCTCACGGCCGCCGTGCACGACGCCATCGCCGCGGGCTGGGTGCAGCAGCAGCGCCTCTGGCAGCTCGGCGACGCGCGCCGGACGCTGGCCTCGGTCGAGGAGCTCCTCCCGGAGCTGCCCGGCGCCCGCGCGCGGGTGCTCTACCACCGCGCCATGCTGGCCAGCCGCCTCAGCCAGCTCCGCGACGCGGACGGGCTCCTCCGGGAGGCGCGCGCGCTGGCGGAGCGCTTCCGCGTGATCGATCTGATCGCGAACGCCTCGCTCAAGCACGCGGAGGTCCTGCAGGCGCTCGGGCGACCGGAGGCCGCGACGGAGGCGCTGCGGGCCGCCGAGCCGCACCTCGAGGGCGGCTGCCTCCGCGCGCACCACGCGGCGGCGCGGGGTTGGGTCGCGCTCCTCGCGGCCGAGGCGTCCGGGGGAGCCGCGCCGGTCGGGCGCGCGCCCCACGCCGCGCTCGAGGAGGCCCTCGCCGCCTACGCGGCCTGCGACGCGGCGCCGGGCGATCGGGAAAACGTCCAGGTGAACCTCGCCCTCGCCGCCTGGCTCCGCGGCGACCTCGCGGCCGCCGGCGCGCACCTCGAGCGCGCGGAGGGCGCGACGGCGGAGGTGCGCGGCTGGCGCCAGGCGCTCGCGGCGCGGGTCGCCCTCGAGGGCGGCGACGCGGCCGGGGCCCTCGCGCGCTTCGACGCCCTCGCCACCCGCGCGCGCCTCGCCCCCGCGCCGCCGCTCCAGTGGCGCGCGGCGCTCGGCCGCGGCGACGCGCTCCGCGCCCTCGGCCGCGACGCCGACGCCGTCGAGGCCTACCGCGCCGCCGAAGCGGTGCTCGACGAGGAGGTCCGGGCCCTCGCCCTCCGCGGCACGACGGCCTTCGTCGGCGCGCGCTGGACGAGCGCCGCCCGCCTCGCCGAGGCGCTCCTCGAGGCGGAGCGACCCGCGGAGGCCTACCGCGCGCTCCGCCTCGCGCGCCGCCGCGCCCTCGCCCGCGCGCCCCTCGCCACCGAAGGCGACGCCGAGCTCGAGCGCGCCATCGCTCGCTACATGCGCGCCCGCCAGGCCCTCGAGGCCGACGCGGGGGCGCTCTGGGAGGCGCCCGTCGACGAGCTCGCGGAGCTCGAGGCCCACCGGCGCGCCCGCCTCGGGGAGCTCGAGCGCGCGCTCGAGGACGCCGGCGTGCAGCACGGAGGCGCCGCTTCGGACGCGCCCCTCCCCGAGGCTCCGGACGACGTGCTCCGCGTGCTCGTCTTCCCGCACCCCGAGGGCCGGCTGGTCCTCGCTGCGCGCGCCGCGTGGGACGACGCGCCGGACGCTCGCGACGGCTCCGCGCGCAAGCCGACCGTGCGCGGCGCGCGCCTCGCCCCGGGCGCCTGGCCCGAGCTCGAGGACCTCGCCGAGGGCGCCCGCCGCGTCGAGGTGCTCGGCGCCGGCGCCGAGGCCTTCGCCCGCCCGCCCCTCGACCTCCCCATCGTCCACGCCCTCGACCTCCCGCCGCGCCCGCCGCGCTCGTGGCGAGGCGCGGGCCGGCTCGTCCTCGTCGACCCGACCGGCACCCTCGACGGCGCGCTCCGCGAAGGGCGCGCGCTCGCCGCCCGCCAGGACGCGACGCTCCTCGAAGGCGCGGCGGCCACCCGCGATCGCGTCCTCGGGGCGCTCGGGGGTGTCCGGCAGTTCCACTACGCGGGCCACGGCATCGCGAGCGAGGTCCACGGCGGCGCCCTGGAGCTCGCCGACGGCGTCCGGCTCACGCTCGTCGACGTCCTCGCTCTCCCGCGCGCCCCCGCCCGGGTCGCCCTCAACGGCTGCGATACCGCGTCCGCGCAGGGGCTCGTGCCCGTGGGCGTCGCCCAGGCCTTCGTCCTCGCGGGCGCCGAGCTGGCCGTCGGCACCATCGCCCCCGTCGAGGACGACGAGGCGCGCCGCTTCGGCCGCGCGCTCGCCGAGGTGTCCCCGGACGCGGAGGCCTGGGCCCGTGTCGTCCGAACGTTTCCCGACTATCGCGTCTTCACGCGCTAGCCAGGCCGCCGAGAGAGAAGAGGGGAGAGAGTCATGAGGTCCATCGCCGCCATCGCCGCCGCGCTCCTGCTGGGCGCGTGCACGGCCGCCACCCCCGACGAGGCCGACCCCGTCGCCGCCCGCGCCAGCGCCCTCAGCGCCGCGAGCTGCGACCCGGGGACCCGCGTCGGCGTTCCGTCCATGGGCGGCTGCCCCGCGCCGGGCGGCGGCAGCGGCTGGCTCGGGCAGCCGCTCTTCAGCGATCCCTGGGGCATCACCGATCCGAGCGGCCAGCCCTTCTGCCTCTACGAGTGGACCGGCGTGGGCGCGCCGACGCTCGCCACGCTGCCGAGCGATCCCGGGACCGGCGCGGCGGGGGTGAGTTGGACCGACGCGGACTGCCTCGGCGTCGTCCCCCTCGGCAGCACCGATCCGCTCGAGTACGTCTGGCAGGACCACGCCGCCGCCTACGAGCGCCAGGTCGGCGCGCCGCGCTACCTCCCCGAGGGCCGCGGCATCCCCCAGCGGGTCCACGTCGCGATCCTCGACAGCTCCGCCGACAGCGACCCCCACGAGCTCGAGCCGACCACCGGCGAGTACCTCCACGGCCGCGCCATCAGCCAGGTCATCCGCCGGAGCACCTGCCCGCGGGGCCGCGAAGACGTCTGCATCCCCGACTTCGACACGCAGCTCGTCCTGGACCAGGGCGGCGACGACGGCACCGAGGGCGGCCACTACGGCAGCATCGCGCGCCTCGCGCAGGCCCTGGAGCAGGCGGTCTTCGACGGCGGCGAGCGCACGATCATCCCGCTCGCCGTCGGCTGGCACCCGCGCTACCAGCACCGCGACGGGGACCCGCTCGCGCCGGAGGCCCAGACCGTCGCCGCGGTCCGCGCGGCCCTCGACTGGGCCACCTGCTCGGGTGCCCTCGTCCTCGCCGCCGCTGGCAACCAGACCTCGTCGGCGGATGGAGCGGGCGCGCTCTACCCGGCGGCCTGGGAGTCGACGCCCTCGTCCTGCAACCTCGAGCGCCCGATCGTGTACGCGGCCGGCGCCGTCGGCTGGGACGGCGAGCCCATCGGCCTGACGCGCGACGGCGGCATGGCGCGCCTCCAGGGCTACGGCGAGGCCGTGAGCGCCGACAACCGCATCGAGGTGAAGCGGACGCGCACCTCCTTCTGGGGCGGCGGCTCGATCGGCACGCTGCGGCCCCGCGCCGAGCCGACCGACGAGCTCCTCGGCATCTGGACCGGCACCTCGATGGGCGTCGCGTCCGTGGCCGCCGCCGCGACGCTCGTCTGGGGCTACCGGCCGGACCTCTCGAACCACGACGTCGCCGACTGGCTCTTCTGGGCCGGCGAGACGATGGACCAGCGGGCCGACCTCTGCCCCTGGAACGGCAACGCGGGCGAGCTCTGCCCGCAGGCGCGCCGGGTCACGGCCTGCGGCGCGCTGCAGAGCGTCCTCGCGTCGGCCTGCCCGAGCTGCGAGGTGCCCTGCGCGGCGGGGATGGGTCGGGCCGAGCCCTCCGCCGAGGTGCTCGATCGCCTGCTCTCCCTCGGGAAGGAGCAGGGCTTGGTCGCCGAGGGGGTCGAGCTCTCGACGCCGATCGTCGGCTCGAGCTGCAGCGCTCCCGTCTACGGCGACAGCGGGTACGAGCCGAGCCGCGCCTACTGCCCCTGGGAGGCGGGAGAGAGCTGGACCGCCGCGCCCGAGCGCCTCGACCCGCAGCCCGGGCCGAACGGCTGCGGCGTGTGCGCGCTCTTCGGCCAGGGGACCAAGGGGGACCTCGTCTACCTCTCGATCCTCGACGACTTCCGGGGGACGCTCGAGGAGCCGACGCTCGTGATCCCCAACTATGGGAACATCGCCCTCGCGGACGCGATGAACGAGCCGATGCTCACCGGGGGCGACATCGCGGCCGTGCCGCTCCCCTGGAGCTCCGCGAGCTACCCGCCCGACACCAAGATCGCGTTTATCTACCGCGAGTCGCCGAACCACGTCGGCCAGGTCGTCTCGACGACGCTGCCCTTCTACCCCTGAGCGCCGGTCGTCGCGGCTCCGGGCGCGGACCGTCGCGGTCGGCCCGGAGCCGCGAGCCGTCGCCACGCCCGAGCCGTCGCCACGCCCGCCGTGGGCGGGCACGATCGGGGCCCGGAGGCGGCCCGACCTCGGCGCCCGAGCCGCGCGCTCCTCGCGTCGGCCCCGGGGCTCGGAGTCCTGCGGACAGCGGGGGAGTCCTGCGGACATCGGGGGGAGTCCTGCGGACATCGGGGGGAGTCCTGCGGACACGAGGGCTTCCGGGCGGGGGCGTGGGGGCGCTGCCGTGCGGGGGGAAATCGACGTGATGTCCGCGGGTTGGGGGCTCGGGAGGGGGCGGAGGCTCGGCGGGAGGAAGGGGCGGAAAGTGAACTTGACGTCAAGTTCAACTTATTGGGCGAGCCAGGCGAGCTCCGGGCCGGGGCTCAGGCGCCCTCGCTCCCCTGCGCTCGCGGCCGCGAGGCGAGGGCGGCCCGCAGCGTGCTGACGCTCGGGCGCGCCTCCGGCTCGGGCGCGAGGCAGCGCTCGAAGAGGTCCGCGAGCGCAGGCTCGAGCGCGGCGCAGGCCTCGCGGAGCGGGAGCGGCTCGGGGAGCGCGGCGCCATCGAGCTGGAGCTCCGCGAGCGGCACGGCGAAGGGGCGCTGCCCGGTGAGCAGCTCGTAGGCGAGCACGCCGAAGGAGAAGAGGTCGGCGGCGCCGGTGATCCGCGGGGGCAGCTCGGTCAGCTCGGGCGCGACGTAGAACGGGGTGCCGGCGACGAGCCCGGTGCGCGTCAGCGAGTGGAGCTTGCCGGCGGCGCTCGGGCGCACCGTTCCCCCCGGCGTGACCGAGAGCGCGTCGGTCGCCGTCACGTCCGAGAGAGGCGCCCCGGCGCGCTTGCCGAGCTCGGCCGTCGGCACGGTGACGCCCTCGTCGAGGGGCGCGGTCACGCTGCGGCTGATGCCGAAGTCGGTGATCTTCGCGCGCACGCCCCCGTCCTCGCGCTCGGCGAGCAGCACGTTCCCGGGCTTCAGGTCCCGGTGGACGATGCCCATGGCGTGGAGCGCGCCGAGCCCCTCGACGACCTGCGCGAGCACGTCGAGGCACCAGGGCACGGGCCGGTCCGCGGCGCCCGGGTCGGCGAGGCTCGGCCCCTCGACCAGCTCGAGGACGACGAAGACGAAGCCACCCGACGCCACGTCCACGTCGACGATCGCCACGACGTTCTCGTGCTCCACCTGCGCCGCCACCTGGGCCTCGCGCGCCAGCCGGGCGAGCGCGACCCCGCGGCGCTCCTGGGCCACCTTCAGCGCGAGCCGCTTCCCGTCGGTCTCCCGCTCGACCTCGTACACGGTGCCCATCCCCCCCGTGCCGAGCTCGCCGATCACGCGGTAGCGCCCGTGGACCACGTCGCCCGGCTCCAGCGTCGTCTCGGCGAGGGAGCCGCTCGCCGCGAGCGCCTCCACGATGCGCTGCGAGCGCTCCCCGAGCTGACGCCGGAGCTCCGTGTTCAGCGCGTCGAGCTCCGCCTTCCGCGCTTCGGCCGCGCCGAGCTGCTCCTGCAAGCGCTCGTTCAGGGCGTCGGCCTGCGCGAGCGAGCGGAAGTAGCTCCGGCCGACGAAGAGCGCCTGCAGGATGCCGTAGATCGCGAGGCCCCAGCAGGCCGGACGAATCCCGTGGAGGAGATCGGCGACGCCCGACCAGGCCAGCGCGTCGATCCAGGCGAGCGCGCCGAGCCCGAGCCAGCCGCCCAGGAAGAAGACGAGCGTGAGCCGGTCCCAGGACCCCCAGAGGCGGATGCCCGTGTAGAGCTGGTAGAGCGTCGCGATGCCGACGCTGACCCCCACCACCGGGCCGCCCGCGTAGCTCATGACGTAGGGGTCCCGGAAGACGAAGAGGGCGAGCAGGCCGAGCGTGGCGAGCCCGGCCCAGAAGCGTCGCTCGAAGCGCGTCGGCTCCAGCGCGAAGTAGTGGTGCGTCACCTTCACCGCGGCGACCGGGGCGATGACGAGCGCGGCGGCCACCACCAGGCCGTCCGCGCGCCCGACCACCGGCGTGAGCACGCCGAGCCAGAAGGCCGGGTAGGCGGCGCCGCCGAGGAACTGGACGAAGAAGAAGAGGTACTCCCGGCGCTGCCGATTCCAGAGGAAGACGACCAGGAAGAAGAGGGCGAACTGGAGGATCGCGACGACGGCCACGGTGGCGCCAGCGCGGTTGTGGAGCTGGGTGTCGTCGAGGAGCGGGTCCTCGCCGCCGGTGGGCAGCAGCCGGGGAGCGACGTCCACCCACGCGCTCTGCGCCCAGGTGTGCTCGACGATCAGCCGGAGGTGCAGGGAGCCGTCCGCCCCCGCGTCCGCCGGGAGGTGCCAGCGGTGGGGGCCCGGGCGACGGTAGAGGTCGGGGGCCGGGTCGAGCGGGGGGACCCGTGCGCCGTCCACCTCGAGCTCGACGGGAGCGGGCAGGTGGGTCCAGTGGAGATCGAGGCGCCGGCCGCGCCACCGCTCGGGGACGGGCACCTCGGCCTCGAGCGCGTAGCGGAGCCGGCGGCGTGGCAGCTCGAGGTGAGCCGGCACGGTGAGCGAACGGGCCGTCCCCGGCGGGCCGTCCACGCGCCACGCCCGGAGCTCCTGCGTGTCGCCCGCGTCGCCGCAGCCCGCGAGGAGGAGGAGCGCGAGCCCGCACCGGGCCCACCGCCTCCTCGTCGCGCCGCCATCCCCCACGACGCAATTCTGCCACGGAACGCACGCCGCTCGCGCGCCGCTCGCGCGCTCCGAGCGGCGCGAGCTCGAGCCGAGCGCACACGGGGGCCTCGCCCGGGCGGGCGCATGAAGAGCCGGAGCTCGAGCGCGCCCGATCGCTCAGTCGGCGACGCGCTCGAGCACGGAGGCCGGCACGCGGACGAGCTTGCCGGCCTCGTCGACGCAGACGAGGTCGATCTCGGTCTCGACGAGCAGCTCCTCCGAGCCCGGCGCCCGGTAGACGTCCTGCCGGAAGGCGAGCCGATAGTCGCTGGCCTTCGCGACGGTCGTGCGGATCTCGATCGTGTCGCCGAAGACCGCGCCCTTCTTGTAGGTGAGCGCGGCCTTGTAGACGACGAAGCCGACGCCGTCCTCGCGGAGCAGGCGCACGAGCTCGTCCGTGCCGAGGAGGTGCTCGCGCGCGCGCTCGCAGTACTTGAGGTAGTTCGCGTGGTAGACGAGCCCCGAGTGGTCCGTGTCCTCGTAGTAGATCTGCACGGGCAGGCGATGCGGCTCCATGGCGGCGCAGCCTACACGAGTCGCCGCCGGGCGCTGGCTCCCGCCGGCGCGCAGCACGCCCTGTAGAATCCGCCCATGCGCACCAGCCACCGCTGCCCGAAGTGCCAGGGCGAGGACCTGCTCGTGGTCGACCCCTGGAGCCAGCCCGATCCGGGCTCCAGCAACACCACCTCCCCGACCCAGGTGGCGTTCCGGATGTCCTACTTCCGCCGCCAGGTCGCCACCGACCTCGAGCTCTGGGTCTGCGCCGGCTGCGGCTACGCCGAGCTCTTCGCGAAGGACGTCGACACCCTCGGGGAGCTCGCCGACGCGGGGACGCAGGGGCTCCGCCGCGTGCGGCGCGAGAAGGACGGCGGCGCCTACCGCTGAGGTCTCCGCGCCCGGGCGTCGCGGGCTCCCGGGCGCCCGCTTCGGGGGGGGCGCCGCGGCGATCCCCGGCGCCGAGTCGGGGCCCCGTCGGCTTGCGCGCGACGCCGAACGTGCGACCCATGCGCGTGACCTTCGACGATCTGGGCCTGGCCAAACCGCTCCTCCGCGCCGTGCGCGCGGCCGGCTACGAGGCCCCCACCCCCATCCAGCGCGACGCGATCCCGCCGGCCCTCGAGGGCCGGGACGTGCTCGGCTGCGCGCAGACCGGCACCGGCAAGACCGCCGCCTTCGGCCTGCCCCTCCTGCAGCGCCTCGACGCCATCGCCGACGAGGAGACCGCCCTGCGCGCCCTCGTGCTCACGCCCACGCGCGAGCTCGCCGCGCAGATCGGCGAGAGCCTGAAGACCTACGGCAAGCACCTCGAGCTCTGGCACACCGTCATCTTCGGCGGCGTCAGCGACAAGAAGCAGATCGCCGAGCTCGAGCGCGGCATCGACGCGCTCGTGGCGACGCCCGGGCGCCTGCTCGACCTCATGGGCCGGGGCCACGTGGACCTGTCGAAGATCGACGTCTTCGTCCTCGACGAGGCCGACCGCATGCTCGACATGGGCTTCCTCCCCGACGTGCGCCGCGTCATCCGCGAGCTCCCGCCGACGGGCAAGCGCCAGACGCTCTTCTTCTCGGCGACCATGCCGAGCGAGATCCGCGAGCTCGCCGAGGACCTCCTCGACGACCCGGTCTCCGTCGCCGTCGCGCCCGTCTCCTCGGCGGCCGAGCGCGTGGACCAGCGCGTCTACTTCGTCGACAAGCGCGACAAGCGGCGCCTGCTCGTCGACCTGCTCCGCGAGGAGGCCCTCGAGCACACGCTCGTCTTCATGCGCACCAAGCACGGCGCCAACCGGGTCGTGAAGCAGCTCGGCAAGGCGGGGATCGAGGCCGCGGCGATCCACGGCAACAAGTCCCAGGGGGCGCGCACGCGGGCCCTCGACGGCTTCCGCTCCGGCGACCTGAACGTGCTCGTCGCGACTGACATCGCCGCGCGCGGCATCGACGTCGAGGGCATCACCCACGTCATCAACTTCGACCTGCCGAACGTGCCCGAGACCTACGTGCACCGCATCGGCCGCACCGCACGGGCCGGCGCCTCGGGCGTCGCCCTGAGCTTCTGCGAGGTCGAGGAGCGCCCCTACCTCGTCGACATCGAGCGCCTCATCGGCCAGCACCTCGAGCGCGTCGAAGGCCACGCCTACCCGCCCACCGAGCCTCTCCCGCCGCAGACCGACCTCGAGGGCAAGGGCGGCGGCGGCGGCGGCAAGAAGCGCTCGGGCGGCGGCAAGGGCAAGCCCCGGCGGAGCCGCGGTCGTCGCAGCGGCGGAGGCGGCGGCGGCGGTGGTCGCGGTCGTCGCGGAGGCGGTCGCGGCCGCGGCGCCTCCTCGGGCCGCCGCTGAGCCGTCACAGCCGGAGCCGATCGTGATCGTTCTCGCGCTCGACGCCGCCCCGTCGCGAGTGCCGAGCCCCTGCCGCGTTCGGTGGCGCTCGTCCGGGTGAGCTCGGCGACCCGGCGGTGCTCCCACCGGACGCCCCGCGCTCAGAGCGCCGCGACGATCTCCTCGGTGCGCTCCCAGAGGCGCTTGGCGAGCGCCAGGTCGCGCCCGTGGCGGCTCGACTTCGTCACGTTGCAGTCGGCCCAGTACTCGCCACTCACGCGGCCGGCGTCCGGGTGGGCGGCGACGTAGCACTGGGTCGCGGCGCCCTGCGGGATGCTCTTCATGGCCACGGCCGAGGCGACGGGCATGAGCGCCCGCGCCACCAGCGGCATGTGCCGCCCGAGGTTGGTCGCGATCACGCCCGGGTGCACCGCGTTCGCCGTCCGCGCCGTGCCCTCGAAGCGCTGCGCGAGCTCGCGCGCGAAGAGCAGGTTGGCGAGCTTCGACTGGCCGTAGGCGACCGCCGGCTTGTAGCCGCGCTCGAAGCTCAGGTCCTCGAGCTGGATGCCCGCGGGCGGCGCCCAGCCGTGGGCCGCGCTCGAGAGCATCACCACGCGCCCGTCGTCCGCGAGCGCGTCGAGCAGCCCCTTCACCAGCAGGAAGTGGCCGACGTGGTTCACGAAGAGCTGCTTCTCCTGCCCGTGCACGAGCTCGCGTTCCGGCAGCGCCATGATGCCCGCGTTGCAGAGGATCACGTCGAGGGGCCCGTGCCCCTTCGCCTCCGCCACGCAGGCGCGCACCGAGGCCGGGTCGGCGAGCTCGCAGGCGAGCGGCACCGCGCCCCCGATCTCCCGGCAGGCCGCCTCGGCCTTCTCCCGCGTCCGGGCCGCGCCGAGGATCGTCGCCCCGCGCGCCGCGAGCACCCGCGCGCTCTCCTGCCCGAGCCCGGAGCTCACGCCGGTGATCAGGATCGTCTTGCCGCCGAGGTCGACCCCGGCGGTGACCTCCTCCGCCGTGGAGGCGTAGCCGAAGCCGTTGTCACCGCGGCGCCCGCGGATCATCGCGTAGAGGGACATGCCGCCGATCCTGGGGCGCCCGACCCCTCCTGACCAGCCCGCCCCGGTCGCGAAACCGGACGACGGAGAGCTGCAGCGGTACCTCGATTCCATCGTGCACGTGCACGAGGACGACCCTTCGAGGCGAGCGCCTGGGTAGCTCCGGCAGCGACCCCGTCAGCGCCCGCCGACTCCGCGTAGGCGGCATGGACCGTGATGGCGCGCGACAGCACGGCCAGCGGACGGCGGACCGCCGAGCGAAGCGAGGCCCCTGGCTGAAGGCGGCGAGCCCGGCGGAGAGCCGCGGCGCTACCCCGCTCAGGCGCGAGTCGATTCCATCGTGCACGTGCACGAGGAAGACCGTTCGAGGTGAGCGCCTGGGTTGCTCCGGCAGCGACCCCGTCAGCGCCCGCCGACTCCGCGTAGGCGGCATGGACCGTGATGGCGCGCGACAGCACGGACAGCGGAAGGCGGACGGCGGACAGCTCGTGAAGCGAGCCCTCAGGGTCGCGAGCGGTCGATGTCGAGCCGCACCTGACCGCAGGTGAAGCTCCCATCGGAGCGCGTGTAGAGGAAGCTGTCGACGACCACGTAGTAGGTGCCCGGGTCGAGCACCACGTCGATGATCGACTGGCGCACCTGCACGCCCCGGTCGCTGTCCGAGCAGCGCACGTCCGACTCCGAGCAGGGCACGTCGTCGTCGCAAGCGAGCTGGCTCATCGGGTCGCCGCACTCGTCGAGCAGGTACATGACCGTGTCGACGGCCGCGCTCCCGTCGTCGTCGCGCAGGTCGAGCACCACCCGCTGGCGCGTCATCACGTCGAAGGTGAAGACCGCGTCGCCGCCGTCCGCCACCGAGCCCGCGCCGCAGTCGCCCATCGGCACGTAGGTCCAGTCGTCGTCCTCGTCGCAGAGGTCGATGCGCTCGGCGAAGAAGCCGCCCAGCGCCTCGGGCGCCTCGCAGTCCGGGTTGAGCACGTCGTCGACGCAGCTCGCCGAGTCCGGGTCGCAGAAGCTCCCCTCCGGGCAGGCCGTGAGCGTGAAGCCGCTGCCGCGCGCGTCGCACTGGGCCACCGCGCCCTCCATGCAGAAGCGCTCGCCCGGCTCGCAGCGCCAGGGCGCGCAGCCCTCCGCCGTGCAGTAGGCGCCCTCGTCGAAGCAGTCGATCTCGACGCGCTCGCCCTCGTCGCAGAAGAAGAAGGTCTCGCCCTCGCAGCCGCGCTCGTCCGGGCGGCAGGCGGGCGGGGGTCCGCTGTCGACGGGGGGCGTGCCCGTGTCGGCCGGCGGCGTGCCCGTGTCGGCCGGGCCGGGGCCCGCGTCGACGGGGGGCGTGCCCGTGTCCGGCCGGGGCCCGGCGTCCACGCCGCCGCCCCCCGCGTCCATCAGGACGATCCCGGAGTCCGAGTTTGGACCCCCGAGCTGCCCCTCGTCCGGATCGACGAGGGCGGAGCAACCAGAGAAGGCGAGCAGGAGACCAAGCGTGGCGCACGCCCGGAGAAGCGAATCACGGGCCATCCGTGAAGAATAACAGTGCGAGCGGCTGAGGCGTAGACCCCTCGCCACGTCCGTGGACGAGCTGCGCGATTGGATGCGCGGCGCGGGAGTCGGCTGGGGCGAGCGGAGCGTGGTGGAGGGCCAGCTCCTGCTCGAGCTCGACCGCGGCGTCGTGGCCCTCTTCGACCGGGCGCTCGACAGCCTGCAGGTGCCGTCGTAGCGGCGCGGGCGAAGGGTGGGAAAGGCGCGTTCGACTTGTCGCCGGGCGAACGTCGCTCTAGGTTGAGTCACTGTCGTGGTCGTGGGAGCTCGGGCAGGGGTGCCCGACGCGGCCCCGATGGGTGAGCGCGGGCGACCGCGTGGGGATGTGCGCGGCGAGCGCGCGGGAGAAGAGGACCGGCGATGAGGGCACGGATCGACGCGGGGTGGCGGAGCGGGGTCATGGCGCTGGTCGCGGCGGCGAGCCTCGCCTTCGTCGGCTGCGACGGGGACGAGGGCTTCGACCTGCCCCCCTTCGGCGAGGACGCCGGGCCCCTCCCCATGGGCGACGGCGGCATGCCCGACGAGGACGGCGGCGTGCCCGGTGAGGACGGCGGGACGCCGGGCGCCGACGCGGGCCCGGGCTTCTGCGCGGACGTGGACTGCGGGCCCGGGCGCTGCGACGAGGCGCTCGACCGCTGCGTCTGCGACGCCGGCTACGAGTGGGACGCGGCCATGGCCACCTGCGTCGCGGACGCCTGCGGCGGCCCCTGCGACGCGGGCTCGGTCTGCAACCCGGACACGGGCTCCTGCGAGGCCCCCGGCTGCACCCCGGACCGCACCGTCGGCGACTTCACCTTCTGCTTCGAGACCCAGGACGACGGCTACGACGTGGTCGTCCGCTACGACGGCGCGGGCACCCTCGACCTGGCGGCCAGCACCATCCGCCTCAACGGCGCCGACGTCGACCTCGCCTCGAGCTTCGACGCCGCCACGCAGACCTTCGCGCTCCGCGCCGCGGGCCTCGAGCCCTCCAAGTACAGCTACCTCTTCCGCATGCGCACGGAGGGCGGCGCCGACGTCCGCCCGCTCTTCATCCCCATGTGGATCGGCGAGGGCATCCGCTACGCGGACTTCACCTGGAACGACTCGATCGTCTACCAGATCTTCACGGACCGCTTCCTCAACGGTGACCCCTCCAACGACCTCGACAACTCGGTCGGCTCCCTCGCCGAGGTCGACGACGTGCGCAGCCAGTGGCAGGGCGGCGACTTCGCCGGCATCACGCAGAAGATCCGCGACGGCTACTTCGAGGACATGGGCATCAACACGCTCTGGATCAGCTCGCCCATCCTCAACTCGCACAACAGCCAGCCCGGCGTGGACCCGGCCGACACCCGCCGCTTCAGCAGCTACCACTCCTACCACCCGATCGCGACGGGCCACACGCACCTCGACGACTACGGCTACCCGAACCCGATCGAGCCCGCCTTCGGCACGCCCGAGGAGCTCCACGAGCTGGTGAACGAGGCGCACCGGCGCGGCATCCGCATCATGCCGGACTTCGTCGCCAACCACGTGCAGCGCGAGGCGAACATCTACGCGCGGCACCCCGAGTGGTTCTTCGAGTACAACCAGTGCCACGACCGCTGGGACGTCGCGCGCATCGGCTGCTGGTTCACCCGCGACATGCCGGACTTCCACTTCGGCGCGAACCCGGCGGCGGTCGAGGCGGTCGTCGACCACGCGCTCTGGATGATCCAGGAGTTCAACTTCGACGCCTTCCGCGCGGACGCGCTCAAGCACATGGACGACGTCTTCGTGCGCGCGCTGAAGCAGGCGATCGTCGAGGAGATCGAGACCACGGTCGACGACCACTCGATGGCCCTCGAGCCGACGGTCTTCTACATGGTCGGCGAGTCCCTCGGCGGCTGGGCGCGCTACCACGTGCGCGAGGACATGGTGCAGGGGCAGGTCGACGAGGCCTACTACCAGCACGTGCGCGACGCGCTGCTCACCTTCTCGCGGAGCGTGCGCGACCTGGCGAACTTCGCGATCGGGAACGACCGGGCCTACCTCACGGAGCAGCCGACCATGGGCGGCGCGGGCGGCTACGCGGGCGCGATCATGGGGAACTTCTTCGGCAACCACGACCAGTGGCGTGCGCTGACGGAGGCCGGGGGCATCTCGAACCCGGACGCCTACCGGCGCCTGCGGCTCGCGCAGACGATGCTGATGACCTCGCCCTACAACGTCCCGATGCTCTACCAGGGCGACGACATCGGCACGGAGGGGGAGCAGGACCCGGACAACCGGCGGATGATGCGCTTCGACGGGCTCTCGGCGGAGGAGCGGGCGAGCCTCGAGCACGTGCAGGAGCTCGGGCGGCTCCGCGAGGAGAGCGTCGCGCTGCGGCGCGGCACGCGGGAGCACGTGCTCGTCGAGGACTGGTTCTGGGTCTTCTCCGTGAGCCACGCGGGCGAGACGGTGTACGTCGCGATCAACCGCGACGCGGACAAGAGCTGGTCGCCGCCGGCCGGCTACACGGACGCCCTCGGCAACTGCTCGGGCGGCACGGTCCCGGTCCTCTCGAGCTGCGTCTTCGTCCGGGAGTAGGAAGAGGAGCCCGGGCCCGCCCGCATCCGGGGCTGTCTGCGGGTCTTCGGCTCCTCAGCCCCTTTGGCCTTCGGGGTCTTCGGCTCCTCAGCCCCTTCGGCCTGCGGGCAGGGGCACGGGCACGGGTTTCTGCACCTCGGCCTTCTTCACCCCGCTCACTCGACGCCGGCGCGCGGGTCCTCGCGCACCACGCGCCACACCAGCTCCTGCATGCCCTCGCGCGCCGCGTCCGAGAGCTCCGCATGCGGCGGCCCCGGCAGCCCCACCGGGCTCTGCCGGTAGAGCGTCGCGAAGTGCACCAGCGCGGCGAACCACGACCCGAGCGCGCTGTTGTGGATGTCGTCCACCTCCGCGTCCGGGTAGCGCGTCGGCAGCGTCTCCATGCGCGCCCGGGCCGTCGCCTCGTCCACGCCCTCCGTCGGCCACTCCTCCGGCCACTCGACGTAGGGGTTCGCGAAGAAGTCGAGGATCGTCAGCGGCTCCCCGTCCACGGTCCAGCCCTCCCGCGGCAGCGCCGCGTGGAGCTCCCCGAGCGCCGCCCCGACGGGCACCAGGAAGACCGGCCGCTCCATCGCGCAGCCGCCGCCCCCGCCGAGCCAGCGCGTGAAGCGCCCCTTCACGCCGGGCTCCATCGCCACGCCCGCGCTCACCTCGTCGGCCAGCTCCTCGTAGCCCCGCCGCTCCTCGCGCACCCGCGCCGGCCAGTCCCAGGCCGCCGGGGAGCCGACGCCCTCCTCCGCCTCCGTCGCCTGCAGGTTGACCCAGCTCGAGTAGAGGTAGATCCGCGCGTCCGGGTTCCGCTCGAGGAGCGCGCAGGCGAAGCGCGTCGCGTACCAGGCCGCGTGCTCCCAGCGCCGGTCGGCCTCGATGGGCACCCAGCCGGTGATCACCATCGCGTCGTAGCGCGCGCCGTTCTCCATCAGCTCCTCGCGCCGCGCCGCGAGCTCGGGCTCCTCGCGCGGGTGCGAGTGCGCGACCCCGCGCCACGCCAGCGAGATGGGGCTCCCGTGATGCGTCTGCGCGTAGCTCTCGTAGGCGAGCCCGCGCGCCTCGGCGAGCCGCCCCACGCGCTCGATGACGTTCTCGGCGCCCTCCACGTGCGGGTCCCGATGCGCCATCAGGCTGTGGCCCACCCAGTAGACGGTCCGCGCGTCCACGGGCCCGGCCGCCTGCCCGGCGTAGTCCGCGGGCTCGGCCGTCGGCGCCGGCCAGGCGTAGAGCGCCGCCGGCACGGCGAGCAGCCCGGCCGCGACGGCGCCCCACTTCATCAGGCGCCGCGCGAGGCGCCCCTTCCCCTTCGCCTCACCAGCCATTCGGGTGCCGCTCGATGAAGGTCATCAGCGCGTCGAACTTCGGCGACGCCTCGCGCGGCTGCCGCTGCCACTCGAGCGCGCCCCAGCGGCCGTGCTTCGACCAGCCGTCGCAGTTCACGAAGTGGTTCAGCCAGCCGCCGCCGCGCTCCACCCAGCCCTCGAGGTAGGCCGCGTAGAGCTCGCCCATCCCCTCGTGCCGGTTGATGGCGTCGAAGAGCGCGTTCATGCGCGCGTTCTCCTGGGCCCCCTCGACGCCGACGAAGTGCTGCCCGGCCTCGTAGGCCACCAGCTCGAGCCCGTGCCGCTCCGCCAGCGCCGCGTGGTCCGACACCCAGCTCAGGCTCTCCGGCAGGTACTCCTCGCGCGTCTTCGCGATCAGCTCCTCCACGCTCATCTGGGCGATCGCGTCCGCCTCGTCCGGCCCGGCGACGGCGCCGAAGTAGGGCGCGATGGCGATGGCGTCGACGCGCTCGCCGAGGCCGTCGTGCTCGAGGAGCTGCTCCGTCGCCCAGGTGTTGTTCGCCTGCGAGCCGAGCACGCGCACCAGCCGCTCCGCGCCGAGCACCTCCTCGAAGATCGCGAAGATCTCGCTGCTCCGCTGGGCCTGGTAGCGGAGCCGCGCCTGGAAGCCCTCGCCGAGCCCGGCCGCCTCGCCCTGAGCCTCCGCCCAGGTGCCCTGCGGGAAGATCGCGTTCCAGATCTCGTTCGAGTACTCGATCCACACCTTCCGCTCCGGATCGACCCCATCGCGCACCTGCTCGGCGAAGCGGCGCACGTACTCGTCGCTCGCCAGGTGCGGGATGCAGAACCAGGGCTGCACCTCGAGCTCGTTCGTGAGCTGGATCATCACTTCGAGGGGCACGCCCTTCCGGCTCCAGGTGGCGTCCTCGACCTGCGGCCGGTCCGCCCACTCGCGCACCTCCGAGCCGTTGGTGCCCATCCAGTCCATGAAGCGGAGCATCCCGTAGCGCTGGATGCGCGCGAGGAAGTCCGGGTGGAAGCGGAGCTCGTCTTCGTGCTCCTGGAAGGCGAGGCACTCGCCCGCGTCCTCGGGGCAGGGCGTCTGGGCGTCGCAGAAGCGCGCGCGATCCTCGGCGCAGGCGCCGCCCGGCGGCAGCACGCGGAGGTTGCGGATCGGGTCGGCCGGGTCGACGGAGACGAAGTCCATGCCGATGCCGAGGTCCTCGGGGCCCATGGGCGCGCGGAGCTCGAGCACGTGCTCCCCCTCGCGGGCGGAGACCCGCCGGGCCGCGCCCGCGTAGTGGATCTCCCCCGAGCCCTCGAAGCGCACGACGTAGCGGCCGGGCCGGAAGTGCGCGTTGTCCGTGTAGATGAGCGTGTGCGCGACCTGATCGGAGGCCATGCGCTGGATCCAGCCGTGCTCGTCCCGCGGGAGCTCCCGCTCGTCCGCCCAGGCGTTCGGCCCGCCGCTGACGAAGGGCCGCGCCATCTTGAAGACGTTCACGAAGGGCTCCTCCTTGCTCCAGTCGATCACGCCGGAGAGGTTCGTCCCGAGCGAGGAGGGCCCGCTCGAGGCGGGGGCGGTCCGCGCGGTGCCGCGCGGCGACTCGCCCCGCTCCCCGGAGGAGGAGGAGGAGGTCGTCGTCTGGGAGACGGCCGGGGCCGCGTCCCGCGTGCAGGTCGTGCAGCAGCAGAGGAAGGCCGCCGCGAGGCTCATCGAGAGCCGGCGGCCGAGGGCCAGGGCGGGGGGCGTGGTGCGCATGAATCGTCCTCGTCGGCCCTCGCCGCGAGCGGCGGGCAGCGGCCAGTCGAAGGCTGAGGGACGGGCCCCGCCGGAGCAACCCCGGGGCGGCTGTACTCGCCCCCGCGCGCCCGCTATCGTCGCGCCGCCGAAGGGACGGAACGCTCGTGGCTACCCTCAAGTATCGACCCGACGTGGACGGGCTGCGCGCCATCGCCGTGCTGCCCGTCGTCTTCTTCCACGTCGACCTGATCCCCTTCATGGAAGGCGGCTACGTCGGCGTCGACGTCTTCTTCGTGATCTCGGGCTTCCTGATCACGGCGATCCTCCATCGCGAGATGGGCGAGAAGCGCTTCTCCATCGTCCGCTTCTACGAGCGCCGCGTGCGCCGCCTCTGGCCCGCCCTGGTGGTGGTCGTCGCCTTCAGCGTCGCCTTCGCCTACTGGCTCCTCCTTCCCTCGCTCCTCAAGGACTTCGGCCAGAGCCTGGTGGCCGTCACCGTCTTCGGCTCGAACATCCTCTTCTTCCTCGAGGCGGGCTACTTCGACGGCCCGGCCGAGCTGAAGCCGCTCCTGCACACCTGGTCGCTCGCGGTCGAGGAGCAGTTCTACCTCTTCTTCCCGCCGATGCTCTGGGCCATCCACCGCTGGGCCCTCCGCTGGCTCAAGCCCATCATCGTCGTCTCGCTCCTCCTCTCACTCGGCGCCTGCGTCCTGATCGTCGGCTCGCACCAGTCGGCGGCCTTCTACCTGCTCCCCTTCCGCGCCTGGGAGATGCTCCTCGGCTCCATCCTCTCGGTGGGCCTCCTGCCCGCCTTCCGGAGCCGCGGCCTGGCCTCGGCGAGCGGCCTGGTCGGCCTCGGGATGATCCTCGTCTCCGTCGCGACCTTCACCAAGGAGACGGTCTTCCCGGGCTGGAGCGCGCTCCTGCCCTGCGTCGGCACGCTGATGGTGATCCACGCCGGGCTCACGCCGGCCACCTGGGGCGCGAAGCTCCTCGGCCTCGCGCCGCTCGTCTTCATCGGCAAGATCTCCTACTCGCTCTACCTCTGGCACTGGCCCTTCATCGTCTTCGGCCGCCTGCTCACGCCCGAGGGGGAGCTCGACGCGATGAGCGGCAGCCTGGTGGTCGTCGCCTCCATCGCGGTCGCCGCCGTCTCCTGGCGCTGGGTCGAGGCGCCCTTCCGCAGCAAGGACGGCTTCAGCCGCAAGCAGATGTTCATCGGCGCCGCCGTCGTCAGCGCGCTCTGGATGGGCGCCGGCGTCGCGCTCCACGTGACCGGCGGCGCGGCCGGGCGGCTCTCGGACGAGGAGATGCGCCTCGCGGTGGCCGCCGAGGACTTCTTCCCCGAGGCCGAGCGCTGCGGCGAGTGGGCCGGGCCGGACGGGGTGGCCGAGGGCTTCTGCCTGATCGGCGACCCGGAGGTGGAGGCGCCGAGCTACTTCCTCTGGGGCGACTCGCACGCGGGCATCCTGGTGCACGGCGCCGACGCCGCGGCCACCGAGGCCGGGCGCGCCGGGCTCTACTCGAACCGCGCCGGCTGCCCGCCGCTGAGGGGCGTCCAGAAGGACGAGAGCGTGGCGGACACGGCCGAGGACGAGGCCTGCACGGAGACGAACGCGCGCGTGCTCCGGGTGATCGAGGAGGTCGACGCCATCGAGACCGTCATCCTCATCGGGCGCTGGGCCTACTACTCCGAGGGCCGGGGCGTGGGCACGAACGAGGGCGACACGGTGGCGCTCTGGCCGATCGACGGCGAGCGCGGCGCGCGGCCGCAGCGGGAGGTCTTCGAGGAGGCGCTCGAGGGGACCGTCGAGCACCTGCTCGGGCTCGGCAAGCGGGTCTACGTGCTCCGGCCGATCCCCGAGATCCCCGAATACGACGCGACGGCGCTGGCGAACGCGATGATCCGCGACGCCGAGAGCGGCCGCGAGATCGCGCTCCAGCGGGCGCAGGTGCCGCGGGCGGAGGTCGACGCGCGGCAGGCGTCCTTCGATCGGGCGGCGGCGGCCCTCGAGGGGCGGGAGGGGCTCGGCTTCCTCGACCCGCGCGGGTTCTTCTGCGACGCGGAGACCTGCTGGGCGATCCGCGACGGGCAGCCGCTCTACTACGACAACAACCACGTCACGACGTCGACCTCGCGCGAGCTCGCGCCCGTCTTCGAGCCCGCCTTCGAGTAGCTCGCTCGACCTGCGGTCTCGGCCGTCCGCGGTCCGCTGTCCGCCGTCCGTGGGGTGGGGCCATCCACGCGCGGAGGGGCCGCGTTCGCGGAGGGAGCGGGCGGAGGCGGGCGGCGGCGGTCTGTCGCGTGGCATCGCTCGACCTGCGGTCTCGGCCGTCCGCGGTCCGCTCGCTCGACCTGCGGTCTCGGCCGTCCGCGATCCGCCGTCCGCCGTCCGCCGGGCGGGGCGACACGCGCTCGTGCACGGGGGCGCTACGGACGGCGCTCACCACGCTGGGCGAGACCGCCGCCTGCCGCCGCTCCGCCCTCCCCACCGTGCTCCGCGAATGCGGCTTCCGTGCGCGAGGCCGGCCGTCCCCTGCGGACAGCGGACAGCGGAGAGCCGAGACCGCAGGTCGAGCCAGGTGTGCGGCGGAAGGGAGGGAGCGCGCTGGCGCTTGTGCGGACCGGGCGCCCTCGGGTATTCGGCGGGGGTGCTGAAGGACAAGGTCGTCATCGTGACGGGGGCCGGCTCGGGCATCGGCCGGGGCTACGCCGCCGGATTCTGCGCCGATGGCGCGCTCGTCGTGGGCTTCGGCCGGACCGCCTCGCGCCTCGAGGAGACGGCGGAGAAGCACGGGCGCGGGCGCATGAGCTTCGTGGTCGGCGATGTGTCGAAGGGCGAGGACGTCGAGCGTCTCTTCGCGGAGGCCGAGGCGAAGCACGGGCGCGTGGACGTGCTCGTGAACAACGCCGCCGTGTATCCGAAGGAGCACTTCCTCGACGCGGACATGGACGCCTTCGAACGGGCGCTCCGCGTGAACGTCATGGGCGTGGCCCGGACCTGCCATCGGGCGCTCCCGGGCATGCTCGAGCGGGGCTTCGGGCGGATCATCAACATCGGCTCCTTCGCCTTCAAGGCGCCGATCCCGCGCTCGGCGCTCTACTCGTCCTCGAAGGGGGCCGTCGACGCGCTGACGAAGGCCATCGCGGCGGACGTCGGGCACCCGAACGTGCTCGTGAACCAGCTCATGCCGGGCATCTACCGCACGGGCATGACCCCCGATCAGGGCGAGGACCCGATGAGCGCGTACCCCTGGGCGCGGAACCTCGCGACGCTCCCGCACGGCGGGCCGCACGGGAAGACCTTCCTCCTCGGCGAGCTGATCGAGGACCAGGCGCCCCAGGGCCTCCGCGGCAAGGTGAAGAGCAAGGTCAAGCGCCTCCTCGGCCGCTGAGCTCGAGCCGCCGCCACGCGCCCGCCGGCCTCGGGCGGCTCCCTCCGCGAACGCGGCCGCTTCGCGGGTCGACGACCCCGCCCCCACGGACGGCGGATCGCGGCCGGCCGAGACCGCAGGTCGAACGTGCCACGCGCGCCCGCCTCCGCCCGCTCCCTCCGCGAACGCGGCCCCTCCGCGCGTGGGCGACCCCGCCCCCACGGACTGCGGAACGCGGCCGGCCGAGACCGCAGGTCGAGCGAGCCCCGCGCGCCCGCCTCCGCCCGCTCCCTCCGCGAACGCGGCCCCTCCGCGCGTGGGCGACCGCCCCCTACGGACGGCGGACGGCGGAGAGCGGATGGCCGAGACCGCAGGTCGAGCGAGCGACGGCGGAGAGCGGACGGCCGAGACCGCAGGTCGCGCGAGCGGACCGCAGACCGCGGCCCCCCTCTCCTTGTCGCCTTCGGGGGCCGCTGCTAGCGTCGCGCCCGATGGCGCAGGCACCCCGGGTCCCGACCCACCCCCAAGACGAGGCCTGGGACGCCGTGATCATCGGCACGGGCATGGGCGGCGCCACCGCCGGCTACGCGCTCGCCTCCAAGGGCTACAAGGTCCTCTTCCTCGAGAAGGGCCTCTACCTCTTCGGCGACCACGACCGCGGCCCGGGCCACATGACCGAGGGCTCCGAGGTGCCCGCCGACCGCCTGAAGGGCGGCTGGTGGCCCGAGCCCATGCAGGGCCAGACCAGCTTCGGCCCGACCCGCTTCTACGGCCCCTTCGGCTGCGGCACGGGTGGCTCCTCGGGCCTCTACGCCTCGCAGCTCGAGCGCCTCCTGCCCATCGACTTCGAGCCGCGCCGCAACCACCCGCAGGCGACGGACTCGAGCCTCCCGGAGCGCTGGCCCATCGAGTACGACGCGCTCCTGCCCTACTACCGGGCGGCCGAGCGCCTCTACGAGGTCGCGGGCACGCCGGATCCGCTGAACCCCGATCCGGAGAGCCCGCTCCGCGAGCCGCCGCCCATGAGCCCGCGCGACGCCTTCGTCTTCGAGGCGCTCGAGGCGGCCGGCCTCCACCCCTACCGGGCCCACGTCGGCGCGCGCTTCCGGCCCGGCTGCCTCGGCTGCGGCGGCGCGCTCTGCCCGCGCGCCTGCAAGTCCGACTCGGGGCGCTGCTGCCTCGTGCCGGCCATCGAGGAGCACGGCGCGTCCATCCTCCCCGAGTGCGAGGTGCTCCGCATCGAGGCCGGCAAGGAGCGCGTCGAGCACGTCGTCTGCCGCTGGAAGGGCGAGGAGATCCGCGTCTCCGGGCGCGTCGTCGTGCTCGCCGCTGGCGCCATGATGTCGCCGACGATCCTGCTCCGCTCGCGCTCGTCCCACTGGGAGAACGGCCTGGCGAACGGCTCGGACCAGGTGGGGCGGAACCTCATGCTCCACACGAGCGACCAGGTCGCCGTGCGCCCCACGGAGAAGCTCGACCCCTACGGGCCGCAGAAGGCCATCTCGGTCAACGACTTCTACACGAGCGGCGGCCGCAAGCTCGGGACCCTGCAGTCCATGGGCGTGCCCGTGAGCGCCGGCGTGATCAACGAGTACCTGCGCATGCGCGCCCAGAAGGAATCCAAGTGGTACCTGAAGGTCGGCGGGCGCGTCGGGCGGAAGGTCGCCTCGACGGTGGGCGCGGCGCTCTTCGAGCAGGCGGTGATCATGACCTCCGTGGTCGAGGACCTGCCCTACGCGCACAACCGGATCGTGCTCGACGAGAGCGCGGCGAACGGGATGCGCTTCGAGTACACGTACCCGAAGGAGCTCGAGGAGCGGAACGGGCTCTTCCGGGACGCGCTCTCGACGGCGGTCTCGGGGCACCTGCGCGTGCTGCGCCTGAGCGGCGAGAACAACCTCAACTTCGGCCACGTCTGCGGGACCTGCCGCGCCGGGGAGGACCCGGACGCGAGCGTGGTGAACGGCGACGGACGGAGCCACGAGGTCGAGAACCTCTTCATCGCGGACTCGTCGTTCTTCCCGTCGAGCGGGGGGACGAACCCCTCGCTGACGATCGCCGCGAACGCGCTCCGCATCGCCGACTCCATCCAACGCCAGCTCGGCTGAAGACGGCGCCGTGTCCGACGATCGCGAGCCCCCCGAGCCTCCCCCGCCCGACGCCGCCGACGCTTCGGCCGAGGACGCGAGCGCGTCGGGGCGGACGCGCGACGAGGGCGACGCGAGCGCGCATGGGGGCGCCGAAGAGCAGGCGGCGGGAGCCGAGGGCGGCGCTGTCGACGAGGGCGACGACGCCGACGGGGGCGAAGCGGCCGAAGACGACGCGGCCGAAGACGGCGCCAGCGACGACGACGCGGCCGAAGACGGCGCGGCCGGAGATGACGCCAGCGAAGACGGCGCGGCCGAAGACGGCGTCAGCGAAGACGACGCGGCCGAAGACGGCGCTCGCGGAGACGACGCGAGCGAAGACGACGCCAGCACAGACGACGCGGCCGAAGACGACGCGAGCGCCGAAGAGGCCGACGCCGAAGAGGGCGAGGGCGCCGAGGAGGACGAGGAGCCCCGCTCGAAGCTCGGCCGGCTGGTCCGCCGCGGCTCCTTCATCTCGGTGGGCTCGCACACCACCTCGCAGCTCATCCGCTTCGGCTCCAACCTGATCCTGACGCGCCTGCTGATGCAGGAGGTCTTCGGCCTCATGGCGCTGATGCACGTCGTGCTCATCGGCCTGCATCTCTTCAGCGACGTCGGCATCGGCCCGGCCATCGTCCAGAACGAGAAGGGCGAGGACCCGAAGTTCCTCCATACGGCGTTCACCGTGCAGGTCGGCCGCGGCGTCCTCCTCTGGCTGATCTGCTGCGCCGTCGCCTACCCCTTCTCGCTCTTCTACGAGGAGCCCGAGCTCGTGACGCTCCTCCCGGTGCTCGGCTTCACGACCGTGCTCAGCGGCCTCCAGTCGACGAAGTACTGGGTCTACCAGCGCAAGCTCCGCCTCGGGCCGACGGCCATCCTCGAGCTCGGCACGCAGGTCGTCTCCGTCGTGACGATGATCGTGCTCGCCTGGATCTACCGCTCGGTCTGGGCCCTGGTCATCGCGAGCCTGATCAGCGACGCGCTCAAGACCTTGCTCACGCACGTCGCCCTCGAGGGGCATGGCGACCGGCTCCGCATCCACAAGCCCTCGCTCACGAGCATGGTCCGCTTCGGCAAGTGGATCTTCATCAGCACCATCGTGAGCTTCTGCGTCTCGCAGACCGACCGGCTGGTCTTCGGCAAGCTCGGCTCGCTCGAGGTGCTCGCGACCTACTCGATCGCCGTCACGCTCGCGGCCATGCCCTCGCAGGCGCTCTGGCGCCTCACGGGCACGGTGCTGCTCCCGGCCTACAGCCAGATCTTCCAGGCCGAGGGCACGATCCCCTCCAAGGACTTCCTGCGCGTGCGAGGCCCGATGATGGTCGCCGCGGGCTGGGTGCTCTCCGGGTTGATCGGCGGCGGCGGCGTGGCCATCGAGCTGCTCTACGACGACCGCTACCTCGACGGCGGCTGGATGGTGCAGCTGCTCAGCATGGGCGCCTGGTTCATGGTGCTCGACGCGACCGTGGCGCCGGCGATCCTGGCGAAGGGCAAGTCGCAATGGATCGCCGCGGCGAACACCGCGAAGCTCGTCGGAATGGTGACGCTGATCCCGCTGGGCTACTGGCTGGTCGGCTTCCCGGGCGCGGTGGCCGGCTACGCGGCGACCGAGAGCTTCCGCTACCTCCTCTCGCTCTTCGTGGCGCAGAAGGAGGGGCTCGCGCCCTTCAAGAGCGATATGCAGGAGACGGCCATGGTCGCCGTGGCGAGCGCGGTCGGCTACGGCGCGGCGCTCGGCGTGGGCTACCTGGTGGACCTGGTCGTCCTCGAGGCGGCGGCCGTCTTCCTGGCGGTGACGGCCGTCTACTACCCGCGCGCCCGCCCGGCGATCCGCCGCTTCAAGGAAGAGCGCGCCCGCCGCGCCGCCGCCGCGGCCGCCGCGTCCTGAGCGCCCGGCCGGCGCCCTCGGTCCCTGCCGGTCTCCCCGAGCGCCGAGATGGACCAAGATCGAAATACGGTCCATATTCGAACCATGCCGCCCAAGGATCCGGAGCTCGCGAGTGATCTCGTCCCGATCGGGAAGTTCCGTAGTGGTACGGCGAAGATCCTGAAGGACATGGCCGAAGAAGGCCGCACGCTGGTGATCACCCAAAACGGAGAAGCCGCGGCCGTGGTCATGTCGCCGCGGGAGTTCGACGCGCTCCGCGCCCGGCAGCGATTCGTCGAGGAGATCGCCCGGGGCCTAGCCGACGTGGATGCGGGCCGTACGCAGACCACCGCCGCGGTTCGGCGCGCGATGAAGAAGCGACGTTCCAAGGCGAGGAAGTGAAGGTCGTCTGGACGGCGACCGCGGTCGCCCGACTCGAGGCCATCGAGGAGCTCATCGCCGAGGACGATCCGGCCGCCGCAGAGCGCTTCGTCGGGAAGCTCCTGGACCTCGGCGAAGGACTCGGGGACTCGCCGCAGCGAGGACGGGTCGTCCCCGAGCTCCCGGGGAGCGGTCTCCGCGAAGTCATCCACCGGGGCTACCGGATCGTCTACCGCGCGACGGCGAAGCGGGTCGAGATCCTGACGGTCTTCGAGGGTCATCGACTCCTCCGCAAAGACGAGCTCGACGACTGATGGACCGCGGGCCGCGCTCCGCCCGCGAATTCCCCCCACTGCGAAGGGGAGCGCTCCGGCCGCGTACGCGGCGAAGTCCCCCACTGTGAGGGGAGCGCCCAGCCGCGACTGCGGCACAGTCACCGCACCGTCGAGGGCAGCGCAGCGGCCGCGACGGCGGCAAAGTCACCGCACCGTCGGGGGAGCGCCCCGGCCGCGACGGCGGCAAAGTCACTGCACCGTCGAGGGCAGCGCAGCGGCCGCGACGGCGGCAAAGTCACCGCACCGTCGAGGGCAGCGCAGCGGCCGCGACGACGGCAAAGTCACCGCACCGTCGAGGGCAGCGCAGCGGCCGCGACGGCGGCAAAGTCACCGCACCGTCGGGGGGGGGCAGCGGCCGCGACGGCGGCAAAGTCACCGCACCGTCCGGGGGGCGCAGCGGCCGCGTGAGCGGCGAAGCCCCGCCGCTGCGAAGGGCAGCGTTCCGGCCGCGGAGCGGCGAAGCCAGGTCGCTGCGAAGGGGAGCGCCCCCATCTCCGCCCCGTAGCACGGCCCCACGGAGCCGCCTCTCCGTACCAGCGAAGAACCGACCCGTGTGACGCCGCCGAAGGCGGCGCCGAGCGGCCCACGGCCGCGCTGGTAAGCCAAAAATAGCGAGCGCCAGCGAGCG
>PABA01000148.1 GCA_002699025.1 Sandaracinus sp. | reverse complement strand
CGCCGCGTGGCCGCGGCGTCACAGGGCGCGGTTCTTCGCTGAGACGGCGAGGCGGCTCCGTGGGGCCGAGCGACCGGGACGGATGTGGGGGCGCTCCCTCGACCGTACGGTGAGGCGACCCGCGCAGCGGCAGGGCTGCGCGGGTCGCTTCGCGTCGTGTGGAACCCTCGTCCCGGCGGCGCTTCGGGCAGCGGCGGCGCTTCGATGCGCCGCGCGGAGAGGGCTGCGTCGTCTTGGTGCGGGGCAGTCGGCTGCGCGCGGTGCCGCGAACGCGGGAGCCACCGCCCTTCTCCGCGAACGCGGCCGCCCGCCGCTTCGTCGACCGCCCCCCACGGACAGCGGACGGCGGAGAGCGGAAAGCAGCGAGCCCAGCGAGCGCAGGCACCGCCCTTCTCCGCGAACGCGGCCGCCCGCCGCTTCGTCGACCGCCCCCCACGGACAGCGGAAAGCGGACAGCAGAAAGCAGCGAGCGCAGCGAGCGGAGTGCAGCGAGCGCAGCGAGCGGAAAGCAGCGAGCGAAGCCGCTCAGAGGCCCAGGGCGCGGGCCAAGGCGGTGGGGCTCATCGCAGGGGAGCCGGCGCCGGCCGCCTCTGCTTCTCGGATCAGCCGCACGACGCCGGCGTTGATCGGGGCCTGGCGGCCGATGCGCTTGGCGATCCGGAGGATCTCCCCGTTCAGGAAGTCGACCTCGGTCGTTCGCCCGCGATGCAGGTCCTCCCACATGGAGGAGCGCGCGTCGGGGTCGGCCTTCATCTGGGCCCGCAGCACCCGGCGCGCGAGCGGGTCGGGGAGCCGCAGGATCGTCGGCATCCAGCTCACGGGCACGCCCCGGAGGCGCGCCACCGGGATGCCCGCCGCCTTCAGCACCCCCGCCGCCTCCTCGATGATCGCGGCGATCACCCGGCGCAGCGTCCGGTCGCTCATCAGCACCGGCGTGGGCGCGTCGGTCAGCGCGACCACCGCATTGTTCAGGTTCACGAGCAGCTTGGCCCACTGCTCGGGTGCGATGTCGTCCGCGACCTTCACCCCGAGCCCCGCGCGCCGAAGCGCCGCGCTCAGCGCCTCGCCGCCCGCGACCCGCTCCACGATCAGCCCGCCATCGGTGCCGCGCCGGAAGACGCCTTCCCCCTTCGAGACGACGTTGAACTCCACGATGGTGGCCACGACGGGGCGGGCGCCGAGCGCGGTCCGCAGGGTCTCGGCGTTGCGCACCCCGTTCTGCAGGCTCGCGACCGCGACGCCCGGCCCCAGGATCCCGTCGAGCACCGCCGCCACCTCCGCCGTCTGCGCGCTCTTCACGCAGACCAGCACCGCGTCGCACGCGGCGAGCGCCGTGGGGTCGGTCACGAAGCGCACGTCGTCGAGGACCAGGCGCTCGCCGAAGTCGGCCACCGTGAGCCCGTGCGCGGCGATCTCCGCCTTCAGCCGGTCGCGGCCGACGAACGTGACGCGCTCCCCCGCGGCCTGAAGGCGGCCGCCCACGAAGCAGCCGATCGACCCCGCGCCGAAGATCCCGATGTGCACGGGGCGAAGCTATCACCTGCGCCGTGCACCCGCGCCGTGCGCTCGCGGCGATCCGCCCTCCGCTGTCCGCCCTCCGTGGGGGGCGGTCGACGAAGCGGGGGGCGGCCGCGTTCGCGGAGACAGGCGTGGCTCCTGCGCTCGCGGCACGGCGCGCAGCCGACCGTCCCGCACCAAGACGACGCAGGCCCCCTCCGCGCGGCGCACCGAAGCGCCGCCGCCGCCCGAAGCGCCGCCGGGACGAGGGTTCCACACGACGCGAAGCGACCCGCGCAGCCAAGCCGCTGCGCGGGTCGCCTCACCGCTCGGTGGGGGGAGCGCCCCCATATCCGCCCCGGTCCCTCGGCCCCACGGAGCCGCCTTCGCCCACCGGCGAAGAACCGCGCCCTGTGACGCCGCGGCCACGCGGCGCCGAGCGGCCCACGGCCGCGCTGGTAGGCCAAAGATAGCGAGCGAAGCGAGCGGACACCGCGCGGACACCGCGCGACGCACCCGGCGCGCATGGACGGGGACCGCGGTGCGCGCCGTCGCTCAGGCGAGGGCGGCACGGAAGGCGGCGTGGTTCGCGCGGCCGATCTTGCCCCGGTCGGGGATGGCGAAGACGACGCGCTCGAGGGGCGCGGCGACGCCGGCTTCGAGGGCCCGCGCGGCGGTGGCGGCGACCATGGCCGGGTCGTTCCGGAACGCGCCGCAGCCCCAGGCGCCGAGCACGGCGACGCGGTGCCCCCGCTCGGCGGCGACGGCGAGCACGTTCCTCCAGCGGCGCTCGAAGGTGACCTCGAGCTCGCTCGCCTCTTCGGGCCGGTTTCGCCGGATGGCGCCGGCGTTGGGCGCGGGCGCCGTGATCACGCCGACGGTGAAGGGCGCCTCGAGGAAGGGCGCCTTCGCGGCGAGGCGGAAGAAGGGCACGCCCGGCGAGTGGATGAGCCGATCGCTGTAGAGGAGCGTCCGCTCGGCCCGGTGCACCTCGTAGTACTCGGGCTGCCGGAGGAGCGTCCGGTAGAGGCCGGAGCAGCGGCAGAGCTCCTCCTCCTGCGCCTTCGCGCCGCCGAAGAAGCCGCCGCCCGGGTTCCGCGCGGAGGCGAAGTTCAGGATCACCGCGTTCGCGTCGGCGAAGCGCTGCGCGCCCTCCTGGGTCGTCGCGTCGATCACCTCCACGCGCGGCGTCGCCCCGCGCGCCCGCTCCGCGCGGAGCGCCTCGAGCGCCGCCGGCCCGTAGAGCCGCGTGCCCTCCTCGGCCGCCGCCTGGAGCGCCCCGATGGGCACGCGCGCGCCGCTCGGCGCCGCGTATTCTCCGGCGTCCAGGATGGCGAGGATCTGCTTGGCGGCGGGGTGCGTCGCCTGCCGCTCGTCGACCCGTCTCATGGCGGCGCCCACGGTGGGTCGCCGAAGCGCCCGGTCAAGCCCCGCGAGCCGCCGAAGGGGGTCGTAGCTCGCGCGGGAAGTCGGCCCTCCGCCGGGACGCGGGGCGGTCCCCGTCGTGCGGGAGCGAGCCTTCGGTCGCGAGTGGCGGAGTCTTCGGTCGCGAGCCTGCGGTGGCGGAGTCTTCGGTCGCGCGCTCCGCGAGCGCCCCCTTCAGAGCCGGTCCGCGGCGCCGATGGGCGGGCTCGCGTGGACCTCCTCGAGCTCCACGTCGCCGAGGTCCACGGCGTCGATCATCGTCGAGAACGCGAGGAACGCGGCCAGGTTGCGCACGTTCGCGGCCCAGGGAGGCACGTAGTGCGGCATGGCGATGGTCCCGTCCTCGAAGGCCTCTTCCAGCCCGACCACGTCGCCCAGCGTCAGCCGCCCGACGAAGAGCCGCGCGATCAGCCCGGGCCGGTGCTCGGCGATGGCCTTGCGCAGGAAGGTGTGCACGGCGAAGAGCCCACGCAGGTAGACGACGTCCTTCGTGAAGACGTGCCGGCCCTCCACGTCGCCGCCGCGGAAGATGCGCATGGTCGTCCGCGCCGCCTCCCCCGGCGGCTCGCCGATCGAGAGGAGCCACTCGAAGACCTGCAGGAAGTTCGCGCCCTGCTCGGCCAGGTGGATGGCCCGCACGCGGTACGCCAGGCGCCGGAGCCGCGCGAGATCGATCGCGCCGGTCACCAGCTCCGCGAAGGTCGCCAGCCCCTCCTGCGTCGCCGTCGTGCGCGGCGCCCCGAGGCCGAGCGAGGGCAGCACGGGCTGCCCCCGGCCGTTGCGCGAGGTGAGGCTGTGCACGCCGATCTCGTGCTCGGCGAGCTGGCGCACGTCGTTGGCGCTGAAGTCGGCGCTCGCCCGCAGCCGCACCCGGCTCGCCGACGCCGCCGCCTTCGAGGCGAGGTCCGGGTCGACGACGATCTCGATGGGCGTCTCGAAGAAGCCGTCCCAGCGCGAGCGGAGCGCGCTCGCGACCTCCATCGGCGCGACGCAGTACTCGGCCTCCTCGTCGGGCGTCGCCGCGGCCAGCGCCGAGGTGTACTCGAGCAGCCGGTCGGCGGCCTCGAGGTTCGTCAGCCGCGAGCCCGGGATGCGCGCCTCCGGGCCGCCGTAGATCTCGCGCGAGAGCCGATGCGCCTCCGGCGTGCCCGCGTAGTCGAGGAGCTCGAGGATGCGCAGGTAGCTGTCGGCCGTGTCCGCGAGGAGCTGGCCCACCGGGTCGCTCCAGTCGGCGCGCTCGAGCACCTCCTCGAGCCGCTCGCGCACGTGATCCGGCCGCGCCTTGGGCTCGGGCGGCGTGGGCAGGCTCCGGTCGCCCGCCCGCCAGCGCTGGAGGAAGGCCTCGACGACGTGCTCGGGCCAGCTCAGGGCGCTCAGCACCTTCACGTCACGGGCCGCCTCCGTGAGGAGCTCGCTGAGCTCGCGCAGGGCCTCGCGACGGTCGGGCATCGCGCAAAGGTGTGGCAGCCGCCGACCCGGGGCAAGGACGCGGCGCGGCGGCGCCGAACGCGGGCGATTCCCCGGCGCCGTTTGCCGATCGGGTCGGGGATCCCCGATGCTGGGGGGCGGATGGTGGACGCATGATGACGATGACGCGTGTATGGGTGGCCTGCGCGGTGGCGCTGGCCCTGGGATGCAGCCCGGCGACGACCGGGCCGACGCGAGACGGCGGAGGGACGCCCGGGAGCGACGGAAGCCCCCCCGGCGTGGACGCCGGGCCCGTCGGCGGCTGCGAGGACGAGACGGACTCGGACGGCGACGGCATCGCCGACGCCATCGAGGGAGATGGGGATCCGGACGGCGACGGCATCCCCTCGAGCATGGACGACGACTCGGACGGCGACGGCATCCCCGACTCCGAGGAGGCCGGCACGAACCCCTGCGCGCCGCCGGACACGGACGGCGACGGCACCTTCGACTTCGCGGACACGGACAGCGACAACGACGGCCTCCCCGACGCCCGGGAGCGCGAGCTGGGCACGGACCCGCGCAACACGGACACGGACGGGGACGGCGTCACGGATCTCGCCGAGGCCGAGGGCACGGGCACGGATCCGCTCGACCCGGCCTCGACCATCCCCGAGGGCGACTTCTTCGTCGTGCTCCCCTACGAGGGCCCGCGGGAGAACCGCACGCTCCGCTTCGGCACCAACATCTCGGTCGCCGACGTCTTCTTCCTCGTCGACATGACGGGCTCGATGCAGGGTGAGCGCACCAACCTCATCCAGGGTCTGCTCGACACGATCATCCCGGGCATCCAGGCGGCCATCCCGGACGTGCACTTCGGCGCCGGCGGCTTCGACGACTACCCGGTCGAGCCCTACGGCTGGCCCCCCGGCAGCCCCTTCAGCACGAGCGGCGGCGGCGACCTGCCCTTCTACCTGCTGCGCGAGATCGCGCCGCCCGAGCAGGACCTCGGCGCCTGGAGCCTGAGCGCCTCGCCGACCACCTGCCCGGCGAACGCGGCGACGAACGACATCGGGACGATCACCGGCGCGCCGAACGGCACGCCCGACATCCTCGAGGCGGTCCAGGGGCTCCCCTGCCACTTCGGCAACGACGGCCCCGAGAGCTACGTGCCGGCGCTCCACGCGACGGCCACGGGAAGCGGGCTGACCTGGCCCGGCGGGAGCGTGCCCGACCAGAGCTGCCCCGTGATCCCGGACGAGACCGACATGCGCCGCGGCTACCCCTGCTTCCGGCCCGGCGCGCTGCCGATCGTCCTGCTCTTCGGCGACGCGCCCTTCCACAACGGCCCCGGCGGCTCGAACAGCTACAGCGGCATCCCGGCGCCGACCTACGAGGAGACGGTCACGCAGCTCAACGGCATCGGCGCCCGCGTGCTCGGCATCTTCTCCGGCGGCGCCAGCGCGCCCGACTACGAGGCCGTGGCGACCGCCACGGGCACGGTGGACGGCTCCGGCAGCCCGCTCGTCTTCACGATCAGCTCCTCCGGCTCCGGCCTCGACGCGGCCGTCGTGGACGCGGTGGCGAGCCTCGTCGGCGGTACGCCGCAGGACGTCTCGACGCGCACGGAGAACGTGCCCGGCAACCCGGACGAGTTCGACGCGACGCGCTTCATCAAGAGCATCACGCCCATCGAGGGCTACCGCGAGGGCGTGCCCGGGACGGGCTACGACAGCTTCGACGAGACGACCTTCTACGGGGTCATCCCCGGCACGCTCGTCGACTTCGGCATCGACTTCTGGAACGACGTGCGCCCGCCGGCGGCGACCGCCGAGATCTTCCAGGCGCGCATCATCGTCGTCGGCAACGGCGTCGCGGACCTGGACTCGCGGAACGTCTACATCGTGGTCCCGCCCGAGGGCGGCACCATCCTGATCTGAGCGCGGCCGAAGGCCATGTGCCCCTCCCTGCCCCCGCTCGCGCGAGGGGTCGGGGAGGGGGACCGCGAAGCCGACGGCCAGCCCGGACAGCGGAGAGCGGACGGCGGAGAGCCGGGTCGAGCGAAGCGAGGCCCCCTCCCGCCGCGAAGCCTGCCACCCCGCTCCTCCGCGGACGCGGCATGGCCCGTGAAGCCGACCGCCAGCCCGCGCGGAGAGCGGACGGCGGAGAGCCGGGTCGAGCGAAGCGAGCCCCCCTCTTCGACGAGGTGAGCTCGCCTGCTCGGGCGCCGCTTCGTTGGCCGGCGCCCGGCGGCGGCGGTAGCATCCCGCGGTGCGCCGGATGACCGCCTGCCTCCTCCTCGTGTGCGCCTGCGGGCAGGCCCCCGAGCGCGCGCCCGCGGCGGAGGTGACGCCGGAGCCCCTGCCCGCCGAGGAGGCGGCGCCCGTGGCCGAAGAGCCCGCCGAGGCCCCCGCGGCTGCCGAGCCGGCCGAGCCCGCGCTCCCGCCGCTCGCCTTCCCCGAGGAGCTCCGCTTCCCCCCGGGCGACTTCACCCACGCCGAGATCCTCGACGCGATCGGGCGCACGCCGAGCCGCCAGTTCAAGCCCGTCGGCACCACCTCGGTGGTCTTCCGCATGCGCCTCCGCTCGGAGCACACGGCCGCCTTCAAGCCCCGGAGCCGTCAGCATCGCGCGGGCCACCTGAAAGAGGTCGCGGCCTACCGGCTCGCGCGCATGCTCGCCCTCGAGAACGTCCCCCCGGCCACGGTCCGGCGCGTGCCCCTCGGGCGCATCCGGGACCGCATGCACCGGCGCTACGACGACGAGGAGACCTGGGAGGAGATCCGCGACTGGGTCCTCGTCGAGGGGAGCGGTCAGCTCCCCGGCGCGGCCATCTACTGGATCCCGGCCATGGCCAACCTCCGCCTCGAGCGCCCGGAGGCCATGCGCGAGTGGCGGCCCTGGCTGACCCTCGGGGAGCCCATCCCCGAAGCGAAGCGCGCCCTGGCGCGCGACCTCTCGCGCATGCTGGCCTTCGACTACCTGATCGCGAACTGGGATCGGCTCAGCGGCGGCAACATGTCGGGCCTCGAGGACGGCAGCCGCTTGCTCGTGCGCGACCACAACGTCGCCTTCGCGGCGCCGCTCCCGGAGGAGGTCCACGCGCGCGTCCTCGGCCGGCTCCGCTTCGCCCAGCGCTTCTCCCGCGCCTTCATCGAGCGGGTCCGGCGCCTCGACCGCGAGGCCCTCGAGCGAGCGCTTCGGGGGACCGAGGGCGAGGAGGAGGTCGGCGAGCCGCTCCTCGGGCCCGCGCAGATCGCCGGCGTGCTCGAGCGTCGGCGCGTCCTGCTCTCCTACGTCGGCGCGCTGATCGACGAGCACGGTGAGGAGGCCGTGCTCGCCTTCGAGTGATGGGCGGCTGGGAGACGGTGCTCGCGGCCCTCGGGGGCCTGCTCCTCGGCATGGGGCTCGGGCTCGGGCTCGGGCGGCGTCGGGAGGCGGCCGCGCGCCGGCGCCTGCGCGCGCACGGCCAGGCGCTTCGCTCGACGGTGATCCCGGTGCTCGAGGAGCGCGCCGAGCTCGTGGGCGTCCCCGAGGCCGAGCGCGGCGACGGAGCCGGCGATCCGCTCGAGACCGCGACGCAGCTCGCGGCGTCCATCCAGCGGCACCACGACGCCCAGGTGCTGCCCTACACGGACACGGTCGACATCTCGAGCGAGCACCTGGAAGAGCACGGCTCCTGAGCAGCGGTTACCATGCAGCCATGCGCGGAACGATTCGCAAGCTGGGGCTCGAGGGTGGCCTCTGGGCCCTGGTCACGGACGACGGCAAGACCGTCGAGCTCATCGATCCGCCCGAAGGGCTGAAGAAGGACGGCGCCAAGGCGCGCGTCGAGGGGCGCCGGGACGAGGCCGAGGTCACGGTCGGCATGGTCGGCGACGCGGTGCGGGTGACGAGCTTCGAGCTGCTCGACTGACGCCGACCCCGGGAGCGCCGCGCGGTTGACCCGTTCGGCCAAACGGGGGAGCTTGCGGCCATGCTCGACGAGGCGACGCTCCAGGAGCACCTCGACACGCTCGGCTGGGAGGCCAGCCCGCACGGGAAGGCCACCTATCGCTGCGTGCACGCGACGGACGAGGGGGAGCTCACGGTGTACCTGCGCCTGCAGGAGAACTGGCTCGTCGCCAGCGTCGTGCCCTTCCTGTCGACCCGCGGGAACAACTCCTTCGAGCTCTCGCGCTGGTTGCTCCGGATGAACCGGGACATGTTCCAGCACAAGTTCGCCTACGACGAGGACGGCGACGTCGTGCTCACGGTCGAGCTGCCCACGGAGAGCCTCGACTTCGGTGAGATCCGGGGCGCGCTCGAGGGGCTGCTCGCGCAGGCCGTGGACCACCGGGCGACGCTCCGGAGCGCGGCCGAGGGCGGCGACGAGCTCGACGACGACGACGACTGAAGGCCGCGGTACCGCCCGGTCGTCCCGCGTATTCGTTCCGCGCGCAGTGGTTCCGGGCAGTCGTTCCGGCCGGTCGTCCCGCGCTCGCCGCCGCGCAGTCGTTCCGTTCGCTCGCCCCCGCGCAGTCGCCTCGCGCCGTCGCCCCGCGCGGCTCCGTGACCGCGGGCGCGTCAGGGGGCCGCGGGCTGCTCGCCGACGCCGTCGAGGTGGTCGGCGAGGGCGTCGCTCACGGCGAGGAGGTTCGGCGTGATCTGCCGCACCAGGAAGCGCTCGACGGCCTCGCTGACCTTCCCGGCGATGAGCTCGGGCATGACCCGCACCTTCGTCAGGTCGATGCGGATCTCCCCGGCGATCTCCACGCGCGTGCGGCCGTCGCCGAGGTCGACGAAGACGTTCTCGCCGGCGCACTGGACCGCCTCGGGGAAGGCGTGGCTCTCCAGGCGCCACTCGGCCCGCCAGGCGCTCTCGTCCCAGACGGCGTAGTCGTGCCAGGAGAGCACGGCCGGCAGCACCTTCTCGGCGACGGAGGGGATCTTCGCGGCCCCGTACCAGACGTTCGTCAGGCGCACGATGGGGCCGTCCTCGGTGCGCTCCTCGATCTCGATGGAGCGGATCCGCGGCAGGCCCTCGACGAGCTGCGGGAGTCGATCGCGGTAGGCCCGGAAGACCGCCGGCCGGGGATGGTCGATGACCGCGTCCGCCTCGATGCGCATGGCTCGGGGGGCATAGCAGGCCGCCCTCGGGGAAGCACGGTGGCGATGGGCGCGTCCGGGATCTGCGCGCTCAGGCGGCGCCTCGGGCGCGCTCGCGCTGCGGCACGCCGGCCAGCGCCACGCCGGCGGAGTGGCCGGTCGACCAGACGACGCGCGCGGGGAAGGCGTAGCGCCGCGAGCCGATCCGGAGGTGGACGGCCACGCACTCGCCGCGCGCGATCGGGAGGGTGGTCTCGATGCGGAAGCCGCCGCCGGAGAGGTCGCGGAGCACGCCCTCCACGACCCCCGCCAGCGTCACCAGCCGCACGGGGAGGACGCAGCGGATGCGGGGCATGGCGCGCCGGTCGGCGGGGGCGTCGGTGGCCTGACCGCCGAGGAGCCGGGTGAGCTCGTCGAGCCGTGTGCGCTCCGCCGGGTCGAGCGGGGCGAGCTCGGCTCGGGCCAGCAGGCGCTGGTGGTCGTGGACGAAGTCGAAGACGCGCATGAAGCTCTCGGGTCGGATTCGGGGTTCGGGGGTTCGGGCTCGGTCGACTGCGGTGGGGCTGAATGATTCCGAGCTCACGGGATCCAGGTGCATGGGTCGTGCCGAGGGAGGAGGACGAGCTCCAGCCGTGGCGCGGACCCCGGGGTGTGGGAAAGACCCGACATCCGCGCCGCCGGTGTCGGGTGCGTACGACGAACCCTTCCCTGGATGGGCGTCCCCACCCGGGGACCGGGCGAGGTCGGCGCGTGCGGCCTCTGGGCCACGGCGGCGCGTGCGGCCCGGGCAACGGGCTGGGCCACGGCGGCGCGTGCGGCCCGGGGCAACGGGATGGGCAACGGCGGCGCGTGCGGCCCGGGCAACGGGATGGGCCACGGGAGAATGGGCGGGGCCCGGAGGCGCGCGTGGGCTCAGGCGGCGCGCACGCCGAGGCCGTCGCGCTGGGGCATGCCGGCGAGGGCGACGCCGGCGAGCGGGCCGCGGGCCCAGACCACGCGGGCGGGGAAGACGTAGCTTCGGGAGCCGTCCTCGAGGTGGACACCCAGCGTGGCGCCCGGCGCGAGCGCCAGGCTGGCCTCGATGCGGAAGCCGCCTCCGGAGAGGTCGCGCAGCGTCCCGGCCAGGAAACCCGTCGGGGTCGCGAGCTGGACGGGCTGCGCGCAGCGGATGCGGGGCATGACGCGCCGATCGCGGGGTCGCCGGGCGTCGCCACGCAGCAGGCGACCGAGGGCCTCGAGGCGCACGGCCTCCTCCGGCTCGAGCGGCACGAGCGCCGCCTTGGCGAGCAGCCGCTGGTGGTCGTGGAGGAGGTCGAAGACGCGCATGAGGAGAAGGGGAGTGTTCGGACCCGAGCGGGTCGAGCTCGGGCGGTGTCGTCGGGTGTTCGGGTGTCTGGAGCTGCAACGGTCGTGCCGCCAAGGGCCGACCCTCGCTTCCTCGTGTTTGGTGGGGGGAGCGGTCGCGCGGAGGCCGTCGGCGCCGTGAGCAGCCGAGCGATCCCGGACATCCATGTCACGGATCGGGGACAGCTCTCCCCTCTGAGACGTCCGAGGGGCGTCGAAGTTTTGACGCGCCGCCGATTCCCCCCGCCCACGACGGCGGCGCTTGCCTCCCGCGGGGTGATCCGGCACGGGAAGAGCGATGGATCTCTTCGACCGGCAGGCCCAGGAGAGCGCGCCCCTGGCCGACCGGATGCGCCCGCGCGCCCTCCCGGAGGTCGTCGGCCAGGCGCATCTGCTCGGGCCGGGGAAGCTCCTCGCCCGCCTGATCCGCGCGGACAAGGTCCCCTCGCTCGTGCTCTGGGGCCCGCCCGGCACGGGCAAGACGACCCTGGCGCGGGTCGTCGCCCACGAGACCTCGGCGCACTTCGAGCCCTTCAGCGCGGTCCTGGGCGGGGTGCCCCAGCTCCGCAAGCTGCTCCAGGCGGCGCGTGATCGACGCCGCCGCGGCGGGCGGACGATCCTCTTCGTCGACGAGATCCACCGCTTCAACAAGGCGCAGCAGGACGCGCTCCTGCCGCACGTGGAGGACGGGACGGTCACGCTCATCGGCGCGACGACGGAGAACCCGAGCTTCGCCGTGAACGCCGCGCTCCTGAGCCGCGCGCGCGTCTTCCGCCTCGAGGCGCTGAGCCCCGAGGAGGTCGAGGAGCTTCTCCGGCGCGCCCTCGGGGACGCGGAGCGCGGGCTCCCGGACGCGAAGGTGGACGACGAGGCGCTCGAGGCGCTGGCGGTGGCCTCGCGGGGGGACGCGCGGCGGGCGCTGACGGTCCTCGAGGCGCTGGCGGCGGACGGGCGCCCGGTGGACGTGGACGCGGTCTCGCAGGCCTTCGAGTCGAAGACGCTGCTCTACGACAAGGCCGGCGAGGAGCACTACAACGTCGTCTCCGCGTTCATCAAGTCGATGCGCGGGAGCGATCCGGACGCGGCCATCTACTGGATGATGCGCATGCTCGAGGCCGGCGAGGACCCGCTCTTCGTGCTGCGGCGGCTGGTGATCTTCGCGAGCGAGGACATCGGCAACGCGGACCCGCGGGCGCTGCAGGTGGCGGTGGCGGCGGACCAGGCGTTCCGGCGCCTCGGCATGCCCGAGGGGCTGCATCCGATGGCGCAGTGCTGCACCTACCTGGCCGTCGCGCCGAAGTCGAACGCGAGCTACATGGCGTTCCTGGGCGCGCAGAAGGACGTGCGCGATCGGGGGGCGCTGCCCGTGCCGCTGAAGCTGCGGAACGCGCCGACGAAGGCGATGAAGGCCTGGGGCTACGGCGGCGGCTACCGCTACCCGCACGACGAGGGGGGGCACGCGACGGGGGAGACCTACCTGCCCGACGAGCTGGCGGGGCGGCGCTACTACCACCCGACGGCGAACGGCCTCGAGGCCCGCATCCGCGAGCGCCTGGCCCGCCTCCGGGGCGAGAGCGACCCGAGCGACGACTGAGCCCGCTCGGTGCTCGCTTCGCTCGCAGCTCTCCGCCGTCCGCCGTCCGCCATCCGTGGGCGGGCATCGAGGGAGGCGGGCGGTTGCGTTCGCGGCGCCGCTCGGTGCTCGCTTCGCTCGCAGCTCTCCGCCGTCCGCCGTCCGCCGTCCGCCATCCGTGGGCGGGGCATCGCGGGAGGGCGGGCGGTCGTGCGTGAAGGCGCGGGGTGTCGAGGGAGCGCGGGGGGCGGTGTTCGTTCGGCTGGCTCCGCGAACGCGGCATGGACCGTCGACGCGAGCGACAGCACGGACGGCGGATCGCGAGCGGGAAGACGTCCGCCCGGTCCCCCCGGCCGAAGGCCGGTCGTCGCCGGAGGCGGCGAAACCCCGACCCCCGCGACCGAAGGGAGCCGTCAGATGCGCTCGGCGATGCGCTTGGCGGCCACGTGCGCGAGGGCGCTGATCGTCCACCAGGGGTTCACGACGATCGTCGAGGGGAAGAGCGAGGCGTCCATCACGGAGACGTTCGGCGCGCCGCGGAGCTGGAAGCGCTCGTCGACCGCGCCCGCCTCCGCCTCCTTGCTCATGCGCAGGCCGCCCTGCGGGTGCGCCGAGCTCAGCATGATGTGCTCGGGCTGGTGGAGCACCGGCTCGAGGGCCTGCTCGATCTCCGCCGCCGTCGCGTCCCCGAAGCGCTCCCGCGTCAGCCGCAGCCCCTCGCCCGGCGGCGCCACGTCCGGCTTCGGATCCTCCCGCAGCCCCGCGAGGCCGACCTCCTCGGCGCCGGCCGCGAAGTAGAGGCGCGCGAGGTGCGCGAGCGCCTGCCGGTTCAGGTCGATCTCCGAATCGCTGAGGTGGTACTCGACGGATCGGTCCGCGTGGATGCGCCCGGTCTGCGGCGAGCCGATGGTCGTCGCGCACATGGCGAGGGAGGCGTAGGCCTCCATCCAGCGCCGGTGGTAGGCGCCCACGCCGGGCACGAGGTTGCTGATCAGCCCCGGCGGGACGAAGGCGTTCTCGAGCACCCAGCGGGCGAAGTGTTTGCCGCGCCGGAGCGGGTCGTTCGCGAGCGCCTCGCCGCTCACCTTCACCTCGAAGGGCGTGTCCTCGGCGCGCGTGGCGACGTACTTGATCTGGAAGCCGAAGTGGCCCGGCTTCGCGAAGGGCGTCGGCCAGCGCCCGAGCACGCCCGAGCCGTAGTTGAAGCCGAGGCCCGTGCCGACGTGGTCACCGCGGAAGGGCGGGAGCGTCTCCCAGCACGGGTCGTGGGCGGCGCTCCGCAAGAGGAGCGCGGGCGTGCCCACGGCGCCGGCCGCGAGCACGACGTGGTCGACCTTCACGCGCGCCTTCAGGCCGCGCCCGAGCACGAGGTGCGTGACCTGCATCTGCCCGTGCGCGTCGCGCTCTCCCTCGAGCCGCTCGATGGGCAGGTTCGGGTGGAGCTTCGCGCCCGCGGCGATCGCGTCGGGCACGTAGGTGAGGTCCATCGAGAGCTTGTGGCCGAAGTGGCAGCCGTAGTTGCAGAGGCCGCAGCCGAAGCACCAGTCGCCGTTCTGGTCGGGGCGCTCGCCGGGGTGCTGGCTCGCGCGCATCATCACGGTGTTCCAGGCGTCGTCGGCGTCGAAGCGCCACTGGGGCTCGTCCGGGCCGAGCGTCTTCGCGCCCTCCTCGAGCAGGTGCGAGGCGTCCGTGTAGAGCGCCGGGTCGAGCTCGCCCATGGGCGCCATGTGGCAGCGCTCGCGGACCGCCTCGAAGCCCGCGTCGAGCTCCTCCGGGCCGACGCCGATCGCGAGCTCGCCGCTGGTGCGGGTCCAGGCGTCCTTCGTGCCCTGCCGGAGGCGCACCGAGAGGCCCGAGGTCATCACCGTGCCGCCGCCGACCACACGCCCGCGGAGCAGGTGGATGTCGAGGTCCTTGGTGAGCGTGAGCAGGCCGGCCTCGAAGAGGCGCCCCATGCCGACGAAGGTGTCGAGCGGGTACTCGCCCGGGCTCATGCGCGGGCCGGCGTCGAAGACGGCGACGTCGTACTTGGGGCGGCCGCCCTTCTTCTCGGCGGCGAGCTTGGCCGCGACGACCGCGCCGCCGGCGCCCGTGCCGATGACGGCGACCTTGGGGCGGCCGTCGTTGGCGAAGAGCCGGGTGGCGTCGTAGGGGTGGCCGACCTGGTGGATGGAGGCGGCCTCCTTCGGGTCGAAGACGGCGGGCTGGCGGAGCCGCGGGAGGGCCGTCCGGTCGACGTCGTGGCGGTGGGCGTAGCGGGCGCTGCGATCCCAGATGCGCTCGTAGCCGGTGACGCTCGGGTCGGCGTTCGGGTTCGAGTAGAACGCCAGGCTCATCATCTCGCGGAGGCTCTTGGCGAGGTCCTTGAGCGTGAAGTCCTTCAGCTTCCGCCGGAGGCGGGGGACCACCACGCCGAGCGCCTGGCCGAGGTCGGCGATGCGGAGGACGACCGTGTCCATGCGCGTCTGGTCGTCGCTGTAGAAGTGCTCGACGAAGGCGCGCCGGCGGCTGGCGGCCTGCTTCCACGGCGCGCGCGGTGGGAAGCGGAAGAAGGTGCCGAAGAGCCAGGTGACGAAGAGGAGCTGTTCGAGGTCGTCGCGGGCGTTCTCGTGCGGCGGGAGGCTCTGGACGTAGGCGTCGAAGCGCTCGGTGGCCTCCCTCACGAGCGGCGCGTGCTCGGGCGCGGTCACGCCGAGGACGTGCGGGAGGTAGGCCTCGAAGGTCTTCAGCAGGTACTCGGGAAGCGGGTCGCTCGTGACGGCCTTCTTCCGCCGGAGATCGGTCGTCTTCATGGGTCCCCTCCTCCGCGGGCCCCGCCCGCCGGCCGGGTCGCGTTGTACCGCGCGGGGTGGGGGCCGTGGCCAGAAATCCGGAGCGATCCCGCGGGTCTCCCGTGCTTGGGGGAGGCGGGCGCGAGGAGGCCCGGGGCGCCGCGCTCGACCGGGGCGCCGCAGCGGGTATGCTCGCGCGCGCCGTGGCCGGGGAGAAGGACGCCGAGGGAAAGGACGCCGCCGAGGACGCCGGGGAGGCCGAGCGGGCGTCGGGTTCCGCGGACGCCACCGAGGGCGCGGACGCCACCGAGGGCGCGGACGCCGCCGACGACGCGGACGCGATCGACGACGCCGTGGAGACCGACGCGGAGAGCTCCGGCGCGTCGACCAACGCAGCGACCCCCACGGCTCGAGGCGCCCGCCGCTGGCTCGCCCCGCTGCTCGTCTACCTGGTCTGCGTCGCCGCCTACTCCCTCACGCTCGGCGACCGGCTCACCGAGACCAGCCCCGACAACCACTACGCCCACCTCGCCCACTCCTGGCTCAACGGCCAGCTCCACCTCGTCGGCGACCCCCCCGGCACCAACGACTGGGCCTGCTACGACGTCGAGACCGGCGAGATGTGCCCCAACGGGCGCTTCTCCTTCCCGGACCGCGAGCGCTACCGCTGGTACGTCTCCTTCCCGCCCTTCCCGGCGGCGGTGATGCTCCCGGCCGTCGCCGCGCTCGGCGTCGACCTCCCGGACCGGCTCTTCTGGGCCTGGGTCGCCGGCCTCGGGCCCATGCTCCTCTTCGTCCTCCTGCGGCGCTTCCGGGAGACCGGCCGCTCCGGCCGCACGCGGCGCGAGGACCTCGTGCTCACGGCCCTCTTCGCCTTCGGCAGCGTCTTCTACTTCGTCGCCGTCCAGGGCACGGTCTGGTTCGCGGCGCACGTCGTCGCCGTGCCGCTGATCGTCCTCTACCTGCTCTGGGGCACCGACGTGCGGCGCCCGGTCCTCGCGGGCATCGCGCTCGGCTGCTGCTTCCTCACGCGCCCGACGACGGCGCTCCTGGCCATCTACTTCGGCGTGGAGGCGCTCCGGGCCGCGCGCGCCGCCGACGCGCCCCCCATCGACGCGGCCGCGCTCTGGCCGACCCGCCTCCGCCAGTGGCTCGCGGGCGTGGTCTGGAAGGACGCGCTCCGCTCGGTCGCGCTCTTCAGCGCGCCGATCCTCGTCGTCGGCGCCATCGCCATGTGGCACAACGCCGCGCGCTTCGACGACCCCTTCGAGTGGGGGCACACCTACCTGCAGATCCGCTGGCGCGGGCGCATCGAGACCTGGGGCCTCTTCAACTACCACTACCTCGGGCGCAACCTCGGCATCTTCGGCGCGTCGCTGCCCTGGCTCAGCGGCGAGGCGCCTTACGTGACGATCAGCCGGCACGGGCTCGCGCTCTGGGTGACGACGCCGGGGCTCCTCCTCGCGCTCTGGCCGAAGCGGACGAGCGCCACGATGGTCGCCCTCTGGATGGCGCTGATCCCCGTCGCGCTGCTCAACCTCACCTACCAGAACAGCGGCTGGGTGCAGTTCGGTTACCGCTTCGGCCTCGACTACCTGCCGCTCCTCTTCGCCCTGCTCGCGCTCGGCCGCCGCCGCTTCGGCCCGGGCTTCGCGCTCCTGCTGATCTGGAGCGTGGCGGTGAACGCCTTCGGCGCCTTCACCTTCGACCGCGCCTGGCAGTACTACGACCGGGACCCGACCCAGCAGGTCTACTTCCAGCCGGACTGACGCGAGCATCGCGCGTGTCGGGCCGGTCACGCTGGCATGGCGGGCCCGAGTCGTGCCATGAGTGGAGGTGGCGCGCTGGGGTGCGCCGGGGAACGAGCGGGGCGTGGGGGTGACGCCTCGCCGCTGCGACTTGGAGTTTGGTGATGAAGAAGCACTGGATGGCCGCCCTCCTGATCGGGGCGCTCGGCGCCCTGGGCTGTGGCGACGACGACGGCGGGACGGAGCCGGACGCCGGCGGCACGGACGCCTCCGCGGAGGACGCCGGCCCGCCCGAGACCATCGAGGACCTCCCCATCGAGGAGGAGCGCTCCCTCGCCGATCTCGGCGCCGCCGTGGACGCGGTCCGCGACGAGCGCGGCATGTGGCACATCTACGCGGAGAGCCTCGAGGACGCGATGCGCGCCCAGGGCTACCTGCAGGCCGTCGATCGCATGGGCCAGATGGAGTTCATCCGGCGCCAGGCCACGGGCCGCATCGCCGAGTTCGGCGGGAGCCTCGACCCGAGCCTGATCGACTCCGACGCCGACGCGCGCTTCGAGGGGCACGCCCGGAACGCCGAGGCCATCCTCCCGACGCTCACGGACGAGGAGCGCGGCCTCCTCGACGCCTACACGGCGGGCGTGAACGCGCACATCGCCGAGCTGCGCAGCGGCGACGCGCAGCTCCCGCGGGGCGTCGGGGACATCCTCCCCGCGGACCTGATCACCGACTGGGAGCCGACCGACACGCTCGCCATCGCGCGCCTCCAGGCCGCCTCGCTCAGCTACGACGCGGGCTCGGACATCGGGCGCACGGAGCGGCTCGCGCGCTGGCTCGAGGCCTTCCCTTCGGAGGCCGCCGATCCGCGCATCGCGCGCCTCGCCGGCGCCTTCCACGACCTCTACCCGACGCGCCCCGCCCGGGACGTCTTCAACATCGACGGCTTCCCGAACGTCGGCACGGACACGGGCTCGCGCGCGCTCCGGCCGCCGCGTCGCCCGGCCCTCCGCACGGAGATGGCGCTCCCCAAGCGCGAGGTGCTCGGCGCGGCGCTCGCCTGGGCCGAGCGCTCCGAGGCGCGCTTCGAGCAGCTCTTCGGGGACGGCTTCCGCGGCTCGAACAGCTGGGTCGTCAGCGGCGACCACACGGCGAGCGGGCACCCGCTGATGGCCAACGACCCGCACCTCTCGCTCACGAGCCCGCCGCTCTTCTGGATGGCGCACGTGAACACGAAGCGCGCCGGGGGCGACGTGAACGTCTCGGGCCAGATGATCGCGGGCACGCCGGCGATCATCCTCGGTTTCACGGACACGGTCGCCTGGGGCCTCACGACGAGCGGCTACGACGTGGCCGACGCCTACCTCGAGATCATCACGCCCGACGCGGGCGACGGGCCGGGGACCGTGGAGCTCGACGGGGAGCAGGTCGCCATCGAGGAGCGGGTCGAGATGATCCGCAACGACGTGGGCGCCGTGACGGAGGTGACCTTCCAGCGCGTGCCCCACCACGGCTGGATCATCCCCGGCAGCCGCGTGCCCTGCGAGGCCTCCGACCCGCCGCCCTGCGAGGCGGGCAAGGAGCAGGCCCTCAGCATCGCCTGGACCGGCAACACGCCCTCGAACGAGGCGGGCGCCTTCTTCGACCTCTACACGGCGGCGGACGCCGACGCGGCGCGGCTGGCCTTCCGCAAGTTCGAGGTGGGCGGGCAGACGCTCGTGAGCGCCGACTCGAGCGGCAACATCGACTACACGAGCTCGGTGCGGATCCCCATCCGCCAGGCCGGCGCGCTCACCTATGACCCGGAGACGCTCGAGGGGGCCTCGCCCTGCTACGTGCTCGACGGCACCGGCGGCATGGAGTGGACCGAGGAGGACCTCGACGAGCGCTACATCCCGCACGCGCGCAACCCCGAGGCCGGCTTCATCGCCACGGCGAACGCGGACCCGAATGGCGTCACGGCGGACGGCGACGCGCTGAACGGCGTGGACCCGGAGGACCCGGCGGACGACCTCTACATCGGCTGCGACTTCGCGCGGGGCAACCGGCTCGCGCGCATCACGGAGCGGCTCGTGGAGCTCGTCGACGCCGGCGGCATCACGCGCGAGGACATGAGCGCGCTCCAGAACGACGCCATCTCGCCCTTCGGTCGCATCCTCACGCCCGTCCTGGTGGAGGAGCTCGGCCGGGCCCTCGAGGAGCGGGAGTCGGCGGGGACGCACCCCGACCTCACGGCCGCCGTCGAGGACGCCGGCGACGCGCTCGACCGCGTGGCCATGGTGCGCGACCGGCTGATGGCCTGGACGAGCTTCGACACGCCGGCGGCCGTGGAGGGCTCGCCGAGCGACGCGGAGATCGCGGACAGCGTGGCGACCTCGATCTTCAACGCGCTCATGGGGCAGCTCACGCGCCTGACCTTCGACGACGAGCTGGACTGGCACCGGGACGGGGAGCTGAACGGCTCGCCGTGGCGCTCGAACCAGCTCGGGACGACGCTGATCCGGATGATCACCGACCCGGAGAGCCTGGTGACCTGGGACGAGGTGCGCGGCGACAGCGTGCTCTGGGACGACCTCGGCACGATGGACGTCGAGGAGACGCGCGGGGAGCGGGTGCTGCGGGCGGCGCTGGCGGCGCTCGAGTGGCTCGACGGCGCGTTCGGGACGGCGACGATGGACGACTGGCGCTGGGGCGAGCGGCACACGCTGCGCCTCGACGCGCTCGTGCCGATCTACCTGCTGGGGCGTGACCCGCTGAGCATCCCGACGCCGGACGACGCGATGTTCCCGAACGGCTTCCCGCGGCACGGCGACCGGGACGTGGTCGACGCGTCGAACTTCGGCGTCTTCGACTTCGAGCGCCTCGACTACGGGAGCGGCCCGCAGCAGCGCCTCGTCGTCGAGATGACGCCCGAGGGGCCCGAGGCGTGGAACGCCATGCCCGGCGGCAACAGCGAGGACCCGGACAGCCCCTTCCACCGCAACGAGATGGAGCGGTGGCGCCACAACGAGGTGATGCGCGTGCCGCACACGGAGGCCGAGGTGGTGGAGGCGGCCGTGAGCCGCGTCCGCTTCACGCCCTGAGCCGGCCTCGGCGCCGCGAAGGCCGCGAAGGCCGCGCTCCCGTTCCGGGGGGCGCGGCCTTCGCGCGTCGTGCTCCGAGCTCGTGCTCCGAGCTCGTGCTCCGAGCTCGTGCTCCGGGCGCGGCCTCCAGGTATGGGCCCCCGCGCGTCTGGGCCGCGGAGCCCCGGCCGGTCCCGGTCAGTCCCAGCGGAGCGACGCGGGCCGATCGTAGAAGCGGGGCGTGCCGCCGAGGAGCGCGCGGATCGGGCGCACGGCGGCCCGCTGCGCGTCCCCGTGGAGTCGCACGCCCGCGGGCACGACACCCCAGCAGGAGACCGTCCCCCGGGCGACGGCGCAGGTCAGCTCCCCGCGCGCCGCGAGCTGCGTCACGCCCTCGAGGCCGACGTCGACGGGCTCGTCCGCGTCCTCGCCGCCCGGCCGGCCGAGCTTGCCGGCGCCGCCGCGGCCCCAGCAGCGCACGCGCCCGTCGCCGCCGCGCGCGCAGGCGTGCCAGCGGGCCACGGCCAGCTCGGCGGGGGGCCCGGGGAGGGTCACGGCGCCTCCCTCCGGCGCCCGCCCCTGGCAGCGCACGGTGGCGCCTCGCCAAGCACAGACCCGGCGCTCCCCGGCGCGGAGCGCGTCGGCCGGGCCCAGCTCGGGCGCCTCGGGGAGCGGCTCTCCCAGCGGCCCGTGGGCCCGCCCGCAGCGCACCGTCTCTCCGTCGAGGCGACACACGCCGCGCTCGGTGGCCACCGCGTCCGCGCCGTCCAGCCAGCCGCCGACGGCCGGGCCCCCATCGGCCCGCTCCCAGCGCGCTCCGTGGCGCAGGATCAGCTCGTCCCCCACGAGCCGCAGCGCGTCGCCTCCCGGCGCGCCGGTGGCGACGCGCTCGGGGCGCTCGCGCCGCTCCCCCCAGCACCACACCTCCCCCTCGTCCGTGCGCAGGCAGGTCCGCGTCTCGCCCGCGTGGAGGGAGACCGCGGGCGGGGCGTCGACGGGGACGGGCCAGCGGCTCGAGGTGCCACGAAAGGGTCGATGGCCGTCGCAGACGACCTCGCCGCGCTCGAAGCGGACGCAGACCCACTCGGGCCCGACGGAGACCTCGGCGGCGGCGCCGGCCGGCAGCCGGGGCCCGGGCCAGAGGTGGACCACCGTCGCGAGGGCGGCGATCAGGTAGAGCCCGCCGAGCGCCGCGGAGCTCGCGCGGGGGCCCGCCTGGGCGGTCCCGCTGGCCACGCCGAGCGGGAGCGCGAGGGCCCAGAGCGCGCTGGCGCCGAGCGGGGGCAGCGCGATCCAGTCGAGCGGCACGCCCTCCTGGAGCGCCCCGAGCACGCCGAAGGTGCCGAGGCCGAGCACCGGGAGCGCCCCGGCCAGGGCGAGCACCAGCAGGCTGCGGCGGGGTCGCTCGGCCGTCGGCGGGGTGCGACGGAGCCGGTCCAGGGCGAGCGCGGCGACGACCAGCGCGAGCACAGCCACGGAGGCCGAGACGACGTAGACGAAGGCGTGCACCGCGCGCTCGAGGCCCCGCCCGATCTGCTGGCAGCCGAGGAGCGCGGGGGCGAGGGCGAGGAGCGCGAGCGCGAAGCGCCGCCTCCGAGCCCGCGACGGCGGGGGGCCGCTCATGCCGTCTCGGGCGCCGGGAGGCGGCCCGAGCCCGTGTGCACGAGCTTCCCCTCGTACCAGCGTCGGTGGCGCAGCGCGCCGCCCCAGATCCCGAGCGTGACGAGCGCCGCGAGCAGGAAGAGCGCGTAGAGCACGAGCGGCACGGAGCTGCCCGCACCGAAGCCCGTGGCGAGCTCGCTCCCCTCGACGTGGCGGACCCAGATGGGTCGCCCCTCCCGGGCGCGCTGCCAGTCGCGCTCGTCGAGATCCCCCGCGTAGCGCTCCCAGCCCCGCACCTGCGGCTCGCTCACCGGCCAGCGCGCCACGACCTCCCAGTGCTGGTTCGTGCCTCCCCGCGAGGTCCGCGACGTGTAGTGGCGCTTCGACTCCACCTCGGCGCGGATCGGCTCGCCGGCGAAGAGGCGCGCGAGGTAGGTGCCGACGAGGAGCTGCGCGCCGAGCGCGATCCCGAGGCCGATGACGGCCGCCTTCACCAGGCCCCGGAAGCGGAGCCGGTGCCGGCGCCCGAGCGGCTCGGCGCTGAGGTGGAGCCGCTCCCCCTCGGCCGGGCGGAGCACCCAGCCCTGGGCCATGTCCCGATAGCCCCGGTCCCCGTCGCGGCGCTCTGGATCGGGGGCGCGCTCGAGGACCCCTTCGCTGATGCAGCGCTCTCCGGGGCTGAGCTCGGCGACGCCCGTGCGGAGGAGCGTGTCGGTCTGCTCCCAGGCGTCGACGGCGTCGACCAGGAGCGGCTCGGCGCCCGGCTCGACCCGGATGCGCTCGCCGGAGGCGTGGCGGAGATAGAAGGGGTGTGCCTCCGTCTCGCGGTCGTACTCGGCCCAGCGGTGCGTCCAGCCGCTCTTCGTGTGGGTCTCCGTGCCCGCCTGGTCGATGCGCACGCGGACGGCGCAGGGCGCCTCCCGGGCGAGCTCCACCGTCCCGACGACGAAGCCCTCGCCGACCCGCAGCGGCGCCTCCGGGTCGAGGGCGGCCTCGGCGTCGCGACCGCGGCGGCGGGCGCGGAGGGCCTGGGCGACCACGAGGACGAAGCCGAGCAGGAGCGCCAGCTCGGGGAGGCCCACCATCACGTGGGAGAGGGGCGGGTCGACGTGTCCGTCCTCGTAGACGACGAGGGGAGTCGAGGGGCCGGTGGTCTCGCTCATCGGGCCGCATCGTTGCGTCGCGAGCGGGGTGGGGCAACGGTCGGCGCGCCCCCGGCCTCGCCCGGGCGATCTTGACCGGCGCGGGGTGCCGTCCCATACGAAGCCCCATGGCCGCCCCCACGCAGAGCGACGTCACCGAGGCCCTCCAGCAGGTCGTCGACCCCACCTTCGAGCGCTCGCTCGCCGACCTCGGCACGCTCGCCGACGTGCGCGTCGACGGAGCGCGCGTGAGCTGCACGGTGACCTTGAGCTCGCCCTCGGAGCCGATCCGCGCCGAGGTGAAGGAACGCATCGACGCGGCCGTGGCCCCCCTCGGCGTCGAGCTCGTCGAGGTCGAGTGGAAGGTCCGCGTGCCGACGCGCGAGACCATCAGCGGCGACCCGATCCCGCAGGTGAAGAACGTCGTCCTCGTGATGAGCGGGAAGGGCGGCGTCGGGAAGAGCACCGTGGCGGCGAACCTCGCGCTGGCGCTCCGTCGCGCCGGCACGCGCGTCGGGCTGCTGGACGCGGACCTCTACGGGCCCTCGCTGCCCACCATGCTCGGCATCGAGGGGCACCCCCACAGCAAGGACGGCAAGAAGATCCAGCCGCTCCAGCGCTTCGGCCTGAAGCTGATGAGCATCGGCTTCCTGCTCGAGGACCCGAAGCAGGCGGTGATCTGGCGTGGGCCCATGCTGCACGGGGCGCTCCAGCAGTTCGTGACCGACGTCGACTGGGGCGAGCTCGACTACCTGATCCTCGACCTGCCGCCCGGCACGGGCGACGTGGCGCTGACGCTCGCGCAGAAGATGCGGATCACGGGCGCGGTGGTGGTGACGACCCCGCAGGAGGTCGCGCTGCAGGACGTCTACAAGGGCGTCTCGATGTGCCAGAAGCTGAACGTGCCGATCCTCGGCGTCGTCGAGAACATGAGCTTCTTCATCGACACGGCGGGCGTGAAGCACGAGCTCTTCGGCAGCGGGGGCGGCGCGAAGGTGGCGGAGTACGCGAAGGCGCCGCTCCTCGGGCAGGTGCCCATCGACGCGGCCGTCCGGGAGTGGGGCGACAAGGGGACGCCGATCGTGCAGGCCGCGCCGGACTCGGCCGCGGGCGAGGCGTTCACGGGCGTCGCCGAGAAGCTCGCGGACCACATCGCCGTCGAGCACTTCAAGCGCGGCGGCGGGGAGAAGGCGCCGAAGGGCGACGGGCCCAAGCGCCTCCGCATCCTCCGCTGAGGCGAGCGCCTCCTCCGCCGAGGTGCACGGGGCTCCGCTTCGGTTCTCCGCGCTTTGGTTCTCCGCGAGGCCCACCGCTTCGATTCTCCGCTTCGGTTCTCCGCGGGGCCCACCGCTTCGGTTCTCCGCTTCGGTTCTCCGCGGGGCCCACCGCTTCGACTCTCCGCTTCGGCTCTCCGCGGGGCCGCGGGAAGCTCTCGGGGCGCTCCACCGTAGGTGGTAGCGTTTGCGGGGCTCGCGCCGGGCCCGGCGGAGGTGGAGCATGGCCAAGGCATGGAAGGAGGGCGCGGCGGGCGCCCCCTCGTTCGCGAGCGACTTCGAGGTCCTGAAGAAGGCGGTGCTCCAGGTCACCGACATCAAGACCAACCGCAACAAGTACTACGCGATCGAGCTCCATCAGGCGCAGGGCGGCGGCGGCGATCACCCCTTCCGCGTCTACACGCACTACGGCCGCACGGACGACCTCGAGGCCAACCCGAACGCGGGGGTGCGCGAGTCGCGCTTCTTCGGCTCGCGGGGCGAGGCCGAGGCCCAGTACACGAAGATCTACAAGCAGAAGACCTCGAAGCGGAAGGGCTACAAGGAGGTCGACCTCGCCTCCTCGCGCATCGGCTCGCACAAGGCCCGCGGCACCTCGAGCGGCCACGTCGACGCGAAGACCCTCGAGCGGCTCGAGGGGGAGAAGGACGGGAAGGGGAAGAAGGCGAAGGCGAAGAAGCCCAAGCCCTCGCAGCTCCCGGGGCCCGTGCAGGAGCTCGTGCAGTACCTCTACGACGAGGCGACGAACGCGCTCACGCAGACCGTGCAGGCGAGGATCACGGCGAACGGCATCGAGACGCCGCTCGGCGTGTTGACGGTCGGACAGGTCGAGAAGGGCGAGCGCATCCTCGACTCGGCCTACGACGTCTACCAGGAGTACGCGGAGACCTCGGGGGCGGCGAAGCGGGCGCGCCTCCACGACCGGCTCACGGATCTCTCCGGCGAGTTCTTCACGATGATCCCGCACCGCATCGGGCGCTCGCGCCACGCCGTGAAGCGGGCCGTGCTCGACACGCTCGAGGAGTTCCAGGCCAAGCAGGAGACGCTGCAGCTCATGAAGGACATGCTGCAGGTCGACGGCGAGGCGAGCGGCGTGCTCTTCGATCCGGAGATCGACAAGAAGTACGACGCGCTGAAGTGCACGATCGAGTACGTCGACCCCTCGTCGAGCGAGTTCGGTGAGTGGCGCGAGTACGTGGAGTCGCGCCAGCTCAAGACGAAGCACCTGAAGGTGAAGAACGTCTACCGGGTCGCCCGCGGCGTCGAGCAGGAGCGCTTCGACGGGAAGGTCGGCAACGAGCAGATGCTCTTCCACGGCAGCCGCATCAAGAACTGGGTCGGCATCCTCTCGCGCGGGATCCTCCTGCCGAAGATCGTCGTGAGCATGGGCGTGAACCGCACGGACGCGGGCTGGCTCGGCAACGGCATCTACTTCGGCGACGCGAGCTGCACGAGCCTCTATTACACCTCGCCCGGCCGGCGGAAGACCCGCTTCATGACCATCGCGCGCGTGGCCCTCGGCAAGCCGAAGGAGTTCACGAAGATCACCTACGGCATGGACGCGCCGCCGCCCGGCTACGACAGCTGTCACGGCGTGCGCCGCAAGAAGGGCTTCACGAGCCAGTTCGACGACGACGAGTTCGTCATCTACCGGACCGAGCAGCAGAAGCTCGAGTACCTGGTCGAGTTCACGGGCTGACGCCCGCCCCGCCCCGCGCCGAGCGAGGGCGACACGGCGTTCCCCGAACGGGGGAGGCGGCCGCGCGCGCGACCCGGCAAGCTGCGGGCGAGCTGCGGCGCTACGAGCGAGCTGCGGCGCAACTGTCGACCCAAGAGCCCGATGCGGCGCGCATTCGCGCCTTCGCCGGAGCCTCCGATGACCCCCGAGCTGTACCCCCCCGCCCCCGCGGAGATCCCCGCGGACCTCGCCACGCCCTCGTCCCGCTACCGCCGCCAGGCGGCCCTCGCGGTCATCGGCGTGGCGCTCTTCTTCCTCTTCTATTTCGGCCTCACCGGCTGGCTCGGCCTGGTCGCCTGGCGCGCCTTCCGCGACTTCGCCGCGCACCCGGGTCGCTCGGTCGCCATCGGGGTTCCGGCGAGCTTCCTGGCGCTCGTCCTCCTCAAGGGCCTCTTCGCGCGCAAGAAGATGTCCCGCGACGCCCTCCTCGAGATCACCGCCGAGGAGCAGCCCGAGTTCGTCGCCTTCGTGCACGCCGTGGCCGACGAGGTCGGCGCCAAGCGCCCGGCCCACATCTACCTCTCGCCGGACGTGAACGCGGCCGTCTTCCTCGACGTCGGCCTCATCAACCTGCTCATCCCCTCGCGGAAGAACCTCATCGTCGGCCTGGGCCTCGTCAACGCGCTCAGCCTCGACGAGCTGAAGGCCGTCGTCGCCCACGAGTTCGGCCACTTCGCCCAGCGCTCCATGGGCATCGGCCAGTGGGTCTACATCGCCCAGGGCTTCGTCTCCGATCTCCTCGCCCGCCGCGACTTCCTCGACCGGATCATCCACTTCCTCTCGCGCATCGATCTGCGCGTCGCGTGGATCGGCTGGATCATGCGCCTCCTCGTCTGGGCGCTCCGCGCGATCGTCGACCACTTCTTCCGCTTCGTGCTCCTCCTCGGGCGGGCCCTCTCGCGGCAGATGGAGTTCCAGGCGGATCTGGTCGCCGTGCGCGTCTCCGGGAGCGACAGCCTCGTCCACGCCCTCCACCGGCTCGGCGCCGCGGACCGGGCCTGGGGCGAGGCGGCGAGCTTCGTCGTGAACGCCTCGCGCCGCGGCAAGCGCGTGTGCGACCTCTTCGCCATCCAGGAGCGCTTCGTCGAGCGCTACCGGGAGGTGCACGCGCTCGAGGACCACGGCGTGACGCCGAAGCTCCCGGAGGGCGCCGACCGGGGCGCCCATCGGGTCTTCGCGCACAGCGTGGCGGACGCGCCGCGGATGTGGTCGACCCATCCGTCGAACCAGGACCGGGAGAAGAACTGCAAGGCGCGCTACTTCCCCTCGGCGCTCGATCCGCGGCCGGCCTGGAGCGTCTTCCGCGACCCGGACACGCTCCGTGCGCGGCTGACGGCGCACTTCCTCGACCTGGCGACGCGCGAGGAGAAGGCGCCGCGGGCGGAGGTGGAGCAGGTCGACGAGCCGCTCGAGGAGAGCCTCGCGCGCGTCGACGAGATCTTCGGCCGGCCGGCCCTCGACCGGCGCTACCAGGGCCTCTACACGACCATGCCCTTCACGCGGGCGCTGAAGGCGGGCGAGCCCGTCGCCGTGGAGCCGGCCGGGGAGCTCGATCGGGAGGCGCTCGCGTCGCGCTTCGAGGCGCTCTTCGACCCGGCGCTCGCCGACCAGGTGGAGCAGTTCTTCCAGCTCGACGAGGAGCTGGCGAAGCTCGAGGGGCTGCAGAAGGGCTTCCTCGAGGCGCCGGGCGGCGTGATCCGGCACCGGGGGCGGCAGCTCGGGCGCAAGGAGCTCGGCGAGGCCGTGGAGGAGGTCCGCGCGGAGCACGAGGCCGAGCGCCGCGCGCTCGTGGAGCGCTTCCAGCGCGCGCGGGGTGTGGCGCTCCGCGTGGCCCGGGGGCTCGACACGCAGTACGGGAGCCGCGGCACGACCTGGGAGGCGCACCTCCGGGGGCTCCACGCGCTGCTCCGCTACGCCGAGCACACGGCGGCGGAGGTCACGGACGTGGTCACGCACTTCGAGCACGTGCTGGCCATCGTCTTCGCCGATGGGAACGTCTCGAGCTCGGAGATGAAGCGCCTGAAGGCCGAGGGCGCGCGGGTGGCGGAGACGCTGCGGAAGGTCTTCGACGATCGGCGCCTGGTCTTCCTGCCCGATCCGGTGCGGCGGCGGCTCACGAAGGATGGCGTCTCCTGGGAGGAGATCGTCGGCCCGGAGCTGCACCTCGCGCCGCCGACGGAGGCCGACTTCGCGAACGACTGGATCGGCATCGCGGCGAGCTGGTGGTCGCCCTACATCGGCAGCCTGAACGCGCTGGCGACGGCGACCCTGGACGTGCTCATCGAGACCGAGGAGGTGCTGCTGAATCGGCTGGCGTCGGGGACCGAGCCGGGGGAGGCGCCGGTCGCCGGGGAGGCGCCGCCGCACTACCCGAGCTGCGGCTTCGGCGAGGAGCTCCCGCGGCAGGAGCGGCTCGGCTGGTGGGATCGCTTCCAGGTGGCCGAAGGGTGGCTCGGCGGGGCCATGCGCTTCACGGTCGCGGCGGCCCTGCTCGCGCCGGCGTTCTGGTTCGGCGCGTCGACCGGGGACACGTCGCTGTGGATCTACAACGGCCTCGAGACGCCGGTGGTGGTGCGCGTCGGCGAGGAGGTCGTGAGCGTGCCGGCGCGCATGGAGACCGAGGTGGACGTGCCGTCGGAGCCGGTGACGCTGAGCACCACGACGCGGAGCGGCCGGCCGGTGGAGAGCTTCACGACGCCCGACCTCGCCGGGCTCGACGACCCGGTCTACAACGTGGCCGGCGCCGCGGTCTTCCTCCGCTGGTGGGCGAGCTATGGCCCGGCCGTGGAGCGCCCGGCGGAGGTCCTGGCGGGGCGCTTCTTCGAAGGGCGAGCCGAGTACGCCTTTCGGCAGCCGCCCGAGTCGATCCGGAGCCGGAGCGGGAGCAGCCTGCGGAGCGTCCTCGAGCCGCTGCGCAGCCCGATGGACACGATGGCGGCGCTCCAGCGCCTCGACCCCGTCGAGAGCGAGGCGGTGGTCGAGGCGCACCTCGAGCACGACCCTGTGGACGCGCCGGGCTGGGTGCTCTGGATGCACGCGCTCCCGGACGACGAGCGGCGCGCCCGGTTCGAGCAGGCTTATGCCGAGGCGCCGAGCGCCCGGCTCCTGAACGCGCTCCAGCGCGCGCGGACGCCGGCCGAGCGGGAGGCCTTCTGCGCGGAGGCGACGAGTCGCCCCGAGCCGAGCGGGGTGGCGCTGATCGAGGCGTTGAGCTGTGCGCCGGACGCGCGAACCCTCGAGGTCGCGGCGCAGAGCGGCGACCCCTGGGTCGGGCTCCTCGCGGTCGACTGGGAGGAGCGGCAGCATCGCTTCGGGCCGGCGCTCCAGCGGCTGAACCGGCTGAGCATGCTCCGCGAGCATCCGGATGCGGCCTACGTGCTGAGGCAGGCGCGGCTCCTGCGGCTCCTCGGTCGCGCGGACGAGGCGAACCGGCTGGCGAGTGACCGGGGCTTCTACGATCTGCTGCGCGGCATCGAGACGCAGGACCCGGAGTACGCGGACGTGGGCGCCTTCGCCTGGGCGCGGGAGCTCCATACGCTCGACGCGGGCCTGCTCGCGCGGGCGCAGCAGCTCGAGGTGGCGGACGAGCTGGCGTTCGGGGCTGCGTCCGTGGGCGCGCCGCCCGCGTGGCTCGAGGCGCTCCGGGCGACGAGGGCGCCCTTCGACGACGAGGTGGCGGCGCTGGCCGCGTGGGCCCTCGCCGTGCGGGAGGGCGACGCGGCGCTTCGGGAGCGGGCGGCGAGCGCCTACCGGGCCCTCGGGGGCGAGCTGCCGCTCGAGCGCTTCGAGCTCGAGGCCGTGCGCGCGGAGCCGGCGGCTTGGCTCGGGGACGAGCGTTCGCGCTCGCTCACGGAGCAGGCCCACGCGCGCCTGGTCGGCGTGGTGGCCCTCGGGGCCGACGCGCCGGCCGAGTGGCGCGACTTCGCCGAGGCCGCCCTCTTCAGCTATCGGCGCCCGGCGCTCCGCTGAGGCGCGGGCGCGCCTGCGAGGTGCTGGGCGCGGGCGGGCCGAGCGACGACGACCTGGGTGTCCGCGCGCATCTCGTGGAGGCGGGCGGCGGGCGCCGGGGTCAGAAGGGGAGGGTCAGGGCGACGCAGTGGAGGGCGCCCTCGAGCTCGATGAGCTCGTCGGCGTGCAGGGGGAGGACGGTCTTGCCGGGGAAGGCCTCGTCGAGGAGGGCGAGGGCCTCGTCCTCGTGGCGCTGGTCCTGGAGGTAGGTGGGCACGAGCACGAGCGTCGGGAGGACGACGAGGTTGGTGTAGGTGCGGAAGAGGGAGCGGCCGGAGTGGCTCGGCATGGGCATGCGGTGCACGTCCAGGCCGGCCTCGGCGAGGAGCTTGGCCGCCTCGTCGAGGAGGAAGGCGTTCTCCTCGTCCTCCTCGCGTTCGTAGCGCCCGACGAGCACGCGGCCCGGGGCGACGACGGTGGCGAAGATGTCGATGTGGCCGGTGGCCTCGCCGAGGAGGGGCGTCAGGAAGACGACCTCGTCGCAGCCGAAGAGGCTCTCGAGCTCGAGCACCACCTCGTCGCGGGTCCAGCCCTGGAGATCGTTCCGCTCGAAGACGTCCTCGCTCACCATGCAGACGCCGGCCTCGACCAGCAGGTGGCCGCCCTCGATGTCGAGGGCCGTGTGCTCGAGGGCGAGGCCGAAGCGCTCGGCGAGCACGGCCGGGACGTCGTCGTCGCTCGGGCGCTCGTAGTCGTAGGGGAAGTCCACGAGGCGCCACTGGCCGCGCCAGCGAACGGCCTGGGGGCCGTAGTCGCGGATCCAGAAGGTGTCGAGGTCGGTGGGGATGAGCTCGAGGTTCTCTCCGCGGCCGCCGAGGCGCTCGACCAGCTCGCGGAGCTCGTCCGGATCCTCGGTGGGCGCGAGCAGGACGAGCGGGGCGGCCGGCTGGAGCGACGCGAGGGCGAGGAGCTCGCCGAAGACGTGCTCGTGGTCCCAGCTGGCTTCGGTCCAGGCGAGGACGAGGCGCTGGCCGCCGAGCTCGCCGGCGTGGACCGTCTCGCGGCGGGGGAGCAGGGCCAGCTCGGCGAGGGCCTGCACCGCCGGGGGCGCGGCCGCGGCGGGGTGGACGGGGACGCCGCGCGCGCAGGTGGCGAGCGGGGCGAGCAGGCAGAGCGGGAGGAGCGTGTGGAGGAACGCGCGCAGGGCGAGACGCATGGGGCGCCGGACGGCCCGGGCCGAGCCCCTCGCTCGGATGGTCGGGCGGCGGCGTGGACTGCAACGGCGGTGCCAGTGCCGGGGCGCCCGGGCCGGGCGCGGGACGGGCGTGTGGCGTGGGCGAATGGCGCGTTCGTCTGTCCGCCGGAGGCGGAAGATCGCTTTGATGGTGCAACCGTTGCGTCCCGGCGAGTGCAAGACTTGCACCCACGAGTCCTACGGACGCCTACCCAGGAGTCCTGCGGACGCCTACCCAGGAGTCCTGCGGACGCCAACCCGGGAGTCCTGCGGACGCCAACCCGGGGTCCTGCGGACGCCTACCCGGGAGTCCTGCGGACGCCAACCCAGGAGTCCTGCGGACGCCAACCCAGGAGTCCTGCGGACGCCAACCCAGG
>PABA01000147.1 GCA_002699025.1 Sandaracinus sp. | reverse complement strand
GGCGAGCTTCGGAGCGGAGGCGGAGCATCCGCCGCAAGGCGGGTGCGAGCCGGAGCGGGGTCCCGCGGGCCCCGTCCCCTCCCCCCGTGCCGAACGTGCTCAGGTCGACGACCATGAAGACTGGCGGGCAGGGGCAGGGGCAGGGGCACGGGTCGTACGCGGGTCGGGACCGCGGCTCGCTCAGCCGAGGACCTGCCCGATCGCGTCGAAGAGCCGCTCGACGTCGAAGGGCTTCCGCAGCACGCCGACGACCGGCGCTCGCACGCCGACCTGCTCGAGCGGGTCGTGCGGCTCCTCGGCGAGCACGAGCAGCGGCGTCGTCTGCTCCCGGAGCGCGGGCGCCAGGGAGCTCGACGCCAGCGCGAGGTCGAGCCGCTCCTCGCTCAGCCGCGCCACGGCGCGCGCCTCCGAGTCGACCTCCTCCACGTCGTGACCGACCACCCGGAGCAGCCGCGCCAGCGCGCACCGGAGCCCCGGATCCTCCTCCGCGACGAGCAGGCGACCGACCCGCCGACCGGGCGCCGGCGCCGGCCGGGAAGGCGGCCGGGCCGAGTCGAGGCCCTCCACGGGCGGGAACGCCACGCGGACCCGGGTGCCCACGCCCTCCTGGCTCTCGAGCGCGAGCCACCCCTCCGCGCGCCGGACCGCCTCGCCCACCGAGGCCAGGCCGAGGCCCGAGCCCTTGCCGCGGGGCTTCGTCGAGAAGAAGGGCTCGAAGATGGCGTCCCGGTGCTCGGGCGCGATGCCCTCTCCGTCGTCGTGCACCTCGAGCAGCACCCAGCTCCCCGCCGGCGAGGGCTGCCCCCCGACGGTCGTGAAGGCGCCTTCGGGGAGCTCGCGCCGCCTCACCAGCACGCGCACCTCACCGCCGTCCTGCGAGAGCGCGTCCCGGGCGTTCACGAGGAGGTTGACGAGGATCTGCTCGAGGTCGCCCGGGTCGATCGAGAACACGCCGGCCCCGACGGAGAGCTCGAGCTCGAGCCGGCCGCGGGTGGAGAGGAGCGTCTCCAAGAGGGGCCGCCGGGCCGTGACCTCGGCGACCGGATCGACGATCTGCGGGCGCCGGCGCGTCCGCGCCGGGTAGGCGAGGAGCTGGCGCACGAGGTGCTCGGCGCGGTCGACCGTGGCGGTGATGGCGTCGAGCTCCACCAGGGCCTCGGGGCCGCCGCTCCGCGCGAGGTAGGCGCTCAGGCGGATCGCCGAGAGGAGGTTGTTGAAGTCGTGGGCGACGCTGGCGGTCACGCGGCCGACGGCCTCGAGCTTCTGGGCGCGGAGGAGCTGCCTCTCGAGCTCTCGCTGGGCGGTCACGTCGCGGACGATGGCGGTGATGTGGGCTTCGCCGTCGAGCTCGGCGGCCGAGAGGCTCACGTCCGCGCGGAAGCTCCCGCCGTTCGCGCGGCGGGCCTCGACGTCGGCGCGGCGCGCCGGGAGCGGGAGCGCGAAGAGCTCGGCCGGGAGGAGCTCGGAGACGGGCTTGCCGAGCGCCTCGAGCGCCGCGAGGTCGAAGGCGCGCTCGGCGCCCTGGTTGAACACGACGATGCGCCCGGCGGCGTTGGCGACGAGGATGGCGTCGTCCGTGTGATCGAGGATGGCCGCGAGGCGGGTCTCCATGTCGCGCTGGAGGCGACGGCGGGCCTCACGCTCGAGGCGCGCCTCGTGCTTCGAGAAGGCCATCTCGAGCGTGACCGTGAGCACGCGATCGTCGAAGGGCTTCGGGAGGTAGGCGGAGGGATCGACGCGACCGGCGCGCACGAGCGTGGCCTCGTCGACGAAGGCGGAGAGGAAGACCACCGGCACGGTCCGGCGCTGGAGCACCGATGCGGCGACCTCGACTCCGTCGCGCCCGGTCCCGAGGTGGACGTCGAGGAGCAGGAGGTCCGGCGCGTGGGCGAGGGCGAGCTCGACGGCCTCGTCGCCGGTCGAGACCGGGCCGAGGACGTCGTAGCCGAGGCGGAGCAGGCGGTCCTCCAGGTCCATGGCCACCACGGCCTCGTCTTCGGCGACGAGGATGCGGCGGCGGGGAGTCGGAGGGGCGGATGTGGGAACCATGGTGAGGGGAGCGAGGCGGGTGTCGCAGCTCGCCCGGGGGTGAGGCACGAGAGGGCCAACACCCGACCCACCCAAAAAGCAGAGGGCGGTTCGGCTGTAAAGGCCGACATGATAGCGACTTCACGTAGCGTCATCCCCATTTCGGGGGAAGGGCGGGGAGGTCTTTGGGCAAGTGACCGCTCCGGCGCCTGACGCTCCGTGACCCCTGCCGCATGGCGAGCGGCGCGAAGCGCTCCCGATCGGCGAGTCAGCTGCCCGAGGGATGGCAGATGGGGGTCGCGTCGTCGAGGGTGCCCGTCGCGGGCGTGCCGCAGGAGTAGTCGGGGCGGCAGCGCGCATCGAGGGGGCCGCAGGTCGCCACGCAGAAGCCGTCGATGGTGCTGGCCTGCCAGCACACCGCGCCCTCCGGGCAGGCGGCGTCGTCCGCGCACGCGCGGCTGCAGTAGCCCCCGGGGAAGCGCACGTCGCTCATGCGGACGCGCGTCGCGCAGACCGCGTCGCCTCCGTCGCCGAGGTCGCAGTCGGCCGCGGCGGCGCAGGGCGCGCCGAGGCCTCCGAGGGCCGAGGCATCGGGGGCGCCCGCGTCGTCTGCCGCGCCTCCGTCTGCCGCGCCTCCGTCTGCCGCGCCTCCGTCTGCCGTGCCTCCGTCCGCCCGGAGGACGCAGCCGCGGGTGGCGTCGCACTGCTCCTCGGGACCGCAGCGGCCATCGTCGGGCTCCACGACGCACGACCCCGACACGCACGCGACGTCGCTGCAGGCGCTCACCGTGCAGTCCGCAGCCGTCGTACAGGCGCAGGCGCCCACGCAGGCGTCCACCTCGGGCGCGGCCACGCAGCGGCCCGCGATGCAGATCGCGCCCCCGTCACAGTCCGCGGCGCTCCCGCATTCGCGGCCCGCGTCGACGGGGCCGCTCTCCGACGAGCAGGCCTCGAGCAGGGCCAGCGAGAGCAGGGCCAGGGCGCGCGTCGGAGGCATCGGCTCGAGCATGCCACGAGCCCGCCGCTCGGGATCCTGCGACCGCCGCTTCGCGCGTCGCGTCGACGTTCGGGCGAGACGCCCGAACGAGTCGATCCAGTCTAAGGGTGTATAGATATAATTTGACGATATCTATACGCCACCCCAGCCTCCCGTCACCCAAGAGGGGTATGAAAGGAGATGAGCATGGCTCTCGACGAGGCGCTGGCGAAGAGCAGGGGAGATGTCCCGGAGTGCGTGGCCGTCGGCTACGTCGACATGAGCACGGGCATGCTGCTCGGCGTGGCGACGGTCGACTCGCACCCCCAAGAGGTGCTGGATCTCGTCGCGGCCGCCACCGCCGATCTCTTCCAGGGCCAGAGCGTGACGACCATCGAGCAGCTCTTCCGGAGGAGCCGCGGCCAGGTGGAGGACGGCCGGCACTACTTCCAGGAGATCGTGGTCTTCTCCGACAACCTGCTCCACGTCTTCCAGCGCGGGCGCACCTACCAGGAGCACGCCGCGGTCTTCGTGTGCCGCTCCGAGGTGAACATCGGGATGGCGCTCACGAAGTCGCGGCTGGCCGCCCGAGACCTCGAAGGCGCGGTCTGAGCGGATGGCCGACACGGCGAGACGCGACCCGAGCGGCGACCCGGCCCCCGACCCCGGGGCGCGGTCGCGACCACCGGCGTCCGTGGCGCTCCAGGTGATCGACGGTCTCCGCGACCCCCGGGGCGCGCTGCGCGCAGACGAGCCGGCGGCCGGACGGCTGGTGGCGCTCCTCGAGCGCCTCGACGCCCTGGGCGAGCACACGGGCCGGGTGGGCTTCTCGGCCGGCGGGCGGCGCGCGGGGTTCGCGGTCCTGAACCGCGGGAAGCTGGTGCTCGTCGGGGGCACGGCGCAGCACGTGCGCCTCGGCGAGCTCCTCGCGCGGGAGGCGCCGGACCTCCGGGACCGCATCCGCCGCGCCGTCGTCGAGGCCCGCCGGGAGGGGCGCCCCCTCGGCCGCGTCCTCGCCCGCTCGGGCCCGCAGATCCAGGCCCCGCTGAAGGCGGCGCTCCAGCAGCAGATCGTCTCGGGCCTCGTGGAGCTCACGCGCCTCGACGCGCCGCTCGAGGTGGAGGCGGCCCCCCTGCGGGCCGTGAGCGAGGACCTCCCGCCGAGCTTCTCGCTCGCGGAGATCCTTCTGGCGGCGTTCCGGGAAGCGCGCCGAGACCTCACCGGCCGGGCCCCCGAGCTCTTCCGCGAGTTCCGCGGGACGGCCCAGCTCGGCGTGCTGATGCACGTCGGCGACGGGCGCCCGCTGGTGCTGGACGCCCACGGCCCGCCGCTGGACGCGCTCGAGACGCTCGGGAAGCTCGGCGCCGCCGTGAGCCAGGTGATGGCCGGCCCCGCGCCCTTCGCCGCGGACGGCCCTCCGCGCCTGATGCTCCTCTCGGGGCACGGCGACACCACCGTGACCCTCCGCGACGGCCCCTGCACCGCGCTCCTCGGTGGGCTCGGGCGCCCGCAGCTCGCGCGCCTCATGGGCCGAGCGCTCTGACTCCGGGGCGCGCTCGCCCGGGGAGAAGCGACCCGCGCCCCGGTCCGAGCCGCGGCGGCGCTCCGGGAAGCGCGCCGGGGTGATGGGCGCGCGCGCTCAGGGGGAGCGGGGGCGCTGGACGCGACCGTCGAAGAGCAGCGCCCCGAGCGCGTCCAGCTCGGCGCCCACGTCCATCTCCGGCCGCCCGAGGCGCTTCACGCGGCGCACCTCGCCGCCCTCGAGCTCGACCCGCGCGCCGAAGACGCTGGCCGTCGGCGAGAGGACCGTCCCGAAGCGCAGGTCGACCAGCTCGACGACGTCCGGCGCGTCTCCGCGCCGCGCGAGGAGGTAGCCGTCGGAGAACCACTCGAAGAGGCGGCCGCGCTCCGAGGCGAGGGCGGCGTCGATGTCGGGCCCCTCGGCGGAGCGCACCACGACCCACTCGATGGGCGCCGGCGCGAGGAGCGAGAGGTAGCCGATGCGGAAGTCGCCCTCCTCGACCTCGGCGACGAGGCGGAAGGACTGGTTGTTGAAGAAGGTGGGCAGGGCGCGGAGGCGGGCGCCCCCGAGGCCCTCGGCGCGGAGCGAGGCGCGGGCCCGGTCGCGGGCGCGCGTCATCGACCAGGTGCCGAGGGCGAGGTAGGCGGTCGTGAGGGCGAGCACGCCGGCGGCGAAGCGGGTGCGCCAGCGCGGCGGGGGCTGGGTGCGCTTCAGGGCCAGGCCGAGCACGACGAAGAGCGGCAGCGTGTAGACCGGGTCGATGATCGAGACGCCGTCCCAGGCGTAGCGGCGATCGCTGAGCGGCCAGAGGAGCTGCGTGCCGTAGCTGGTGAAGAGGTCGAGGAGCGGGTGGGTGATGAGGGCCCAGAAGCTGAGGTGGGCCCAGGCGCGCCAGTCGCCGCGGCGCTTGCCGAAGAGGTGGCCGAGCTTGCCGAAGGCGAGGGCGGCGAGGGGGAGGAGCAGGAGCGAGTGGCTGAAGCTCCGGTGGTACTGGAGGTCGGCCCAGGGGTCGAAGGCGCCGAGGGCGATGTCGAGGTCCGGGACGAGGCCGCAGAAGCCGCCCCAGACGACGGCGCGCCCGCCGAGGCGGCGGCGCCAGCCCGCTTCGCCGATTGTGGCGCCGAGGGCGATCTGCGTGATCGAGTCCACGGGCGGAGCGTAGAGCCGGAGCGCCGCGAGGGAAGCGTCTTCCGTTCGCTGACGCTCGCTATCGTGGGCTTACCAGCGCGGCCGTGGGCTGCTCGGCGCCGCCTCCGGCGGCGTCACGTGCCTCGGCATCTCGGATGCGACGCGAACGCGGCTCCGTGGGGCCGATCCATGGGACGGGCATGGGGGCTCCCCTTCGCGGTGGGGTGACTTCGTCACTCTCGCGGCCGCGGCGCGCCCTTCGCAGAGACGCGACTTCGCCGCTGTCGTGGCCGGAGTGCTCCTCTTCGCGGTGGGGTGACTTCGCCGCTGTCGCGGCCGGGCCGCTCCGCTTCGTGGAGACGCGGCTTCGTCGCGCGGCGTGCGTTGGGGCGCCTCTGTGGCGGCGGGGCGATCTGCCTCGTGGAGCGGGCGCCCTCGGGGGGCGCGCCGGCCGCGGCACGCAGGCTGCTCCGTCTCGCCGCATGTTCCTCGAGACCATCCGCTCCCCCGGCCTCGCCCACCTCGCCTACCTCGTCGGCGACGGTGACGAGGCCATCGCCATCGACCCCCCGCGCGACGTGGAGCGCGTGCTCGCCGCGGCCCGCGCCCACGGCGCCCGCGTCACGCACGTGCTCGAGACGCACCGCAACGAGGACCTCGTCGTCGGCTCCCCGGAGCTCGCCGCGCGCACCGGCGCGACCATCCACCACGGCGCCGCCCTCGACTTCGGCTACGGCGTCGCCACCGAGGAGGGCGCGCTCTTCGGCGCCGGCGACGTGGTGCTGAGCGCGCTCGAGACGCCCGGGCACACGCCCGAGAGCCTCTCCTTCGTGCTCCGCGATCGGAGCACCGGCCAGTCCCCGCTCGCCGTCTTCACCGGCGACGCCCTCTTCGTGGGCGAGGTGGGCCGCACCGACCTCGCGGGCGACGAGGAGGAGGCCGCCGCCGCGCTCTACGCGAGCCTCCACGACAAGCTCCTCCCGCTCGGCGATCACGTGATGATCCACCCGGCTCACGGCGCCGGCTCCGTCTGCGGCGAGGGCATGGCCGACCGGGACGTCTCGACCCTCGGCTACGAGCGCCGGCACTCGCCCGCGCTCCAGCTCGATCGCGCCGCCTTCATCGCGCGCAAGAAGGCCGAGCGGCACGTCGTGCCGCCCTACTTCCGCGAGATGGAGAAGCTGAACCTCGCCGGCCCGCCCGTCCTGCATCACCTGCCCGAGGCGCCGGCGCTCGGCCTCGAGGCCTTCGACGAGGCCGCGCGGAGCGGCGCCCGGATCGTGGACGTGCGGAGCGCCGAGGCGCACGTCGGCGCCGCCATCCCCGAGGCCCTCGCGCTGCCCCTGAGCGTGCTCTCCGCCTACGCCGGCTGGCTCCTCGACCCCGACCGGCCCGTGCTGCTCGTCGCCGAGGATCGGGCCCAGGTCGACGAGGCGGTGCAGCGCCTCGCGCGCCTCGGCCGCACGCGCGTCGCCGGCCACCTCGCCGGCGGCATGCCGACCTGGGAGACCGCCGGGCGCCCGCTCCGCCGCCTGGGTCTGGCGACCGTCGAGGACCTGCGCGCCCAGCTCGAGGAGGCGCCCGGGCAGATCCTCGACGTGCGCAAGGCGAGCGAGCACGACGACGCGCGCCTCCCCGGCAGCACCCACGCCTTCCTCGGCGAGCTCCCGAAGAAGCTCGGCGACGGCACGCTCCCGAAGGGCCGCCTCGTCGCCTTCTGCGGCAGCGGCCAGCGCGCCACCGTCGCCGCCTCCCTCCTCGCCGCCGAGGGCCGCGAGGTCGCCGTCGCCCTCGGCTCCATGGCCGCCTGGCAGGCCAAGGGCCACCCGACCCGCTGACGCCGGGGGAACGGGGAGGCCGAGCCCCCGCCGCGGGTCGTCGCCCGTTCCCACCCCGTCACGGGCAGGGGCCCGCGGTGAGCACGGCCTCGAAGGCGCCGCCGTCCTCGGCCGGGTCGGCGCTGATCTGCACGCGCACGGGCCCATCCGGGACCAGCTCGAGCGGGCTCGCGTCGGCGCAGGCGAGCTCGGCCGAGAGCGGGTCGCAGCCGTCGAGGAGCGTCGCGCTGCTCGCGCGGCTCCCCGTGTCCCAGCTCAGGCAGTAGGGCACCCCCGTCTCCGGCGGGTCGAAGCGGTAGACGGCGTCGCCCCCGAAGGCGTCGCAGCTCGTGAGGGCGTCGTCCGCGTCGTGCCCGGCCGTGCTCCCGCTCCAAGGCACGTCGAGCTCGATCGTGCCCGGCGTGGCGCAGGCGAGCGTCGAGCAGCCGGGCGCGCCGGCGCAGTCGCCGTCGTCGCAGTCGGCGGGCCCGTCCGTGTCGTTGTCGCGCCCGTCGCCGCACGCCACCTCGACGCAGCGCCCGCCGTTGCACGCGGCGCCGGCCCCGCAGGGACCCATGCAGCCGCAGTCGTCGTCGTCCTCCTGATGCTCGGCCGGGTCGCACTCGCAGACCCCGCCGTTGCAGGTCTCGTCGGAGGCGCAGGGGCCCTGGCAATTGCAGTTGGCGTCGTCCTCGAGGTGCTCCGCGAAGACGCAGCAGGTGCCGCCCTCGCAGACCCCGCCGGGGCAGCTGCCGCAGTCGAAGGTCGTGAGATCGCCGCAGCCGTCGAGCACGGTCACCGTCCCGCACTCGCTCGCCGCGTAGCAGTAGTCCTCCGCCGTGCCGCGCTCGCAGCAGCGATCACCCCGGCACTCCCCGGCGCCCGGGCAGTCGCACTCCACCTCCCGGCTCTGGCCGCAGCGGTCGAGGGTCGTCAGCGTGCCGCACTCCGCGCTCCAGAGGTCGCAGAGCTCCTCGTCGGTCGGGGGCGTGCAGCAGGCGTTGTCGATGCACAGGCCCGGCTCGGCGCACTCGCCGCAGCTCACGCTGCGCGCGTCCCCGCAGCGGTCCGTCGTCGTGTGCGGGCCGCACTCGATCCGGTCCCGGGCGCAGAGCTCGGCGTCGCTCTGGGGCTCGCACTCCCCCTCGCAGGGCACCGTCGCGCTCCCGGAGAAGGAGCCCGAGGCCCTCTGGAAGCCCGACCCGTACCAGGAGGGGTCGCAGTCCGGGAGGGTCCCGCAGATGCAGCCGCCGTCCTCCGCGATCGACGCCATCCAGGAGCCGGAGATGCAGTCGCCCTCCTGCGTGACCGAGAGCGTGAACGACGCCGTCGCGTGGCAGTCGGGGGCGCTCGAGGCGAAGTCGTAGGTGAAGTCCGTCCCGGCCCCGCGGACGTCGAAGTTGTCGTCGGGGCGGTCGGCGCCGAAGCTGTTGTAGCCGGTGTAGGTGCCGGATCCGGTGTAGGGCGAAACGACCAGCTCGAAGCCGTTGTGGCGCACGAGGAGCGTCTCCGCCTCCTCGTCGAGCAGGATCTCCGTGCTGGACCAGGGGCGCGTGCCGCCCCCCGAGCGACCGTCGACCGTCGCCCAGGACGCCGACGCGTTGCCGGTGCAGGCGCACTCACAGTCGCCGCCGGCGCAGCCGCAGGTCGACTCGTAGCTGGGCCACTCGGGGAACAGCTCGAGCAAGGCGAACTGGCTCGCCGCCGGGCATTCGGCGCGCAGCGTATCCGGGTCGTCGTAGACGCCCTCGGCGGCGGACGTCGCCCGGACCCCGAAGCGCAAGCCCTCCGGGCGGATCGAGTCGGGGGAGGAGTAGACCGCGTCGGCCACGTCTCCGTACTCCGGGCCGACCTCGAACTCCACGAAGGTCGCCGGGAAGCCCACCGAGTCCCAGCTCACGAGGTCCCAGCGGAGCGACTCGTCGAGCACGTTCGCCACGCCCCGGGGCGTGAAGCAGTAGGTCTGCTCCTCCGGCATGGTCCCCAGCACCGGGAGCTCGCTCGGGTCGCCGAGCGTCCGGTCCCAGCGGAAGTCCGCGACGTCGACCACCGGGCAGGCCACGCCCACGTCCAGGCAGCCGCGGCCCGTGTGCATGGGGAAGAAGGCCGTCGTCGAGGCGAGCACGCCGCCCTGGCCGGTCTTCACCGGGTCGACCGCGCCGGAGTCGTCGAGGTCGAAGACCGGGTCGCGCAGGGGCGCGCCGGTCCAGCTCAGGGACTCGTGCGCGTAGTCGACCGCGTCGAAGCGGAAGATCGCCGGGACGATGGTGATCACCCAGACGTCGTTCTCGCCCCGCTCGACGATCACCTCGCGCCCCGTGAGCTCCCGGACGCGCGTCGCGATGCTCTCGAGGACCTGCCGCACGGCGTCGGAGCTGGCGAACTCGGTGGCGAGCGCGTTCTCGAGGAACTGCCGGTGCTCTTCGAGCTCGTCTTCGAAGTTCTGCTGGGTCTCCTCGAGCCACTCGCGATCGCGCGGGCTCACCCGGTCGAGCACGTCCTCCCAGCGCGTCCGGGCGTACTCCGCGGCGTCGTCCGCGGCGCGGCGCGCCCGGCCCGCCAGCTCGTCGAGCTTGTCCAGCCACTCGCCGCGGCCGAGCGTGTCGCGGATGAAGCGGCGCACCTTCGGTCCGGCGAAGTCGTTCAGCTTGTCGAGCAGCTTTCCGGCCGGGATCACCGAGAGGAGCATCTCGAGGGCCTCCGCGAAGAGCTCGAAGGCGCTCGCGCTGACGCCCCCGCCCTGGAGCACCAGCGAGACGTTCTCCACCTGGCCGGGGCGCGTCGCGTCGTAGCGGAAGAGCACCCCCTCGTCGGTGCTCGCGCCGTCCGGGACGGTGACGCCGTACTCGATGCCTCCGACCTCCCGCCGCATGCCGGCGCAGGTGGCGGGGTAGCTCTGGAAGCCCTGCGGGAGGACCACCTCGAGCAGGGCGAGGATCTTCTCCACGGCCGTGTCGATCGCGCCGGCGACCGGCAAGAGGGAGAAGAAGGTGCGGAAGCCGCCGGCGACGTCGTCCCAGATGCCGCCGAGCCCGCCCCCGTCGAGGATCGAGGTGATCTCCCCGTACTCGAGCCAGCACCGGGCGTCCTCGGCGTCGTCTCCGATCGCGACGCCCGGCGGATACGACGCGCCCTCGAGGGGCAGCAGGGAGTCGCAGGGGAGCGCCTGGTTGAAGTCGAAGTCGAGCGGGTCGGCGGTCAGGAGCTCGCGCTCTCGCCGGAACTCCGCGAGGGCTTCGGGCACGCCGGCGTGGGCGAGCGCGGCGGCCACGTAGGCGCGGTCGGGGCCGGCGCCGTCGTAGGCCTCGGCGTCGCCCTCGAGGAGGCGGCGCAGCGAGTTCGGGTTGTCCGGGCCGTCGAGCGCGTCGAGCATGGCGCGGACCATCCGGTTCTGCGGATCGAGCTCCCACAGCTCGGCCTCGCGGAGGGGCTCCAGGCCATCGACGCCCAGCGCGCCGGTCGCGACGATGCCTTCGAGGTCGTCGAGGAGCCGGTCGATGAGAGCCGGGTCCGCCTCGGGGAGACCCGTGATCTCGACGAGGCCCGGGTAGCGGCAGCGCTCCCCGCCGTCGACGGTGACGACCAGCGTCGGGGTGTGGGTCGCGGTGAAGTCCGTCGGGTGCGGGCGCGCGAAGAGGAAGGCGCCGCGCTCTTCCTCGAAGTAGTAGAACTGCGCCGCGGCGAGCTGGCCGTCGAAGTCGAGCGCGACCTCGAGCGACTCGACGCCCTCCGGCACGCCGGCGATCGGGATCAGGTCGCCGGGCGCGTAGGTGCCCTCGCCCACCTCGATGCTCCCGCAGACGGGCCCGGAGGGCAGCTCACCGGCGTCGCCACCATCGACGGGAACGCCGCCGCCGTCGTCGTCGCCGCAGCCCACGATCGAGGTCGCCAGAAGGGCCGCGACCAGCCCCGCGCGCGCCGTCCACGCCCTGCCCATCGTTCGCTCCCTTCCCATCGCTCGCCTCAACAGCCGCAGTCGTCCCGGCAGAGCGCGGCGTCGCCGTCGAGCTCGCGGCAGGCCTCCGCGGCCGCGGCCGGGTTCTCGTCGTAGGTCCCGGCAGGATCGGAGGTGTCGATGCAGGCGTCGTACTCCGCCGCGGAGCCCGTGGTCGCGGCGCAGAAGCAGCTCCGGCAGGCGAGCGGCGCCTCCGCCTCGAGCCCGTCACCGTCCGTGCCCGCCACGCAGCCGGTCCCGAAGAGCAGCGCTGCGGTGAGCAGGCGGCTCGCGATCTGGCGCGCCCGGCTCATGGCCCGTCCCACTCCGGGTTCCCCTCGGAGGGGCACCAGCGCGCGCAGAGCTGGACGTCGCTCGCGCACTCGAAGAGCGCGAGCTCCTCCGGGCTGAAGCCCGGGTCGCGGCTGCGGACGCCGCGGAGGCGGGCGACCCGATCGAGCATCCAGCGGGCCCGGTCCTCGCCCCAGCACTCGAGGCAACGGTCGGCGGTGATCCCGCAGCTCCCCCGGCTGAAGGCTGCCACGTCGATCAGCTCGCTCTCGAAGGGGTAGACGCCCTGGTCGACGTCGTCGGAGGAGGGAGATCGGTCCTCGTCGGCGTCCTCGGGATCGGTGCCGACGCCGTGGGCGAGGACCCGCCCGTCGTCGGTCAGCCCGAGGATGTGGAGGCCCCCCACGTCGAGCTTCACGACCGGCTCGTCGAAGCCCGCGAACTCCGGGGAGCCGAGGCGGTGCGCGTAGCAGGCGGTCGCGCCGTCCTCGAAGCGCACGCAGGTCCAGCGCGGGTTCGTGCCGCCGACGGGGAGGATGTTGCTGACGATCTGCGCAGCGGGGGAGTCGGCCTCGACGGGCTGGTCGACGAGCGCGTCGAGCTCCGCGAAGCGCTCCCAGTGGAGGCAGCGGACCCGCTCCGCGCTCACGCCGCAGAGGATCGGCGGCAGGGCCCCCTCGGAGAAGGTGATGTCGAGCAGGGCCTCGCCCGAGAAGGCGCCCTCGACGGCCTCCGGGAAGTCCACGTAGTCGGGGTCGTCGGCGTAGCGCTCCTCGAGGGAGCCCGTGCGCCAGCAGTCGAGGGCCCCCGCCGCGTCGAGGAGGCAGCAGAAGTCGCCGAAGCAGCTCAAGTCGGTGGCCGGCGCGGTGCCCGCGGGCGGGTCCATGGCCTCGCCCTCCTCGCCGAACTCCTCGTCGATGAGCCAGCAGGCCACGCGACCGTCCCCGTGGAGCGCGCAGGCCCGCCGGTCGGTCTCGTCGATGATGAAGACGCGCTCCCAGCCGGGCTCCGTGCTCACCTCGCAGCGCTCGCAGAGGAACGAGTCGGGATCCTCCTCGCAGAGGTCGGGGAGCTCCGGGGACCAGGTCGACTGCGGGCCCTCGTCGCACCTCGGCATCTGCTCGTAGAACTGGATGCGTCCGTCCTCGTCGAGGCCGCCGAGGAGCGTCCGCCCGAAGCGGCCCTCGGTGTCGGCGAGCTGCACGATCTCCCACGCGCTCCAGTCGGGGCCGCTGGTGCCGGCGTCCTCACCGGGCCCCGTGCCGGCGTCCTCGCCGGGCTCCGTGCCTCCGTCGGGGGGAGGTGGGCCCGCGTCCATCGTGACGGTCGATCCGTCACCGCACCCGAGGAGCAGCGCGAGAGCCGAGAGCGCGGCCCAGGCGGGGTGAGTGTGCACTGTACGCTCACGAGTCGTTCGGATCTTCCTCAACTGTCGTCTCCCCCTCCTGCGCAGGGTGGCCGCATGGATCGCTGCGCGGCTCGCCTGCCTCCATCCAAAGACGAGGCGCCGGAGGCGGCCCCGGGATCGGGCACGCGACGTCCTCGATAGGCGGATGTTTCCAGCAACAGCGGCGGGCTCACCAGGTGCAATTCCATGGGCGCGGCCAGCCCAAGGCCGCCGGAGCGCATGTGCAATTCCTTGGTCGCACCCCATTCGAGGGGCCTCTGATGTACCCTCTCGGCGTGGCTACGGAGACGGGACCCGCGTCCCGCGCCGGGTCGGTCCACGAGGGGGAGTGGGAGGGCGAGCGACTGCTGGTCCTCGCGTTGCCCGAGCCGGGGAGCCTCCCCGAGCTGACCCCGTCCGAAAGGGACATCGTGGCCGGGCTGATGCGCGGAAAACGAAACCGAGAGCTCGCCGCCGAGCGTGGCGTCTCGGCGGGAACCATCGCCAATCAAGTGGCGACTCTGCTCCGGAAGTGGGGCGTGCACTCGCGCTGGGAGCTGGTCGCCGCGCTCACCGGCCCGACCTCGCGCCCATGATGGACGAGCTGCGCATCCTGGACGCGGCCTACCGGCTGGACGGGGATCGCGAGGAGTGGCTCGGCGCGATCGTCGAGGAGGTGCTCCCGCTGGCGCCGGTCGCCGGCATCCTGGCCTTCGAGGTCGAGACCCGACGCGACGGTAGCGAGGTGGCCATGGCGACGCCCTTGCTGCGGGGGGAGATCGACGAGCGGGCCTACGAGCTCGCGAGCGTGATCCACCGCCAGTACCCGGCGCCCGTGCTCGCGCACGCCTACACGGCGCCCGAGTGCAACACCATCCACCAGCTCCTGGAGGAGAGCGGCGCCGACCCGGCCTGGGCCGCGGAGCACCTGGCGTGGCTGCGGAGCGTGGTCGGGGTCGAGGGCGCCTGGCGGCTGATCGCGGGCAACCCCGATGGACGCGCGCTGATGATCGGGGGCTCCCCCGGCGCGGGCTTCGAGCTCGGCGAGCGGGCCCGCGATCGCTGGCGGAAGGTGGCGGCGCACCTCGCCTCGGCCTACCGGCTGCGCCTCCGCCTCGACGCGCTGGAGGAGGCGGAGGCGGTCTTCGATCCGGGCGGAGCCGAGGTGCACCTCGGCGAGCATGCGGAGGCCCGGCGCGCGATCCTCGCGGAGGCCGTGGAGCTCTTCCGGGGGGTGCGAGAGCGGCGGCTCACGGGGGAGGCGGCGCTCGAGGCCTGGACGGCGCTGCTCGACGGGCGCTGGTCCATCGTCGAGCGTGTCGACACGGACGGTCAGCGCTTCATCGTCGCGCACCGGAACGAGGCGCCGGTGCCGACGCACCGCACGCTGAGCCAGCGCGAGCGCGAAGTGGCGGAGTACGCCGCGCACGGCCACCCGAACGCCTTCATCGCCTACGAGCTCGGGCTCGCCGACGCGACGGTGGCCGCCTACCTGCACGCGGCGCTCGCGAAGCTGGGCCTCCAGGATCGGACCGAGCTCATCCTCGCGCGCCAGGCCGTCGCGCACGCGGTGGAGGCGAAGCGCCGGGGCGAGCGGAGCGAGGAGGGGTAGGGGGCGGCGCCGAGGAGGGGGCGCGGGTCGCTCCCGGGCGCGTGCCGACGCGGCGCCCCACACACCGGGCGATGGGCCGCGGTCCGCCCTCGCCGTCCGGCGCGCGAAGAGCCCAGGCGCGCTGGCGAAGCGCGCGACCGCGTTCTGGCTCGTCCCCCTGGTCGTGTTCGCGGCCGCCTACGGCTGGAGCGTCCGCGCGCACCGGCTCCGCGGCGCCGACGCGCGAGGCGTGGGGACCGCGGAGGACGCGCGCGGGGAGGAGCACCGGGAGCGGGTCGAGGGGACGCTCAGTCGGAGCGCTGGAGCTCGAGGATCTCGGTCGTGATGCGCTCGTGGCGGGCGACGCGCCAGGCGCTCCGGAGCTCCTCCTCCTTGTCCTCGACGGCGCGGCGGGCGGCCTGGGCGGCCGTGAGGCGGGCGGCGAGCTCGACGCGGAGCGCTTCGGCCAAGGCCACGCGGAGGCGCGCCGTGGTCGCCTCCCGCACGGCATCGGCGAGCACCACGTCGACGGGCGAGAAGGTCTCCGGCGGGTCGCGCCGCGCCGCGCGCAGGCCGCCGAGCAGCACCGAGCGGTGCACGGCGCCGCCGGGGATCGGGTGCCGGAGCTCGACCTCCTCCGCGTCGGCTTCGAGGATCACGGCCGCGAGCCGGCGGGAGGCCTCGTCGAGCTCGCCGGCGGAGCTCGGCCCCCCGAGCACGCGCTCGGGCTCCGGGCCTCCCGGCACCGCCTCGTAGGCCTCGGCGAAGCGCCGGCCGACGAGGACCAGGCGCCCCGAGACCTCGCGGGCGGCCCGCGCGAGGCGCCGGGGGAGCGCGCCGCAGAGGGGCCGCTCGGGGCCGAGCACGACGACGAGGGTCGAGGCCGGCGAGCGCGACTCGAGCGGGCCCGCGAGCCGCTCGATGATCGCGTCGAGCTGATCGACGTAGGTCGTGGCCTCGGCCGCCGCCGCGTCCGCCTCCGGCAGCTGCGCCCGGGCGAGGGCGAGCATGGCGCGCACCACCGAGCCGACGGCTTGCACGCCGTCGATGCGCCGCTCGAGGCCGCCGAGCTCCTCGGTCACGGTGCCTCCTCGTCGTCGGCGCCCCTCCGAGCGGGACCCTCGTCGGCGCCCTTCCCCTCACGCCCGGCAGCGGACGCGCCGGGCTTCGCGCCCGACGGCGCCGCCTCTTCCGCGCTCGCCTCTTCGGCGCTCGCCTCTTCCGCGCTCGCCGCCGCGTCCTCCTGCGAGGGGCGCGCGACCTCCCCGCCGGACGGGGCCGCCGCCTCTTCTGCCGCCTCTTCCGCCGCCCCGCGCCCCTCCGACCGGCCCGCGGCCCTTGCGCCGCTCCCGGCTCCTTGCTCCCCTCCCGCTCCCGGGGCGCCGGCCCCACGGCGCGCCTCCGCGCCCGGCGCGAGCAAGCGCCTGAGCTGCGTGCGGAGCGCCTCGATCTCGTCCTCCGCGATCGTGGCGTCCCGCTCGAGCGCCGCAGCCCGCTCGCCGACGTGGCTCCGCGCCTGCGCCGTGAGCCGCTCCGCCACTTCGGGCACGTCCTCCACCGGGATCGCCAGGAGCATCTCCGGGTCGCTCGCGAGGATCAGGCGCACCACCTCCGCGAAGACGTCGAGGGGCGAGAGCCGCGGCGAGCGCAGGAGCGCCCGGATGCGCCGCCCCACCTCCACGCGCCGCGCCGTGCTCGCCTCGAGCCGCGTCCCGAGCCGCGCGAAGACCTCGAGCTCGAGGAAGCTCGCGTACTCGAGCCGCAGCCGCGCCGCGAGCGTGTGGAGCGCCTGGGGCTGCGCCTTGCCGCCCACCCGGCTCACGCTCAGCCCCGCGTCGATGGCCGGCTTGTGCCCCGCCGCGAAGAGCTGGCGCGAGAGCACGATCTGCCCGTCGGTCATCGAGATCAGGTTGGTCGGGATGTAGGCCGAGAGGCGCCCGCTCTCGAGCGTCGCCACGGGCAGCGCGGTGATCGAGCCGCCGCCGAGGTCCGCCGAGAGCTGCGTCGCGCGCTCCACGAGGCGCGAGTGCAGGTAGAAGATGTCGCCCGGGTAGGCCTCGCGCCCGGCCGGTCGGCGCAGGAGGAGGGAGAGCTCGCGCCAGGCGACCGCATGCGCCGAGAGGTCGTCGTAGACCACGAGCGCGTGCTCGCCGCGCGCCGCGAAGTGCTCGGCGATCGCGCAGCCGGCGTAGGGCGCGAGGTAGCGGAGGCCGGGCATGTCGTCCTCCGGCGCGGCGACGATCACCCAGCGCCCGCCGGCCGCCCGCAGCGTCTCGGCGACCCGCGAGACGTCCGCGCGCCGCCGGCCGATCGCCACGTAGACGCCGATCACGTCCGTCGTCGCCTGCCGCACGAGCACGTCGACCACCAGCGAGGTCTTGCCCGTGCCCTCGTCGCCGAGGATCAGCTCGCGCTGCCCGCGCCCGATCGGGAACATCGCGTCGATGGCGAGCACGCCCGTCAGGAGCGGCTGGCGCACGGCGGCGCGCTCGGCGAGGCCGGGCGGGGGGCGCTCGAGGGGCACCCGATCCCGGAGGCCCACGAGCGCGAGCCCGTCGAGGGGCCGGCCGAGCGGGTCGACGACGCGTCCGAGGAGCCCGGCGCCGGCGCGGATGTGCGGCGCCTCGCCGAGCCGGCGCACGTGGTCTCCCGGGCGGACCTCCCGCGCCGCGTCGAGGAGCGCCGCCGAGATGGCGTCCCGCTCGAGGCCGAGCACGATCATCCGCGCGCCGCTCTCCTCCGTGAGCAGCTCGCCGAAGCGCGCCCCGGGCAGCCCGCCGATGGTCGCGACCCCGTCCGAGACCGCGCGCACCTTGCCGTCCTCGCGGAGCTCGACCCGCGGCTCCCACGCCTCGGCCGCGTGCCGGAGCGCCGCGCTCGCCTCGCGCGCCACCTGCTCGAGGAGCCCCTCAGCCATCGGCCTGCTTCTTCGCCTCGGGCGCCCCCTCCTCGGCGAGCGCCCGGAAGGCCTCGAGCTGCCCCGCCAGGCTTCCGTCGAGGACGTGATCGCCGAGGCGCAGGAGCAGCCCCGCCTCGAGCCGATCGTCCTCGCGCACGTGCAGCCGGGGCCGCGCCCCCACCGCGCCCGTGAGCGCCTCGCGGACCTTCTTCACGGCCCGATCCCCGGGCAGCGTCGCGCCCACGAGCTCCGCCTCGGGGAGCTCGCCGCCCTCCCGCTCCCAGCTGTGGCGGAGCTGCTCCTGGTGCGCGTCGATCGCCTGGACGAGCCCGCGCTCGAGCGCCGCGTCGAGGGCCTCCGGCGCGAGCTTCTTCAGGAGCGCGCCCGCGACCTCCGTGCCGCGCTCGACGGCGACGCTCCGCACCCAGGCCTCCGTCGCCTTTCGCTCGGAGGCGAGGAGCGCCTGCACGCGCGCCCGCTCCGAGGCGGCGTCCTCGCGCGCCCCCTCGAGGATGCGCGCCCGCTCCTTCACGGCCGCCTCCGTCGCCTCGCGCCGCACCTGGGCCTGGAGCTCGTCGAGCCGGTCGAGCCCCTCGTCGAGCTCGGTCTGCTCCTTCTCGAGCGCCTCGCGCTGGGCCTGCAAGCCCGCGCGCTCCTCCGCGAGCTCCTCGCGGCGCGCGTGGATTGCCTGGTGGAGCGGCCGGTAGACGAGGCGCTGCAGCACCCAGAGCAGCACCAGGAAGTTCACCAGCTCGAAGACGAGCGTGGTCGGCTCGAGGTTCATGGTCTCAGCCGAGGAGCGGGTTCGCGAAGAGGAGCACGAGCGCGACCACGAGGCAGTAGATCGCCGTCGACTCGACCATGGCAAGGCCCACGAAGAGCGTGCGCGTGATCTGGTTGGCGGCGTCCGGCTGGCGCGCGATGGCGTCGAGGGCCTGGGCGACGGCGCGGCCCTGGCCGAGCGCCGGGCCGATCGAGCCGAGGGCGATGGTCGCGCCGGCCGTCACGATGCTGACGAGGGCGAGCATGTCCTGGTTCATGAGGCGGTTCCTTCGAGGGTGGGGGTCGGGTTCGCGGGAGAGCTCGGGGGAGGCTCCTCGCCGCCGTCTTCGCCGGGAGGCGAACCGGCCACGACGTGGACCGAGCTGGCGGCGAAGACGAGCGTGAGGACGCCGAAGATGTACGCCTGCACGACGGCCGTGAGCACCGAGAGGAGCATCAGCGGGACGGGGAGGAGCAGGCCGGCGACGTAGAGGAGGATCGCGGCGATGAGCTCGCCGGAGAGGATGTTGCCGAAGAGCCGGAGCGCGAGGGCGAGGGTCCGGCTGAGCTCCCCGATGATGTTGAAGGGGAGCATCAGCGGGTTCGGCTTCAGGTAGTGCTTCAGGTAGCGCCAGCCCTGCTGGCGGAACGCGAAGACGTGGCCGGCGAAGAAAGAGATCAGCGCCAGCGCGGTGGTGATGGAGAGGTCGCGCGTCGGGCTCGAGACGAGGGGGAGCAGGCCGACGAGGTTCGCCGAGAGGATGAAGGCCCAGAGCGTGAGGACGAGCGGGACCAGGGGCCCGGCGTCGACGGCGACCATCTCGCGCACGCTCCGCTCGAGGGTCTCGTAGGCGACCTCGAGGACCTCGCGCGGGCCGGGGAAGCGCATGGCGATCGCGCCGAGGCCGGCGAGGAGCACGGAGAGGGCGAGGGACACGACGAGCGTGTCGGTGATCGTCAGCGGGCCGAGCTCGAGGAGGTCGCGGGCGAAGTAGTCGCCGTTCATGGCGCCGCCTCCTTCGCGCCCGTGGTCGCGTTCGCGCTCGCGGTCGCGGCGTGGCGGAGCAGGAGGTGGCGCGCGACGAGGAGCGTGCCGGCGGCGGCCCAGGCGGCGCGGGGCGAGAGGGCGGCGGCGGCGAGGATCGCGCCGGCGACCAGGCCGAGGCCGAGCGGAAGGGCGAGCACGCCGGCCCGGCGGCGGAGCACGATGGCGGCGGCGCGCCAGCGGGCGACCAGCAGGTTGAGCAGCGCGCCGGCGGCGCCGAGGAGCACCCCGAGGGCGATCTCGATCCAGGGGCTCATGGCGTCTCCTCCTCCTTCACGGCGCGCTCTTCGTCCTCGCCCTCGAGGTCGCGGGTGATGGCGCGCCAGACGCCCCAGCCGCCCGCGAAGAGGCCGACGCCGGCGCCGACCAGCGGGGGCACGAGGCTCCCCGTGCGCCGGCCGATCCAGTGGCCGAGCCCCATGGCGGCGACGAGCGGCAGGACGAAGATCCAGCCCAGCACGCCGACGTGCCCGAGGTGCCGCCAGAAGCCGCTCCGCTCGCGGCGCCGCTTCTCCATGCGCGCCGCCGTCCGCCGCACCCGCTCCACGGCGCGCGCCTCCTCGTCGTCGTCGTCGGGGATCACGGGAGGCCCTCCGTGACCAGGCGGCGGAGCGCCTCCCGCTCGAGGTCGGCGAGCACGCCCCGGCGCGCCTCGGCCCGGTGTCGCCGCGCGCCGAGCTGCCGCGCCAGGGCGTCGGCGATGCCCTCGAGGCTCTCGGCGATCGCCGCCTGACGCAGGAGCACGCGGCAGCGGCCCGCCTCGAGGTCGAGCATGCCGCCGCCGTGGGCGACGAAGCGCTCGCCCTCCGCGGTGTCGAAGGCGAGCAGGCCGGGCACGAGGCTCGCGACGAGATCGCTCCGGCCGCGGCGCAGGCCGAACCAGCCGTCCCGATCCTCGGCGCGCAGCCCGTCGACCGGGCCGGACCAGGCGAGCCCGTCGGGCGTGCGGATCTCGAGCTGGAGGGGCTTCACGGGAGGCCCTCCAGCGTCCCGCGCATGTAGAGGCGCTCCTCGTCGACCTCGTCGAGCTCCCCGGCGAGGATGCGCTCGCAGCCGCGGAGCGTGTCCGCGAGGGGGACGCGCACCCCGTCGCGGCCGGTGAAGGCCTCGGCGACGACGAAGGGCTGGGTGAGGAAGCGCTCGAGGCGCCGGGCGCGGCGGACGAGCTGGCGGTCCTCCGGGGCGAGCTCGTCGAGGCCGAGCATGGCGATGACGTCCTGGAGCTCCTCGTAGCGGGCGAGGGTCTGGCGCACGGACTCGGCGACGTCGTAGTGGCGGCGGCCGACGACCGTCGGGTCGAGCAGGCGCGAGTCCGAGCGGAGCGGGTCGACGGCGGGGTAGAGGCCGGCGGCGGCGCGCTCGCGGGAGAGGATGACGCGCGAGTCGAGGTGCTCGAGGACGGCGGCGGCGCCCGGATCGTTGAGGTCGTCGGCGGGCACGTAGACGGCCTGCACGGCGGTGACGACGCCCGCGTCGGTGGAGGCGATGCGCTCCTGCACCTCGGCGACCTCGGTGGCGAGGGTGGGCTGGTAGCCGACGCGCGAGGGCATGCGGCCGATGACGGCGCTCGTCTCCATGCCCGCCTGCACGAAGCGGAAGATGTTGTCGGCGAGGAGGAGGACGTGGTCGCCGCGGGCGTCGCGGAAGTACTCGGCGGCGGTGAGGGCGGCGTGGGGTACGCGGAGGCGGAGGCCCGGCGGCTCGTTCATCTGGCCGAGGATCATCGCCGTGCGCTCGAGGAGGCCGGCGTGCTCGAAGTCGCGCCAGAGCTCGTGACCCTCGCGGATGCGCTCGCCGATGCCCGCGAAGACGGCGACGCCGCGGTAGCTCGCGAGGACGGCGGAGATGAACTCCATGAGGAGGACGGTCTTGCCGACGCCGGCGCCGCCGAAGAGGCCGGTCTTGCCGCCGGCGGCGAAGGGGGCGAGGAGGTCGACGACCTTGAGGCCGGTCTCCATGACGCGGCCCTCGCCGTGGACGTGGCGGTAGAGGGGCGGGGGCTCGCGGTGGATGGCGCGGCGGTCGTGCTCGTCGAGGGGCGGGCCGCCGTCGAGGGGGCGGCCGAGGCAGTCGACGACGCGGCCGAGGAGGCCGTCGCCGACCGGGAGGAGGAGCGGCGCACCCGTTGCGTCGACCTGGAGGCCGCGGTGCAAACCCTGCGTCGGGCCGAGGACCAGGCCGCGGACGAGGCCGGGGGCGAGCTGGGCCTGGACCTCGATGGCGACGTCCGTGCCCGTGACCTGGAGCGCCTCCCGAAAGCCCGGGCAGGCCTCGGCGGGGAAGCGCACGTCCACGACGGACTCGAAGACGCTCTCGATGCGGCCGGCGACCACGGGCGGCCGGTGTGCAAGGGCGAGGCCACCGGCTCGCTTCGCTCGCGGGGGCTCGCTTCGCTCGCGGCTTTCTGCCGTCCGCGGTCCGCCGTCCGTGGGGGGCAGAGGCTGGCGGGGCGGGCGGCCGCGTTCGCGGAGCGCGCGGAGTGGGGGCTCGCTTCGCTCGCCGGTGCTCGCTTCGCTCGCGGCTTTCCGCCGTCCGCGGTCCGCCGTCCGTGGGGGGCAGAGGCTGGCGGGGCGGGCGGCCGCGTTCGCGGAGCGCGCGGAGTGGGGGTCGCTTTGCTCGC
>PABA01000146.1 GCA_002699025.1 Sandaracinus sp. | reverse complement strand
GCGGGCAGGGGCACGGGCAGGGGCACGGGCACGGGTTTTTTCGGGGGCACGTCATCGTGCTCGCTCCCCTTCGGCCTGCGGGCAGGGGCGGGGGCACGGGCAGGGGCACGGGTTGTTGGGGCGCGTTTTTCTGCTCTCGCTCCCCTTCGGCCTGCGGGCAGGGGCACGGGCAGGGGCACGGGCACGGGTTTTTTCGGGGGCACGTCATCGTGCTCGCTCCCCTTCGGCCTGCGGGCAGGGGCACGGGCACGGGGTTTCGTCAGGTGCTTTGGGCTCGGAAGCGACCGGGCTCGGCGACCCGGCCGAGGTGGGCGATCCGCGCTCCCGTCGCGCCCGCCGGGTTCACGCTCTTGCCGATCACCACCGCGTCCTCCGGCACCCGGTACTCGCGCACCACCTCGCCGAAGACATCCGTCAGCCGCGCCAGCATGTCGCCCTTGCGCACCAGATCGGTCAGCTCCGGGTAGACCTCGAGCAGCCCTCCCCGGTCCGTGTAGAGCCAGCGCGACTTGTCGCAGATCACCGGCGGCGGCCCGAGGTTCAGCTTCCTCTTCGGCAGCATCTTCATGTCCGCGAGGATCCGCCGGATGCCCCGCCGCGTGCTCTTGATGAACTGCGGCTGAAAGCGCTGCGGGTCCCCGATCTCGATGGTCACCGAGGGGATGCCGAGCGCCATCATGGTCCCGCGCAGCGTCCTGTCCGACGGCCGGTTGTGCAGGATGATCTGCGGCCGCATCAGCCGCGCCATGTGCGCCGCGACCTCGTGCTCCATGTCCGCCCGCGCGTAGAGCGAGTTGATGCGCCCGAAGCTCGCCGTGTGCAGATCCACCAGCCGGTCGAAGCGCCGCACCACCTTCTGCACGGCGCGGTGCGCATAGACCTGCGCCACGTTCCCCTTCGCCCGCCCGGGGAAGATCTTGTTGAGGTCGGTCCCCTCGTCGAGCTCGCGCTGGTGCAGCCGGAAGCCCGGCACGTTCAGCACGACCACCGCCACCACCGTGCCCCGGAGCTGGTCCAGGTCGAGGTGCCGGAAGACGTCGTGGATCACCGGGATGCCGTTCAGCTCGTTCCCGTGGAGCGCCGCCGTCATGCCGAAGACGGGCCCGTCGCGCCGGCCGCGCGCCACCAGCATGGGGAGCTGGATCGGCAGACCGAGCGCGTCGTCCATCAGGTCGAGGAGGAGCCGATGCGTCGTGCCGTGCGGCAGCGCGTCGATGTCGAGGCGCGTCACGCGCTTGGCCGGCGTGCGCTCGACGGGCCGGTCCGCGGAGGGCTTGCTCATCGCGCGATCTCGTCCGCGAGCGCCGGGTCCGGGTTCATCTCGCGGAAGAAGCGCCGCCGGAAGACGCCCTTCTTCGTGAGGAGCTGGCCGGCCATGCGGTCGATGGCGGTGACGGCCATGACCGTCTGCAGGTAGCCCTCGATGAGGTCGTCGACGCCGATGCCGAGCTTGTTGAAGTCGCGGCTGTCGACGAGGAGCAGGCGCTCGGTCTCGGACTTCCACTCGTTCTCGCCGAGCTTCACCGAGAGGTTCGTGCCGAGCATCTCCCAGGAGCTCGCGCCGTCCGGGAGCTCGGCCTCGAGGGGCTTGCGGGCGCGGCGCGCGTAGATGGCCACGGGGAAGAAGCCGCTCGGCCCGCCGCCGACCATGAAGCGGAGGTCCGCCGCGTAGATGCGCGCCCTCTTGTCCGGCACGGTGCCGACGTGATAGAGGCGGCCGGCCCGGCCGTGGGAGCTCCAGCGGAGGTTGCCGATCAGCGCCTGCACGATGAAGCGGTCGTAGCGCTGTTCGCTCTCCATGAAGGCCTCGAGCTCGGCGTCCGAGGTGATCGTGTAGACCCCCTGGCCGGCGTTCGAGTAGGGGTTCTTCACGACCGCCACGCCGCCCATGCGCTGCACCCACCAGGGCACCTCGGCGCGGGCCACGTCCCAGATGGTCTCGGGCATGCGGATGCGCAGGCCGTGCTCGCGCATCTCGGCGTTGAAGAACTCGTAGGCCTTGGCGGCCATGGCCTTGTTCCGACCGCCGGCGAGGCAGGCGAGGGTCGGGTTGAAGATCAGCGTCTTGGTGACCGGCGGCAGGCGGTTCCAGGGCTGCTGGGTGACGTAGCGCATGGCCGCGCGGATCGGGCGCCAGCTCCCCTCCACGCGCACGTGGAGGACGCCGTCCTCGAAGCGCCAGGGCGGGTCCTCGGCGCCGCGGAAGCAGGGCACGAGGTGCACCGGCTCGCCCGTGAGCTCGGCCATGGTCGCCGCGTAGCCCGAGCTCTCCATGGGGTTCTTGTCGTAGAGCACGGCGAGCTCGCCGGCCGGGAGGCGCTTCTTGCGCTTCTTGTCGATGGCCGGGAGGAGCGCGCCGGCGACCAGCCGCCGGTAGCCGCCGAGCTCGTCGGTCTCGTCGCTCGTCGGCATGGACTTCTGGCCCGAGGGCGAGGAGTTCGTCTCGATGACGACCATCTGCCGGAGGCCGCGCTCGTTGGTGGCGAGGAAGAGGTCCGCGCCGCCCCAGCGGAAGCGGCGCGGGGTCGAAGCGAGGAGCTCGAGGACCTTCGCGCGGTCGGCCGTCGGGTGCAGGTGCACGTAGCGCGAGGCGATGCGCTCGTGGCCGAGGGCGAGGAAGCTCCGGACGAGGGGGTGGAGCTGCGCGTTGCGGACGCGCTCGTAGTAGTGCGCGGCGATGTCGAAGTCGCCGGGGCGGTAGGTGGGCTGAAGCGTCATGGCTCGGGGGGCCGAGAGTGCGCCACGAGGGCGGGGGGGCGCAAAGCGTCTTCAGTGGAGGGCGTGGGGGCGGAGCGCGATGTCCTCGACGTGCTCCACGATCCGGCCGGCCACGTCGGTCTCGGTCACGCGCTCGAAGTCGACGATGCCCGGGCTCGAGTTCACCTCGACCACCATCGGGCCCTCCTTCCCCTCGAGCAGGTCGACGCCCGCGATGGGCAGGCCGAGCACCTTCGCCGCCCGCACGGCCACCTTCGCGTAGGCCGGCTCGATCTCCGTCTTCTCCGCGCTCGCCCCCAGGTGCACGTTGCTCCGGTACTCGTCGCCCTGGGCCACGCGCCGCGCCGCCGCCACGACCTCGTCGCCCACGACGAAGGCCCGCACGTCGCGCCCGCGGCTCTCGCTCACGAAGCGCTGCAGCAGCACCTGCTTGCCCGCGTCGAGCAGCGTCGACGCCATGGCCTCGGCGCTCCGCGCGGACTCGGCGAGGAGCACGCCCTTGCCCTGCGTCCCCTCCGTCACCTTCACGATCAGCGGCGCCCCGCCGAGGCGCTCGATGGCCGGGCCGAGGTCCTTGCGGCGGCGCACGAAGCTCGTCTCCGGGACGGGCACGTGGGCGGCGGCGAGGAGCTGGAGCGAGCGGAGCTTGTCGCGGGAGGCGAGGAGCGCGTCCGCGCAGGGGAAGGTCGGCACGCCCATCAGCTCGAGGTGCCGGAGCACGGTCGCGCCGTGGAAGGTCGCCGAGTGGCCGATGCGCGCCAGCACCGCGTCGTAGGGCGGCAGCTCCACCCCGCGGTGGTGGAGGCTGAGGTGCCCCTCCGCGAGGTCGAGCGTCACGGCGAAGGTGCCGACGAGCTCGGGGACGTGCCCCCACGCTTCGAGGGCCTGGACCAGGCGAGCGGCGGAGCCCTGGGGCTCTCGGGTGAGGATCGCGACGCGCATGGCGCCCTCCTTTCGGCACCGGGCGGACCCGACGCCTTTCATCCTGCCCGAAGGAGGCCCGAGAGCAACTTCGGGGTGGCTCGAAGGACTCTCGGTGACATGCAGGTTCCCGGCCAAGTTTCGCGGGCGATCGCCCTTGCGAGGAGCGGCCGGCGGACCGATCCTCGCGCCCCCATGAAGATCGCCGTCCTCTCCCAGAACCCCGGGCTCTACTCGACCAGCCGCCTCCTCGAGGCGGGCGAGGAGCTCGGCCACGAGATGTCCGTGGTGAACTACCTCGCCTGCGAGATGCACATCGCGGCGCACAAGCCGACGCTCACGGCGAACGGCGAGCAGATCGAGGGGCTGGACGCCGCCATCGCGCGGGTCTCGGCCTCGAGCACGTTCTACGGGACGGCCGTCGTGCGGCAGCTCGAGATGATGGGCGTCTACCTGCCGAACAGCTCGCAGGCCATCGCGCGCTCGCGGGACAAGCTGCGCTCCCTGCAGCTCCTCTCGCGCCGGGGCATCGCCATGCCCGTGACCGCCTTCGGGCACACGACGCAGGACGTGAAGGGGCTCATCCGCGGGGTGGGCGGCGCGCCGCTGGTCGTGAAGCTCCTCGAGGGCGCGCAGGGCATCGGCGTGGTGCTCTGCGAGACCGACAAGGCGGCCGAGTCGGTGATCGAGGCGTTCCGGAACCTCGACGCGAACATCCTCGTGCAGGAGTTCATCGCCGAGGCCGGGGGCGCGGATCTGCGCTGCTACGTGGTCGGGAACAAGGTGGTCGCGGCCATGAAGCGGCAGGCGCCCCCCGGGGAGTTCCGCTCGAACATCCACCGGGGCGGCGAGGGGCAGAAGGTGAAGCTGACGCCGGAGGAGCGCTCGGTGGCGGTGCGGGCGGCGAAGGCGATGAAGCTGGGGATCGCCGGCGTGGACATCATCCGCTCGAACCACGGGCCGCTGGTGATCGAGGTGAACTCGTCGCCGGGGCTCGAGGGGATCGAGCGGGCGACCGGCGTGGACGTGGCCGGCAAGGTGATCAGCTGGGTGGCGAAGCGGCGGGACGAGGGCGCGGGTCGGAAGCCGGACGTGTAGGCCGTCTTCCGCTCGCTGGCGCTCGCTATCTTTGGCTTACCAGCGCGGCCGTGGGCCGCTCGGCGCCGCCTTCGGCGGCGTCACACGGGTCGGTTCTTCGACGCTTCGGTGCCGAGCCGCGTGACTTCGCCGCTGTCGCGGCCGGGGCGTTTCCCTTCGCGGCGGTCGGGCTCGGTCGGTCTCGCGAGCCCTCCGGGAGACGGGTGCAGAATCAGCACTTGTCGTGCGGGACCTGCACCTCGGCGGGGGGCGTCGCGCCGTCCTCGAGGATGAAGAGGCGCACGCCGTAGCGGCCGTCGAGGCGGCTTGGCTCGTCGCTGCCGTCCTCCGGATCGTCCTCGTGGAGGAAGACGGCGAAGGGCGTCGCGGGCGCGGCCCAGCGTCGGGCGCGGCGGTCCCAAGGGCGCGCCTGGCCGGCGATGGCGCACCAGAGCAGGTCGTCTTCGGTCGCGAAGACCAGGGCGCCCTCGGGCAGGCGATGCCTCACGCGGGCGCGCACGGTGCGGGTGCGGAGCTCGCGCAGGGCGACCCCGCGGCCGGCCAGCAGCGCGAGCAGATCGGTCTCGAGAGGCACGCCGAGCTGGTGCTCGGTCTCCTCGAGGGCGGAACGCCGGAGCACGCAGGGCGCGGCGCGGCCGCGGAGGGCCCGCCAGCGGACCAGGGCGCGCTGAAGAGCCGGGGAGCAGGCGAGCTCGGTCGCCGGGAAGAAGCGCTCGTCCATGGCCACCTCCTTCGGAGTGCGCGGGAGTGCGCGAAGGGGCCGGGGGAACGGCTTGCACCCTACATGCCACAGCGCCGTGCCACAGCGCCGCACCCCTCAGCGCCGTGCCACAGCGCCGTGCCACAGCGCCGCGCCCCTCAGCGCCGCGCCTACGCCTCGTCGCGCAGGAGCTCCTTGGCGGTCAGGCCCCAGGACTGCAGCCGGTACTGGATCGTGCGCTTGCTGATCCCCAGCGCGTCCGCGGCCGCCTGCACCGAGCCCATCGCCCGCAGGGTCCGCAGGATCGCCCAGCGCTCGAGCTCCTCGAGGGTCACCCCGGGCACCATCGCCTGGAGCGCGTCGCCCTCCCCGGCCGGCTCGAGGGGCAGGTCCCCGACGTCCACCCGCTCCCCCTCGCAGAGCACCACGGCCGTCTCGATCGCGTTCCGCAGCGCCCGCACGTTCCCCGGCCAGGGGTGCGCGAGGAGCGCCTGCTTCGCCGCCTCCGTGAAGCCGCTCACCTCGACCTCGTTCTCCGCCGCCAGCTCCACCAGGAAATGGCTCGCCAGCTCGAGCACGTCGCTCGGCCGCGCCCGCAGCGGCGGCACCTCCAGCCGCACCACGTTCAGCCGGTAGTAGAGGTCCTCCCGGAAGCGCCCGCTCTTCACCAGCGCGCCGAGGTCCTCGTTCGTCGCCGCCACCACCCGCACGTCGACCTTCACGGTCTCGTTCCCGCCCACCCGCTCGAGCTCCCGCTCCTGCAGGAAGCGCAGCAGCTTCACCTGGAGCGAGAGGGAGAGCTCGCTGACCTCGTCGAGGAAGAGCGTCCCCCCGTCGGCCTGCTCGAAGCGGCCGATGCGCCGCGCCTGGGCCCCCGTGAAGGCCCCCCGCTCGTGCCCGAAGAGCTCGCTCTCCAGCACGCTCTCGGCGAGCGCCGCGCAGTTCAGCTTCACGAAGGGCCCCGCGGCCCGCTTCGAGTTCGTGTGGATCGCCCCGGCGATGAGCTCCTTGCCGGTCCCCGTCTCGCCGTGGATCAGCACCGTCGCCCGGCTCCGCGCCACCTGGGCCACGCGACGCAGCAGGCGGATCATCACCGGGTGGCTCCCGACGATGCCGGGGAAGCGGCTCAGGTCGAGCTCCTCGTGGGCCGCCCGCTCGGCGCTCGCCGCCTGCTCGGCGTAGCGCGGCTTCTCCCAGGCCCGCCGCACCAGCGCCACGATGGCCTCGGCGCCCGCCTCGCGCGGGAGCGCCTGATCCGCCCCCTCGAGCACGGCCTGGCCGAGGAGCGCGGCGTCCGTCCGCGCCGCGAGGGCGACGATCGAGGCGCTCCCCCGGGCCGCCCGGACGCGCTCGACCCACTCCGCGAGGCGCGGGTCGCCGGCGTCCACGACGACCACGTCCGGGAGGAAGCTCCCGAGCGCCTCGTCGAGCGCCTCGGCCGCCGCGTGCACGCACTCCACGCGGTGTCCGCGCGCCACCAGCGGGTCGATCCACGCGGGCACGGCCGGGCCCATCCCCTCGCCCGGCTGGCCGACCACGAGCACGTGCGCGCGCCGCTCCGTCACCCGCCGACGATCCGCCAAAGGCCGAATCGGACGCAAGCGGCTTCGTGCGCTCCGTGGGGTCCGCGCCGGGGCCTCGCCGTGGCACGCGGCGTGCTTCGCGTCGGCGCGACGCCCGACCCGACGGCCGGCCCGACGCCCGACCCGACGCCCGACCCGACGGCAGGCCCGACGCCCGGCCCGACGCCGGCGCGACGACCCCCGCCCTGCGCGGCCGACCCGGGCGGCCCCCCGCCCCTCCCCGAGGACCCTCTCCTTCCATGCCCCCACGCGCGCCCCGCCGCCCCCTCGTCCTCGTCGAGCGCGAAGACGACTGGCCCTTCTCCGTCCCCGAGCTCGAGGTGCTCCCCGCTCGGACCTACGTCGCCGGCGACGACCACCCGCCCCGCACCCTGGTGCTCAACTTCTGCCGCCGCGTCGGCTACCAGAAGCTCGGCTACTACGTCTCGCTCCTCGCCGAGGCCCGCGGCCACCGCGTCTGGCCCGACGTGACGACCATCCAGGACCTCAAGCACCGCAGCGTGCTCCGCGTCCTCGGCGCCACCCTCGGCCCGGCCGCCGCCGCCGAGCTCGACGCCGCCGTCGGGAGCGCCGGCCCGAACGCCGCGCCCACGGCCACCGTCTTCCTCGGGCGCTGCCTCGACGGCCGCTTCCCGGAGGCCGCCCAGGAGATCTTCGAGCGCGTCCCCGCGCCCTGCCTCGAGGTGCGCTTCGCCCGCGACCCGAGCGCCCCGGAGAGCCTCCGCTGGCGCCTCGACCAGGCCACGCCGAAGCGCCTGACGGATCTCGACCCGGCCCAGCGCGACACCGCCGAGCGCGCCCTCCGCGCCCACGTCGCCGCCGAGGCCCCGAGCGGCCCCGCCCTCGCGGACGCCGCCTACGAGCTCGCCATCCTCCACGACCCGGCCGAGAAGGAGCCCCCGTCCGACCCGGAGGCCCTCGCCCGCTTCGTCGAGGCCGCCGCCCGCATCGGCGTGCGCACCACCTTCATCACCAAGGACGACTACGCGCGCCTCCCCCAGTTCGACGCGCTCTTCCTCCGCGAGACCACCGCCGTCAGCCACCACACCTACCGCTTCGCGCGCCGCGCCGAGGCCGACGGGCTCGCCGTGCTCGACGACCCGCAGTCGATCTTCAAGTGCTGCAACAAGGTCTTCCTCGCCGAGGCCCTCCGCCGGGCCGCCATCCCCACGCCGCCGACGCTCCTCGTCGACCGCACGCGCGTCGAGCGCATCGTCCCGACCCTCGGCCTGCCGGCCGTCCTCAAGGTGCCCGACAGCGCCTTCTCCATGGGCGTCTTCCGCTGCGACGACGAGGCCGAGGTCGTGCAGACGGCGCGCCGGCTCCTCGACCGCTCGGACCTGATCGTCGCGCAGGGCTACGTGCGCTCGGACTTCGACTGGCGCGTCGGCGTCTTCGAGGGCGTGCCCCTCTGGGCCTGCCGCTACTACATGGCGCCGGGCCACTGGCAGATCGTGCGCCGGGAGGCGACGGGGGCGCTCGAGGAGGAGGGCGCCTGGGACACGATCGCCGTCGAGGACGCGCCCCCCGCCATCGTCGAGACGGCGCTGCAGGCGGCGGCCTGCATCGGCGACGGGCTCTACGGCGTGGACCTCAAGGAGGTCGACGGGAGGCCGCTGGTGGTCGAGGTGAACGACAACCCGAGCCTCGAGGCGGACGTGGAGGACGCCGTGCTCGGGCCGGCGCTCTACGGGACCATCGTCGAGGGGCTCGTGCGGCGCCTCGAGCGGCGCCGCGGGCTGCGGCGCGAGAACGGAGGCGCGTCGTGAGCCTCGGCCTCTTCCAGGGCTTCGGCGTGGAGCTCGAGTGGATGATCGTCGACGCCGAGACGCTGGCGCCGCGGCCCCTCGCCGAGGCGCTCCTGAGGGAGGGCGACCAGATCGAGGACGAGCGCGAGCACGGCGCGGCGGCCTGGTCGAACGAGCTCGCCGCGCACGTGATCGAGGTGAAGACGAACGGCCCGGCGCCGCGGCTCGAGGGCGTCGCGGCGCTCTTCGAGGCGCAGGCGCGGGCGATGAACGCGCGGCTCGCGCCCCACGGCGCGCGGCTCCTCGGCGGGGCGCTCCACCCCTTCTTCGACCCGGCGACGGCGACGCTCTGGCCGCACGGGCAGCGGGCCATCTACGAGGCCTACGACCGCATCTTCGGCTGCCGGGGGCACGGCTGGACCAACCTCCAGAGCCAGCACCTGAACCTGCCCTTCGCGGACGACGCCGAGCTCGCGCGGCTGCATGCGGCGCTCCGGCTGATGGTGCCGCTCGTGCCCGGGCTGGCGGCGGCTTCGCCCTTCGTCGACGGGCGGCGGAGCGCGCACCTCGATACGCGCCTCGAGGTCTACCGGCACAACCAGGCGCGCGTGCCGAAGATCGCCGGGCGCGTGGTGCCCGAGCCGGTCGCGAGCCGGGCCGCCTACGAGGCGACCATCCTCGCGCCGATGTACGCGGCCATCGCGCCGCTCGACCCCGCGGGCCTGCTCCAGGAGGAGTGGCTGAACAGCCGCGGCGTGATCGCGCGCTTCGATCGGATGGCGCTCGAGCTCCGGGTGCTCGACGCGCAGGAGACGCCGCGGGCGGACCTGGCCATCGCCGCGGCCATCGTCGCCGTGGTGCGCGACCTGGTCGAGGGGCGGCTCGGGGCGCCCTACCCGGAGGCCGGCTCGACGGAGCGGCTTGCGGCCACGCTCGAGCGCGCGATCCGCGACGGGGAGCGCGCCATGATCGACGACGCGGCGCTCCTGCGGAGCTTCGGGCTGCGGCGGGAGCGCGCGACGCTCGGGCAGCTCTGGCGGCACCTCGTGGATCGCTGCCCGCCGAGCGGCGAGCACGAGGCGGCGCTCGGGGCGCTCCTCGAGGCGGGCCCGCTGGCGCGGCGCATGGTGGCCTGGGTGGAGGCGCGCGGGGCCGAGGCGGGCGGACGGGCGCCGATCCGCGCCGCCCTGCGCGAGCTCGCCGCGGAGATGGCCGCCTGCCTCGAGGAGGGCCGGCTCCTGGAGGCGCCATGAGCCGCTCGGAGGCCGCGGAGGCGCCGCCGGGCCCCTTCGTCGTGAGCTGCGAGCACGCGGGCACGCACCTCCCCGGCGCGTACCTCGCCCTGCTCGCCGGCGCGCCGCTTCGGACGCACGAAGGCCACGACCTCGGCGCCCTCGCCTTCGCCCGGACGCTCGCCGCCGCCCTCGACGCCCCGCTGCTCGCGCAGCGGACGACACGCCTGCTCGTCGACGCGAACCGGAGCGAGACGAACCGGGCCGTCTTCTCGCGTTACACGCGCTCCTTGCCGCGCGCGGCGAGAGAGCGGCTGCTCGCGCGCCGCCACCGGCCCCATCGGGAGGCGGTGCGGACCGCCTGCGAGGCGGCGCGGGAGGCCCATGGAGTCGTGGTGCACGTCGCGGTGCACAGCTTCACGCCCGTGCTCGAGGGGCGCATGCGCGAGGTGGACATCGGGGTGCTCTACGACCCGGCGCGGGACGCCGAGCGGCGCATCGCGGGCGCGTGGGTGGAGGCGCTGAAGCGGCGGACGGACCTGCGCGTGCGCCGGAACCAGCCCTACCGCGGGGCGACCGACGGGCTGCCGACGGCGCTCCGGCGCGCGCTCGGGGAGGGCTACGCCGGCTTCGAGCTCGAGCTCTCGCAGGGGCTCTGGCTGCCGGCGAAGCGGTGGCCCCGCGGGCTGGTGGAGACGGTGAGCGGGACGCTCCGGCGCGCCACGGGGTGAGCCCGCGACCGATCCGCCGCGGGCGTCAGAGCCCCTGCACGCGCGTGTCCATCGCGAGCTGCGTGCGCATCGGCAGCTCGCGCCCCTGGGCGCGGGTCAGCGTGTCGAGGGCGAGCTCGATCGACGTCCGCCCGCTCAGGATCCGCGCGTCCTCCGTCACCGTCATCCGCCCGTCCCCGCTCGAGGCCAGCTCCACCAGCTCCACCTCCACGCCCGGCTGCGGCGAGGGCAGCGTCTGCGGGTCCGCGCTCTGCGTGAGCTCCACCGCCAGCGTCCACCCCTCCGCGCTCCGATCGCGGAGCGTGAAGCGTGCCTCCTGCACCATGCGGAGCCCCCGCGCCTCCACGTTCGACACGGTCCGCCAGCGCGCGCCCACGGCGACCGGCTCCTCCGGGAGCGGCGGCATGAGCTGCCGCATGGTGTCGCGCACCTGCTCCATCGTCTGCTGCAGGTTCGGCGGCGCGCCCGGCGCGAGCGCGAAGTCGAGGGCCAGCACGCGGCCGCGCGCGTCCAGGATCGCCCACCCCTCGTAGCTCTCGAGGGGCGCGATCTGCTCCTGCATCTGCTGCACGCCCGGATCGCCCGCGTCGCCGCGCACCTCCACCGAGCGCACCCGCGCCTCCTGCCGGAAGGTCCCGTCCGTGGCGACGTCCGTCACCCGCGTCTCCAGCTCCATGGCGATGGTCGGCACCGCCATGGGGGGACGCGACGCGCCGCCGATCTCCACGCCCACGCGCGCGTCCATCTCCATGCGCACGACCTGCACCTGGCCGGGGCGGGGCCGCAGGCGGAGGGGCGCCGGAGCCCCCTCGCCGGGCGCCTCGAGGAGCACCTCGACCAGCTCCTCGCCTTCCCCCTCCGGCACGGGGATGGTCTCCGGGGAGGAGACCGCCGTGGGCGTCGGGGTGGTCTCCTCGGCCGGGGCGCTCCCGCCGCAGGCGGCGAGGAGGAGGACGAGGGCGGAGGCCGTCAGGCCGCGGGCGTCGATGCGTCGCACGGCCCGACCCTGGCATGGGGCTCGGCCCCGCGCATCAGGACGCCGCGCATCCGGCGCCAGGACGCCGCGCATCCGGCGCGCGCATCCGGACGCCGCGCATCCGACGCCGCGCATCCGACGCCGCGCATCCGGACGCCGCGCATCCGGACGCCGCGCATCCGACGCCGCGGCTCCGGACGCGCGTCACTCCTTCTCCGGCGCGCCCTCGGGCGGGTCCGGCACGCCGTCCCCGTCCGTGTCGGCGAAGGCGAGCTCCTCGAGCTTGCTCTTGAGCACGACCGTGTCGCCGATGCCGCTCACCTTCTCGACGCCGATGCGCACCGTCTGGGAGCCGAACATGGGCTTCTCGAGGTGGAGCCGCTCGAGCATCTTGCGCTCGAGGCGCACGTCCAGCGCCGGCACGCGCCAGCTCCCGACGTCCACCACGAGGCCGGCGATCTCGCCGAGCTCGTGACCGTCCTGCGTGAAGACCGTCTTTCCGACCAGGTCGCGGTGCTTCATCTGCGCGTCGTTCATCGCGGGCCGACGATAGCGCAGCCCGGGCGCGCTGTCCCCGCGCCGAGCCCGGATGAGCGCCTGCGCCTTTCTGGGAGGCGCGAGCGGCGCCGTGGCAGCCTCGGGGCGCCGTGAACTGGGAGTCCGTCCTCACCTCCGTCCGTCGCGTGCTGGCGACCGAGCTCTTCGAGATCGCGGGCACCACGGTGACGCTGGCGACCGCGCTCACGTCGCTGGCGATCCTCCTGCTCACGCTCGGCATCTCCAAGGTGCTGCGGCGCGGCGTGAAGCGGGCCTTCGCGCTGCGCGGGGTGACCGACGAGGGCACGGTCGCCGTCGTCTCGAAGCTGCTCCACTACGTGGTGCTCTTCGTCGGCTTCGGCATCGCGCTGGAGACGCTCGGCATCGACCTGGCCGCGCTCTTCGCGGCGGGCGCCGTCTTCGCCGTCGGCATCGGCTTCGCGATGCAGACGGTGGCGCAGAACTTCGTCTCCGGCGTCATCCTCCTCGGCGAGCGCTCCATCACGCCAGGCGACGTGCTCGAGGTGGACGGCCAGATCGTGCGCGTCGTGAAGATGGGCATCCGCTCGACGCAGGCGGTGACGCTCGACGGCGAGGACCTGCTCCTGCCGAACTCGATGCTCGTGCAGAACCAGGTGAAGAACCTGACCCTCGACAACCCGGCCGTGCGCGTCTCGCTCATCGTGGGCGTGACCTACGGGAGCGACATGGCCCAGGTGCAGACGGTGCTCGAGCGGGTGGCCCACGAGAAGCACGACGAGAAGGCGCCGGGCGAGCCGGCGGTCTTCCTGACGCTCTTCAACTCGAGCAGCGTCGACTTCGAGGTGGCCGTCTGGACGACCTCCCCCTGGCGCATGCGCAAGCTCAAGTCCGAGCTCCACCACGCCGTGTGGGACGCGCTGAAGGAGGCGGGCGTGGTCATCGCCTTCCCCCAGCTCGACCTCCACCTCGACCCGGACGCCCAGCTCCGCATCCGCCAGGCGTCCTGAGCGAGCCGCGGGCGCGGCCCCGGATGCCCGTGCGCGCAGGCACGCCGGCACGCCGGGTCCGGCGCCTCGGGGCGCGATGACCCGGACCCCACCGGCGCCGGGCCCGCGCTCCGGCTCGGCGCTCGGCGCTCGGTTCTCGGTGCTCGGTGCTCGGTGCTCGGTGCTCGGTGCTCGGTGCATGGCACCCTGTCCGCCATGCACCTCGAAGGCTCCTGCCACTGCGGCGCCGTGCGCTTCTCTCTCGAGAGCCACGAGCCCTGGCCCTACCAGCGCTGCTACTGCTCGATCTGCCGCAAGACCGGCGGGGCGGGCGGCTTCATGATCAACCTCGGCGGCGACCACGCGACGCTCGAGCTCGAGGGGCGGGACGCCCTCGCCTGCTACCGGGCGAAGACCGAGCGCGGCGGCGTGCTCACGGAGAGTGACCACCACCGCTACTTCTGCGGGCGCTGCGGCACGCACCTCTACGCCTGGAACAGCCAGTGGCCGGCGCTCGTGCACCCGGTCGCGAGCGCCATCGACACCCCGCTCCCGACGCCGCCGGCGCACGTGCACATGATGCTCGGCTCGAAGGCCCCCTGGGTCGAGGTCGAAGGCAAGCCGGACGACGCGCGCTTCGACGGCTATCCGGAGCGCTCGCTCGCCGACTGGCACGCGGACCACGGCTGGTCGGACGCGACCTGAGGTGGGAAAGGGGGGCCGGGCGAGGCGCGCGGAGGACTCCACGCGAGCGCCTTCGCCGGGGCCGGCCTCCGGGTCAGTCGCCGAGCACGGCGGCGGCCTCCCAGACCCAGATCGAGCCGTCGTGGGCCGCGGTGAAGAGGCGATCGGTGCTGGCCGCGATGGCGGCGGGGCGCCCCTCGTGGCCGAGCTCGAGGCGCGCCCCTTCGGGCAGCCGGGCACACTCCCGGCGTCGCCCGGTGAGGACGCCGAGACCGCGGGCCACGGGGGCGCGGGCGTCGTCCCCCGGCGGCGAGGCCGGCACGAGCACGAAGGCGCCGCCCGTCCCCAGGCCCACGAGCCTGCCGCTCGGATGGAGCGCCAGCCCGGCGAGCCGGGCGTCCCAGCAGCCGGCATGCGTCCCGTCGGGCTCGAAGAAGTACACGCTGCCCGCGTCCGCGAGCGTGACGATGTGCTCGCCGACGCGGAGGGCTGCGCGGAGCCCGCCGCGGTGGAGGCCCGCGTCCGGGTCGTGGCTGGAGGCGCGGCCCATGGCGTAGGCCACGGCCTCGCGGACCTCGGCCATGTCGCGGCGGGGCTCGGGCTGCGCGTCGAGCGGCGTCGCCCGGCAGCGCCGACGGCAGGTCGGATCGATCGCGTGGGGGAGCGTGGTGGAGTCCGTCCCGCCGACCACGAGCCGATCGCCCGCGAGGAAGACGCGCTCGGGCTGGTCGGGTCGATCGTCCGCGCGCCACATGGAGCGCGGGCGGCTGCCTTCCTCGAGCGCCAGCCAGCTGAGCGAGGTGTGGCCCAGGAAGGCGTGGCGCCCATCCGCTGCGAGGGCCAGCCCCCGCGCGCCCGAGTACACGCTCGTCTCGAAGAGCAGGCGGCCGGCGGCGTCGACCACCCGGAGGGGGCGCTCCTCTCGCCCCGACGCGATCGCCGCCCAGCGCGCTCCGTCCGGCGTCGCCGCGACCGCCGCCTCGCCGCGATGCGCCGCCACGAGCTCCGTGAGGATCTCGCCGCGCGCCACGTCCCAGAGGAGCGCCCGACCGTCGACGCCCGCGCTCGCGAGGCGCCGCCCGTCCGGGGAGGCGACGAGGGTCCGCACGGCGAAGCGATGCCCGGCGCCCGTGGGGATGGGGCGGCCCGAGCCGACGGCCCAGACGTCGACGCGCCCCGCGGCGGCCGTCGCCACCCAGGCGCCGTCCGCGGAGGCGGCGAGGGCGTGGACCTCGACGTCCTCGCCGATCGCGAAGCGACGCCGGACTCGGCCCGCGTCGACGTCGAGGACGAGGACCTGCCCGTCCCGCGCGAGGAAGAGGGTGCGCCCGTCCGCCGAGAGGTCGAGCGCCTCGGTCGGCCCCGCTCCCGAGTCCAGGTCCGCCTCGAAGCGCGCCAGCTCGCGCCCCTCCGCGTCGAAGACGCGCGCGCCCCAGCTGCTCGCGCACGCGAAGCGGGAGCCGTCCGCGGCGAGGTCCACAGCCCGCGTCCGGCAGCCCGTGTCCTCGAGCGGGGTGATGTCGCCCGTCGCGAGCGAGACGCGCGCGACCGACCGGCCGAACGCGATGACGGCGCTCTCGCCAGCGTCGTCGAAGGCGACGCAGTGCCCCTCCAGCGACGGCGCCATGGCGCCCATGCGGCCCCCCTCCCGGGGCTCGGGCGCGGGGCGGGCGTTCGGGTCGGCGATCGTGTGGCGGAGCTCGCCCCCCTCGAAGAGCTTCGCCGGTCCGCAGCCGACCGCATGCCAGCGGCCGCGAGGGCCGACGGCGAGCTGCGCCCGTCGGAGGGAACCGTCGACGAGGTTCCCGGCGCCTCCGGTCGCGATGGTCTCGCGCAGCGCGCCGCTCCGCGCGTCGCGCAGCTCGAGGGCGCTCCGCTCGAGGCGCGCGACGAGGAGCGCGCCGTCGCGCCAGAGGAGCTCGGCCGTTCCGTCGCGGCGAGCGAAGCGGTAGGTCCGCCCTCCGTCGAGCACACGGACGACGCCCGCGGGCCGTTCGACGGGCGCCGGCGCGGGGCGCAGGGGGGCCGGCACGTCGGCCGGGGCGAGGGCCGCTCGAGGTCCCCCCGGAGGCGGCTGCGCGGCGAGCGGCCCCGGGGCCTCGCCGGCCGCGGCGGCGGGCGTCGGCTCGGAGGCGATCGGCGTCGGCTCGACGGCCGCGGGGGTCGAGGCGCCGCCGCAGGCGGAGCAGGCGAGCAGGAGTGAGACGGTGGGGACGGCGAAGCGCATGGGGAACGTTCTAGGAGCCATCCGCGGGCGCCTCCACTCGCGCCACACGCCTCGCAAAACGCTGAAATCACGGCGCAAAAAGCCACGCGCCCGGATGCGTTCAGAAAAACCGGCCGGGCGGCCGGTGCATGACGCGGTACAAGAAGGACCATGGCCGAGCCACCGGAGCCACGTCGCGAGCCCCGCACGGCGGAGGGCCGGGCGATCGTCGACGCCATCGCCGAGGCGACGGCGCTGCTGCTCGATCGGGACGGCTACGAAGCGCTGACGACGAACGCCATCGCGCGGGTGGCTGGCGTGAGCATCGGCTCGCTCTACCAGTACTTCGGCGACAAGCAGGCCGTCGTCCTGGAGGTCGCGCGCCGGCTCGAGGGGCGCGCGCTCGAGGTGGCGATGGAGCGGGCCGAGGGGCTGGGGGACACCAGCGCGCGAGAGGCAACGGCGCAGCTCGTGGACGTGCTCCTGGACCCGCGCCTCGGCGGACCGGCCTCGCGCCGCGCGCTCCTACTGCAGGTTCCGCCCGCGTGGCTCCTCCCCGCGTCGGGGCCCACCGACCGGAGCACGGAGCGGCTTCTCCGGGCCGTGATGGAGGCGCTCCCCTTCCGGGAGGGGCCGCGGGACGTGATGGCCTTCGTCGTCTTCCACGCCGTCGAGGGCGTGATCGAGGACGCGCTGCTCCACCGCCCCGTCGCGCTCTTCGAGGGGGCGTTTCGGCGCGAGCTCTTCTCGCTGGCCTGGCGCTACCTCGCGCCGGCGGGCGCCGACCTCTCGCCCCATCCGGTCCGGACCCCGGACGCCTGGCCGCCTCCGTCGGCGGCGCTGAGCGCGCGCCTGGCCGACGAGCCGCCCGCGGAGGAGGCGACGCCGGTCCACCGCGTCACGCCGAAGTCGGCGCGCGGCCGCGCCTCGGTGGAGGCGATTCTCGAGGCGGCGCTCGAGCGGCTCGCGGAGGCGGGCTGGGAGGGCGCCTCGGCGCGGAGCATCGCGAAGCGGGCGGGGGTGAGCGCAGCGACGCTCTATCGCTACTTCCCGCACCTCCGCGCGATCGTCGCGGAGCTGGCGCGGCGGCGCGAGACGCGGCTCCTCGAGCTGGCCGAGGCGGCCCTCCCGCCATCCGACGGTCGGCCGCTCGCGCCGTCGCTCGGCCCGCTGGTGGAGGCGCTGTGCGCGCGGAGCCGGGAGGATCGGCGCGCCCGCCGGGCGGTGTTGGCCGAGGTGCCGCAGGCGTGGAACCGGGCGGTGACCGACGAGGTCGACGCGGCGCTCGTGATGCTCGCGGAGCGGCACCTCGCCGAGCGGCCCGATGGGCGCGAAGGGGCGAGCGCGCGGGTCGCGGTGGCGGCGCTACGCCATGGCCTCGAGTCGGCGATCGTCACGCGGCCCGAGCTGCTCGAGGACCCGCGCTTCGGGGAGGAGCTGCGGGCGCTGCTCGCGCGGTACCTGCTGCAGCGGGAGGCTTGGGGCTGAAGGCGCGCCGCTGAAGACGCGCCGCTGAAGACGCGCCGCGGGGGCGAGGGCGGCGCGCGATGCCGGCGCCCAGCAGAACGCAGGCGAAGCGTGGGCGAAGGGCGGCCGGGCTTCGCGGTGTGGGGGGTCGGGCGCGCTCGGACGGCCACGACGTCGGGCACCGGCACGGGGGGCGAGCTCAGACGAGCTCGCCCGGCGGGATGCTTCGTCGCGGCTCCTCTTCCTCCTCGCCCTTCTCCACGACGGCCTTCTTCTCCGTCTTCGTCGCGTCGTCCACGATCTCCAGCGCGCGCTGCGTGCGGGCGCTCTTCTGACTCAGCGCGTCGTGGTCGACGACCTGCACCGTGTGGAGTCGGCTCAGGTACTCGAGATCGAGCTCGCCCGTGCTCGGCAGCATGAAGACGCCGTAGAGGCGCGCGATGGTCCGCAGCCGCTCGATGGTGTCGAGGGGAACGTGGCACTGGGCGTGCGTGAGGATGTAGAGGATCGGCGTCCGCCGCTCGCGCCGATGCAGGCGCTGGAGCTCGTTGGCGAGCATGCCGAAGACCTTGGCGTAGTTCCGCCCGCGCTCGCCCTTGAAGCAGAGCACGTAGGGCGCGCTGATCCCGCTCTTGTCGCTCCGCCCGGCGCGCGCGTGCTGCACCTCGTAGAGGCGCGAGTCGAAGAAGCGGAAGTAGACGTCCTCGCCCTGGAGCAGGAGCTTCTTCACCAGCGTGAGCGCCAGCCCGCGCGCGAAGACGCTCCGCTGCCCGCGCATGGACGCCGAGGCGTCGACCATGACGTAGTGGAGGCGCCGGTCCTCCTCGTGCTGCTTCTCGCGCGCATAGAAGAAGACCTCCTTCTCGACCCAGCGCCGATCGAAGAGGTCCTCGTCGAAGGCCAGCTCGCTCAACACGAGCGAGTCGAGCGTGCCGCGCCGCTCCACGCCGCTGTAGCCGTCGACGGCGAACGTCTGCTGGCCGCTCGCGCGCTTCGTCTCGAGCACGCTCGGCAGGAGATCGAGGCTGAAGTTCACGACGTCGTTCGCCTCCGGCGACTCGAACACGTTCAGCAGATCGAGCATCTGGAGCGCGCCCGCCGCCGAGGCCTCGGCGCCGAACATGCCGAGCAGGCGGAGCGTGTCGAGATCGATCTGCTCGACGGCCGTGATCAGCCGGAGGCGCTCGCGGGCGACGTGCTGGAGGAAGCCCACGTCGTCGCTCCGGTCGTGCGCGCCGAAGAGCTGCGGCAACTCGGGCTCGATGTCCCGGTAGATCTCCGGGTCGAGGGGGAGGAGCGTGGGCACGCCGGCGACGAGCTGGTGGCCGCGGTAGCGCTCCCAGAGGGGCCCGATGACCTTGAGCAGGAGCACGGCGATGAGGTCGTCCGAGAGCCGCCACTGGCGCGCCTTCTCGAGCACCTCGCTCTGGGCGATCTCGTTCAGCGTCTCCGTGTAGCCCTGCAGCGCCTCGCCCACCGGGCCCGCGAGGTTGAGCTGGCTCAGCACGCTCCGCGGGCCGATGGGCACGGTCGCCGGGTCGACCACCGTGAGCATGCCGAGGTCGTGCACGGCCCAGAAGGGGACGCCGAGGCCGACCTTGGTGAGCGCGTTCCGCCACTGGGCCGCGCGGAGCGCGATCATCGGGTTGTCGGTGGGCACGACGCTGAGCGCGAGCGAGCCGAGCTCGCGCGCCGCCGGGCTGTCGCGCAGGTGCGGACCGAGGGGCACGCCCGAGGGTATAGCGGATCGGAGCCGGCCGGGTCGACGCCGCAGCTGGAGAGCCACGGCTCCACCGGCCCCCGTCGACCGGCTCGCCCCGCTCGCGCCCGGCTCCCTGAAGACGGGCCCCGAGCCGCGCCGGCGCTCACTCCACGCGGAAGGGCGCCGCGTGCGGGAGGTCGAGGGCGCTCGTGCCGACGTGCGCGACGTAGCCGGTCCGCTCGAGGGTCCAGCCCGCCTCGCCCCAGTAGGCGAGGGAACGCGCCGGCACCTCGAGGCGCACGGTGCCGCTCGCGCCCGGCTCGAGGCGGACCTGGCCGAAGGCCCGGAGATCGCGCGGGGCCCGCTCCACCGCCGACTCGGGCACGCTCACGTAGAGCTGCACGGTCTCGACGCCCTCCCGCTCGCCCCCGTTCGTCACCTCGACCTCCACCACGAGCGCGTCGTCCATGCCGCTCAGCACCTCCCGCTCGAGGCGCGGCGCGCCGAGCTCGAAGCGCGTGTAGCTCAGCCCGTGGCCGAAGGGGAAGGCCGGCGCGACGCCGCTCCGCTCGAGGTGCCGGTAGCCGTGCCAGTAGTCGTACACCACCTCGAGCGACTCGTTGTCGAAGGGCGGCAGGTCGGCCTCGGCGACGGGCCAGCTCATGGGGAGCCGCCCGCTCGGATTCACGTCCCCGAAGAGCGCCGCCGCGATCGCGTGGCCGCCCTCCATGCCCGGGTACCAGGCCATGAGCACCGCCTCGACCTCCTCGAGCCAGGGCGCGAGCATCGGCCCCGAGCCCTCGAGCACCACCACGACCCGCTCGCTCCGCGCGGCCACGGCCTCGATCAGCGCGTCCTGCCCCCGGGGCAGCGCGAGGCTCTCCCGATCGCCGCTCGCGATGCCCCCCTCGCCCTCGTCGTCCTCCGTCAGCCCGGCGACGACCACCACCGCGTCCGCCGCCTCGAGCGCCGCCTCGTCCTCGGCGTCGAGCGGCTCGCTCAGGTGCACGACCGTCGCGCCCCCCGCCGCCGCCTCGATGCCCTCGAGCGCCGTGACCACGTAGGGCGCGCGCACGTTGCTGCTCCCGAGGTCGCCGATGTTCTCCCGCGCCGCCAGCTCACCGACCACGGCGAGGGTCCCCGCCCGCTCCAGGGGCAGCCCGCCCTCGTTCCGGAGCAGCGTCATGGCCCGCTCGGCGACCTCCCGCGCCAGCCCGTGGTGCGCCTCCATGGGCAGGCGCGCCGGATCGCGCAGCGCCGGGTCGGTGTCGAGGTCGAAGCAGAGCTGCGCGCGGAGGATGCGGCGCGCGGCCTCGTCGATGGTCTCGAGCTCGATGGCGCCCTCGTCGATCGCGGCGAGCAGCCGGCCGCGGGCGAAGTGGTTGCCCGCCGGCATCTCGATGTCGAGGCCCGCGTTCACGGCCGGCGCCGTCCTCCGCGTGCCGAGGAGCCAGTCGCTCTCGACGAAGCCGGCGAAGCCCCACTCGCCCTTCAGGATGTCGCGGAGCAGGTGCGTGCTCTCGCTGCAGTGGTCGCCGTTGACGAAGTTGTAGGCGCTCATGATCGAGCCGACCTGGGCCTCGGTCACGGCGCGGCGGAAGTGGGGCAGGTAGATCTCGCGGAGCGCGCGCTCGTCGACGACGACGTTCACGTCGAAGCGCGTATCGTCGATGCTGTTGGCGGCGTAGTGCTTGGCGCTGGCGATGACCCGCTCGGACTGGGCGCCCTCGATGAAGGCCACGCCCATCTCGCCGAGGTGGTGCACGTCCTCGCCGTAGGTCTCCTGCGTGCGGCCCCAGCGCGGGTGGCGGAGGATGTTGATCGTCGGCGCGAGGAGCACGTCCGCGCCGGCCGCGCGGAGCTCGCGGGCCATGGCCGCGCCGACGCGCCGCTCCAGCTCCGGGTCCCAGGTGGCGCCGCGGGCCGAGCCGACGGGGAAGGCCGTGCCCTCGAGATCCGTGAAGGCGCTCAGCCCGCGCGGCCCGTCGAGCATGTGCAGCCCCGGCACGCCGTGCTCGGGCGCGCCGGGCACCTCCCAGACGCCGCCGACGACGCCCGGGCGGCTCCCGGCCATCATGCGGAGCTTCGTGTCGAGCGTCATCTCGCCCAGCAGCGCGTCGATCCGCGCCTCGACGGCCTCCGCGTCCTCGCCGCAGTAGGCCGCCACGCTCGGCGCGACCTCGCGCGGCGCGTCGGAGGCGCAGGCCGCCGACCCGAGGAGAGCCACGAGGCAGACGAGACGAGCCGCGGCGACACGCATCCGGCGAAGCTACCAGACCCGCGCGCCGCGAGACCCCGCGCGGGACGGGGGCGGCTCGTCCCGCGCGCCGCCTCCCCGCTCGCGTCTTCCGCGCTCCCAGGCCCCGGGCGACCCGTCTTCCGGGCCCGGCCGCCCGGAAGACGGGCGCGGGCCGGGAGGACGCTCGCTCGGTCGCGTCCCCCCGGCCCGCCTCGTCGGTCCGGTCGCCGCTCAGCGCGTCAGCGCGGCCTCGCCGCAGATGCGGATGCCCCGGCGGTTCGGCGGCGTGATCTCGAAGACGCCGTCGTGCACGCACGCGCGCGGCTGCATGTTCCGCACGCCGAGGCCGCGGCAGGTGTCGGCGTCCTCGAGCAGCGGGTAGAAGGGGTCCGCGTCGCCCTGCTCGGGCGCGGTCTCCGAGAGCACGAGCTCGATGCCGTCCACGCGGTGGTTCACGCGGTACACGTTCGGCACGAAGTGACACTCGCCCCGCGCCCCCGCCGGGAGGCAGGTCGCGTTGTGGCGCGCGAAGGAGCCATCGGGGGCTCCCGCCTCGACCTCGACGGTCGTCGCCATCGCCCCGAAGCAGAGCCGGTCCCCGCCCGCGCCCGGGCTGCACGCGATGGTCAGGGGGAGCGGCTGCGCCAGCGCCGCCTTCATGCCCGCCGCGATGCTGTCCTCGATGTCCATCCGGTCCGAGTCCGAGAGCGGCTCGCGCACGCCGGCCGGGTCGATGGTGACGGCGTCGAAGAGCCGGAAGCCGAGCACGCCGTCCGTCGCCGTGAACTGCCCGGTGAACTGGAGCGTCCGGGTCACGCGGATGAGGTCGTCGACGACGGTGATCTCGTAGGGGCGCGAGAAGGTGAAGCGATCGCGGTCGCCGCGGAACTCGTTGCGGATGTCGTAGGTCACGACCCAGTTGCCGATCGGCTCGGCGTCCCGGGACTCGCCGAGCGCCGCGTCCACGCCCTCCGCGAAGGACTCGCCGATGTTGCGCCAGGTCTCCGCGGCCGAGCACTCGCCGCGGTCGTACATGCGGAGCGCCCGCGCGCCACGCCAGGCGGGCACCTCGCCGTCCCAGCCCGCCTGGGCGTCGGCGAAGATGCGCGCAGGCTCGTACTCGGCCACGAACTCGTCCACGGCGACGCGCGGATAGGGCAGGCGCACGACGTTGGCGAAGCGCGCGCCGTCGATGGCGTCGGAGTCGCCGTCGGGCGGCGCGGCGAGGATCGGCACGTCGAAGACGTCGACGTAGCTGCTCGTGTCCCCGCGCCAGCGCACGGTGGAGAACGGGCTGTAGGGGCCCTCCTGCTGGAGGACGAGCTCCGAGAGCGTGCGGGTCCGGGTCGGGTGCGAGAGGTCCGGCGAGAAGCTCCCGTCCGGCGCGTCGACCTGGAGGAGCCGCGGCGTGCCCGGGTCGCCGTCGCAGGCGATGGGGCGCCGGACGCCCATGGCGAGCGCGGCGAGCATGCCGAGCAGCGCGACCCGCGCTGCCCTCGATCCGATTCGCTGACTCTTCATCGTCTCCCTCTCCCTCTCGGAGGCACGCCCACGCGCGCCGTCGACGGCGAACGGGTGCGAAGGACTGCGAAGGGCACGCCACCCCGAGACGCCGACGTTTCCGAGCGACACGCGGCTCGCCCACGCACACGACGTGCAACGCCTTGCGCTTCGTGTGCAGCGCGCCTCCCCTCGGACGCGACCGGCGCGGGCCCGCGGATCGATGGGGACGGCGCCGCTCCCGGAGACCAGCCGGCGCTTCGGTGCGAGGAGCACGCCACACTCGCGGCGGAGCAGCTTGGCGAGGGCCTGGATGCGAAACACCCGTGCCCGTGCCCGCCAGCGGCTCGGCGAGCCCCCTCAGGCGCCTGGCGGCCGCTCCGGCACCCCGTGCACGCCACGCTCCTCGAGCCGCTCCCGCACCCACGGCCAGGCCTCCGCCAGCGAGCCACACCACTTCGTCGGGAAGGTGTAGGGCGTGATCCAGCCGACCGCCGTGCCCACCCCCCGGATCGTCGGGCTCGACACGATGGTCCCCATCCCCGCGCACCAGCGGAGCGCCTCCGGCCCCACCACCCTCAGGTGCTCGCCGAGGAGCGCTCGGTGCGTCGCCAGGACCCGGACCCGGAGGCCCCGCGGGTCGTTGATCCACCCGTAGGGACCGTCGAGCGTCTTCACCCAGCGCTGGATGGCGTGGAGCGCCTCCTCGATCTCGGCCGTGGACGGCGAGGCGGGCAGCCGCCACACGTAGAGGGGCGCCGCGCGCTCGTCGACCCAGGCGTGATTCACCCGCCCGGTCACGGCCGCAATCTACTTCACCGACCGGCGATGCCGGATGACGCCACTCACTCGGTGGCGCCGGCGCGCCGCGCCTACTGCGCGAACTTGCCGCTCTGGAAGACGTGCCCGAGCAGCTGCTCGACCCGCCCGATGGCCTCGCGGGCCGGCTGCGTGCCGATGGCCTGGAGCGCCGCCTTGATCTCGTTGAGCGCCTTGAGCTGGCTGAAGAGCTGGATGTCGCTCATGGGCCGGTCGCTCGTCAGCAGATCGCGGATCCGGTTGATCTCCTCGATCAGCGCGTCGAGCCCCACGTCCGCCGCGCCGAAGCGCCGCGCCTCCGGGTGCTCGCGGTACCAGGCCTCGAGCACGGGCCCGACGATCCCCTCGAGGATCTCGGCCTGGTCGAGGTTGTTCCACGTGTGGCGGAGGATGAAGAAGTCGCTCGGGTCCGCCGTCGGCCGCCCGTCGAGGAGCGCGCTCGCCGCGAAGAGCTTGAGCATCTTGATCGCGCGCCGGTCCGAGAGGCTCACGCCCTCGCTGCGGATCTGGAAGACGAGCCCCTTGTAGGCCGCGAGGAACTCCTCGCTGAAGTCCATCCGCGGCGCGAAGCTCGCGTGCACCTGGTGGAGCTCCTGGCTCGAGAGCACGGGCTGGAGCGCGTCGTACTGCCCGCTGATCTTCGAGACCTCGTGGTCGATGCCCTTCAGCAGGAGATCGTGGAAGTGGTAGCTGTCGAGGTTCTCGCTCCGCACGCGCAGGAGGAAGCGGTCGAAGACCGCCATCAGGTCCTCGTCGTTCGGCACCTCGTTCGACGCCCCGAAGGCGCTGATCAGCGGCACCTTCACCACCTGCCCGCCGACCGTGTAGACGCGCTCGTTCAGCACGCTGAGCAGCGAGTTCAGGATCGCCGAGTTCGCCTTGAAGACCTCGTCGAGGAAGACGACCTCGGCCTCCGGGAGCATGCCCTGCGTGCGGCGCTTGTACTCGCCGCTCCGGAACGCCTGGATGTCGATCGGCCCGAAGATCTCGTTCGGCTCGGTGAAGCGCGTGAGCAGGTATTCGAAGTAGGACGCCTGCACCAGCTTGGAGAAGAGGCGCACGAGCGCCGACTTCGCCGTGCCCGGCGGCCCGATGAGGACCATGTGCTCACCCGCCAGAGCGGCGATGAGCATGAGCCGGACGGTCTCGGTCTTGCCGAGGAAGGTGCGCTCGAGATGCCGAGCGACCTGCTGGAGCTTGCGCGCGATGAGCGTTTCCTGGGACACGAATCAGGCCTCGCGGGCGGGAGCGTACGGCGCCCCGCCCCCGGAAGTCGAGGGCGCGGCGGCGGTGGGGATGCGAGCGCGATCGAGGATCGAGCGCGCGAAGTCGACGGCGTCCTGGCCGGCCTGCTCGCGGCGCTTCTCGGCGCGGGCGCGGACGCGGTCCAGATCGGGGGGGGCGAGCTCGAGCAGGTGGCTCATCTCGCCTTCGTGGAGGAAGAGCGCCGGGAGCACGGCGGCGAAGAGCTCCTCGTCGCCGACGGCCGGCTCGTCCTTCGGGCGATGGCCGGCGCGCTCGTCGAGCACCTCGAGGATCTGGAGCTCGGCGAGGAAGGCGATGGCCGCGTAGAGGTACTCGGGGGGCGGCCCGAGGGCGTGGAGCATACGGAGCGCGTGGCCGAAGGGCTGGGCGACGGCGCCGGTGCCGCGGAGCACGATCGCCTGCGCGACGCCGTGGCGGAGGCCCGCGTCCGAGAGGACGTTCAGGGAGGCGGTGCCGAAGACGAGCTCGCCCGCGAGGTCCGGGCGGAGCAGCTCGGTGACCGGGGAGCGGGCGAGGAGCGCGCGGGCCGTCGGCCAGAGGTCGAGCTCCTCGGACTCCTTCCAGAGCTCGATGAGCGTCTTGCGGGACTTCTGCTCGCGCACGAAGCGGAGCTTGGGCATGGCCACGACGTTCGCGGGTGGCGGCCGGCCGTAGAAGCGGTAGGTGTAGGCCCAGTTCTTCACGACCGTGTCCTCGCGCTCGAGCTCGAGGATGCGGTCGAGGACGGCGTGGCGCGCGAGGGCCTCCCCGCGGGTGCGGGGCGGGGCGACGGCGCCGAGGAGCGTCCGCGCCCAGGCGTGGATCTGCGGGCGGGCGCCGCGGGCGAACATGCGGTCGAGGCGCGGGTCCGTGAGCAGGGCGAGGTCGTGGCCCGCCATGGCGATGGCGATGGCGCCCGGCTCGGGGAAGGGCACGGCGTCGACGGGGGCGATCTCCGAGGCGATGCGGTGCACCCAGACGAGGTTCTCGTGCTCGATCTGTGGGTCGGAGGCGCTGGCGAGCTGGAAGTGCTGGAGCAGCGTGGGCGGCAGGGCGCGCGTGACCTCGGCCTCGCCGCCGGTGAAGAGCCGGTGCAGGAAGCCGGTGACGAATTCCTCGTAGAGCTCCTGGACCTTGGAGGGGTCCACTCAGCCCTCCCCGTCCGCCGGCGGCGCGTCCTTGCCGGGCACGCCCCAGAGCGGGAAGCGGCGCGGCTTCTCGTAGCGGAGCAGGGGGAGCGCCGGCTCCTCCTCGACGGGCCGGTCGGCGCCCACGGGCACGGCGGCGACGTCGCGGAGCACCTTGCGGCTGACGGGGCCGAAGGCGGCGGCGGGCACGACCCGCGGCTCGTCCTCGTCGGCGAAGAAGAAGACCGTGCCGTCGCCGCGATCGCGGACCAGGTCCTGGAGCACGGCCGGCGCGACGGCGGGCACGAGCGTGAGGCCCGAGGGCACGTAGATGCGCTGGGCGACCTCGCTGAAGAAGGTGCCGAGGGGGACGCCCTCGATGCCGCTCGGATCGACGAGGTAGAAGCGGTCGTCGCCGATGGCGATGCGGAGCGCCGAGAGGGTCTTCGGCGGGAGCGCGTAGAGGAGGCGGGCGAGCCACTCGCGCTGGCCGAGCGGCACGACGGTGGCGGTGACGGCGCGCCAGGGGTCGGTGCTGTGGGCCAGCCGGAGCGGGAGCGAGAGGCCGAGGCGCTGCTCGCTGACGCCGCCGGAGCTCGGCGCGGCGCTCGCGTCCTCCTCGAGCTCGACGTTCGTGCGGACGAGGGAGCGGACCGGCGCGAAGGGGGGCAGCGGGTGGACGACGAGGACCTCGCCGTCGCCGCGGAAGAGGTGGAGCGTGTCGTCGTCGAACATGGACGCGCAGCTCTCGAGGGCGATCGGGTGCCGGTAGCCCATCTCGACGGCGAAGGACTGGCCGAGGGGCTCGAAGACGTGGACGCCGGGGAGGCTGGCGAAGAGGAGGGCGACGCGCTCGGGGGTCTCCGAGATGTCGAAGACGTAGAGGCGGCGCGGGCGGTCGTCGAAGGCGCTCTGGGAGGGCCACTCGGCGAGGGCCGCGCGGGCGGGGATCTGCCAGCGGAAGAGGTAGCTGAGGATGGCGCCGCCGACGCCGACCTCGGCCGTGGCCCAGAGGCGCTGGGGGATGGCGCCGTCGGGGCCGGCGAGGCCCGTGGGCTGGCGGTAGGGGGTGAGCTTGAAGACCAGGTCGCGGAACTGGAGGTCGCGGTCGAACTGGTACGCCTGGCGGAAGGTGTCGTGGTAGAGGACGAGGTCCGCCGGCTGGTCGAGGAGCTCCTGGACGTCGTAGCCGAGGGGGGAGGCCGAGTCCCGGTACTTCGCGAAGTGGCGCTGGGTGCCCGTGAAGACGAGGCCGCCGGCGAGCTTGGCGACGCCCGCGATGCGGTCCATGCGGTAGGAGGACTCGGCCTGGACCGAGAGCATGAGCTCGCGGGTCTTCAGCGGCGTGACGAGGCGGCGGAGCGTGAGCGTCGGGAGGAGCTCGTCGAGGGAGCCCTCGTCGCCGTAGGCGCGGAGGAAGGCGACCAGCCGGTCCAGGCTCGGGAAGAGGACGAGGCCCTTCTGGCCGAGGACGACGCCGCGCGCGTCCGGCGCGACGCCGGGGGTCCGGAAGCGGGTCTGATGCAGCGCGGCGCGCTCGAGCACGTCGCGACCGTAGCGCCGGGGGCGCTCGCGATCCAGAGCGAGTTCGCGGGGGCGCGGGCGACCCGACGGGAGGGTGTCGTGGGTGGCGTGGTGGGCGGGAGCGGAAAGGGGGAGCGAAAGTCGAAATCGGCGATCGGCTGTGCTGTGATGGGGCCATGCGCGCGCTGCTCGTCTTCGCCCTGCTCCTGCTCGCGCCGCTCGGCGCCGCGCAGGAGGCGACCCCCGGGCTCGAGGCCCGCCTGCGGGCGGCGGAGGAGGCGCCCGAGGCGCGGGAGGCGGCCGGGCCGCTCCGTCAGGCGCGGGAGGCGCTCGCCCGGGCGGAGGCGCTCGAAGGGCCGGCGGCCCGGCGCGCCCGGGGCATCGCGGACGCGGCGCTCACGCTGGCCGAGCGGCGCATCGCCCGGGCGCGGGCCCGCGCGGCGCTCGCGCAGGCGCAGCGGCAGGCGGAGGCGGCGACGCGCCGGGCGGCGGTGGCGCGGGAGGCGCTCGAACGGGCGCGGCGGCGCGCTTCGGGACAGGGCGCGGGCTCGGGCGCTGGCTCGGGCGCGGGCGACGCGAGCGGCGGCTCGGTGGGCGGCGGCGACCCGGACGGAGACGGCTCGGGCGGCGCGAGCGGCGACCGGGACGCGAACGAGGGCGCGGAGGCCAGCGAATGAGGCGCGCGTGGATCGCGCTCGCGCTCCTCGGCTGCGGCGGCGCGGCGGCGACGCTCGAGCTGGGCCCGCTCTTCGAGGAAGACGCGCTCGAGGCGGCGCGCGCGGACGCGCCCGATCTGGTCGCCCGGGCCGAGCACGCGCGGGCCGACGCGGAGGCCGCGGCGGAGGCCGGTGACGAGGCGGCGGCGCAGGACTGGGCGACCCGCGCGCGCCTCCTGGCCGAGGCGGCGAGCGTGGAGGCGGAGCGCGTGCGCATGGACCGGGCGCGGCTCGAGGCCGTCCGCGCGGAGGAAGAGGCGACGCGGGAGGCGGCCCGGGCGGAGGCCGCGCGCGCGTCGCTCGAGGCGGCGGAGCGGCGGGCGCAGGCCCGAGCCGTCGCCGAGGCGCAGATGCGGGCGGCCTTTGCGCGCGCGGAGGAGGACGAGCGGCGCCGGGCGCGCCGGCGCCAGGCGAGCGTCGACCGGGGACATCGCGAAGCGGCCGCGGCGCTCCGGGGGCGGGCCACGCTGGTGCTCGCCGCCGCGCGGGCCATGGGCGCGCCCGCCGAGGAGGCGGACGCGATCGCGGCGCGCATCGAGGCGGCCGCCGGGAGCGAGCCGGAGGCGCTCGTGCAGGCGGCGGACGCGGCCCACGCCGAAGCGCTCGCGCTCCTCGGACGCACGCGGGCCGAGCGCCCCGTCGGCCCCGAGGCCCGCGCCGCCCTGATCGAGGCGCTCGGCGAGCGGGACCTCGAGCCGAGCGCCGAGGAGTCGGGCCTGGTCGTCCGCGGCGCCTGGATGCGCGGCCGCCGCCCGGACCCCGGCCGCGTGAGCACGCTCGCCGAGCTCCTCGCCGCGCACCCCCACGGCCCTGTCGAGCTCCGGGGCCCCGGCGCCGACCGCCTGGAGGCGGCCCTCCGGGAGGCCGGCGCCGACCCCGACCGCCTCCGCACGGGCCCCCGAGAAGGCGACCTCCGCGTGGTCTTCCTCGCCTACTGAGAGGTCCGCGCCCCGAGGCGGGGCGTGGAGAGCCACGCGCCGCCGCGCCCTCGCTCGGGGCGTCGGGAGAGAAGAGGGGGGAGAGCGTCGAGCTCGTGCGTACCCCTGCACGGGACGCGGCGAAACCCGCGACGCCGCGCTCGGCGGAGGTCGCACGCGCCCTCGCTCATCGCGCCAGAAGAGCGAGCGAGGGAGGCGGCGCCGGCCTCGAACGCGCCCCGACTCGGGACGCGGGTGACTCCGCGACGTCGCGCCCGACTGAGGTCGCACACGCCCTCGCTCATCGCGCCCGAAGAGCGAGCGAGGGAGGCGCGAGCCGACCTCGAACGCGCCCCGACTCGGGACGCGCTACGTAGCTTCGTCGTCGCGATAGTCGACGGCGAGGCGGAGGCGGTCGCGGGGGCGGGCGACGCGACAGTGGCGCGCGCTCCCCGCATCGGGATCTCCATGGACACGCGAAGGCCGCGGACGGCGCCAGCCGGACGGGGCCGAGACACCCGCGGGCAGGAGGAGCCAGGGCTCGTCGCGTCTTCGGCTATCGACGAGGCGGCGAGGTGCCGGGGGCCGACGACGCGCGAACGAGACGGAGGTCGTCGGAGTCGCTGGCAAGGCGC
>PABA01000145.1 GCA_002699025.1 Sandaracinus sp. | reverse complement strand
GCGCGCTTCGCGCGCGGGGGTCGGTGGCGCGCTTCGCGCGCGGGGGTCGGTGGCGCGCTTCGCGCGCGGGGGTCGGTGGCGCGCTTCGCGCGCGGGGGTCGGTGGCGCGCTGTCGCGCGCGGGTCTTGGGGGTTCCGCCGGCGACGGTCGGCCCGGCGGGCCGAAGGGGACGGGGAACTGGGGCTCGCGGTGGCGAGTGTTCCGCGTGTTCGCCGGGTGGGGCTCGATGGCGTGGGCGCGCTGTGGCGCGCGGGTCGGGGCTCCGCCGCCTTTGGCGACGGTCGGCCCTGCGGGCCGAGGGGGACGCTTCAGCGGCGGGCGGGGGTCCGCCGCTCGCGGAGGACGACTTCGCCGCTGACGGCGTTGCCGGCGGCGTCGGTCGCGCGGATGGCGACGATGTGGGAGCCGGGCTCGAGGTCCTCGACCGGCACGGCGAAGCGCTCCTCGGCCTGGTCGAGGAGCTGGTCCTCGGGGAGGATCGGCAGCCAGTCGCCGCCGTCCACGGCCATCTCGAGCCGCGCGATGGGGCCGAGCCCGTCGATGGCGCGGCCGCTCACCGTGTTCCCGCGCGCCGCCAGCCCTTCGAGGCGCGGCGGGTGGTTGTCGATGCGGATGGGCTCGGAGACGGCGGTGGTGCGGAGCGCGAGCGGCGCGGGGTTCGCGAGCTCGTCGGAGGCCTCGACCTGCACCACGTACCAGCCGTCGGGGAGCCCGCTCGTGTCCCACTCGTAGCTGCTCTTCGTGAGCCGCTCGTCCTCGCGGAACATGGGCCGCCACACGTCCTGCGCCTCGGCGCGGTAGCGCAGCCGGTAGCGGAGCGTGTCGTCGTCGGGGTTGCTCACGTCCCAGTCGAGCTCGAGCTCCGTGCTCGGGTCCGGGATCTCGTTCGGGTCGTGGTTCTTCGCGAGCTTCGGGCCCACGCCGGTGACCCGGGCGCGCTGGTTCTGCGGCAGGTAGTAGGCCTGCACGGCGCGGATCAGCGCGTCGCCCTCCATCAGCCGCGCGCGGATCTGGAGGAAGCGGGCGGCCGGGCTGCGGATGGGGCCGGGTGAGCTCAGGTTCGCGGACCACTCGGTCCAGCTCGCGTCGGGCTCCTCGGTGTTGCCCGAGCGGGTCTGGAACTGCACCCGCCCGCGGCCGCGCCAGTCGAGCCGGCCCCAGCGTGCGCGGAACTCGGCGTCGAGCACCTTGCTGGTCCAGAGCGCCTCGTCGGGCGCCGCCTCGGTCACCCGGTAGAGCGCCGCCGAGTCGCCGGTCACGAAGACGGGCCGGTCGCCGCCCACGTCGATCGCGAGCACCTGGCGCTCGTCCACGTCGACCCAGGTCGCGGCCGTGCCGGGGCCGCCAGCGTTCGCGTAGGGGCCGACCCGGAGGATGCGCCCCTCCTTGCCCTCGCCGACGAGGATCGTGCCGTCCTCGTCGATGGCCAGCGCCGTGAAGTGGCCGTCGTCGTGCCGGTGCAGGCGCTCGGCCCGGCCGTCGGCGTCGACGCGCCAGAGCCGGCCCTTGCCCGGGCGCGGCGTGCGGCTCGCGGCCTTGCTGCGCCGGTTCTTCGAGGTGACCCGGCGCGGCGCCGGCATCTCGTTCGCGGCGACGGCGATCATGCCGTCCCGGGCGGCGAGGGCCGTGACCTCGTTCCCCGGGAAGTCGTGGACGACCTCGGCGCGCTCGGGCCCGCGGAGGCGGTAGACCACGGCGTCGCCGTCCGTGCCCGCGTAGAGCGCGTCCCCGTCGGCCGCGAGGCAGAGCACGTGGCCGTCCTCGGCGTCGAAGTAGACCTCGCTCCGGCCCTGCGGGTCGATGGCGAAGACCTTCCCCTCGGGGCCGGTCGCGGCGAAGAGGCGGCTCTGGCCCGCGTCCCAGTGCAGATCCCAGACGTGCTCGGCGCCCTCGAGCTGGGCGAGCTCGCGGATGCTTCCGTCGCCGCGATCGATGGCGAAGACGCGGCCCTCCGGGAGCGTGCCCGCGTAGAGCGTGTCGCCGGCGAGCGCGAGCGAGGAGACGAGGAGCTGGCCGGTCTCGGCGAAGACCTCGACCTGGTCGCCGCGCACGCGGAAGATCTGCCCCGCGTCGCCCGTGCCGAGGTAGAGCGTGCCGTCGTCCGCGCGGGCGATGGCGGACGAGAGCACGGCGCCCTCGAGCTCGACGCGCGCGACGCCCACGCCGACCGCGAGCTGGCCGCTGTCGAGCACCATCGTGCCGTCGAGCTCGCCGGCGGCCAGGTCGTCCGCGTCGTCGAGGGTGAAGTGCCGCGTGGAGACCGCGTCGGCGGGGCTCACGGCGAAGACGGAGAGGGAGGCCAGCGTGGTGATGGCCACGAAGGTGAGCAGGCGTCGCTTCATCGCTCTCGGGGGGTCTCCCGGACGTTCAGGTTGATCTGCGCGGAGCCGGTCACGATGGCGCCGACGTCCACGGAGCGGCGCACGTAGGTGACGAAGGGGCGGCCGGGGCCCGTGCCGCTGACGCGGTGGAGGGCGTTGAGGGCGCTGCGCGGGAGCGAGCGCACGACGTGGCCGCGGAAGCGGAGGCCGCGCGTGGGCATCTTCAGCGAAGTGACCACGGAGGTGTCGGGGAAGCGGTCGCGCACGGCCTCGACGATGTCCCCGAGGTCGCGCGCCTCGGGCTCCTCGACGCGGACGCGGGAGCCGGGCTCGATCTCGAGCTGGAGCGTCTCGCCGGCGGCCCGCTCGGGCACGTGCACGGTGACGGTGCGGGTGGTGGGCGGCTCGTCGAAACGCTGGAGCACGACGCGCACGTCGACGTCGCTGCCCGGGTCGACCTCCGTGCTCGGGACGGAGGCGTCGACGATCTCGTAGGTGTCGCGGGCGAAGCGGACGTCGAGGGTGAGGTCGATGCCGGTGACCCGCGACTCCTCGAAGGGGTTGCCGTAGGCGGCGTCGATCAGGTCGAAGAGGCGGAGCCCCGCGAGCGTGCGCGCGTCGGCCGGGCCGGCGCTCATGTAGCCCCGGTCGCTGAGCTCGACGGGGCCGTGGCCCTCGATGTCGACCCGGTAGCGGGCCGTGTACATCACGTCGGTCTGGTCGGCGGAGGTGGCCTTCACGGCGTTGCCGAGGGCGCTGAAGACGAGGAGCGGGGTGAGCAGGCGGTGGCCCGCGACCTCGACGTTCCACTCGGTGCGGGGCGCGCCCTCGATGCCGTTCAGCTGGATGTGCACCGGGACCGTCGCCGCCTGGAGATCCGTGTCGATGACGATGGCGGACTGGCGGTCGTGGACGAGCGTGCCGTTCGGCTCGAGGCCCTCGGCGATCTTGAAGCTCCGCGCGCTGCTCTGGAAGATGTGGAGCACGCGCGCGGTGCTCGTGGGCAGGCCGATCTCGCCGGCGTTCATCATCGGGTGGCCGAAGGCGATGACGCGATCGCGGCCGCCGACGTGGGTGACGGTGCCGATGGCCGTGGCGTTGATGTCGCCGCGGATGAGCTGCACGCCGATGGCGCCGCCGTCGATGAAGGAGGAGGGCGCGCTGCCGCCGCGGCGCTGACCGCCGCCGGCCTGGAGCGTGTGCAGGCCGAAGGGCGCGAGCTCCTCGCCGAGGAGGGCGGCCGCGTCGTCCGTGAAGCCGCCGAGCATGACGGGCGTCGACGCGGGGACGGGCTGCATGGGGCCCGGCGCGCGGTCGAGGCCGAGGCGCGCGCGGTGGGCGCGGATCGGGTCGAAGGCGGTGCGGGCGCCGCCGCGGTAGGGGGGGAGGCCGGCGAGGCGTGAGGCGGGGCCGGCGGCCGGGGCCTCGCCGCGGCGCGGGCGGAGGGCGGCGAGGGGCTGGGCGCCGGGGAAGGAGTCGCCGCGGACCGGGCGGCGCATCTCGACGAGCATGTTCTCGATCGGCGTGATGCCGATCACCGGCTCGATGCCGAAGGGCCAGCCGTAGGCGTAGGCGCCGGCGAGCTTGCCGTCGAAGTAGATCGGGCTGCCGCTCATGCCGCCGACGGCGATGGCCCGGTTCAGGATCGGGTGCGGCGTGCGGGCCAGGATGAGGTCCTGGTCCGGGCGGAAGTTGTGGAGGACGTCGATGACCTCGACGTCGAAGCGCTCGGGCTCCGTGCCGCGGAAGACCGTCAGGCCGTGGCCGCGCATGCCGGGGCGGATCTCGTCCACGGAGATCGTGGCGGGCCCGCGCTGGGCGATGGCGGCGGTGGCGGCGAGGAGGGCGCCGGCGGTCGCGAGGACCAGCCAGACGCCGGCGGAGCTGCGGGAAGAGGGGCCCATGCGCAAAGCCCGCTCAGAGTAGGACCGGGCCCCGGAGCCGCCAACCGAATTCCGGGGGCGCGGGGCGGGCGAATTCCCCCGCGGCCACGGCCTGACGGTCTTCCGCGGCGCGGAGCGGTCGCGACGCGCGGCTCAATGCTCGGGGTCGCCGTCGAGGAGGGCCACGGCCTGCTCGGCGTCGGCGATGGCCGTGCGCTCGGCGTCGGCGAGGACGCCCCGGAGGGCCTCGATCGTCACCGGGCGGCGCACGCAGCCGGCCGCGCCGGCGAGGCGGGCGGAGACGCGGACGTCGGTCTTGTCGCCGTCGGTCATCAGCACGATCGGCACGCCCGGGCAGTGCTCCTGGAGCCGGCGGGTCAGCTCGAGGCCGTCCATGCCCGGCAGATCCTCGGCGACGAGCACCAGATCGACCTCCCAGCGGGCCACCAGGGCCAGGGCGCCGCCGCCGCTGCTGGTGCCGACGACGCGCTTGCCCGCGACGGTCATCTTCCGCGCGAGGCGCCACTGGGCGTCCGGGTTGGCCTCGACGACCAGCACGCCCTCGACCCGCGCCAGCGCCCGTTCGCCGAGGTCCTCCACCTGCGGGAGGGACTCCGGCGCGCCGATCGAGGCGTCGGGGAGCACCCGCCGCAGGCCCGGCGTACCCACTCCGGGGCGCGTCGCCGCCGGCACGCGTCCTCCCGGCGGGAGGCCGGGGGGCGGGGTATCGGGGCCATCGATGAGCGGATCGCGCATGGGGGGTCGGCAGAGCGGTGGACGGACGGGAATCCCGCCGCGGACGCAGAGAGTGGAAACGAAAATCGTCCTCACTCGGTGACGTCGCGTCGCCTCGTGGGCGACGGGTGCGGCACTCCGCCTCCCCCGAGGGCGCAGCCACACTAGGCCATCCGGGCCCGGAACGCAACGCTTTCATTGTAGTTTCGCGCAAATAGGGGAATTGTCCCGACAGCGTCACCCCCGTCTTCGGGGCGTCGCGGGAGGGGCCGGCGATCTCGAGCTCGAGGGGGCCCGCCGCGGGGTCGGCGGCGCCCGCGCGCGTGGGCGTTGAACTGCCGAAGCGGCGCGTATTACGGTCGCGCGGTGCTCCCGCCCCCTCTGCCCCACCAGATCGAGGTCCTGCAGCGTGTCCTCGATCGCGTCTCGGTCGCTGCCGCCGACGGGGGCCCGCCGCCGCTGGTGGTCTTCGGGGTCGACGGCGCCCTCTACGACAGCCGCCCGCGGACGCTCCAGATCCTCCTCGAGTACGCCGAGGACGTGGAGGCCGAGGACCCGGAGCTGGCGGAGGCGCTCGGGGCGCTGACCATCGACCACGTGCACTACCTCCTGAGCGACACGCTGCGCGAGTGCGGCGTGACGCATGCGGAGATCGTGCGGGACGTGACGAGCTACTGGCGCGAGCGCTTCCACACGGACGACTACGCCGTGCTCGACGAGCCGAACATGGGCGCCGTCGACTACGTGCGGGCCGTCCACGAGGCCGGGGCGGGCGTGGTCTACGTCTCCGGGCGGGACGTGCCGGGCATGCTCCTCGGGACGGTCGCGAGCCTGCGGGATCAGGGCTTCCCGGTGGCCGACGTGGCCGTGGAGCTGGTGCTGAAGCCGGACGCGACGCTCGGGACCGAGGCCTTCAAGCGGTCGACGCTGCCGCGGCTGGCCCATCGGGGGGAGGTGGTCGCGGTCTTCGACGACCAGACCTCGAGCTGCGAGCTGGCGCAGTCGATCTTCCCGGGCGCGGACGTGGGGCTCGTCGACACGTGGCTGGTGGAGCCGCCGGCCGACGCGAGCTTCGCGCACATCCGCGACTTCCGCCTGCTCTGACGCGGTGATGCGCGGCGACCGGCGGCGCGCCGACGTCGGGGGACGTCGCGGAGCGCGCGTGACGACGTGCGGGGGGCGCGTCGGCGCCCACGGGGCGCGGGGAGGGCCGCGGGCTCCCGGATGCGCGGTCGCCGTCAGCGGGCGGAAGCGGCGGAAAGGGCCGCCCCGCGTGGGCGCGCTCGAGGGGGCCGGATGACGCGGCGTCCGCGGAGGAGGTGGCGGCGGCGGCTGAAGGGGCTCGCGCTCGTCGCGCTCGCGGTGGGCGCGTGGTGGGGCTGGCGCTGGGCCTGTCCGCTCTGGAGCACGCCGGCGACCTACCGGGAGGCGCTCGACCCGGACGCGGGGACGCTGCTGGTGGTGGGCGACTTCCAGCGGACGAGCTTCTTCGAGAGCGCCGTGCTCGGGCGGGAGCGGAACGACGCGGAGCGGGCGCGGCTCGTGCGGGCGCTGGCGGGCGAGGAGGGCGCGGCCGGGCTCCTGGTGCTCGGCGATCTGGTCTTCGACGGGTCGAGCTGCGGCGACTGGGCGGAGCTCGACGGGCTGCTCGCGCCCGTGCGCGAGGCGGGGGGCGTGATCGTCGTGCCGGGGAACCACGACTACTGGGGGCCGGACCGCTTCGCCTGCGCGCGGCTCGAGGAGCGCTTCGAGGGGCTGGCGGAGAGCCGCTGGCGGCGGGTGGACTGGCGGGGCGTGGCGCTGCTCCTGCTCGACTCGAACGAGGACGCGCTCGGGGAGGCGGCCTGGGCCGCGCAGCGGGCCTGGCTCGAGGAGACGCTCGCGGCGATCGACGAGGACGCGCGCGTCCGGCGGGTGGTCCTGGCGATGCACCACCCGCCCTACACGAACAGCACGGTGACCGAGGACGAGGCGCACGTGCAGGCGGCCTTCGTGGAGGCGCTCGAGGGGCACCCGAAGGTGCGGCTGGTGCTCGCGGGGCATGCGCATGCCTACGAGCACTTCGTGGTGGACGGGCGGCACTACGTGGTGAGCGGCGGCGGGGGCGGGCCGCGGGTGGAGCTGCTCGACGGGGAGCAGGTGCGGCATGCGGATCGCTTCGAGGGGCCGTCGCCGCGGCCCTTCCACTACCTGCGGCTGACCCCGCGGCGCGGTGGGCTGGTGGTGGAGGCGCGCGGCTTCCGCACGGGGCAGACGGCGGTGGAGCGCGTCGACCGCTTCGTGATCGACTGAGCGGCGCGCCCTACTCGGCGGCTTCGGACGCGAGCTCGGGGGCGGGGCGCGTGGCGGCGTCTCGGGCCATCGAGTCGAGCGTCTGGCGCATGCTCTTGCCCATGCTGCCGTCGAGGAGGGCGACGATGAGCGGCGCGGCCCAGGCCGGGCGGGCGGTGAAGGCCCACCAGATGGTCACGCGCGTGCGGCCCGCGGGGAGGTCCTCGAGGATCCAGCCGCCGTGCATGGGAGCCATCGGGAAGGGGAAGCCGGCCTCCTCGCTCCGGAAGCGGAGCTGGATCCGCTCGCCCTTCGCCCAGCCCGTGACCTCCTCGGCCCAGCGCTTGCCACCGTGGTCGGCGCAGCGGCGGAGGGCGCCGACGCCGGGGTCGCCCTCGAGGCGCGACTCGGCGAGGAAGGCCCCGTGCTCGGCGATGGCGCCGAGGTCCGCGACGATGGGCCAGAGGCGCGCGCGGGGGACGGGGCTCTCGAGCTGGACGGCGTAGCGGTGGCGGGTGCCGAGGGTGTCGTCGGGGGCGTGGATGGCGTGGCGGAGACCGCGCCACTGGAGGGTGCCCACGAGGGCGACGCCGGCGGCGACGCCGATGACGAGGCCGGCGCCGAGGTCGGTGAAGCGGTCGCCGAGGGCGAGGAGCAGGATGGCCGAGCCGAGGACCCAGAGGAGGTCGGAGGCGGTGGTGAGGAGCGCGAAGAAGAGGCGGATGGGGCGGCGCGTGGCCTGCCAGAGGAGGAAGGCGGCGAAGCCGGCGAGGGCGGCGGCGAGGCCCGGGAGGAGGGCGGGAGGCGGGTCGCCGAGGTGGGCGGCGAGCTCGGCGGGGAAGGCGAGGAGCGCGGCGATGCAGAGAGTCGTGAGCGTCGCGTTGGCGAGGAGCGCGCGGCGGAGCGGGCCGTCGTCGGGGCGCGGGGCGGGGTCGCTCGGATGGGGGTGGTGGTCGGGGTCGGTGCGGGTCATGGAATCCTCCGTTCCCCACCAGCCTGGCGTCCGGGCGCGCCGCGTCGATGACGTGGGGAGGTAAGGGGGGAGGTAACTGCGCGCCCCACGACCCGTGCCCGTGCCCTTGCCCTTGCCCGTGCCCGCGGCGGGAGGGTCGGGAGCGTTCTTCGGCCGGGAGGACTCCGCCTCGATGGTGCGAGGGGACGCGCGTTCCGCTCGTCTGCCCGCGGGCAGCGGCAGGGGCACGGGCATGGGCACGGGGTGTGGGCAGGGGTCGACGCGTGGGGGTGCGCGAGAGCGCTCGTCTTTCCGCGTCGTTCCGCGGGCATGGGCACGGGCACGGGCAAGGGCACGGGTCTTTGGGGCCGGGTTCTCGGGGCCGGGCTGTTAGACTCCGCGGTCATGCGTGCGTGCGGTGTGTGGGCGGTGCTCGCGGCTTCGTTCCTCGGGCTCGGGGGCTGTGGGGACGAGGCGGATCCGGTGGAGACCTACGCGGAGGCGGGGGAGTGGGGCGTCGGCTTCACCCGGCGCACGGTCGCCTACGAGCGGCCGGACGGCGAGGGGACGCGCGAGCTCGAGACGCTCTTCTGGTACCCGACGGAGGCCACGGAGGGGGACCCGCCGCGCTACACCTTCGGCTTCAGCGAGCGCGCGCTCGTCGACGCGCCGCCGGCGGCCGGGCCCTTCCCGACGATCGTCTTCAGCCACGGGCACCAGGGGCTCCCGGACGCGCACACCTTTCTGATGGAGCACTTCGCCAGCCACGGCTGGCTGGTCATCGCGCCGACGCACACGGGGAACACGACCGCCGACGGGAACAACCGGGTCGCGAGCATCTACTACCTCCGCCCCTGGGACGTCTCGCGCACGCTCGACTTCGCCCTGGAGCTCGGCGCCGACGACCCGCTGGCCGGGCTCTCGGGGACGCCGCGCGTGGTGAGCGGGCACAGCTTCGGGGGCTACACGGCCTACGCGATCGCCGGCGCCGCGTACGACGTGGGCGCGATCGAGGCGGGCTGCGCGGGCGATTGGACCTCGCCGGTCTGCGACGAGCTGGACGAGGAGGCGCTCGGCTACTTCGAGGCGGGCTTCCACGACGCGCGCTTCGACGCGCTGATCAGCATGGCCGCGGGCGACGCGCGCCTCTTCGGGGATGGCGCGGGGGCGGCGGCGATCGAGGTGCCGGTCTTCCAGATGGTCGCGGAGGGGGACGGGCACCCGCCCGGCTCGGCCGGGGAGGACGAGTACTGGGTGGCGCTCGACGGGGCGAGCGATCTGCGGCTCGACCTGCTCGGCGGGGCGCACAACTCCTTCAGCGACGTCTGCGCGAGCCTGCCGCGCTTCACGGGCTGCCCGGAGGAGAACGACGCGGAGGTGGACCAGCGCCACGTGCGCCTCTACGCGCTGGCCTTCGCGGAGGCGCGGGTGCTCGGCGAGGATGCGGCGGAGCGCGTGCTCGAGGAGCCGGTGGTGGACCCGGCGACGCTCGAGATGGACCGCAAGTAGGCGAGCGGGGCCGGCGCGTGCCGCACCGGTGAGAGGGGCCGACACGCGGGCCCGGGTTGCTCACCCGTCGACGCGCCCGTGCCCCACCCTTCGGGCCCGCGGGGGATTTCGTTGCGCCGGAATGCAGGCCTGCGTTTCCTCGCTTCGCGAAGGCCCGCTGCGAATCCGACAGGTCGCGCGATCCTCACGCCGGGCCGTGACACGTTCGGGTTCGGGGGCTGGCGGGCTCAGGGGGCTGGCGCGGGAGGCGGCGGTGGCGGGGTCGGAGGAAGCGCGGGAGGAGGTGGGGCGGAGCTGGCCGCGCCCGCGAAGGCGCCGGCCATCATGTCGAAGAACATCCAGATGGCCGTGCCGATGCCGGCCGCGCGGCTCCAGACGCCTGCGGCCCGCGTCTCCGAGATGCGGAGGTCGATGCGGCTGGTGTTCCCGCGGGCCGTCACCGTGGCGCGGCGGAGCGGGGGTCCCAGGCCGAGCACGCGCACGACGCGGCTCTGGCCGAGCGACTCCAGCGTCGCGACGAGGGCCTCCCGGGAGCGCTCGCCCGCCGCCGCGTCAGAGGCGCGCACCCACGCCGAGACCGCGAGGTCGCCCTCGCTCAGCTCGACGCCGAGGGCCACCGCCTCCGCTTCGCCCATGGCCGCGCCGGAGATCGAGAGGCCGAGGGCCTCTTCTTCGACGCCCTCCCCGAGGCTGGCGCGCGCGTCGTCGTCGAGGTGGGCGGCCAGCGCGAAGGCGGCGCCCTCGACACGCTCCCAGAGGGGCTGGAGGGATTCGGGGACGGCGCCGCCGCGACGGGCGAGGGCCGCCTCGACCTCGGGGCGAGGGCCGAAGAGCCAGAGGTCGGCGCTCACCTCGAGGCCGACGTTCGAGCCGGCGGCGCGCGCTTCCCGCCCGGCGATGCGCGTCGTGCGCACGGGCTCGGGCGGAGGGGCGGGCTCGGCGGCCGGCGGGATCGGGGCGCCGGGACTCGCCGGCGTGGGGGCGCCTTCGTCGGCTTCGTCGTCCTCGTCGTCCGGCAGCTGTCGGAGGAAGGTGTCGATGGCTGCGGGGCTCGGCCGACCGTGGAGGAAGGAGAGGAGCGCGGCCGGCCGGCCGGCGCGCGCCGGGATGCCGAAGACGGTGAGCTGGTCGGCCTCGCGCACCGCCCGCAGCGCCTCGTCCTCGCCCTCGTCGAGCTCGCCGGCCTCGTCGAACATGGAGATGAGGTCTTCCCAGTCCTCGGCGGCGAGCTGCGCGACGGACCAGCTGCGGAAGCGGCGGAGCTCCAGCGTGAAGACCAGCTCGGTCTCCGGCGGCACCATCGTGAAGGGGTCGGGGGCGCCGGCCTCGGCGGGCTCGGCGCCGCCCGTCACGGGGACCGGGGGGGGAGCGGAGGTCGTCGCGCCGCCGCAGGCGGCGGCCAGGAGGACGAGCAGGGTCATCGGGCGCATCGCCGCGAGCGTAGGGGCACCCGGCCGCTCGAACGCAGCGCCGGGATCGCGGGGGCGCGCCGGATGCGTCCGGCCCGCCCGACGCGCCCGTTCACCCCGCCACGGTGTCCTGCGCAACCGTGTCCTGCGCAACAGTGCCCTGCGGGCCCCGTCTCGGGCGTTGCACGAAGAGGGGAATCGGTCGGAAAAGGCGGGGCGGAGGGGGGTCGGGTCCTGCGCCCGTTTCACCCTGAAACGGTGTCCTGCGGGCCCTGTTTCGGGCGTTGCACGAAGAGGGGGGATCGGTCGGAGAGGGCTGGGCGGAGGGTGTTTCGTGGTCTGTGCCGATCAGTATCGTGGTCGCTACGGGGCCGGTCGTCCGCGCCGGGACGGTGCTTCCCGTTGAGCCGGACGGGCCCGCCGGGGTACCTAGCGACGCATGCGCTGGCTCGCCCTCGTCCTCACGCTCGCCCTGGCCTGCTCCGGGGATGACGACGCCTCCTCCGACGCGGGTCCGGCCGGACGCCCCGATGGCGCGGCTCCGGTCGACGGGGGCGGGGAGGACGCGGGCGCGGGCGGTGGCGACGACGCCGGGCCGGGCACGGACGCGGGCGGCGGCGTGGACGCGGGGGTGCCCGCGGGGAGCGTGCCGATGTTCGTCGCCGTCGGCTGGGGCGGCCGGCGGATCACCTCCTGCGACGGCGGGCGGACCTGGATCGCCGACCAGCAGGAGGCGCCGGAGGGCGAAGACGATTGGCACCGCCCCTACACGCCGAAGGCGCTCGCCTGGGGCGGCGGCGCGTTCGTCTTCCTCACCGGCTGGGGCAACCCGAGCACGGCCTGGGTCAGCACGGACGGCGTGAGCTGGACCGCGCATGCCCTCGAGACGACCTACGGCGGCGTGGGCTGGGACGACGGGCGCTTCGTCCTCGTCGGAAACCGGAACGTCGCCGTCACCGACGACCTCTTCGAGACGGTGGAGGTGCTCGAGATCGAGGCGCCCTCCTACGACCGCGACGCGGCGGCCTTCGAGGGCATCTGGGTCTCGGGCGCGGACGGCGAGGTGGAGACGCGCGTCGCCGGCGGGAGCTGGGCGCGCCTCGCGAGCTGCAGCGGTCAGCGGCACACGGCCATCGGCGTGCGCGGCGGCTTCGCGGCGGGGCTCGGCCGGATGGTCTCCTTCGGCGACGGCGGGGCGACCTGCGTCGTGGACGCGACCACGGGCGCGGACCTCGGCGCGGGGGACCTCGGCGTCGGCAGCGTGGACGGCTACGGCGCCTTCGTCGGCGACGCCTTCTGGATGGTCACGGGGGGCGCGATCCACGCGTCCACGGACGGGTTGAGCTGGAGCTCCCGGGCGCTCCCGGGCGGCGTCGACTTCGACCGCGTCGCGCGCGCGGAGGACGGGACCTACGTCGGCGTCGGCGGGGGCGACCGCTTCTACTGGAGCGACGATGGCGAGACCTGGACCCGGGCCGACGCGCCGGCGGGCAACGGCATCCTCCGCGTGGTCGCCGGCTGGGGCGCGCCCTCGGCCCAGTGCCCGGCGCCCTGAGCCCGGCGCCCTGAGCCCGGCGCCCTGAGCTCACTGCGAGCCCGGCGCTCTGAGCGAGCGCGTAGTCGAGCTTCCGCTCGCCCGGCTCCCGGCGCCCCGAGCCTCGGGCGCTCGCCGACGTCGCACGCGGGGGCTCGCGTTCGGCGCTTCGTCCTCGCGCTGCGCGAGCCCGGCCGGCTGTCCTCGCATGCTCATCCCGCCGCGTGGTGACTCTTCCGACCGGCTGCTAAGCCGGCCGCGTGCCGGTGCTGACCGCCAAGGGGCTGACCAAGAGCTTCGGGCCCCGCGTGATCCTCGACGGGGTCGACCTCGCCATCGAGCGCGGCGAGCGGGTCGGGCTCGTGGGCATCAACGGCGGGGGCAAGTCGACGCTCGCGCGCATCGTCGCGGGCGCGATGGAGCCGGACGCCGGCGAGGTGGTGCCGCGGCGCGACGCGGTGATCGAGTACCTCGCCCAGGAGCCGCGCTTCGACCCGGACCTCACGGCCGAGCAGGTCGTGCGCTCCGGGCTCGAGCTCTGGGTCGCGGCGCGCGATCGGCACGCGGCGATCTCGGCGCGCCTCGGCGAGGCGGCCGGCGAAGCGGGCGCCGACCTCGAGGGGCTCCTCGCCGAGCAGGCGGAGGCGGCGGCGGAGGTGGAGCGCCTCGGCGGCTGGGACCGGGACCACGTCGTGGTCTCGACGCTCACGCACCTCGGCGTGCCCGACCCGGCGCAGCGCTTCGGGGACATGAGCGGCGGCGAGAAGCGGCGCACGGCCCTCGCGCGGCTGCTCGTCCGCGAGCCGGATCTCGCGATCCTCGACGAGCCGACGAACCACCTCGACACGGAGACCATCGAGTGGCTCGAGCAGTACCTCTCGAGCCGCTACCGGGGCGCGCTGCTGCTCATCACGCACGACCGCTACGTCCTCGATCGGGTGGTCACGCGGACCTTCGAGATCGACCGCGGCCAGCTCTACACCTACGCCGGCGGCTGGAGCGCGTACCTCGAGGCGAAGGCGGAGCGGCAGGCGCTCCAGGCGCGCACGGAGGCGAACCGCCAGAAGTTCGTCCAGCAGGAGCTCGAGTGGCTGCGGCGCTCGCCCTCGGCGCGGACGACGAAGCAGAAGGCGCGCGTGCAGCGGGCGGAGGCGGCGGCGAGCGAGCGCGGGCCGGGGAGCGATCGCACGGCGGCGCTCCAGCTCGAGACGACGCGGCTCGGCAAGACCATCCTCGAGCTCCGGGAGCTGGTCGTGGACGTGGCCGGGCGGCGGCTCGTGGACGGGCTCGAGCTGCAGCTCCAGCGCGGCGACCGGGTGGGCATCGTCGGGCCGAACGGCGCGGGGAAGACCTCGCTGCTGCGCGTGGTGACGGGCGAGCTCGAGCCGGCGGGCGGCGAGGTGGTGATCGGCAAGAACACGCGCTTCACCTACTTCGACCAGGCGCGGCGCGGGCTCGAGAACGAGGCGACGGTCTGGGAGAACGTCGCGGGGCAGCGCGAGAAGCTGCAGGTCGGGGACCGCGCCATGGACGTGCGGAGCTACATGGCGCGCTTCCTCTTCGCACCCGAGCGGCTGCGGGAGAAGGTCGGCGCGCTGAGCGGCGGGGAGCGGGCGCGGGTGCTGCTCGCGAAGCTGCTGCTCCAGCCGGCGAACGTGCTGCTCCTCGACGAGCCGACGAACGACCTCGACGTGGCGACGCTCGGGGCGCTCGAGGAGATGATCCTCGAGGCGAACGTGACGGCGCTGATCGTCAGCCACGACCGCTACTTCCTCGACCGGGTGGCGACCTCGATCCTCGACTTCGAGGGCGAGGGGAGGGTGGTCCGCTACGTCGGCAACTACGACGTCTTCCGGCGGCTGAAGCAGCAGCGGCGGGCGGCGGCGGCGAGCGAGGCCGCGGAGGTGGCGAAGGCCGCGGCGGCGAAGGCGGCGCCGGCGAAGAAGAAGGCCGGGCTGAGCTGGAAGGAGAAGCGCGAGCTCGAGGGGATGGTCGAGGCGATCGAGGTCGCCGAGGCGAAGCTCGAGGAGCTGGACGCGGTGCTGGCGGACCCGGCGACCTACGCAGAGCGGGGGGACGAGGTGCCGGCGCTGACGGCGGAGCGGGACGCGGCGGCGGCGGCGGTGGAGCAGCTGATGGAGCGCTGGGAGGCGCTCGAGGCGAAGCGCGACTGAGCGCTCGCTTCGCTCGCTGGGGAGCGTTCCGCCGTCCGCGATCCGCCGTCCGTGCGGGTGCCGGCTTCGCGGTGGTGGCCGCTTCGTGGAGGGAGGCGGGGTCCGGTCCACGGAGCTGTAAGGTCCGGCGCGCGGCTCCGGCTGGTAGGGTCGCGGCATGGTTTGGGGTCGGGCTCGGGGTGCGCGCGTCGTCCGCTGGATGGCGCTCGTGGGGATGGGGTTGGCGCTCGGCGCCTGCGGCGACGACGACGGCGGGGGCGCGGACGCGGGCGAGGACGCCGGGCCCGTGGACGCCTGGGTGCCCGGGGACGCCGGCGAGACGGTCCGCTGGAGCGTGACCGTGCGCGATCTCGTCAGCGGCGATCCGGTGCAGCTCGCGGAGGTCTGCGTCTTCGGTTTCCCCCAGCTCCCCTGCGGCACGACCGATCGCATGGGCGAGACCGCGCTCGACGTGCCCGTGAACCTCGAGCTCCAGCTCCGCACGACCGCGCTGCGCTACTTCCCGACGCTGACCACCTACGTCGCCGACGACGCGCCGCGGGACGTGGACATCGACCTCGGGAAGACCTCGAACATCACGCCGCTGATCGCGTCCGTGGGCGTGACCCTGGACGACACCAAGGGGCAGCTGGCCTTCCTCGCGCAGAGCGGCCCCGGCGACGGCCTCGAGGGCGTCGCCGCGAGCCTCGACCCGGCGAGCGGCGAGGGGCCCTTCTACACGAACGGCTCCATCCCCGACGAGACGCTCGAGGCGACGAGCGACGACGGCCTCGGCGTCTTCGGCAACGTCGATCCGGGCGCCGTGGACGTGGTCTATGCGAACCCGAACGGCGGCTGCGCCCCCTCCGAGGGCTGGCCCTCGCCGACCGCGGACGCGCTCTCGACCCACATCGAGCCGGGCCACCTGACCATCGTCATCGCCCGCTGCGATCCGCCCCCCGTCGACGCCGGTATCGACGCCGGCCCGGCCGACGCCGGCGTGGAGGACGCGGGCGCGATGGACGCCGGCGCGATGGACGCCGGTCCGGCCGACGCCGGCATGTAGCCCGCCTCGCCTCCCACCGCGAAGCGGCCGCGACCGCGACGCCGGGCGCCCGCCTCGCCGGCGGATCGCGGACGGCGGAGAGCACCCCAGCGAGCGCACTCCCACCGCGCCGCCGGCCGGCCGCGATCTGGACACCCCGCCCGCGCGGCCGTGACGAGCTGGCGCGAAAGGGCGCTCGGCCCGCCCCCGAACACCCCTCTGGCGGCGGCACGCCGAATGCATGATCCTCTCCCGTGGAGATGCGTGGAGCCCGCTCGTTCGTCCTGGCCGCCCTGGCCCTCGGCCTCGTCGCCTGCGCCGAGGCGCCCGGCGACGCGGGGCCTGCCCCGCTCGAGCCGACCCCGGCCGCGCAGGTGCCCGAGGCGAGCTTCGACGCCGTCGCCCTCTTCCGCGACTTCGCGCCCGCCGGCGCCTGGCTCGCGGCCCCGACCCTCGACACGCCCCTCGGCGCGACCCGCGTGGGCGCCTTCCTCACGCTCGACGCGGACGACGCCCCGGTGCCCGCCCTCGAGGCGCGCGGCCTGGACGCGGACGGCGCCCCCGTCGGCCCCTGGCGCCCGCTCGAGGTGAGCTGGCGCGAGGGCCGCATGGTGGTCGCCCGCGTGGACCTCGAGGACGTCGCCCTCGCCGCCGAGCTCCGCGTCGCCGCCGCCGACGCCGGCCGGGTCGGCATGCTCACCTGGTCCGCGGTCGTCCCCGAGCCGGCGCAGGAGCTCCCCGAGGTCGCGCCGCGCTCCGCCGCGCTCCGCTCGGAGATCGCCGCCATGGGCGTCCGCTCCCGCGAGGACTGGGGCGCCCGCGCGACCCGCTGCTCGAGCCGCGACCCCTCCAAGTACCGCATGGCGATCCACCACACGGTGACGCCCGCGGACAGCGACCCGGCGACGCGCCTCCGCGGCATCCAGGCCTTCCACCAGGACACGCGCGGCTGGTGCGACATCGGCTACCACTTCCTGGTCTCCCTCGACGGGCAGCTCTGGGAGGGGCGCTCGATCGAGTTCCTCGGCACGCACGTCGGCGGGCAGAACTCCGGCAACATCGGCATCTCCTTCATCGGCTGCTTCCACTCCTCGAGCTGCAGCAGCTGGCCCCCGAACGAGCCGCCGAACGTGATGGTCGAGAACGTCGCCGGGCTTGTGGCCGGCCTCGCCGACCTCTACGGCATCGCCATCTCCTCGACGAGCGTGAAGGGCCACCGGGACCACGAGGGCGCGACGACCTCCTGCCCCGGCGACTACCTGCATCGGCGCCTCGACGACATCCGGAGCGGCTCGGTGGAGCCGCCGGACTTCGCGGCCGAGTACGTGGACCAGAGCTTCCCGCTCGCGCGCGACCCCTTCGAGTTGGCGCCGGGCGAGACCTCCGCCGGCTACCTCGAGCTCCGCAACGTGGGCGGGGCGACCTGGCGGCCGGGCGAGACCTACCTCGCGACGACCGAGCCGCGCGACGGGGCGAGCGCGCTGGCCGGGCCCGACTGGGTGGCGCCGAACCGGCCGGCGACGGTCGACGGAGAGGTGCCGCCGGGGGCGACCGGGCGCTTCGCCTTCACCATCCAGGCGCCGAGCACGCCGGGCGAGTACCCGCAGTACTTCGGCCTGGTGCAGGAGGGCACGGCCTGGTTCAGCGACCCGGGGCAGGGCGGGCCGCCGGACGATCAGCTCCAGGTGCGCGTGACCGTGCTCGACGTGCCGCCGGTGGAGCCGGACCCGGGGCCGGGCGAGCTGGACGCCGGGACGACGCCCGGGCCGGACGCCGGCGCGATGCCGATGGACGACGCGGGCGCGCCGCCGATGGGCGTGGACGCCGGGCTGCCCTCGGGCGGCGACGCCGGGCCGCGGGTCTTCGTGGAGCGGCGCACGATCCGCGGCAGCTGCAGCGCGGGCGGCGCGGGCGGGGGCGGCACGCTCCTCGTCGGGCTGGCGCTGCTGGTCCTCCGGCGCCGGCGCTGAGCCCTCCGGCTGCAGGCGCCGGGGACTCCCGCGCCCGAGACGCCCGGCGACGGATGGGGCGGCGCGCGTCGGCGCGCGGAAGGCGGAGCGACGCGCCCGCGTCAGGCGGCTTAACCCGCGCCCGCTGGCCGGGGCCGGCCCGGACCCGGACCCTGGGAGCGTGCGCCCCGCTCTCCTCGCCGCGCTCCTGCTCACCGGCTGCGCCTCGTCTCCCGCGGATCCGATGCGCTTCCGGGATGCGGGCGCGCGCGACGGAGCCGCGCCAGACGGGGCCAGGCCGGACGGCGCCCCGATGGACGACGGCGGCCCGGCCCATGACGCCGCGCCGCCCAGCGACCCGGACGCCGGCGCCGCCTGCCCGGGCGAGGGGCCGGCCTACCTCCACGGCGATCTCTGGGGCTACTGGTTCAACTACCGCGTCGCCTGCGCCCCCCAGCACCGCTGGCTCTGGGTCTGCGAGCAGCGCCTCGGCCCGGACGCCTGCGGCCCGGAGCGCCAGCGCTTCGAGGACTGCTGGAACGCCCGCGGCGACTTCCCGCCGACCTCCTGGGGCGACGACTCCACGCCCACGCCGCACTCGGCGAACTACGGGGTCTGCCAGCCGCATCACTTCCCGGAGAAGAACGACGCGACCCGCCGCCCGGGCAACGCGACGCCCTGCGACGTGCGGAGCTACGACTACGCGCGGCTCCGCACCGCCGACCCGCGCTTCGGCGTCGACTGGTGGACCGGCTCGACGAGCATGCGCCACCTCACGCTGAAGGTCTTCGAGGCCGGCGTCGATCCCCTGCGCGACAACGGCCAGAGCGACGGGCTGCTCCTCGCGAGCACGCACCCGGGCGACGGCTCGGCCTTCATGGGGGGCCTCGCGAACCACGGCATCGGCGGCGGGCCCGGGGGCTGCGTGCCGCCGGTCGAGGGCGACGACGAGGACCCCTTCCCGAGCCAGAGCTTCGGCGCCTTCACCTGGGTGCCGCTCCCGACCGACCGCCCGGTGACGCTCGCGGCGAGCTGGATCGGCCCGGTCTCCGGGGGCGAGGTGCCGAGCGGCTGCCTCGTCGCGCCCTACACCTTCCCGGCTTCCTTCGCCGTGCACGGCGAGGGCGGCAAGCCCTGGTTCACCTCGAACCCCTGCTGGGACATCCAGGAGGCGGTGCGCTTCGAGCCGGGGCGGCACTACGTCTGGGACCACCGCGGCTTGCGCATGCTGCCCGGCTGCGCGGGCCCGCCGGAGAGCGTGCTCGCGGCGATCCCCGTGGGGCGGCGCGCGGCCCACGCGGAGGGGAGCTGCCCGGGCGGGCCGCGGTAGGGGGACCGCGCGGCCGGTTCGGACGGGGGAGGCCGGCAAGGGGGCGTCCCGGCGCCGACGGGCCAGGGCACGGCCTGGGTCGGGGGCTCGGGGTCTCGTCGCCGAGCGGGCCGGGGCGAGGGCGAGGCCGAGGGAGGTGGGCGCGATTCGCCCTTGCGGGAGGGCGGGGGCGCGGCGATGCTCGCCGCCCGTGCGGGCGAAGGGACGACAGAGCGCGGCGCTGGCGGTCGCGACGCTCGGCGTGGCCTTCTTCGGCGCGCCGGCGGTCGCGGCGGCGCAGGACGAGGGCTTCGGCGCGCGCCCGGTGGTCTCGCTGCTCGCCCTGGCGGCGCTCACGGTGCTGCCCTTCCTCTTCATGACGGCGACGAGCTTCGTGAAGATCTCCGTCGTCCTCTCGATCCTCCGGAACGCCCTCGGCACCGGGCAGGTGCCCTCGGGGACGATCATCACCGGGCTGAGCGTGATCCTGACGCTCTACGTGATGACGCCCGTCGGCCAGGAGATCGCGGCCGTGGCGGGCCCGGCGGCGGCGCGCGTGGACGTCGAGGACCCGCTCGAGGAGGACAGCTTCGAGGCGCTCCTCGAGGCCATCGACGCGGGCAAGGAGCCGCTCCGGGACTTCCTCGAGCGGAACGCCGGCGAGCGCGAGCGTGCGCTCTTCCTCGACCTGGCGCGGGCCCGGCGGGCGCCCGACACGCGCGACGACGTGAGCGCGCGCGATCTCCTGGTGCTCCTGCCGGCCTTCCTGATCACCGAGCTCGCCGAGGCCTTCCAGATCGGCTTCCTCGTCTTCATCCCCTTCCTGGTGATCGACATGGTCGTCGCCAACGTGCTCCTCGCGCTCGGCATGCACATGCTCAGCCCGACGACCGTCAGCCTGCCCTTCAAGCTGCTCCTCTTCGTGCTCGTCGAGGGCTGGTACCTCCTCGCCCGCGCCCTCGTGCTCGGCTACGCCTGATCGCCCCCGGGAGACGTCCGTCCGCCGCGGGCCGCCCCCAGCCGGGCCGCTCCCAGCGTGGCCGTCGGCTCGGCCCCTCGGGGCGGGCGGAGAGACCAGCGGCGAGACGAGCGGCGGCGCTCCCGGCCCCGCCGACGCGAGGGAGACGCGCCGGCTACGCCCCCGGCTCGTCCACGGCCCGCGTTTCGCCGAGCCGGTCGAGGAGCGCCGCTAGCTCGGCGGCCGTCGGGCGCGCCTCCGGGTCGAAGCGCAGGCAGGCGTCGAGGGCCGCGTCGAGCTCGGCCGGCGCGTCGGGCCAGCGCGCCCGCAGCCGGAGCGCGGGCGGCGGCTCGCGCTCCTCGAGCAGGGCGAGCGCGACGGAGCCGGGGAAGGGTCGCTCGCCGACGAGCAGCTCGAAGGCGAGGATGCCGAGCGCGAAGAGGTCGGCGGCCGGCGAGAGCGCCTCGGGCCCCTCGACGAGCTCCGGCGCGATGTAGAAGGGGGTGCCGGGGAGGTAGCCGGTCTGGGTCAGGCTGCGGCGCCCGCGCCCGGCGCCTCCGCTCGGCGAGCGCGGCGTGGCCAGGCCGTGGGTCATGGTGGCCGCGTCGAGGAAGGCCTCGATCGAGCTCGGCTTCGGCCCGGCCGCTCGCGCCGCCGCGTCGTCCCTCGCGCCCTCCCCCGCCGCGGCTCGACCCGCCCGGCCCGGGAGCCCCACGGCGTCGACGGCCGTGGGCGGCTGCGAGTCCGGCTCGGGCCTCCGCTTCGCGAGGCCGGTCGGCGCCGCGCTCGGTCGCGGGCCGGGCCCCGCGCGCGCGTCGAGCTCGGTCGCCCCGCTCTCCGGCTCCTTGCGCCGCGTCCCGCTCCCGTCCTCCTCGCCGCCGCCTGCTTCGCCCCCGACCTCGCCGACCTCGCCGACCTCCCCGACCTCCCCGTCGAGCGCCGGGTCGATGCTCTCCGTCAGCTCCGCCTCGATGTCCCCCGCGAGCCGCGAGATCCCGAAGTCGGTGATCTTCACCACCGGCGCCGCGTCGCTCCCCGTCAGCAGCACGTTCGCCGGCTTCAGATCCCGATGCACGACTCCCTCCGCGTGCATGGCCGCCAGCCCGTGAGCGAGCTGCCGGAGCACCGAGAGCGCCCAGCCCCGCGACCCCTCCATCCCCCGCGTGTGCAGCGACTCGCCCTCCACCAGCTCCATGACCAGGTAGAGGAAGCCGCTCGTCGCCACGTCCACGTCGACGATCGCCACGACGTTCGGGTGGTCCACCTGGCTCGCGATCTGCGCCTCCCGCGCCAGCCGCGCGAGCGCCGCCCCATGCACCTCGCGCGTGAGCTTCAGCGCGAAGCGCGCCCCGTCGTCCAGCCGCTCCACCTCGTAGACGTGGCCCATGCCCCCCGAGCCGAGCTCGCCGAGCACGCGGTAGCGATCGTGCACCGTGGTGCCGGGCTCGAGCGCGCGCGCCTCGCGGGGCCCGCCGAGGAGCGCCAGCGCCGCGTAGAGCTGCCCCGAGCGGTCGTGGATCTGGCGCCGGAGCTCGGCGTTCAGCCGCTCGATCTCCGCGCGGCGGCCCTCCGCTTGCTCCACCCGGGTCGCCAGCTCGGCGTTCAGCTCGTCGGCGCGGTTGAGCGAGCGGATGCGGCTCCGCGTCAGGAGCATCGTCAGGAAGAGGCCGAAGAGCGTCAGCCCGAGGCAGGCGATGCGCGCGCCGCCGAAGAGCTCGCCCAGGCCGAACCAGGCCCAGAGGTCCGCCCAGGCCGTCGCCGTGAGGCCGAGCCAGCTCGAGAGCAGGAGCGCCGCCGAGTAGCGGTCCGGGTGCCGGAGCACGAGGCGCGTGCAGACCACGAGCTGGTAGAGGGCGATGAGGCCGACGGCCGCGATGGTGACCGGGCCGGCGAAGCGCGTCGCGACCCAGGGGCCGTGGAAGACGGCGCACCAGAGGCAGGCGAAGCCGATCAGCGCCGCCCAGGCGCGGTGCGGCCGGGGGAGCTCGAAGAAGCCGTGCGTGAAGTAGATCGACACGCCCGGCGCCACGACCAGGAGCATGGCGAGGAGGGGCACGTCGAAGCGGCCGACGAGGTGCTGCGGCACGCCGAGCACGAAGAGCGGGTAGAAGGCCGCCGTGAGCGCCTGGATGCCGAAGAAGAGGTAGGGGCGGCGGCGGCGATCGAAGAGGAAGATCACCAGGCAGGTCAGGCCGATCTGCGCGAGGGCGACGAGCGCGCAGATGGCGACGCCGGCGTCGAAGAGCGCGACGGCGCGGGCGGCCGGGTCGGGGGCGCCGGCCGGGACGAGCCGCGGCGCCGGATCGACCCAGGCGCTCTGGGTCCAGCGGTGCTCGACGACGAGCGCGAGGTCGAGGAGGCCGTCCTCGGTGGCCGCCGCGGGGACGCGGAAGACGTGCGGGCCGCGCCAGCGGTAGGCGCCCCCCTCGGGCGGCTCCCGGGTGGTCGTCGCGCCGGCGCCGTCGACCTCGGCGTGGAAGCGCGCCGGCAGGCGAGGCACGACCAGGTCGAGGTCCCGCCCCCGCCAGCGCCCCGGTACGGCGACCTCGGCGCGGAGCACGTAGGTGCCCTCCTCGTCCGGCACGTCGAGGTGCGCCGGGAGCGTCACGGGCTCCGCGCCGGCCGCCGTCCCTGCCGGGGCGTCGACCCAGGCGACGCGCCAGTCCTCGAGGAGCAGGGCGTCGTCCGCGGGCCCGCAGCCCCCGACGAGCGTCGCGCCCACCAGCGCGAGCGCGCCAGCCCATCCCCGCATCCCCACCGTCAGCGGATCATACCAGTGACACTGCGTGCCGCGCATGCGGCGCGCCCCGGCTTTTCCCTTGCGACCGGCGGGCCGCCGTGTAGCCCTCGACGCTCGTGCTCGACGCGCTGCACGCCGCCTTCCACCAACCGAACGCCCGCGCCTACCGCACGGTGGACGGCGTGGTGTGGGTGCTCGTGCTCCTCTCGGTGGCGCTGCTGGCCGTCGAGCCCTTCGTGGACGGCCCCGTCCTCGACGCCGTCCACGCCGCCGACCGCGTCATCCTCGGCCTCTTCGCGCTCGAGCTCGGGCTCCGCGTCCTGAGCTACCGCCCGCCGGTCCTCGAGGTCTTCCACCGCCCGCCCCTCGGCGCCCTCCGCACGCACGTCCTCGCGCGCCTCGGCCTGCTCCTGCGGCCCCTCTTCCTCGTCGACCTGATCACCATCCTGGCCGTCGTCCCGGCGCTCCGGGGCCTCCGCGCCCTGCGCCTGCTCCGCCTCCTCCGCACGGCCCGCGTCTTCCGCTACGGCAACCCCTTCGGCGGCCTGGTGCACGCCTTCGAGCGCGATCGCGTGCTCTGGATCTTCGCCTTCTCCGTGCTCGCGCTCGAGACGCTCCTCGGCGGCGTCAGCCTCTTCCTGGTCGAGCGCGGCGAAGAGGGCGGCATCGACACGCTCGGCGCGGGCTTCTGGTGGGCCCTCGTCACCATCACCACGGTCGGCTACGGCGACGTCACGCCCGTCAGCGACCTCGGCCGCGTCGTCGGCGGCTTCCTCATGGTCGGCGGCATGTTCACGCTCGCGCTCTTCGCGGGCATCGTCGGCCACAGCCTCTTGAACGCGGTGCTCAGCATCCGCGAGGAGCAGATCCGCATGAGCGGTTACGTGAACCACGTCGTCGTCTGCGGCTTCGAGGAGGGCGGCTCGCTCCTGCTCGAGACGCTGGCGGAGGAGCTGGACCTCGAGACCACGCGGGTCGTGCTCATCGGCTCGGGCGATCGACCCGGGGGCCTGCCGCCGCAGTTCCTCTGGGTGCCGGGGGACCCGACGAAGGAGAGCGAGCTCGACAAGGCGCGCATCGATCACGCGCGGGCCATCGTCGTGATCGGCTCGCGGCACGTGACGCCGCAGCAGGCGGACGCGCGCACGCTGCTGACGGTCTTCACGATCCGCTCGCACCTCGCGAAGAAGCCGGCGACGAAGGAGCGGCGCGCGCCGCTGCACGTGGTCGTCGAGGTGCTCGACTCGGAGAACGTCGCCCACGCCCGGGCGGCCGGCGCGGACGAGGTGATCGAGTCGCGGCGCCTCGGCTTCGCGATGATGTCGCACAGCGTGGCTTTCCCCGGCGTGGGCGATCTGACCGGGCGCATGATCGCGCTCGGCGCGCACAACCTCTACGTGGGCGCCGTCCCCGAGAGCGCCGCGGGCAAGCCCTTCGGCGAGGTCGGGCGCGCGCTCCGCGAGGCCCACGGCGTCCTGCTGATCGGGCTGCGCGATCCTCAGACCAACGAGCAGCGCATGAACCCCCCGGACGACGTGAGCGTGCCCGCGGGGCAGCAGCTGGTGTACCTGGCGGAGCGGCCGCTGGAGGAGCTCGAGACGTGAGCGAGATGACCCCGAAGACCCCGGAGGCCCCGACGAGCGGCGCGACGGAGGGCGCCGGCGAAGCGCCCCTCGGCCGGCTCGAGCCCCTGCTCCTCCGCCCCGGCGCCGCCTACACCTGCTTCGGCGACGGCCTCTGCTGCGCCGACATGCACGTGATCGGGCCCGTCTCCTCGAAGGAGCGCCAGCGCCTCGCGCTCCTCAGCGACGAGGCCGTCCGCTGGGCCGAGCATGCCGAGTGCCACGTGCTGGTCATGCGCGCCGACACGGGCACCTGCTTCTTCAACGGCGAGGACGGGCTCTGCGCGATCCACGAGCCCATGGACGGCATGCTCAAGCCGCGCGTCTGTCACCGCTTCCCCTTCGTGCTGACGGGAACGCCGGAGGGGGGCCGCGTCTCCCTCGAGCATCGCTGCTCCTGCCAGACCTTCGGCGCGCCCGGGCCCCTCGACGAGGCGACGGCCGAGCGGGCCCTCCGCGGGGAGGCCGGCGGGCTCCGGCCGAACCACCGGGTGGGCGACGCCGTGCCGCTGCGTGAGGGCGAGACGGTCTCCTTCGCCGCCTACCGGGCGATCGAGGAGCCGCTCCTGGCGCGCCTCGAGGCCGGGGAGGATCCGCGCGCCGTGCTCGACCGGGCGCCCTTCCCGGCGCTGAGCGAGGGGAGCTGGGGCGGCTTCGGCGAGGCGATGCTCGACGCGGCCGGGGAGACGCGCTTCGAGATGGCGCTCCGGGCCGTCGGGGCGGTGATCGTCGCGCGCGAGGGGGGCGAGCCCGAGGCGTGGGGGCGGCCGTGGACGCCGGCCTTCGATCGGGCCGAGGCGCGCGTGGCCGAGCCCATCGACCCGGGGCCGGCCTACGCGCGCTGGGCCGTGGACGCGATCTGGAGCCTGATGTGGACGGGCTACGGGACGCTCGAGAAGGTGCGGCGGGAGCTGTGCACGCGGCTGGCCATCGCCGACGACCTCCGGGACGCGCTCGTGGAGCAGGGCGTGCGCGGGGACCGGGCGGCGGCCGAGGCGCTCACGGTCGTCGACCTCGTGGGGACGTCGGACTGGTGGGAGGGCGCGGTGAAGCGCATGGCGGAGACGGACTGATACCGGGGCGCCGTGGAGCGCCCGGGCGCGTGCCCGGCTCGTCCCGACACGCGCGCCGAGGCTCGGGCCCGGCCGCGGACCGCCGGCTCCCCCGATGTCGGGGAGCGTTTCCCTTCACCGTTCCTTCGCGCGGGCCCGCGGCGCCCGAGACGCCGCGCCCCGGATTCCCGGATGGAGCGCGCGTGGGCCGCTCAGGCCTTTCGAAGACCTCCGCTTCGTCCCGTTTCGAGCCCCCCGAATCGGGGAGCGATTCCGCTCACGTCGAGCATGTTTCGTTCTCGTAAGAACTGTGCGCGAGCTTCGGATTTTCCTTGCGAGGGCGGATCACACCCCGTACCCCTCGAACTGGGTACGCAGGGGGGGCGGGAGCTCGACGAGACATGACTTCACGCCAGTCCGTGGGTATCGACCTCGGCACGACTCACACGGTCGTCGCCCACGTCGGACGCCCCCTCGCGCCCCGCCGCGCCGAGCCCCTCGTGCCCAGCGTGGTCGCCTTCCCGCCGTCGCAGGACGGCGGCGCGATCGAGCCGCTGGTGGGGCGCCGCGCGCGGCTCCGCCGGCCCATCGACGCGGCCAACGTGATCGCCTCGAGCAAGCGGCTGATCGGGGAGCCCTGGAACGCGACCCGCGCCGAGCAGCTCCAGTCCTTCTACGTGCCCGAGCTCGTGGAGTCGCCCGTGCGGCGCATCGGTCTGCGGACGCGCGCCGGCGTCCACGACCCGGTGGAGATCGCCGAGCGCATCCTGACCTACGCCTGCGGGCGGGTCGGCGTGCGGCCCGAGGAGAACGAGGCGGCGGTCGTCACCGTGCCGAGCGCCTTCGGGGCCCGGCAGCGCTCGGCCGTCTTCCAGGCGATCCGCGAGGTGGGCTTCGACCGCGTGGGCATCGTCGAGGAGCCGGTGGCGACGGCGATCGCGTACCTGCAGCGCTCGAGCCTGCGCTACGCGGCGGTGTACGACTTCGGCGGCGGCACCTTCGACGTGACGGTCGTCGACTGCGCGCGCTACCCCTTCGACGTGGTCGCGCACGGCGGCGATCCCTTCCTCGGCGGCGACGACGTGGACCGGGCCCTGGCCGAGCAGGTGGCGCAGCAGACGCTCGAGGCGACGGGCTGGGATCTCCGCTCCGAGCGGGGCACCTTCGACCGGCTGATCTCGGCCTGCGAGTGGGCCAAGCGCGCGATGGCGGAGCACGAGCGGGTGGGCATCCCGCTGACGGAGATCGACCCGGCCGCGCCCGCGGACATCCCGCCGGCGCCCATCGATCGGGAGCTCGTGCAGCGCATCGCGGAGCCCTTCATCCGCCGCACGTTCATCTACTGCGACGAGGTGCTCGACCGCGGGAGCATCAAGGCGCGGGACGTCGACGCGGTCTTCCTCGCCGGCGGCAGCAGCCACCTGGTCGGCCTGAAGCACCACGTGCAGGCCTACTTCGGCAAGCGCCCGCGGAGTGACCTCGACCCGCTCCACGTGGTCGCCGTCGGGGCGAGCTACGCGGCCGCGCGGCCCGACTTCCAGAAGCTCCTGGACGTGCCCGTGGGCCGGCGCCGCTCGCGCTCCTCGCCCCGCATGACGCCGATCGCCTGAGGGCCGCCGGTCGCCTGAGGGTCGTCTGACGGTCGCCCGAGACGGCCTACCACACCGGTCGGCGTAGCGGCGCCTCACTCCGGTGTTTCGGCACCGGCGCCGAGACCGACGTTCGACGCGGACGGACGAGACCGCCGTCGAGAGCTCGCCCGCTCCGCGATCGGTCGGGCCCATGCCGGTCTCCGTGGCCGGGGAGGTCGGGCTGGCACGAGGGGTGCTTCGCAAGGGCTCCATGCGCGCTCCTCGTTTCCTCCTCTCGTTGCTCGCCCTGCTCTTCGCGTGCGGCGACGACGCGCCCGCCGATCCAGCGCCCCCCGGGGAGATCCTCCGCTCGAGCGAGGCGCGCCTCTCGCCGAGCGTGGATCTCACGGCCGTGCGCGCGCTGGCGCGGAACGACGCGGACTTCGCCTTCGACCTGCATCGGGAGCTCCCGGCCGGCGAGAACCTCTTCCACTCGCCGCACTCGATCTCCACGGCGCTCGCCATGACCTACGCCGGCGCGGCCGGCGCCACGGCGCAGGAGATGCGCGAGGCCCTCCACTTCGCGCAGGAGCCGGAGGTGCTCCATCAGGCCTTCAACACCCTCGACCAGCTCCTCGCGTCGCGCGGCGAGGGGCAGCCCGGCACGGACGGCGAGCCTTTCCGCCTGAGCGTGGTCGACGCGCTCTTCGCGCAGCGCGGCTTCCCCATCCACGACCGCTACCTCGACGACATCGCGCGCTGGTACGGCGCCGAGGTCGCCCTCCTCGATTTCGCCGCCGATCCGGAGAGCGCCCGCGGCGCGATCAACGCCTGGGTCGAGGACGCCACCCGCATGCGCATCGAGGAGCTCCTGCCGGAGGGCGCCGTCGATCGCGACACGGTCCTCGTCCTCGCCAACGCCGTCTACTTCAACGCCGCCTGGGCCGAGCCCTTCCCCGCGGAGAGCACGGCCGAGGCCCCGTTCACGCGCCTCGACGGGTCGAGCGTGAGCGTGCCGACCATGCGCGGGCAGGCCACGCGCGGCGTGGCCGAGGGGGAGGGCTGGGAGGCGGTCGAGCTGCCCTACGCGGGCGAGGAGGTCGCGATGCTGGTGGTCGTGCCCGACGACCTCGCCGCCTTCGAGGCGGAGCTGGACGCGGAGCGGCTCGAGGCGATCGTCGCGGCGCTCGCGGAGGAGGACGTGTCGCTCTCCATGCCTCGCTTCGAGGTGCGCTCGCGCTTCAGCCTGGTGGAGCCGCTCCGCGCGCTGGGGATGGTCGAAGCCTTCGAGCTCGCCGACCTCTCCAACCTCTCGCCCGAGGGGGGCCTGGCGATCACGGACGTGCTCCACGAGGGCGTCGTGAGCGTGGACGAGGAGGGCACGGAGGCGGCGGCCGCGACGGCGGTGATCGTCGGGCGCGTGAGCGTGCCGCGGAGCGTGGTGATCGACCGGCCCTTCCTCTTCTTCATCCGCGACCAGGAGACGGGGGCGGTGCTCTTCGTCGGGCGCGTGGTCGACCCGTCGGCCTGAGGGGGCGCTCGGGCGGCGTCGACGCGGACGGACGAGACCGACCGTTCGACGCCGACGTTCATGCAGGCGCCCGACACCGACCTTCGACGACGCGCAAAGTAGGGGCGCCCCGTCGGAAGAGCTGGTAGAACGATGGTCGTGAACGTCTATCGTGTCGTCTTGGCGGCTTCGCTCGCCGTGGTCTTCGGTTGCGGGGACACGGCCCCGGAGTCGTCGCTCCCTGGAGAGGTCGTGCGCTCGAGCATGCGCCGCCGCGCGCCGAGCGAAGAGCTCGGGGACGTGCGCGCGCTCGCCCGGAACGACGCCGACTTCGCCTTCGAGCTCCTGCGGGAGCTCCCGTCGGACGAGAACCTCTTCTTCGCGCCGCACTCGATCTCCACCGCGCTCGCCATGACCTACGCCGGCGCGGCGGGCTCCACGGCGCGGGAGATGCGCGAGGCCCTCCACTTCGCGCAGGAGCCGGAGGTGCTCCACCAGGCCTTCAACACCCTCGACCAGCTCCTCGCGTCGCGCGGCGAGGGGCAGCCCGATACCGACGGCGAGCCCTTCCGCCTGAGCGTGGTCGACGGGCTCTTCGCCCAGCGGGGCTTCCCTCTCCGCGACCGCTACCTCGACGACCTCGCGCGCTGGTACGGCGCCGAGGTCGCCCTCCTCGACTTCGCCGCCGATCCGGAGAGCGCCCGCGGCGCCATCAACGCCTGGGCGGCCGAGGCCACGGAGGGGCGGGTCGAGGAGCTCTTGTCCGCGCGCGCCGTGGGCCCGTCGACGCGCTTCGTCGCCGTCGACGCCTTGACCTTCCGCGCGGCGTGGAAGCATCGATTCTCCGAGCGCGCGACCATGGATCGGCCGTTCACGCGTCTCGACGGCTCCACCGTGAGCGTGCCCACCATGTGGGGCGAGAGCGCCGTGGGGTTCGCCGAGGGGGCGGGCTGGAGAGCCACGCGGATCCCCTACGTCGGCGACGCGGTCTCGCTCCTGGCGGTCGTCCCGGACGACCTGGCGGCCTTCGAGGAAGAGCTCGACGCGGAGCGGATCGAACACATCGCCGGTCAGGTCGAGCGGGGCTTCGTCTACGTGGCGCTCCCGCGCTTCGCGATCCGCTCGCGTCTCGAGCTGGAGGACGCCCTCCGCGGGCTCGGCATGCGCGAGGCGTTCGACGACGCCGACTTCTCGAGCCTCTCGTCGGACGAGCGCCTCGCGCTGGGCGGCGTGGTCCACGAAGCGTTCGTCCGCGTGGACGAGGAGGGCACGGAGGCGGTGGGGGCGACCGCCTCCACCGGGACCTCGATCAGCGTCTCGCCGACGCTGAGGATCGACCGGCCCTTCCTCTTCTTCATCCGCGACCAGGAGACGGGGGCGGTGCTCTTCGTCGGGCGCGTGGTCGACCCCTCGGCCTGAGCTGGCGGGGGCGCGATGGCGCTCAGGCGTCGGCGACCGGGAGCACGACGCGCACGCTCGTGCCGTCCCCTTCGCGGCTCGTGAGCGTGAGCAGGCCGCCGTGGCTCTCGACGATCTGCCGCGCGACGTAGAGGCCGAGGCCCGTCCCCGCGTCGCCCTTGGTGGTCACGAAGGGGTCGAAGACGCGCTCGAGGTCCGCCTCGGCGATGCCGTCCCCGTCGTCGTGCACCTCGATGGCCACCGCGTCCCCGTCGGCCTCGGCGCGCACCACGACCTCGCCGCGGCGGCCGTCCCCGAAGGCGTCACCCGCGTTCAGCAGGAGGTTCAGGAAGACCTGCTCGAGCCGATGCCGATCGCCGAGCACGGCCGGGAGCTCGTCCGGGAGTCGGCGCACGACGTCGTGGCGCTTCAGGCGCCCGCCGCTCAGGCGCAGCGCCGTGTCCAGGAGGTCGCCGATCGGCACGGGCGCGCTCTCGCTCGCCGTCTGCGCCGTGAGCCGCTTCAGGTCCTGGGCGATGCGCGCGACCCGGTCGGCGCCCTCGATGGCGCGCTTGCTCATGATGCGGAGGCGCCCGGACGCGTCGCCCGCGTCCTCGAGCCGGGCGAGCTCGCGCTCCACGGAGCCGAGGGACATGGTCACGTAGCAGAGCGGGTTGTTGATCTCGTGCACCACGCTCGCGGCGACCGTGCGCAGGAGCTGCTCCCGATCCTCGATCTCGTGGAGGCGCGCCTCGAGCTCGGCGTCCCGCTCCTCGAGCTCCTCGAGGCGCTCGGCGAGGACGTGCCCGAGGGCGTCGAGCTCGCGGACCTGACGGCGCGCGAGCGTGAAGAGGAGGGCGACGAGGGCGACCAGGGCCAGCGAGAGGGCGGCGAGGAGCTGGAGCTGGGTCCAGCGCTGGCCGAGCGTGGCGCTGATGCGTCCGGTCTCGGCGCGCAGGCCCGCGACCAGCTCGTCACGGCGCGTGGCCTCGAAGCGGTCGTCATCCAGGGCGCGCCGGGCGGCGGTGGCGTCGAGGGCGAGCGCCGAGGCGCCCATCTCGTCGAGGGCGCCGCGGAGCGCGGGCTCGGGCGTCTCCGGGTCGCCGACGACGCGGATCCAGCGGACGTGGTCCTCGAGCGTGCCCCGGAGCTGGTGCACGGAGCTGGCGAGCCAGAGGGTCCAGCCGACGAAGGCGAGCAGGGCGACGGCGACCAGGGGCGCGATCCCCCGGCTGCGAAGGACCCGCCGCGTCCATCCCGCCATGCCGGAACCGTATCACGCTCGCTCGTTGTCACGGTGATCTGCCGCCGCCGCCCCCCCACGACCCTCACCACCGCCCGTGCCCCTGCCCGTGCCCCTGCCCGTGCCCGATCGCTCGAAGTGGATCCCGAGACCGAGAGCTCGCCCCACGCGTCCCCCTCCCGTCGCAGCCGCCCCCGCGCTCCCTCCGCGGAAGCAGAGCGTCGAGCACGAGCACGAGCACGAGCACGTGCACGAGGACGAGGACGATCGGCCGGCGTCGCGCGCGACCGTCGCAGCCGCCCCCGCGCTCCCTCCGCGAACGCGGCATGGACCGTGGAGTTCGCGCCAGCCCGGACGGCGGACGGCGGACGGCGGACGGCATCCCGACCGAAGGGAGGGATCCCCCCCGCGCGGAAGCAGAGCGTCGAGCACGAGCACGAGCACGAGCACGTGCACGAGGACGATCGGCCGGCGGTCGCGCGCGACCGCCGGAGCCGCCTCCGCGCTCCCTCCGCGAACGCGGCACGGACCGCGGACGTTCACGGACGGCGGACGGCGGAACGCATCCCGACCGAAGGGAGGGAGCCCCGACGCGTCGACGCCCGGCGCGCGCGAGGCGGGCCGGGCGTCGAACGGGGTGGGGTCGCGCGTCAGACGCGCTCGATGACGGTCGCGATGCCCATGCCGCCGCCGATGCAGAGCGTGATCAGGGCGGTCTGCAGGTCGCGCCGCTCGAGCTCGTCCACGGCCGTCTGCAGGAGCATGGCGCCCGTGGCGCCGAGCGGGTGGCCGAGCGCGATGGCGCCGCCGGCGACGTTCACCTTGGCGTGGTCGATCTCCAGGTTCCGCATGGTCTGGAGCGGCACGGTGGCGAAGGCCTCGTTGATCTCCCAGAGGTCGATGTCGCTCGCCTTCATGCCCGCCTTGGCGAGGGCCCGCTTCGAGGCGGGCGTCGGCGCCGTGAGCATGATGACGGGCTCGGCGCCGGCCGTCGCCGTGGCGCGGATCTTCGCCCGCGGCTTCAGGCCCTTCGCCTTCACGTAGGCCTCGGAGGCGAGGAGCACGGCGGCCGCCCCGTCCACGATGCCGCTCGAGTTGCCGGCCGTGTGCACGTGCTCGATCGCCTTCACGTCCGGGTAGCGGGCGAGGGCGATCTGATCGAGCGTCTCGCCGTTCGGGCCGACGGGCATGGCGCCCATCTTCACGAAGGCGGGCTTCAGCTCGCCGAGCGACTCGACGGTCGTGCCCGGGCGCGGGTGCTCGTCCTTCTCGAGGACGACCTCGCCGCTCGCCGGGTCCTTCACCGGGAAGAGCGCCCCGTCGAACCAGCCGCCCTCGATGGCGGCGGCGGCGCGCTTCTGGGACTCGGCGGCGAAGGCGTCCACGTCGGCGCGGGTGAAGCCCTCGCGCGTGGCGATGAGGTCGGCGCTGATGCCCTGGGGCACCTGCGCGACGCGCTTTCGGAGGTGGAGGTTGTGGCCGTCGATGCCGGCCTCGTCGGCGCCCATGGGCACGCGCGACATGCTCTCCACGCCGCCGCCGACGACCAGGTCCTGCTGGCCGCTGAGCACGCCCATGGCCGCGAAGTTCACGGCCTGCAGGCCCGAGCCGCAGAAGCGGTTCAAGGTCACGCCGGTGACGTCGTCGGGCCAGCCCGCGGCGAGGATGGAGTTGCGCGCGATGCACGCGCCCTGCTCCTTGGCCTGGGTCACGCAGCCGACGACGACGTCGTCGACGTCGCCCCTCTCGATGCCGGCCTTGGCGGCGAGGGCCTCGAGGGTCTGGGCGAGGAGCTCCTGCGGGTGGATGCCGCTGAGGGCGCCCTTGTCCTTCTTGCCGCGCCCCCGCGGGGTGCGGGCGGCGTCGATGATGTACGCGGTCATGGGTCTTCCTTTCGTTTGTCCGGGTCTTCCGGCTGGGGGCGGGGCGAGCCCGCCCGGGAGCTAGGTCGTTCGGATCACGCGACGCGTGACGAGGTCGAGGAGGGAGCCTCCGAAGAGGCCGTCGTCTTCGAAGCCGAGACGGCGAAGAGTGGAGCGGCGCGGCTCCGAGAGAGGCAGCGCAGCGCGGTCGGCCGTACGCCGCGCCGGGGAGCCGAGCGGGCGCCCCGGCGCGGGGTCGGCCTTCGGCTCAGAAGCCGAGGAGCTTGGCGATGGCGTAGCGCATGACCTCGGTCGTGCCGCCGCCGATGCGGATGAGCCGCTGGTCGCGCCAGGCGCGCGCCACCCAGAGCTCCTCGAGGTAGCCCATGCCGCCGTGGAACTGGACGCACTGGTCCATGATCTCGCCGGTGGTCTCGCCCACGAAGACCTTCGCCATGGAGATGAGCTTCGTGGTCTCCATCGAGACCATGCCCTTCTTCACGTACTTCTCTTCGTTGTACGCCTCGCAGGCCTTGTAGCTGAGCGCGAGCCCGGCCTCGTACTGGGTGTAGAGGTCCGCGAACTTTTGCTTCCAGTACTCGCGCTTGATCAGCGGCTTGCCGAAGGCCGTCCGCTCCCGGCCCCAGGCCACCGAGCGGTCGAGGGCGTGCTTCGAGCCGGCGAGCGCCGAGGTGCAGCCGACCAGCCGCTCGGACTGGAAGTTCTGCATCAGGTACATGAAGCCCATGCCCTCCTTGCCGAGGAGGTAGCGCTGCGGCACGCGCACGTCCTCGAAGAAGAGCTCCGCCGTGTCCGAGCACCAGTTGCCGGCCTTCTCGAGCTTCTTCGAGACGCCGAAGCCCTTTACGTCGGTGGGGCAGAGGATGATCGAGATGCCGTTGTGTCCGGCCTCCGGATCGGTCTTCACCATGAGCGTGACGAAGTCCGCCCGGGTGCCGTTCGTGATGTAGGTCTTGCTGCCGTTGATGACGTAGTCGTCGCCGTCCTTGATGGCCGTCGTGCGGAGGCCCGCCACGTCCGAGCCGGCCCCGGGCTCCGACACGCCGAGGGCGACGATCTTCTCGCCCTTCAGCGCCGGCTCGAGGAACTCCTTCTTCTGCTCGTCCGTGCCGAGGTCGGCGATGCAGGGCGTCGCCATCGAGGACTGCACGAGCAGGCCCATGGGCAGGCCCGCCGAGCCGCAGCGCGGGAGCTCCTCGCTCATGACCACGTTCATCCAGAAGTCGCCGCCGGCGCCGCCGACCTCCTCCGGGTAGTGGGTGCCGAGGATGCCGAGCTCGCCGGCGCGCTGGAACACCCAGTTCGGGAAGAGCTCGTCCTTCTCCCACTCGTCCATGTGGGGGGCGAGCTCCTTCTCCGCGAAGTCGCGGACGAGCTTGCGGAACGCCTTGTGTTCTTCGGTGAACGGGTTGGCCATGTGCTTGTTCTTTCCTCGCGAGGTGCCTGAGCGGTCCCCCCTCCCACGGCCCGGCGTTTCATCGCGAGGCGGCGCTCGGGGTGGCTGCCCCCGGTCACACCGCACACTCCAAACCCCGCCTGTCGGCACGCGTCAGGGACGCTGAATGAGTATTCATTTAGCGGCGCGCGGCGTCGTTTTCAAGACCGATCGCGCGGCGTCGGGCCTTTCCGGGGGCGCGGTGGCGGGCGCCCGCTCTTCTTCCCCCGCCCCCTGCCGCGCCCGGGGGCTCAGCCGAAGAGGTCCAGCTCCCGCGGGCCGTACCCGGGGAAGACGGGCCCCGGGTCGACGCCGCGGGCGGCCAGCGCGGCGGCGAGGAGATCGCGGTAGTCGGTGGTGACGGCGAGGTCGCCGGGGGGCTCGAGGGCGTCGGCGTGGAGCCCGGGCCAGCGCGCGAGGACCTGGCCCCCGCGGACGCCCGCGCCGGCCACGAAGGCGACGGAGCCGCGCCCGTGGTCCGTGCCGAGGCCGCCGTTCTCGCGGGCGCGGCGCCCGAACTCGGTCAGGGCGATCAGCGTGGCGCGCTCCCCGACGGCCTCGAGGAAGGCCGAGAGCGCGTCGGCGAGCTCGCCGGCCCGGCCCTCGAGGAGCGGCGCCTGGGCGACGTGCGTGTCCCAACCGTCGTGGTCGACGCAGGCGACCTCGAGGCCGACGCCCGCGCGGACGAGGCGCGCGGCCTCGGCGAGGCGCTGGCCGAGGGGCGTCGCGGGGAAGCCGGGCGGCGCGGGCGGCAGGGCGGCGAGCCGGTCGAGGGCGGCGAGGGCGGCGGCGCCGGCGCGGGCGAGCGGGTCGCCTCCGCCGTGGAGCGCGCGGAGCGCGGCGGTGAAGGGCGCGCTCTCGAGGCCGGCCTCCTCGGCGCGCTCGAAGACGGTCGCCCGCGCGCCGCGGAGGGCCTCGGGGAGGTGCGGGCCGAGGGCGACGCGCGCGAGCGGCGAGGCGCTCCGGGGCGCCCAGCGCGCGAGCCAGCCGGAGGCGCCGTCGCCGCGCTCCATGCGGTCCTGCGCTTCGAAGTGCGAGCGGGTGGCGTCGCCCGAGCCGATGGCGTGCACGAGGGCGAGGCGGCCCGCGTCCCAGTAGGGGCGGAGTGGGGCGAGGGCCGGGTGGAGCGCGAAGCGATCGTCGAGGGGCGCGGCGCCCTCGCGGTGGAGCGTCGGGCGGAGCGCACGCAGCCGGGGGTCGCGCGGCGGCACCAGGGCGAGCCCGTCGGCGCCGCCGCGGAGGAAGACCAGGACGAGCGGGGTCATGGGCGGGCTCCGGGGGCCCGGGCTTCGGGCGCTCGGGTTTCGGGGGCACGGGCTTCGGGGGTACGGGCTTCGGGGGCACGGACGCGCGGGTGCGACGCGAAGAGCAGCGCATGCGTGGAGGGAGCCGGGCGTCGGGGGCGATGGGCGCGGCGACCTCGCGCGGGTGGGGCGGCGCGGTCACGACGTCTGGTAGGCGGGGCTCGAGAGGATCGCGGCGAGCCGGTCGGCGGGGGCGAGGGGCGCGAAGGCGGCGCGCTCGGCGGCCGTGGGGGCGCGGCCGAGGAGGTGGCGCGCGTCCGCGTCGGGCAGGGCGGGGAGCGGGCCGAGGGCGACCGGGTCCGTGTCGTCCAGGCGGCCGTGGGCGAGGGCGTGGGCGAAGCGCCAGCGGGCGCTGAGAGAGCCGAGCCAGGGGCGGGCCTCGAGCGGGTAGCCGTCGGGGGTCGGGTGCCGGTGCGGGCGCTGGCCCATGGCCTCGAGGTGGAGGAGCACGTCGCCGTCGGCGCGGGTCGCGGCGCCGGTCGCGCGGAGGGCGGAGACGACGAAGCGGAAGGGGCGCGCGAGGACGGCGCCGCGCGTGTCGACGAGGCCGGGGTGGGCGAGCACGGCGCGGGTGGTGCGGCGGAGGTCGCCGCCGCTCGCGCGGAAGGCACGCGTGGCCGCTTCGAGGAGGGCGGGCGGCGCCGGGGCGCCGGCGAGGGCGCGGACCAGGCGGCGGGCCACGTGGCGGGCGCAGCTCGGGTGGGCGACGAGGATCCCGAGGGCGCGGTCGAGGTCGCGGCGACCGCCGCCGGCGGGGAGGCGCCGGCCGAGGAGCGTCTTCGGGCCGCCGTCGTGGCGGGCGGGGTCGAAGCGGAGCGCGCCCACGGCGCCCGGGCCGCGGCGCTCGCGGGGCGCCCGGACCGTCCAGCCGGTGAGCGCGCGGGCGAGCTCCATCACGTCGCGCTGCGTGTAGCCGCCGTCGACGCCGAGGGCGTGGAGCTCGAGGAGCTCGCGGGCGTGGTTCTCGTTCGGGGCGTCCGCCGTGTTCGCGCGGCCGTCGAGGTAGACGAGCATGGCCGGGCTGAGGGTGGCGGCGCGGAGGAGGTCGGCGAAGCGGCCGAGGACGTGCGGGCGGATGGCGTCGCGGAGGTGGGCCGGGAGCAGGCCGGGGCAGCCGTCCTTGCCGGTGGAGACGTGGAAGTGATCGGCCCAGGTGGTGGCGAGGACCTCCTGGAGCTGGCGGCGCGAGTAGGTCGCGCGGAGGACGGCGTGGGCGGCGAGCTGGCGCTCGAGGTGGACGGGGCGGAGCTCGGCCGTCAGCTCGGTGGGGAGGTGCCAGGCGTCGAGGCCGGCGAGGCGGAGGGCGCAGGCCGCGTCGTCGAGGCGCTCGGGGTGGAGCTGGGCTTCGAGCCAGGCGCCGGGATCGGCGTCGACGCGGGGGACGTCGCCGGGGCGCGGGCCGAAGGCGGCGCGGTCCAGGAGGAGGCGGCCGAGGGAGCGGGAGGCGGGGGCGTCGAGGAGGGGCGGCGGATCCGGCTCGAGGAGGCGGGCGGCGCGGCCGCAGCCGGCGAGGGCGCCGGCCTGGGCGCCGAGGAGGAGGCAGTCACGCCTGCGCATCGGCCGGCTCCGGGGCGCCGGAGAGGCGCTGGGCGAGGCGGGCGCCGGCGGCCTGGGCGGAGGCGCCGAGGCCGCCGAGGAGGGCGAGGGGGAGCCAGGCGAGCCAGCCGAGGAGGGGGGTGACGAAGCTCGCCTCGAGGACGAGGGCGCCGCGGAGGGTGCGCCGCCAGGGGCTCGCGTCGTCGTGCCGGCCGGGGAGGCGGGCGCCGACGAGCTCCGCGAGGCCCGTGAGTCCGGCGAGGGAAGCGAGGAGCAGGGCGCCGAGGAGGAGGCCGCCGCCGAGGCGGAGGATGGGGAGGCCGGTCTTCAGGAGGACGACGCCGACGAGGGTGGCGCCGGCGCCGAGGACCGCGCCGAGGAGGAGGGTGGAGAGGGGGCGGCGGGCCCAGGCGTCGCGGGCGGCGACGACGAAGCGGGGGGTGAGGGCGCGGGTGAGGAGGAGCCAGCCGGTGAGGGCGAGGGAGAGGGTGGCGGCGAGGACGACGAAGAAGACGGTGCTGCCGAGGTAGGGCAAGGGAGGGGCTCCGGGGTGGTGGGCTGGGTGGCCGGGCGGTGGGCTGGTGTCGGGTACGGGGGACGGGGCCGCGGTATTTCGCGCGGGCCCTCGCCCTTGGGACGGGCCTTCGCGCCGACGCCGCGGCTCGCCTCCCGGGTCGGCTGGGGTCCGCGGCCGTCCCCTCGCCCGGACGCCCCTCCCCCGCGCCGCGTTCCTTCGCGGGTGAACGTTTTCATCGACTCGGTAGGCTCCCGCACCAGCCAAGCGCTCACGCAAGCCCAGCGATCCCGGGGGTTTTCCCCGCATGGGGACCATTGACCCCAGCCGACCCAGGCAGTAGCGTGCGGATCGCTCGATGCCCACGCCCTCTGCACCGGAACCGACCAAGCTCCACTACATCGACGGCCGGCCCAAGGAGCTCACGCTCCGGCGCTGCAAGCTCGAGGTGGTGAAGGGCGACAAGGTCGAGACGCACACCTTCGACCAGCGCGACACGATCACCATCGGCGCGTCCGACGACAACGACCTCGTCATCCGCGACGAGACCGTGAGCCGGAACCACTGCCGCATCTTCACCGAGGGCGGCCAGTACCTGCTGCGGGACCTCGACTCGACGAACGGCACGTTCATCAACCGGGTGCGCATCCGCGAGGGCTGGCTGAAGCCCGGCTGCACGATCCAGCTCGGCACGAGCGAGCTCCGCTTCGTGGCGAGCGACGAGACCTTCCGCATCGTCCCGAGCGACAAGTCGCGCTTCCAGGACATCATCGGGCGCGACCCTAAGATGCGCGAGATCTACGCGATCCTCGAGAAGATCGCGCCGACGGACGCGACGGTCGTCATCGAGGGCGAGACGGGGACGGGCAAGGAGGTCGTCGCGCGGAGCGTGCACATGGCGTCCCGGCGCTCGAACGGCCCCTTCATGGTCTTCGACTGCGGCGCCGTGCCGGAGAACCTGATCGAGAGCGAGCTCTTCGGGCACGAGAAGGGGTCCTTCACCGGCGCCGTGAGCACGCGCCAGGGCGTCTTCGAGATGGCCCACGGCGGGACCGTCTTCCTCGACGAGCTCGGCGAGCTGCAGCTCGACCTGCAGCCGAAGCTGCTGCGCGTGCTGGAGCAGCGCGAGGTGAAGCGGGTCGGCGGGACGAAGCCGATCAAGGTGGACGTGCGGGTGGTGGCGGCGACGAACCGGGACCTCGAGGAGGAGGTGCGGGCGGGGCGCTTCCGCGAGGACCTCTTCTACCGGCTCAGCGTGGTGCGGCTGATCCTGCCGCCGCTGCGCGAGCGCAAGGACGACATCCCGCTGCTGATCCAGCGCTTCCTGAAGACCGGGCGCTTCAACCAGACGCAGGACGGCGGGCAGCACGTGCGGCAGATCAGCCGCGAGGCGCTCGACCGGGTGCTCGAATACGACTGGCCCGGCAACGTGCGCGAGCTGTTGAACATGGTCGAGCGCGCCGTGAGCTTCGCCGAGAGCGACAGCATCGAGGTGCGTGACCTGCCCGACCACATCGCCGTCGCGCACCGGCCCATCCACGAGGAGCCGACGCACGTGGAGAAGGGGCCGGCGCCGAACCAGCTCAAGCCCGACGTGGACAACCCCTTCAAGGAGGCGAAGGAGGAGTGGGTCTCCACCTTCGAGAAGGACTACATCGAGGCGCTCCTGCGGCGGAACGACGGGAACATCAGCCACGCGGCGCGCGAGGCGGAGATCGACCGGAAGTATTTCCGCAAGCTGATGAAGAAGTACGGCATCACGGCGGATTGATTCGGCGCTCGCCGGCGCTCGCCATGGCGCTCCGGTCGTCGCTGCGCCCGAGTGGCCGGATGGCCTCGCCGTGCGCGCTCCAGGCATCGCAGCCCGCTCCCTCCGCTGCGGCATGAACGGCGGCCGGGAGGCGCCGTCGGGGCGCCCCCCGGCTGAGGGGTCAGACGAAGCTGCGCTCGAGCTCGTGGCTCGGGCTCCGGCTCGAGCTCATGCCTCGGGCTCTGTGCTGGTGCTTCCGGCTTGGGCTCCCAGCTCGAGCTTGGGCTCGCGGCTCGGGCTCCGCGCTCGGGCTCCCCTCGCGGCTTGGGCTCCGCGCTCGGGCTCCTACTCGCGGCACGGGCCCCCGGTTCGCGGCTTGGGCTCCTGCTCGGGCTCGCGGCTCGGGCTCCGCGCTCGAGCTTGGGCTCGAAGCTCGGGCTCCCAGCTCGAGCATGGGCTCGCGGCTCGGGCTCCACGCTCGAGCTCCCGCTCGCAGCTTGGCTCCCAGCTCGGGCTCCACGCTCGAGCTCCCGCGCGCAGCTTGGCTCCCAGCTCGGGCTCCGCGCTCGAGCTTGGGCTCCTGCTCGCGGCTTGGGCTCGCGGCCCGGGCTCCTGCTCGCGGCTCGGGGGCGATCCGACCCGCCCTCGGTGCGGGGTCGCCGCCGACTCTTCGGAGAGCGCGAGCGGAGCGGCTCGCGGAGTCAGTCCTCGGCGGCCTGGTCTCCGGCGCTCTCGCTCTCGTCGCCGCCACCCTCGTCGCCGGCCGCGGGACGACCGTGGTGGGCGCCGGTGGGGAGGCGCTCGCCCGGCGCGGCCGGGTCCAGGCGGATGGCGCGCATGCGATCCGCGTGCATCTCGGGCGGGTGCGCTTGCCGCAGCTCGCTCACGAAGGTGTCGATGGCGTTCTGCCGCTTCTCGCGCCACAGCCGGAGCCGGATGCCCTCGGACGCCTGCTCGAGGCTGCGCGTCTCGGCGGGCCGGCGCCCCGTGAGCTTCACGATGCTCCAGTGCTCCCCGACCCGCACCGGCTCTCGCGCCACGCCGCCGACCTCTTCCACGCCGAAGGCGGCCTCGACGAGCGTCGCGTCGACGGGCGTGTCGTCCTCGCGGGCCCCGGCGGCGCGCCCGTCCCGCGTGAAGTAGCGCAGGTCGCCGCCGCGGAGCTTCGTCTCCGTGTCGATGGAGTGCTCCCGGGCGAGCTGCCGGAAGCCGCGGGCGTCGGCGTCGCGCGCCTCGTTCAAGAGCTCCTCGGCGTCGTCGCGGCTCGCGAGGAGGATGTGGCTCGCGCGCACCATCTCGGGCCGGGAGAACTCGTCGGCGTGCGCGTCGTAGTAGGCCTGGATCTCCTCGTCGGTGATCGACTCGCGGGTGATGCGCCGGTCGAACTCGCGCTCGATGAGCTGCTGCACCGCGATCTGCTTCACGGCACGGACGACGACCGGGTTCTCGTCGTAGTCGCGCTCCTCGGCGGCGCGGGCGAGGAGCTCAAAGCGCACGAGCGAGTCGGCGAGCTCGCGGAGGCGGCGCGGGTCGCGGTAGCGGGTGCGCAGGAAGGGGGACTGCTTGGCGATCGCGTCCTCGATGTCGCCGACGGTGATCGTGACCTCGCCGACCTCGGCGTAGACGCGGGCGCGGCGGGCCTCGTCGGCGGCGCTGCGGGCGGGGCTCGGCGCGCCCTCGGCCACCATCGCGCTCGTGGGGGCCGTCGGGTCCATGGCGGTGGCCTCCATGGCGGTGGCCTCCATGGTGCTCCGGGCGTCCATGGCGCTCGGCTGGGCGGCGCCTTCGGGCGCGGCGGTCAGCGCGAGGGCGCCGGCGGAGGCGACCCCGAAGAGCGCGAGGAGGGGGCGGCGGCTCATGGGGGCGAAGGTTTCACGGCGCCCGGGGGCCCGCAAGCGGCCGGCGCTGCGCGCGCTCACGGCGTCGGGGTCCGCCACTTGGACCTGGCGCATGCGCGCGAGTACCCTCGCGGGCGGAGGGTTGAGATGCTCCGGCTTGATTTCGGTACTTGGATTGTCGTGGCGGCGGCGCTCGCGCTGACGCCCATCGCGCCCGCGGCGGCGCAGCTCGGTGACGAGGAGGAGGGCGGGGCCCAGCCCGCCATGGACGACGCGTCCCCGGCGGACCCGGCGGCGCGCTCGGCGGCTCCGGCGGCCCCCCCACCCGAGGAGGCGGCCGCGGCGGCGGAGGAGCCCGCCGGCGAGGGCGAAGCGGAGCCGGACATGGGCGACCCGACCGAGTCCGGCCTCATCAGAGATGAGCAGGTGATCGCCGAGGAGCAGCTCGGCACGGAGACGGTTCGGTCTAGCACCGATCCGTATGAGGACCCGACCCGCGCCTACTACTTCCTCGGCGTCGGCTACTTCCACACCTGGACGCCCGAGTTCATCATCGACCTCTTCACGGATCTCGCCCAGCCGGCGAGCAACCCGGCTTTGGGCCTCCAGTTCACCTACCGGAAAGACGGCTTCGACATCGTCGCGCGGGCTTGGTACCAGACCTACGCGGTCGAGGGACCCTTCCGCGGTCCAGGCGACACGATTCAAGAGACCGAGTTCATCAACTCCAGCCTCAAGACCATCTTCGTTGGCGCAGATTTCATGTGGGGGACGGCCTTCAACGACATCTTCTCGATCCAGTACGGCCTCGGAATCGGCCTCGGGGTCGTCTTCGATGAGCTGCAACGTAGAGAGGCGTATGAGAGCGATGGCCCTGACAGCATCGACGGGTGGGCTCCCTGTGCGGCACCAAGCACCCCAGACCCTCTCTACTGTGAAGCAGGCGGCGACTACGGAACCGAGCCCAAGTGGGCGAACGGCGGCAGCGTGCCGAACGTGTGGTTCCGTATCGCTCCGCAGCTCGGGTTCCGCATCAAGCCGATCAAGCAGCTAGTCATCAACGTGAACGGCGGCTTCGACATCGTCAGCGGCTTCTTCCTCGGCGGCAGCCTGAACGTCGGCCTGAACTGAGCGCCAGCCCTCCGGTCCGGCGCGGAAGCGGATCCGGGGAATCCCGCCGAGCGAGCCGTGGCGCCGAGCGCGCCACGGCTCGTCTCACGTCGGGGCGACAGCCTCTCCGGCCGCTCGGGCTTCGAGACGCCGCGAGGTCCCTGGGTCGGTCCCGGGCGCGCCGAGGCGCCCGAGACGGTGGACCCGCCGCCCACTCGGTCGGACACACCCCAGTTCCCCGACCCCCGACCCCTCCAGCGAGCGAAGCGAGCGCCCCGCGGCGAACCGCCCGAGACGGTGCACGCGCGCCGCCTTCCCTCCAGCGAAAGAGGCGAGCGCCCCGCGCCGCCGCGTCCGAGACGGTGGACGCGCCGCCCACTCGGTCGGACTTGCCTCAGTTCCCCGACCCCCGGCCCCGTGCGAGCGCCCGGCGGCGAAGCGCACGCGCCGCCGCCCCGCGTTGACGGCCGTCCCGCCCGCTCTACTCTCCGCCCATGTCTCCCGACGTGATCGTGGTCGGCGGCGGCGTGATGGGCTGCATGGCGGCCCTCCGCCTGGCCGAGGACGGCCGCCGCCCGCTCGTGCTCGAGCGCTCCGTGCCCGGCGCCGAGGCCTCGAGCGCCGCCGCCGGCATCCTCGGCCCGGCCGTCGAGGCGCACCACGGCCACGACGCGGGGCATCCGCACCCCGGCCCGCGCCCCCGCGCCCGGACCATCCTCTCGCTCGGCATCCGCTCCCGGCAGCTCCACGCCGAGCTCGCCCAGCAGCTCCGGGACGACCACGGCATCGACGTCGGCTTCCGCCGCTGCGGGGTGATGCGCGTCGCCCGCGGCGAGGCCGAGGAGGCCGCCCTCCGCGACCACGCCGCGCTCCTCGAGGGTCGGGCGAAGGTCGAGGCCCTCGGCGGCGACGAGGCCCGCCGCCGCGAGCCCGCGCTCCACCCCTCCGTCAGCGCCGCCATCGACCTCCCCGAGGAGGCCCAGCTCGAGCCGCGGCTCTTCCTCCGGGGGCTCGCCGTCGCCGCCGAGCGCGCCGGCGTCACCTTCCGCAGCGGCGCCGTCGTCCGGGACGTCATCGTCGAGGGCGGCCGCGCGCGCGGCGTGCACGTCGGCGGGGAGCGCCTCGAGGCCGAGCACATCATCGTCGCCGCCGGGAGCTGGACGCACCTCGTCCCCGGCCTGGAGCTCGCCGCCGCCGGGCTCCACCCCGTGCGCGGCCAGATCGTGGCGACCCAGACCCGCCCGCCGCTCTTCCGCCGCGTCGTCTTCGGCGCCGGCGGCTACGTCGTGACCCGCCCCGACGGCCGCGTGCTCTGCGGCTCGACCGAGGAGCGCGTCGGCTTCGAGCGCTCCGTCACCCTCGGCGGCATGCGCTCCATCGTGGACATCGCCACGGCCGTCGCCCCGCGCCTGGCCCACGCGCCCATCCTCGACCACTGGTCGAGCTTCCGCCCCGGCACGGCCGACGGCCTGCCCCTCGTCGGGCCCGCCGGCCCGGAGCACCTCTGGCTCGCCAGCGGCCACTTCCGCAACGGCATCCTCCTCGCGCCCATGACCGCCGAGCTGATCCGCGCCGCCCTCGCCGGGGACGCGCTCCCGCCCGAGGCGGCCGACGTCGACCCGCGGCGCTTCGCGGAGGCCGCATGAGCGTGCGCGAGCGCGTGGTCCGGGCGAACGGCCTCGCCCACCACGTCCTGAGCTGGGAGGCCGAGGGCCCGACCGTGCTCCTCGCGCACGGCTTCCTCGACCTCGGCTGGAGCTGGCGCTGGGTGGCCGAGCGCCTCCAGGCCGCCGGCTACCGCTGCGTCGCGTGGGACTGGCGCGGCCACGGCGAGACCGAGCACGTCGGCGCCGGCGGCTACTACCACTTCCCCGACTACGTCCTCGACCTCGACGAGCTCCTCCCGCAGCTCCGGCTCATGGACGAGCCCGTGCACCTGATCGGCCACTCCATGGGCGGGACCGTGTCGACCATGTTCGCCGGGCTCCGCTCCGACCGGCTGGCCTCGCTCACGCTCGTCGAGGGCCTCGGCCCGCCCGCCTGGGAGCTCGAGAAGGCGCCGACGAAGTTCGAGGCCTGGCTGAGCTCCGTGGCGAAGGTGCGGGGCCGCCGCCGTCCGCCGCGGCCGCTGAGCCTCGACGAGTGCCTCCGCCGCATGCGCATGCAGAACCCGCAGCTCGACGAGGAGAAGGGCCGCTTCCTCGCCGAGAAGGCGACGCGCCCGGCCGAGGGCGAGGAGGGAGAGGGCCGCCTCTGGCGCTTCGACCGGCTCCACCGGACCACCTCGCCCATGCCCTTCCGCGTCGAGATCTTCGGGGCCTTCCTCGAGCGCATCGCGGTGCCGACCCTCGTCGTGCTCGGGGAGAAGGGCTTCCGCCTCCCCGACGAGGCCGAGCGCTACGGCCGCCTCGCCGACCACGAGGTCGTCGAGATCGCGGGCGCCGGCCACATGCTCCATTGGGAGAAGCCCGACGAGCTCGCCGACGCCTGGCTCGCCTTCGCGCCATAGCCCGTGCCCGTGCTCAGCTCGTGCTCGTGCTCGTGCTCGTGCTCGTGCTCGTGCTTGTGCTCGATTCGTCTAAAGCAACTCGACCCTCGTCAACATCGCTCTCCGCAGGTCGGCGTCTCGCACGCCCAGGGCTCACTCGATCGACGAGAGGCGCCGATTCGAACATCCGCAAGCGGCGAACTCTCCGCCTCCGGAGTTGCTTCAGACGTATCGTCCTCGTGCTGAAGCTCGCGCTGAAGCGCGTGCCCGCACGGAAGCTCCCCTGCTCGGGCCGAAGCCCGCGCGATGGCCCGGGCTCGCGCTGGTGCTCGTGCTCGCGCTGGTGCTCGTGCTCGCGCAGGAGCTTGGGCTCGGGCTGGACCTTGGGCTCGCACAGGAGCTTGGGCTCGCGCTCGAGCCAGGGCTCGCGCTCGCGCAGGAGCTGAAGCTCGCGCTGGTGCTCCGGCTCGCGCCGGTGCTCCGGCTCGCGCTGGTGCTCCGGCTGGCGCTCGCGCCGAGGCTTGGTCCGAATCCCGCGCCGATGCTTCGCGCCCCCCACTCCCCACGACCCCCACAGATCCGACTGCCTCTTCGCCCGTCCCACTCCCCATGCCCGCCCGCCGCGCCGCCGCCACCGCCGCCCTCCTCGCGCTCCTCTCCCTGCCCACCGCCGCCCAGCCCACCGCCCAGCCCCCCACCTCCCCAGCCGACGCCCCCGACGCCGCCCCCCTCATCGAGCTCCCCCTCGCCCTCCACCTCGCCGAGGACGTCCCCGACGCCGAGGTCGAGGGCTGGCTCCGCGCGGTCAACGCCCTCTACGCCGACGCGGGCGTCCGCTTCACCCTCGCCGAGCGCCACGCGCTCCCCGAGGCGCACCGCACACTCCGAAACAACCGCGCCCGCCACCGCCTGAAGCGCTTCCTCCGCCCCCGCCGCATCGACATCTTCGTCGTCGACGCCATCCACGACCCCTGGCCCTCCGCCGCCACCCGCCGCGCCGCCGCCCGCGTCGGCCGCGAGCCCTCCGGCCGCCTCGGCGGTGCCCACATCCTCGCGCCGGGCCACCGCCCCGATCGCTACGCCATCGTCCTCCGCCGCGCGCTCCCGCTCGCCCTCGCCCACGAGCTGGGCCACGTGCTCGGCGCCCCGCACCACCGCGACCCGCGCAACGTCATGAGCTACGGCGCCGATCGCTGCTGCTTCGACGACGCCCAGCGCGCCCAGTTCCGGCGCCGCGCCCGCGCCCTCCACCGCCGCCGCGACGTCCGCTGAGCGCACCGAGGCGTGGGCCCGCGCGCCCCCGCACGCCGCCCTCCTGGCGCCGCGGCCTCGCGCCCCCTCCCGCGCGAGCCTTCGCCGTCTCGCGGGGGACGCCGAGCTCGCCCCCGGGGGGGTCGCCGCGGTCAGGCCAGGAGCAGCTGACGGAGCTGCTCGGCCCCGTCGCCATCGGCGAGGTAGGCCCCGTGCTCGCGGATGCGCTCGGCATGCTCGGCCGCGGCCCGCCCGCCCACGATCCAGGGGGTCTTGCCGCAGGCGTCCGCGTAGCCCGCGAGGAGCGCGTTCGCCCGCTTCGGCTCGAGCCCCCGCGTCATGGAGAGCCCGACCACCGCGGGCCGGAGCTCCCGCACGGCCGCGGCGAGCGCCTCCGGCGGCGTGCGCGTCCCGAGCACCCGCACGCGCAGGCCGAGCTCGGCCCAGGCGAGGCCCACGCCGAGGAGCGGCAGCGAGTGTTGCTCCTCGTCGATGCAGGCCAGCAGCGCGTCCCCACGCGTGGCCGCGTGGCCCATGGTCTCGAGCAGCCCCCGCGCGATGGCGTGGAGCTGCTCGCTCGCCATGTGCTCGTGCGCCACCGAGAGCTCGCCCGCCTCCCAGGCGTCGCCCACCTTCGCCATGAGCGGCGCCCCGACCTCGCGGAAGAACGCCGAGGGCGTCCGCAGCCGGCCCTCGCGACGCAGCCGGGCCGCCAGGCCGTCCTCGTCGAAGCGGCTGACCAGGTCGAAGAGCTCGTCGGTCGGGTCCGCCGCGGGGGCGCCCTCTCCGCTCGCCTCGTCTTCCACCGTGCCGCGGAGCTCCGCGAGCCGCTCCCGGAGCGCCTCGTCGGAGAGGCCGGCCACGACGCCGATCCCATCTCCGAGGTCGGTCACCGCCTTGAGCATGCGCAGGCGCTGGATGTCCAGGTCGCCGTAGAGGCGCGTGCCCCCCTCCGTGCGACGCGGCTCCACCGCGCCGTAGCGGCGCTCCCACGCCCGGATCGTGTGCGGATCGAGCCCCGTGAGGCGCGCCACGGTTCCGATGCGGTAGTCGCCTGCTGCCATCGAAGGGTCGAGCCTATCGAAGGGGCGCAGCGGTCGAAAGCGGAACTTCGCTCGCGAACCCGTTCGTGCGCGGAGCCCGGGCCCGCGGCCGGGCGCCGTCATCGGGGCCCTCCCCCGGCTGGGCAGGCCGGCCCATGGACCATGGAACGGGAATTCCTCCCGGGGAACCACAGGCGGGGGAGGTGCAAGTTTCACGGCAACAAGAGGCCATGGACAGGGCGTCGAAGGGCTCCCTAACGTGCCTCGCGCCATGGGGGTCGAAACGGGGAGGCAAACGGGGGAGCGCCCGTCGCATGGGCGCCGATCAATTCGGGATCGTCGACCGATGGGTCCGCGCGTCGGCGCCGTCATGAGCCGCGGTTCTCGGGCGAACGGGCTGCACTTCAAGTGCAGCGGATCGTGCTCAGAAGGCTTCGCTCATCCACGGAGTCGGGCTGCGGAAGGCCTCCTCCATGAGGTCGAGCTGCGCGTCGGGGGCCGTGAGCCGCCCGAGGGCCGCGGCCCGGCGCGGGGAGAGGAGGCCCGTGTAGATCGACGCGAAGGTCTCGACGTCCGCCTCGGCGGCCGGGCCCCGGGCGCCCTCTTCGACCTCGGCGGCGCCGCTCCGGAGGCGCACGGTGAACGGGGCCTCGTTCCGCGGCAGGAGCGGGTCGCGGAGGCGGAGCCCGAGCTCCCCGCGCACCGACGTCGGCCAGCCTCGCTCGACGAGCGCCGCGCGCGCGTCGACCACCCGGAGCATCCAATGGGAGGGGCTCTGGGACACCTCGTAGGTCGCGTCGTCGAGCGCGAGGCAGAGCGGATCGGCGGGGCCCCCGGACCAGCTGACGTGATCGGCGAGGCTCCGATGCCCGGCGAGGAAGCCCCGCAGGGCCCGCAGCGCCCCCGCCGTCGCGCAGCCGTAGTCGGTGACGCGGAGGTCGTAGCGGAACGAGCCCGCCGGCCCCGGCAGCTCGGCGAGGTGGACCCAGCCCACCAGCCGCTCGCCGACGCGAAGGGCGAAGCCGCGCACCTCGAGCGTCGGGTGCTCGGAGAGCCGCCGCCACCAGTAGCCGTCCCGCTCGAGGGGCCCGTGCTCCTCGAGCGCCAGCCGGCGCCGCAGCGCCGCGCGCGCCGGGAGGTCCTCGTCCCGCAGCGGCGCGACCTCCACGGCCGCCTCGCGGGAAGCGGGTCGCATCGCCGCCGTCCCGACCCGGTAGCCGTAGCGGACCCCGGCCACCCCGAAGCCGACCCGCCGGTACGGGCGCCGCGTCGACGGGTAGAGGGTCGCCGTCGCGAGGCCCCGATCGGCGGCCTCGCGCAGCACGCCCTCCACGAGCGCCCGCGCCGCGCCGCGCCCACGCCGGACCGGGTCGGTGGCCACGGCGGCCACCGTCTGCGTCGAGACGCGGCGCCCGCCGAGGAAGAGGCCCGCGGGGCGCACCAGGGCGCTCGCGGCCGGCTCGCCGTCGAGCTCGAGCACGCGCGGCGCGTCCGGGCCCACCCAGTCGAGCCAGCGCTCGGCCTCCTCGGGGCGCTTGCGGAAGGACCAGCGCATCAGCCCGCTGAGGGCGGCGCGGTCGGCGGGCTCGGCGACGCGGTAGCGCGGCGCGGCCGGGGAGTCGGCAGGGGAGTCGGTGGGGGGCATCGGGAGGGTCTGCGCTCGGGGGCGAGTGCTCGCCGGGCGCTTTCGGAAAGAGCCAGGGAGGTCAGTTCATGGTGGAAGCATTGAGTAAGAAGCTCAAGGGATTGAGTTTTGAGGATCTCGCAGAGGTCATCGCGGAGGATCGGGAGTTCCGCGAGGCCCTGATCAAGCACATCGCGAAGGATCACGCCGAGGACTACCTCGGTGAGGTCAACGTGAACGCGCGCGTCCTCGCGGGGCTCTCCGCGCGGGTCGTGTCCTCGAACAAGGAATGGCAGGAGTAGGCCGATGGTGCTCGTGGGAAGCAAGAAGCTGAAGGGAATCTCCTTCGAGGAGATCACCGCGCTGATCGATGAGGATCGCGAGTTCCGGGAGGCGATGATCCGCCTGCTCGCCCGGGATCACGCCGAGGACTACCTGAAGCAGGTCAACCTCAACGTCGGCGCCCTCACCGAGCTGTCGGCTCGCGTCGTCTCGTCGGCGAAGGAATGGCAGGACTGACGTCGCTGCCGGGGCCGGGCCCGGATCCCGTCGAGGATCCGGGCCCGACCACGCTCCGCCTCCGCGAGCTGTTGCGCCGCGACGACCACGCCGCGCGCTCCACGCTCTTCCTGCGGCTGCTCTACTCCCCCGCGGCCGCCGCCACCGCCTTCGCCCTCGCGGCGACCGACGACGCCCTCCCGCGGGCGACCCTCGCGCTCCTTCGCGACCTGGACCCGAGGCTCCTCGGCCTCGAGCAGCGCGCCCGGCGGAGGCAGCTCCGCTGGCACCTCGCGCGCGAGCTCCCGCTCCTGCCGCGGCTCGTCCCGGACGCCGAGATCGACGCCGCCCTGGCGAGCTTCCTCGACGCGCCGGCCTTCTGGGAGGGCGCCGGGCGCACCATCGGCGAGAGCTTCTGCCTGCACCTGGTGTCGCGCCCGACCCTGAGCGAGCCGACGCGCCTCCTGGTGCGCCTCGCCGCCGTGCTCTCGGCGCTGGCCAATAGGCCCACCCTGCCGAGCCCCTGGCCCGCCCGCGGCCCCGCCCTCGCGCTCCCCGAGGCGCGCGCCACCGAGACCCTCCTCAGCGGCTGGCGCCTGGTCGAGGCCTGGCGCCGGGTCGAGCGCGGGGGCTTCGAGCCGGGCAGCCCGGTCGGCGAAGGCACCTCGCTCACGGTGGCCACGGTCGACGGCGACGGCGTGGTGCGCGTCGCGGCGCTGGAGGTCGGCGCGTGAGCCCCCGGGTCGGCGTGGGCCTCGACGCCCAGTACGCGGACGAGTACCCGGGGGGCCTCGTGGGATTCTGCGCGGGGCTGCGGCCGGCGCTCTCGCACCTCTCCATCGTCAGCCTCCGCAGCGAGGAGGAGGCCCACGCCTTCCGCCGCGATTGCGCGGGCCCCCTGCCGATCGTGCATCACCTCTCGGCCGTCGCCCCAGCGGACCCAGGCGGGCCGGACCTCCGCCGCTTCGCCGAGCTCGACGGGATCTCCCGCGCCCTCGGGGCCCTCTGGAGCTGCGAGGACGTCGGGATCTGGTCGCTCGGCCCGCGGGCGCTCCCCTACTTCACGGCGCCCCTCCTCTCGCGCGAGGGCGTCGAGCACGTCGCCGCCGGCGTCCGCGAGATGCTCCGGCGGGGGAGCGTCCCCTTCGCCGCCGAGAACCCCTCCTTCACCATCGCCGCCGGGGAGCTCTCGCTCGGCGCCTACTTCCGGGCGCTCGCCAGCCGCACCGGCTGCGACCTCGTGGCCGACCTCAGCCACGTCTACTCCTACGCGCTCTGCAGCGGGGCCGACCCGCTCGCCGTCGCCGACGCCTTCCCCATGGAGCCCGTGGTCGAGCTCCACGTCGCGGGCGGGCGCGTCTCCGAGGAGGACCCGCGGCGCTACGTGGACAGCCACAGCGACCCGATCCTGCCGGAGGTCCTCGAGCTCGTGGAGCGGGTCGCCGCCCGCGCGCCCCGGCTCCGCGCCGTGACCTACGAGATCGGCGTGGGCCTCGATCGGGAGGCCATCGAGCGGGACCTCGCGCGCATCGAGGCGGCCCTGGAGCGCGCCGGCTGGGCCCCCCGGCTTCGCGAGGGCGCCCGTGGCTGAGCGCGAGACGTCGACCGTGGCCCCCCGCGAGGCCTTCCCGCTCCGGTCGCGCACCGGCCGGGGCGCGCGCGTGCTCCTCCTCGCGGACGACCTCCCCGCGGGCTGGTCCTTCGGCGGGCGCGCCCGCGTGGAGGACGCGCGCGAGGGAGAGGCCCCGCGCAGCCACGCGCTGCGGGTCGCGTCGATCGTCGGCGAGGGCGAGGAGGCCGCGGGCCGGCCGGGCGGGCCGCTCGGCTTGGCGCCCGACGCGGAGCTCGTCCACGCCTCCCACGCGGGCATGACCGTCGAGGGGATCGGCGAGCGCATCCGCGCGCTCGGGGAGACCCACGGGCGCGCGCACGTGCTCGGCCTCGCCTGGTCCGGGCCGGAGGACCACCACCTGGCGCACGTCGGGCGGGCGCTGGTGACGCAGTGGGCGGACGCAGCCCCGCATGCCGTCGCGACCCTCGCGGCGGCCGGGCACGACGGCCCCGGTCGCCTCCGCTTCCCGGCGAGCTGCGAGGCGGTCCTCGCCGTCGGGGTCTGCGACGAGGCCGGGCGTCCCGTCTCCTGGTGCGGCGCCGACGCGGCGCCCCGCAAGCCGGAGCTCTTCGTCGCGGAGCGGCGCTGGGCCGCGCGCATGCCGGGCGGTGGGCTCGGCGCGCTCGACGGGACCTCCGGCGCGGTGGCCGTGGCGACCGGCCTCGCCGCGCGCGTCTGCCAGGCCCTCCTGGAGGCCGGGCTCGAGCCGACGCCGGCCCTCGTCCGCGCCGCGCTCCTGGCCCAGGCGCGCCCGCTGGACGGCGTGGCCGGGCGCGAGCTCGTCGACGGCCCCCTCCGCCCCTTCGCCGGGAGCGAGGCGCGGCCGGCGCTCGGCGAGACGCGCCGCTTCGCTCTGCACGCGCGCGATCGACGGGTCACGGTCGTCGCCTGCGTGCGCCGCCACGGGCGGGCGCTCGGCTGGGTCGACGCGGGGCCGGAGGTCGCGCTCCGTGTGCGCGACGGCGACGGCAGGCTACGGGCCGAAGGCGCGGCGCGCGGCTGGGAGGCGCTCGACGTCGAGGCCGAGCCCGGCGAGACGCTCCTCGTGGAGCTCACCCTCGGGGGATCGGCCCGGAGCGTCGCCCTCGTGGCATCCGGCGCGGAGCTCGCGCACGCATCGGACTCTCCCGGCGCGCCGGAGTCCTCCCGCGCCTCCGCGCCTGCTCAGCCGTCGGCTGCCTCCCGCGCCTCCGCCTCCCCTCGGTCGCGAGATCGGCGCCGCCCGCTGCGCGTGCTCGGGCTCGCCGCGAGCCACGACGGGTCGGCGTGCCTCCTCCGGGACGGCCGGCCCGAGGTGGCGATCCCCCTCGAGCGCCTGACCCGCGTCAAGCACGACGGCGAGGGCGCCCTCGGCGCCGAGGAGGCGGCCCGCTACTGCCTCGACTCCGCCGGCCTCCGGCCCGAGGACGTCGACGCCTTCGCCTTCAACAGCCAGCCGCTCCTCCCGGGCTGGGTCGGCCTCTCCCAGCCGCTCGCCACGGCGGGCTTCGCGCTCTTCGATCCGCTCGGCCCGCGGAGCTTCTTCGTCTCCCACCACCTCGCGCACGCCTGGGCGGCCTTCGCCGCCTCCCCCTTCGACGCCGCGCTCGTCGTCGTCGCGGATGGCTCGGGCGGGAGCACGGTCGGCGCGGACGACCTCGTCCTCCGGGGCCCGGCGCTCCGCGACTACCTCGCCGCCGTCCCCCCGCGCCGCCCGGCGCTCCACGTCCTCTCCGCCTACGCCTTTCGCCGCGGGGAGCCGCCTCGCCTCCTCTCCCGCGAGACCGCCGACTCCTTCAACGTGCGCTGCGGCTCGAGCTCCCTCGGCGAGACCTACGCGGCCGTCAGCGCCTACGTCTTCGGCTCCTGGCACGCCTCGGGGAAGCTCATGGGGCTCGCCCCCCACGGCGACGCCGAGCGCTACGGGCCGAGCCTGCTCGAGGAGGGCCCGGACGGGCTGCTCCGCTTCACCACGGCGTGGAAGCTCCGCGAGGCGCGGCGGGATCCGCCCGCCGATCCGATGGCGCACCGCGACCTCGCCGCCCGCGTCCAGGCCGACTTCGAGCGGGCGCTCCTCCAGCGCGTCGAGCGGGCGCGGCGCGCCACGGACCTCGAGGCCATCGTCTTCACGGGCGGGCTCGCCCTGAACAGCTGCTTCAACCAGCGCCTGGTCGAGGCCCGGGGCGCCGAGCGCTGCTTCTTCTTCCCGGCGAGCCACGACGGGGGCACGGCCGTCGGCGCGGCCCTCGCGGCGAGCCACGCGCTCGGCGTCCACGCGCCGGCCCCGGCCACCGCCCCGGACGACGGCCTCGGCCACCGCTACGGGCCGGCGGACGTGGAGCTCGCGCTGCGGGCCCGGGCGGAGCGCGTGGAGGTCTCGGACGTCGACCTGGCGGACGTGGCCGAGCGGATCGCGGGCGGCGCCATCGTCGGCTGGTTCGAGGGGCGCGCCGAGCTCGGCCCGCGCGCCCTCGGGCACCGCTCCATCCTCGCCGATCCGCGCGACGCCTCGACCTGGCGCCGCGTGAACCGTCAGGTGAAGTACCGGGAGGACTTCCGCCCCTTCGCCCCCGTCGTCCCGCTCGAGCACGCCGCGCGCTACTTCGAGCTCGACGGCGCGTCCCCCTACATGCTGCGCGTCGTCCGCGTGCGCCCGGAGGCGCGCCCGCTCCTCGGCGCCGTCTGCCACGTGGACGGGACGGCGCGCGTGCAGACCGTCACCGCCCGGAGCCACCCCCGCTGGCACCGGCTCCTCCACCTCGTCGGGGAGCGCATCGGCGTGCCGGTCCTCCTCAACACCTCCTTCAACCGGCGCGGCGAGCCGCTCGTGGAGACGCCCCTCGAGGCCCTCGACGTGCTCCTCGGGAGCGGCCTCGACGCGCTGGTCCTCGAGGATCGGCTGGTGCGGCCGCGCGCCCCCGCGGAGATCGGCCCGGACGCGCGCCTCCGCCTCGCGCCGGGGCTGCGGCTCCGCTCGGAGCTCGGCGGGGGCGCCGAGGCGTGCACGCTGCAGGGGAGCGGTCGCGCGGCCCAGGTCGTGCCCGCCGAGGTCGCCGCGGTGCTCCGCGTGTGCGAGCGCGGGGGCACGGTGGCGGAGGGCCTCGCCGCGTCGCCAGCGGCCGAGGCGCGCCGCTCGATGATCCTCTCCTGGCTGACGGCGCTCCACGGGCAGCGCTATCTCAACGCGGTGGCCGATGCGCGCTGAAGGCCACCGCGCGCGCCCGCCCGGCGCCTTCGAGCTCCCGGGCGCGGATGCGCGGCTCGGCGCCGGTTGGCGCGCGCGCTCCCTCGCCGAGGTCGGCCCGCTCGCCTGGGCGAGGCGGCGCGAGCTCGGCGTCACGCGCCTGGCCGAGCTGACCGATCTCGATCGGCTCGGGGTCCCGGTCGTGGCCGCCGTCCGGCCCGGCGCGCCCGCCGGTCAGAACACGAGCGTCCAGGGCTGTGGGCGCACGCGGGAGGAGGCGGGGGCGGCGGCGCTGATGGAGGCGGTGGAGCGGCACGCCGCGGCGGCCCCGCGGGAGCGGAGGTGCGCGCCGGTCGCCGCGCTCGAGGCGGCCGGAGAGCGCCTGGTCTCGCCACGCGAGCTGGGGGTCGAGGCGCCGGCGGCGCCCCTCGAGTGGGTCCGCGGCCAGCGCCTCGTGGACGGCGCGCCGACCTGGGTGCCCGCGGCCGAGGTGCTCTTCCCCTATCACCCGCCGCCCGGTCTGGCGCGGCCCGTGCGGCCTTCGACGAGCGGGCTGGCGGCGGGCAGCGGGCTCGCCGAGGCGACCTTCCACGGGCTCCTCGAGGTGGTCGAGCGCCACGTGACCTCCCGGCTCGGCCAGGGCGTCTGGCCGGCGCGGATCCCGCCCTCGGGCCTCGGCGGGGAGGCGGCCTTGCTCTCGGCGCGGCTCGAGGGGGAGGGCGTCGAGCTGCTCTGTCTCGAGCTGCGGTGCCACGAGCTGCGGTGCCACGGGCTGCGGTGCCACGAGTCGCAGGGCTCCGGTGTGCCGGTCGTGAAGGTCTTCGCGCTCGATCGCGGCGCCGGCCAGCACCACCTCGCCGTCTCCGGTCAGGGCGCCCACCTCGACCCCGCCGCCGCGCTCCTCCGCGCGCTCCGGGAGCTCGTGCAGAGCCGCGCCGTCGCCATCCAGGGCAGCCGCGAGGACCTGGAGCGCCACGCCTCGAGCTGGGCCGACGACCCGCAGACCGTCGAGGCCCGCTTCCGCGAGGTGGAGGCGCTCGTGGGCCGCCTGCCTCCCTCGACGCTCCTCGAGGCGCCGGCCCCCGCGCCTCCGCCCACGGCCGGCGAAGCACTCCGGCTGCTCCGGGACCGGCTCGGCGCCGCCGCGGAGGGGGCCGTCGTCACCGACCTCTCGACCGGCCCGGGGGGCTTCGCCGTCGCGCACGTCTGCGTGCCCGGCCTCTGGGACCGCTTCGTCGACCCGGCGCGGGGGCGCGATGTTCGGCGCGGCTGAGCGGCCGGTCGTCTTCGCCGGGCCCTCGCTCCCGCGCTCGCTCCGGCGCGGCGTGGACGCCGAGTGGCGCCCGCCGATGCGGCGCGGGGACGCGGACCGCCTGCTCGAGCGCGCCCCGGGGCGCGTGCTGATCCTCGACGGGCTCTTCTCGAGTCACCTCGCCGTCACACCCACCGAATGCCGGGCGCTGCTCCGGGCCGGCTGGTCGGTGGTCGGCGCGGCGAGCATGGGCGCGCTCCGGGCCAGCGAGTGCTGGAGCGAGGGCATGGTGGGCGTCGGCGCCGTCCACGCGGGCTATCGGCTCGGCACGCTCACCTCGGACGGCGAGGTCGCCGTCGGCTACGACGAGGCCTGCGCGCGCGAGCTCACGGTCTCGCTCGTGCACCTGCGCGCGACCCTCGGGCGCGAGCTGGAGGCCGGGCGCCTCGCGGAGGCCGAGGCGCGGGCGCGCTTCGCCGAGGCGCGGGCGCTCCACTTCCTCGAGCGCACGCCGGGCCGCTGCCTGGAGCGCTGGCGGGAGGCCGGGGCGAGCCTCGAGGGCGCGCGCCGCCTGGCCCGGGAGCTCCAGACGCATCGGCACGATCCGAAGCGCCGGGGCGCCGCGCTCGCGCTCTCCCTCGTCACGGGGAGCGACGCCCTATGGCCCGCTGGCGGGCTCCTCGGGAGCGGCGAGGACCTCGACGTCCTCGCTGGGTCGCCAGATCTCGCGGCGGATCGCCCAGCGCTCGTGGTCGCGCCAGGCGCCGTCGAGGAAGAGGTAGTTCGGTGAGTAGCCCTCCCGCTCGAAGCCGGAGCGCCGCACCAGGGCGATGGAGGCGCGGTTCTCCGGCCGCACGTTCGCCTCGATCCGGTGGAGGCCGATCGTGAGGAAGGCGTGATGGACCAGGAGCGTCATGCCCTCGTGCATGTAGCCGCGGCCCGTCGTCGCGGAGAAGCCGTAGTAGCCGAGGTAGGCGCTCCGGAAGACGCCGCGCACGATCTGGCTGAGGTTGAAGACGCCGATCAGCGCGTCGTCCTCCCGGCGGCGCACCAGGAGCAGCCGGAAGGACGCGCTCTCCCGCGCGAGGTAGGCGGCGAAGCCTTCGCGATCCGTGGGCGGCGAGACCCAGGGGTGGTGCAGGGCCGTCGAGTCGCGGCAGGCCTCGAGGAAGGCGGCCTCGTCGTCGGCCCGGAGCGCGCGCATCGCGCAGCGGGGGCCGCGGACGAGAGGCTCGGAGGTGGGGGGGCTCGGAGGCGTGAGGGTCGGAGGGGAAGGGCATCGGAGAGGCCTACTCGTAGAACTCGAAGTGCTGGGTGAGGCGACCGCGCTCCTCGCGGTCTCCGAAGACCTCGCCCGTGCCGTGAAAGACCTGCGCCATGAGCAGAATGGCGCGGTTGTAGGCCATGGGGATCAGGCCGATCTGCTCGAACTGCTCTTCGTCACGAAAGAAGGCGAGAACGCCCTCTCGGAATTGCTCGTCGGGCAGCAGGTAGAGGTGGCCGTAGTGCGTCATGAACCAGCGCTCGTCCCAGGTCAGCGAGCCCGTGGGGCGGTGCCGGTAGAGGGCGAGCCCACCGCGGCAGTCCTGGTCCCGGGAGAGGTAGACGACGCCGGACCAGCGCTGCTGATCGACGTGCACCCGATCCACCCGCGTCTCGGCGTCCGAGGCGAGCGCGAGCCGGAACTTCCCCTGCGGGAAAGGCGGGTCCTTCTCGCCCGGCCCGTCGACGGGCTCGTCGATCTCGCTCCGGAGCCGCGCCCGGGCGTCGCTCCAATCGCGCCCGGGGACGATCGCCTCCCGCCCCGGATAGGTGGCCCCCTCCTTGCGCGTCCAGCGCTGGCGGAGGGCCAGCTCCCGGATCGCGTCCGGGTCCTCGTAGAAGTCGTCGATCACGATGACGGACTTACGCATTTCTTCTCCCTGAAACGAGGGTCGGTTCCGCGCGCTTTTCAGGCGAATCGTCGGGGTGGCTCGCCAAGCTGAGAGAGAGGACGGTTCCATGTCAAGAACGATGTTGCCGGTCGTCGAAGGCGGCGCCGCGCGAGGGGCGACCCGGCGCGACGTCACGGCGCGTTTTCGCGCGAAGCTCACGGCCAACGTCACGCGGTTGATGCGCCGGTCCGAGGGCGTCGCGCGCCAGTTCATGCCCTCGGTCGAGGAGCTGGAGGAGTACGGCGGGACGGAGACGCCCTTCGAGGAGGGCAAGGACAACCGGGGTATCTATGGGCTCGAGCGCATCTACGAGGATCGCGCCGTGCTGACGCCCTACTTCGACTGCAGCGCCTACTGCCGCTACTGCTTCAAGAAGACGCGTACGCTCGCCGGCGACGGCCGCGCCATGACCCCGGAGGACGTGGACCGCGCCATCGCCTACATCGCCGCCGATCCGCGCATCCGCATCGTCCTCGTCACGGGGGGCGATCCGCTCGTGCGCCCGGAGCTGCTGCGCGCCGTCCTCGACCGCGCCGCCGCCATCCCGCACGTCCGGCAGCTCCGCATCGGCACGCGGAACCTCCTCTTCCGCCCCGAGCTCCTCGACGACGCGATGGCCGACTGGCTCGCCTCCTACCAGCGCCTCGACCCGGCGGACCTGGCCGCGAGCCGAAGCCTCGCCCTCGCCGTGTCCATCAACCATCCGGACGAGCTCTACCCGGCGTACGTGCGCGCGCTCCGCCGCCTGCTCGAGCGCGGCGTCGTCGTGCGCGCGCAGGTGACGCTGCTGAAGGGCGTGAACGACGACGCGGCCACGCTCCGGCGCCTCTACGAGTCCTTCGCGGCCGTCGGCCTGACGCCCTACTACCTCTACCACTGCATGCCGGTCGTCGGCGCGCGGCACTTCCGGACCTCCGTGCAGCGCGGCCTCGACCTGCTCGAGGAGCTCGCGCCGCTCACCGGCGCCCTGGCGCCGCACTACGTCTACGTCACGCCGGTCGGAAAGCACCGGCTCGGCCGCGGCGCGCAGCTCGAGCACGTCGAGCGCGCCGGGCGCCGCTGGATCCGCGCGACGACGCCCTACCGCGCGGTCGACTTCCTCGCCTTCAGCGACTCGGAGGCGCTCCCCCCGATGCACGAGGTCGACGCGGCCGGCCGCATCGTCTCCCACTACCCGGACGGGGAGGACGGATGAGTCGCCCGCCGGCGCTGGTCCACGTCGACTCGGTCTCGACCGAGATGGCGCTCGCCTCCGTCGAGCCGGCCCGGGCGCGGGGCATGGAGGTGATCCTCCTCTGCCCGATCGGCGCCGCGCCCACCGATCGGAGCGGCCTCGCGGCGGTCGTCGAGCTCCCCTCCATGGCGCTCCCCGCGCTTCGCGCCGCGCTCGGCGAGCTCGACCGTCGTTGGGCCGTGCGCGCCCTCGCGTGTCCCTACGGCCCCTTCCACGAGGTGGGCTTCCTCGCGGGCGACGTGGCCACGCTCCGCGCCGAGCGGGGGCTCGCCGGGCCCTCGAGGGACGCGCTCCGGCGCGCCACGAACAAGCTCCTCGCCCGCGAGGCCCTCGACGCGGCCGGCGTGCCCGACGTCCCCTTCGCGCTGGTCGAGGCGCCGGCGGATCTCGAGCGGGTGGCCCGGCAGGTGGGCTTCCCCTGCATCCTCAAGCCGATCACCGGCGTGGGCGCGAGCCTCGTCTACCGCTGCGACGACGCCGAGCAGGCGCGCGCGGCGTTCCGCGAGGCCTGCGAGCGGCTCCCGCGGGCGCACCACGCGCCCGTCCGCATGGCGCCCCACGAGGTCCGGGAGGGCGGGGTCGCGCGCCGCTTCGACCCGCGGCGCTCCATGCTGGCGGAGGCCTACCTCCCGGGCCGGGAGGTCAGCGTCGAGTGCCTCGCCCTCGACGATCGGGTGGTCCCCCTCCTCGTGCACGACAAGCTCGACGTCGAGGAGACCGCGGCCACCGTCCTCGAGCACCTCCTGGTCTGCCCGCCCGCGCGCTTCACCCCGGCGGAGCTCCGGCAGCTCGAGGCGCACGCCACGGCCTGCGTGGAGGCGCTCGGCCTGCGGCGCGTGCTCTGCCACGTGGAGCTCCGCTGGGATCCCGATCGCGGGCCGCGGCTGCTCGAGGTGAACCCGCGCATCGGCGCCGGCTGCGTCACGGACTCGCTCCGCACCTTCCTCGACGTGGACTCGGCGGAGCTCGAGCTCGCGCTCCTCCTCGGCGAGACGCCGGCGCTCCCGGGAGGGCCGCGCACGGACGAGCGCCACGCGATGATCTTCCTCTTCAGCCCCCGGAGCGGCGTGCTGGAGGCGGTCGAGGGTCTCGAGCGGCTGCTCCTCGTGCCCGGCGTGCGGGTCGTCCGGCGCATGGCCGAGGAGGGCCGCCCGGTCGGCGGCGACGTCGAGGAGTCCTTCGTGGCGGGGGTGTGGGCGCGGAGCGCGGACGCGGAGGCGGCGCGTCGGCTCCTCGGTCGCGTCCGCGAGCGGGTCCGCATCCATGTGCGCTGAGGAGGAGGGCGCGGGGGCGGCCTTGCTCCGCGCCCTCCTCGCGCCGCGCCCCCTCGCCGAGCTCTCGCGGGCGCGGCGGGAGCGGCGGCCCCTGATGGTCCGGGGCGCCGTCGAACGCTTCGCCCGGGTCGGGCCGCCTTCGGCCGACCTCGGCGCCGTGCGCGCGTGGCTCGCGGGCTACAGCCGGAGCGTCCGCCGCGCGCGGGCTCGTTCGCGCGGCCCGGTCGCCTTCGAGCCCCTGCCGGCGCCGCGCCGCCGGAGCCTCGCGCCGGGGCCCGGCGACTGGTGGCGCATCGATCACCTCGAGGGTCACTTCCGGCGGAGCCGCGAGGCCTACGAGGCGCTCGTCGCCTGGTTCGGCGGCGGGCTGGGGACCGGCATCACGGGCTTCCTCCACGGCCCGGAGACCTGGGTGCCGCGCCACGCCGACGGCGTGAGCCTGCTCGTGCTGCAGCTCTTCGGCGTGCGCCGCTGGCGCCTCGAGGCGAACGGCGAGCCGCCCGCGGGGCTCTGGGACGAGGTCGCGTGGGGCCCCCGCGAGGGGGCGGGCTGGGACGCTGCCTTCGGGCCCGGCGCCGAGACCTGGACCCTCAGGCCGGGCGCGCTCCTCTTCCTCCCCCGCGGCCACTGGCATGCGGTGCGCTCGGCGGAGACGTCCTTCGCGCTGAGCGTCAGCCTCCCGGAGCCGGGCCTCCGCTCCGCGCTCTGATCGGGTGAGCGAGTGTGCGGCTGATCGGCTGTGCGGCTGTGCGGCTGTGCGGCTGAGCGGCTGTGCGGGTGAGCGGCCGTGCGGCTGTGCGGCTGTGCGGGTGCTGGGAGCGCAGGAACGCCGAGCTCGCCGGGACCCTGCTCGCGCAGCGCGCGGTCGGCCCACGACCCCCGACGGGCACGCCGCGCTCCCGTGGCGTGCTCCGGCGGCGCGCGCTCAGCCGAAGATGTCGCGGATCGTCACCAGCACGATCACGCCGAGCAGGAAGACGATGCCGACCGTGTGCACCATCGCCTCGAAGCGCTCGTTCGGCCGCCGCCGCGTGATGACCTCGTAGCCGAGGAAGACCAGCCGCCCGCCGTCCAGCGCGGGGAAGGGCAGCAGGTTGAACATCCCGAGCGCCACCGAGAGGAGCACGAGCACGGCGAAGTAGTGGCTCGCCCCGTTCTGCGCCGCCGCGCCGATCATCTTCCCCATGGCGACCGGGCCGCCGAGCTGGGAGGTGTCCCGGTCGCGGAACATCTTCGCGATGCCCTTGAGCTGCAGCACGGTCAGCCGCCACGGGTAGACGAGCGCCGTCTTCGCCGCCTCGCCCACGCCGTAGGCCCCGCCCTGATGCGCCTGCGCGACCCCGACCACGCCCGGCGGCGTGCCCGGGTCGAAGGAGAGCTCCACCCGCTCGTCCCCTCGCTGGACGACGAAGGAGCTGGCCTCCCCGCGGTTCGTGAGGAGCGCGTCGTGGAGCTCCTTCAGCGTCGCCACCGCCGTGCCGTTCGCCTCGACCACCACGTCGCCGACCTGGAGGCCCGCCTCGTCGGCCGGGCCGCCCTCGAAGATGCCGTCTTCGGCCACCTCGACCGGGCTCGTGTCGAGGCCCTCGGCGAGGAAGGGCCAGCCGTTCGGCGGCCGCGGCGTGATCGCCAGGTCGAGCACCTGCCCGTCTCGCTCGACGGTGTAGGTGATCTCGTCGAGGTGGCCGACGGTCGCTTCCTTCAGCGCCGCGAAGTTCGACGTCTCCTCGCCGTTCACGGCCAGGATCACGTCGCCGCTCTGGACCACGCCCTCGGCCGGCATGCCCTCGGAGACCTCGCCGACGACGACCGGCTCGACGAGCACGGACTCGGCCCAGCTCGGCCAGCCCGTGATGCCCACGAAGAAGGCGATCAGGCAGGCGGCCACGTAGTTGGCGAAGGGCCCGGCGGCGATGGTGACGATGCGGGCGAGGGCGCTCTTGTTCGGGAAGAGCTCCGGGTCGTCCGGGTCCACGTCCTCGTGCGGGTTCATCCCGGCGATCTGCACGTAGGCCAGGAAGGGGATCGCCGCGACCTGGAAGGTCGTCGGGCTGTCCTTCGGCTTGTACTTGAAGAGCGTCGGGCCGAAGCCGATCGAGTAGCGCAGGACGCGCATGCCGAAGGCGCGTGCCGCCAGGTAGTGCCCGGTCTCGTGGACGATGACCAGAACGGAGATGCCCACGATGATGAGCACGATTTCGAGCGGACCCATGTGCGGGACATGGTAGCAGGTCGGGGGGCGCGTCGACCCCCGGCGGGGCGGGGCCCGACGGCGGCGGCCGCGGAAGGGGCGCCGCGTGTCGGAACTCCACGCGCCCGGCGGGGTCCGAGCCGCTATGCTGCCCGCCATGAGGCGCCCGCTCGTCCTCGCCGCGCTGGTCTTCGCGCTCGCCCTCGGCGTGGCCGCGGCGCAGCCGGTGCTGCACGAGTACGTGCCCCACGCCTCGGACGACGACCTCCCGGACCTGATCACGGGCGGGCCGAGCGAGGAGCCGGCGGCGATCCTCTACGAGGGGGAGATCCTCCCGCCGCCCGAGGGGGGCGCGCGCCGGCCCGACGAGCGCGCCATGCGCGGCGCCCCGGGGGATGGCGAGGGCCCGGAGAGCCCGGGCCGCCGCTCGCCGACCTTCCGCCCGGACCGGGTCACGGCCCTCGAGGGGATGCTCGGCTATTACACGGTCTTCACGCCGACCATCGCGCCCTTCAAGCGCGTCACCGCCCTCGACGCGGTGGTGCGCGCGCCGGCCATCGACGGCGGCGAGCCAGCGCCCGTGCTCGGCCTCGCCGCGCCCCGGAGCGCGCCCGTGCCCCTCGCCGGCGCGGACGCCCCGCCGCCGGACCCGCGCCCCCGCGACCGCTTCTGGGGCAGCGTGGTGCTCGACTTCTCCACGGGCCTCCGCGTGCCGCTCCCCTCGGTCTCGCCCGAGTCGCGCGTGCTCACGCTCCGGAGCGAGCCCGAGCTCGCGCTCCGCGTCGAGAAGGACGGCGCCGACAACTTCTTCGTGGTGGCGCCCGAGGGCACCCGCGGCGAGGTGCGGGCGACCTTCCTGATGGACGCGCCGCGGGGCTACTTCAACGTCGCCGCCATCCCCTCGGTCCCGAGCGACGTCTACGCCCACGAGCTCTTCGCGCTCGAGGACTCCGTCCGCGCCGACGCGCTCGCCTTCGCCGCCGAGCTCGGCGTGGCGCCGGGCGACCCGCTCGACGCCGTGCTCGGCGCGCTGACGGCGCACTTCCGCGCGTTCGAGGAGTCCGAGGAGCCGCCCGAGGAGACCGGCAACATCTACCTCGACCTCGCGCGGGGCATGAAGGGCGTCTGCCGGCACCGCGCCTACGGCTTCGTCATCACCGCCCACGCGCTCGGCGTCCCCGCCCGCTTCGTCCAGAACGAGGCGCATGCCTGGGTCGAGGTGAAGATCCCCATGCCCGTCGAGGGCGCCGACGAGCCCGTGCCCGGCTGGCTCCGCGTGGACCTCGGGGGCGCGGCCTCGGCGCTGCAGGCCCACGGGGCCGAGGACCGGCCCGTCTACCGGCCGCGCGAGCGCGATCCGCTGCCCCAGCCCGAGGCCTACCGGCAGAGCTACTCGCAGCTGCGCGGGGACGTCTCGGGCTTCCGGCAGGACGAGGAGGTCGGCGCGGCGAGCTTCGCCTCGGAGGGGGCGGGCGCCGGGGAGGGCGCGGGGGAGGCGGCGCCGAGCGAGGGCACGGAGGCGGTCGCGGAGGAGGAGGGCGGCGCGCTGGACGCGCTCTTCGATCCGCCCGGGGAGCCCGAGGGGCCGTCGGCGCGGCCGCTCACGCTGCGCCTCGACCGGGAGCGCTTCGAGGTCTTCCGGGGGCGGACGCTGACCGTGACCGGGCGGGCGACGGATCCGGACGGCGAGGGCGTGGAGGCGATGCGCGTGGAGGTGCTGCTCCGCGAGATGGACGCGGCCGGGAGCCGGGCCGCGAGCGAGCGGCTGCTGGGCGTGACGGCGACGCGGTCGGGGGGCGCCTTCCAGGCGAGCGTGGGAGTGCCGCCGGACCTGCCGGTGGGGGACTACCGGTTGATCGTGCGGAGCCCCGGGGACGACCGCTTCTTCCCGGCCACGGCTCGCTGAGCGTTCACGACCTTCGGTCGGGAGGCGATCCGCCGTCCGCCGTCCGCCGTCCGTGCGGGCGCTCGACGCCGCGGTCCATGCCGCGTTCGCGGAGAGGGCGGCGCGTGCTGGGGCGGCGCCCCGGCTTCGGTCGTGAGGCGGTCCGCTGTCCGCCGTCCGCGCGAGCGCTCGACGCGATGCGGCGGCGACCGGCCTTTGACCGGCGGGCATCGGGAGCGCGTCGACCTCGCGGGCGACGGGATGGGCTCGCGTCGACCCGACTCTGGCGCCCGCGGGGTCGCGGCGAGCCGGACCGGGAGACCGGGCGCTACCAGGTGACGAGGAGGCCGAGGCCGCCCGGGGCCGGGGCGAGGCGGGCGGTGGGGCCCGGGGGCTCGGGTGCGCTCTCGGCCGGTGCGCTCTCCGGCGGCGCGCTCGCGGGCTCGGGCTCCGCGGCGTCTTCGGAAGGAGCTCCTTCGACCGGTTCCGCCCCTTCGACGGGTTCGTCGGGGAGGCCGTCGTCCCAGTCCTCGTCGACCTCCGGCTCGGGCTCGAGGGGCTCCTCCGGCTCGTAGGGGCGCACGTAGTCGCTGCCGCAGACCATGAAGCGGGCCTGCTCCCAATCGCGGAGCGCCTGCTGGGGCGTGGTGAGGATGCGGAACTGGCTGAGCAGGATGCCGCCGCCGATGAGCTGCACGCTCGTCAGCGGGTCGCGGAAGCGCGCCGAGATGTAGGGGCCCCAGAAGCTCGTCCAGAGGATCGGTCCGGCGTGCGCGAGGGGGCCGCGGCCGAGGCGTTGCCGGTCGGCGGCCCGCTCGAGCAGGTCGAGCCCGTAGCGGAGCTTCTCCCGCCGCTCCTCTGGCGTGCGCGCCGGGGCTCGCCGAAAGCGCTGCGGCGCGAAGGCGGCCACGTGGGGGATGGCCGCCACCTGGAGGAAGGTCAGCCAGCCGCCGACCGCGCCCACCGTGTTCGGGAAGCGCCGGTCCACCGTGTCCGCCCGGGCCGCGAGCGTCGTCTGGAAGATCGCCACGCCGGCCCAGAGCGTTATCTGCCCGTACCACCACCAGCGCGCGCGCCGCTTGCCCACGTCGAAGCGCTCCTGCAGCCAGGCGTTCCGCGCGCGGACCTCCGCGTCCTCGAGCCGCTCGAGGCAGGCCGTCGGATTCTGTGCGCGCGCCGGCCTGGCCGCGACGACCGACACCCCGAGCACCACCACCAGCAGACCCACCCGCACGACGCGCGCGAGGATGCCACAGCACCGTCACCGAGTGACGAAAGATCCCAGAAGCCCGTGCCCGCTCGTGCCCGCAGCCCGAAGAGCCGCGACGCGCACGCCCTTCACGCGGACCGCGCCCGAGCCGGGTCGACGCGAGCCCGCCAGGCCGCTCGCGAGGTCGGCGCGCCCCAGCTCCCCGATCCCCCCGGCCGAAGGCCGGTCGCCGCCGGCAGGTGGCGAGACCCCGACCCCCCGGCCGAGGGCCGACCTCCGGCTACTCCTCCGCCTTCGCCTTCTTCGCCGCCGCGAAGCGCTCGCGCAGCCGGCTCGCGAAGCCCTCCTTCACGGTCTGCTTCCGCACCCGCGCGATCGCCAGCGCGTCCGCCGGCACGTCCCCGGTGATCGTCGAGCCGCTCCCCACGTAGGCCCCGGCGCCGATCGTCACGGGCGCCACCAGCTGCGAGTCGCTCCCGATGAAGACGTCGTCCTCGAGCGTCGTCACGTGCTTCTGCACGCCGTCGTAGTTGCAGAAGATCACGCCCGCGCCGATGTTCACGCGCTCGCCGATCATCCCGTCGCCCACGTAGGCGAGGTGGTTCACCTTCGAGCCCTTCCCGATCCGCGTCTTCTTCGTCTCGCAGAAGTTCCCGACCTTGCTCCCCTCGCCGAGATCGCTCTTCGGCCTGAGGTGCGCGAAGGGCCCGACCTGCGCGTCGCGCCCGACCTGGCTCTCCGCCGCCACCGTGTAGGGCTTCAGCCAGGCCCCCGGCGCGACCTCGACGTCCTCGAGCACGCAGCCCACGTCGATCCGCGCCCCGGCCCGCACCACGCAGCGCCCGCGCAGGTGCACGCCCGGCGCGATCGTCGCGTCCGCTTCGACCTCGCAGTCCGCGTCCACGAAGGTCGTCGCCGGGTCCACGATGCCCACGCCGCTCCGCGCGAGCCGCTCGAGGATCCGCTCGCGCAGCGTCCGCCCGACCACGCTCAGCTCCCAGCGGTCGTTGATCCCGCGGAGCTCGCCCATGTCCCCGGGCACGTCCACCACGCCCCGCGGCGTGCCGGCGGCCATCTCCGCGAGGTCCGTCAGGTAGAGCTCGCCCTGCGCGTTGTTCGCGTCGAGCTTGCCGAGCGCCTCCCGCAGAAAGCCCAGCTCGATCGCGTAGAGGCCCGGGTTCACCTCGCGGATGGCGCGCTCCTCGGCCGAGCAGTCCTTGTCCTCGCGGATGCCGACGACGTTGCCGGCGTCGTTGCGGAGGATGCGCCCGTAGCCCTTCGGGTTCGCGAGCGAGGCGGTGATCAGCGCGAAGGGGAAGCCCTCGGCGGCGGCGACCAGGCGCTCGAGCGTCTCCGGGTGGATGGCCGGGCAGTCGCCGTAGAGGACGACCGCGTGGCCCTCGCCCTCCTGGAGCTCGGCCTCCACGGCGCAGCGCACGGCATGCCCCGTGCCGAGTTGCTCGGCCTGGTGGGCGAACTGGACGCGCTCGCCGAAGCGCGCGCGGAGGGTCGCCTCGACCTCCTCGCGGCCGTGCCCGACGACCACCACGCAGCGCGACGCGCCGGCGTCGAGGGCTGCCTGCACGGTCCAGGCGGCGAGGGGCCGCCCGGCGATCTCGTGGAGCACCTTCGGCTTGGTGCTCTTCATGCGCGTGCCCTGGCCGGCGGCCAGCACGATCCCGACGAAGTCCGGCATGCTCTTCCCTCCCGCTCGCGTGCGCCCGCTCAGGGCACGAGGTGCGAAGCGATCGTCGCGAGGCCGCCCAGGTCGTGGACGTCCTCCTCCAGCTTCGGCACCTCGACGTAGACGACCTCGTCGCCCACGCGGTTCTTCAGCCGATCGGTCTCGATGCGATCGGCGACGCCACGCAGCCGCTCGTCCTGGAGCGCCTGGTGCATCCGTTCGATGATCTTCCCCGGCGCCTCGAGGTCGGGCGCCGCCTCCTGGAGCGCGGCCTCGAGCACCTCGCCCTTCGCCGAGGGCTCGGGGATGAGCGCGTGCACACCGTTCACGACGACTCCGTCGCGGCGCATGCCCGCCTCCTTGAGGCGCTCGGAGAAGAAGATCGCCTCGGCGATGGAGAGCGGGGCGGGGCTGGTGACGACGACGAAGGCCACCTCCGGGCTCCGCAGGGCGCCGCCGACCTCCGTCGCGCGGTCGCGGAAGCCGCCGAAGAGGTCGTTGATGCCGCTGACGAACTCGGCGATCTGCTCGAGGAAGCCGGCGCCCGTGAACTTGCTCAGCCCGCGGAGGAGGAAGGCCGCGCCCTTGCCGACCATGCCGAAGCTGAACTTGCCGGCGCCCTGGAAGGCCTGGATGAACCAGCGCATGGCGGGCGAGTCGATGGCGTCGATGAGCCGGTCGGGGGCGTCGAGGAAGTCGAGGGCGTTCGAGGTGGGCGGCGTGTCCAGGACGATGAGATCCCAGCGGGGGTCCTGGCGGACGGAGTGGAGCTTCTCCATCGCCATGTACTCCTGCGTGCCCGCGAGGGAGCCGGCGACGTACTTGTAGATCTCGTTGTTGAGGATCTTGTCGCGGATCTCGGGGCTCGAGGCCTGCTCGGCGACGAGCTCGTCGAAGGTGCGCTTCGTGTCGAGCATCATCGCCGAGAGCTCGCCCTTCAGCTCGAGGCCGTGGCGCGTGAAGAGCTCGGCGGGGACCTCCTGCTCGTCGACGGTCATCTCGTCGAGGCCGAGGCTGTTGGCGAGGCGGCGCGCCGGGTCGATGGTCAGGCAGAGGACCTTCTTGCCCTGCATGGCCGCGTGCATGGCGATGGCCGCGGCGGTGGTGGTCTTGCCGACGCCGCCGCTCCCGACGGTGACGACGACCCGGTGGCTCTCGACGACCTGCCGGAGGCTCCCGCGCGTCTCATCCATCAGCGCGGCAGTATCACACGCCCGACGACAGCGCACGCGCCAGGGCACGCGCTCGCGCGCGTGCGGGGGTCAGGAGGGAGGCCGGGTAGCTTCGCAGTGGCGGACCGGGTGGCGGGGCCGGGCGGGGCGGCGGCGATGGGGGTCGGGCACGCGCTGGCGCGCGTGCGGGGTCAGGAGGAAGGCCGGGCAGCTTCGCAGCGGCGGGCAGGGTGGCGCTGGGCGGCGGGGCCGGGCGGGGCGGCGGCGATGGGGGTCCGGGAACTGGGGCTCGTTGACATCCGTGTTGCCGCCTCCGAACGCGCGCGCCGTGGCCGAGCCGCCGCGCCCGGCGCGCCGTGGCCGAGCCGCCGCGCCCGGCGCTCCCCGGCCCTCCACGCGCCCGACGAGCCCGAGTTCCCCGATCCCCTTCTGCCCCATCTCCTCCGCAGCGCCGCCGCCGCCCGCTCTCGCCTCCGCCCCCGCCACACCCACCGGCCCCCACCTG
>PABA01000144.1 GCA_002699025.1 Sandaracinus sp. | reverse complement strand
CGGTCTCGATCTTCTGCGCCAGGGACTCGGTTGTCGTCGTCATGAACTCCGAGTCGCACGGGCAGGATCACGCGCTCAAGCAGGGGGCTGAACGGTTACTCCACATGTTGCCGCGGCGGCGCGAGACGTTTCTCCCAGCAGGCATCCCGCGATTGCGAGTAGAGCGATTGCGAATCGTGAAACCAGAGTCTTGTGGGTCAAAGCGACCTCCTTCCCCCGCTACTGTTGACCGTCTGAGAGCAAGACTTCGCCCCGCAAATAGGTCAACGTCCTCAAGAGACGCGTAAAAGTCACAAACGACCAAAACGGGTTAGCCGAGAGTTGCTACTCTCGACCGAGGAGCCGGCGAAGCGCCTCGAGGTAGTCGGCGCGGGAGAGCGCGCCGGCCTCGATGAGGGCGAGCAGGAGCGCCTCGTGCCGCTGCTCCGGGGTGGCCTCGTCCTCGAGCCGATGCACCGGCGCGGTCGTCGTGCGGGAGGCCCGGCGCTCCACCCGACGGGTCGCTTCGGGGGCCAGCTCCCTCGCCCGGGGGATGACCCGCGTGTCGCCGCGCTCGAGGTGCGCCGGAGTCGCGGCGGGCTCGCGCAGCCCCTCCCCGTCCTCCTCGGTCTCCTCGGCGTAGGCGCGATCGAGGGCGTCGAGCACGGCAGAGACCGTCGCGACGAGCGGCTCCACGCCCAGCCCGGTCGCCCGCCGGAGGGCCTCCCGCGCCTCTTCGTCGAAGGGATCGGCGAAGGCCACGCGCAGCCCCTCGCCCCCGGGCGTCACCGAGACCGGGACGAAGAGATGGCGCCGGGCGAGGCGGATGGGGACCAGCTCGACGGATTCCCGATCGACCTCCCCCCGGTCCACCTCCACCAGGACCGTGCCGAGGGCGTCCACGGCGAGCTCCGCCACGCGCTCCTCCGAGCAGAGCCCCGACTCGACGACCTCGCGGACGAACGGCCGCCCTTGCGCGATCGCGCGCCGGAGGGCGGCGTCGACGCGGCCAGCGTCGATCCCCGCCCGATCGATGAGGAGCTGCGCGAGGTCCACGCCTCCACTCTACTGCGAGAGGCGCCCTCCCCTCGACCCCGAACGACCGGCCCCGGGCATACTGGCGCCATGCGCGTCCACCACCTGGCCTTCCGCACGCGCGACCTGGCCCGCCTCGAGCGCTTCTATGTGGGGCGCCTCGGGCTGCGCGTGGGCAAGCGGAGCGAGCGCTCCATCTGGCTGCGGCTGGGAGCCGGCGTCCTGATGCTCGAGCTGGCCGAGCCCGGGGAGCCGACCGTGCCGGCGGGCAGCCTCGAGCTCGTCGCCTTCGCCGTGGATCCGCCCCGGCGGCGCGCGCTGGAGGACGCGCTCGGCGAGGCGGTCGAGGCCCGGACGGAGCACACGATCTACTTTCGAGACCCGGACGGTCGCCGGATCGCGGTGTCCACCCATCCCTTGCTCGGCGTCGATTGACCCCAGCGGCGCGCCCCGTGGAGGCAGCTCGGCGGCCCCACCGGGAAGGTCGCTCTCCCGGAATCTCCTGAAAACGGGGCGGGGCCGTCCGCTCGCCACGTCCCTCGCCCCGAAACCGACCCACGGGAAGCTCCCGAGTCTGTGGGCCCCGCTCCCTGCCCACGGTAGACTGGGGCCGTGTGGTGGGCGAGGCGCAGGGGCGCCGTCTTCGTCATGGCGGCGATGGCGCTCGGGGCGTGCGGGGACGCGCCGCGGGCCGACTGGCGCATCCTCCTCGAGGAGGAGCGCGAGGGGACCCGCTACCACGTGACCGTCGGCGAGGGCACCTGCCGGGCGCTTCGCGGGAGGGAGCGCTTCGTCGTGCGACGCGACGACGCGCCCCGGCAGCTGGAGCTCGAGCCGGGGGGGTGGGCGATCCGGGTGGAGGCCGTGGACGGCGCCTGCGTCCGCTACGCGGAGGGCTGCACCGAGCGTCAGGCGCCGCTTCGGCGGGACCTGGTCGTGCGGTTGGCGGCGGTCGAGGAGCGCTGCGAGCCGGCGCTCTGCGAGGAGCCCTCGCTCGCCTGTGGTGGCGGCGACGCGGGAACGGCCGACGGAGGGAGGCACGCGGATGGTGGCCTTCGGGATGGGGGGCAGGAGGGAGACGGCGGTCTCGAGGACGGCGGCGCGGACGACGGCGGCGCGGGAGACGCCGCGACGGACGCCTGCGCCCGCGTCCCACTCTTCCCCGATGGCGACGGCGACGGCTTCGGAGACGACGGATCCTCGAGCGAGATGCGATGCCCCGAGGAGGGCTGGGTGCCGAACGCCGAGGACTGCGACGACGGCGACGAGAACGTGCGCCCCGGAGCCGACGAGGCCTGCGACGCGATCGACCGGGACTGCGACGGCGCCATCGACGAGGGAAGCGTGTGCGCGCCCTGCGTGCGCATCCTCCAGCGCGGCGAGCTCTATATCGCCTGCCCGGACCCGCTCGGCTGGCCCGACGCCCGGGACGCCTGCCGCGCCATCGGCCGGGAGCTCGTGACCGTGGAAGACGCGGACGAGGACGACCGGCTCCGCCAGCGCATGAGCGTGCGGCTGAGCGTCGAGGAGTTCTGGATTGGCCTCGGCGACCTCGACGGCGACGGAACCTACCGCTGGGTCCGAGACGACAGCGAGCCCGGCTACCTCCCGTGGACCGCCGGCTCCCCGGACGACCCGCCCCCCGCCTGCGTCCGCTCCGTCAGCAACACCACCCCGCCGGGCTGGCGCGACCGCCCGTGCCCCGATCCCTTCCCCTACGTCTGCGACGGCCCCGGCTGAGCCATCCGGGCGCAGCCCTGGACAACGAGGGAGGCAGGACATCGAGGAAGGCAGGTCGCAAACCGCCGCTCCCCCGCTATCGCCCTTTCGTTCCCGTGCGTCGGCCACCGTCCCCATCGCGATGGCGAGCGACCGATCGGAAGAGGTCCGGAATCGAGAACGGCCACTCGCAAGAGTAGCCGTGGTCGTTCCGGTTCCCGGGTGGCGGATGCTAGAGGATTCGAACCTCTGACCTTCGGCTCCGGAGAACGACGCAAATCGCAACGATCCCATGGGTTTACAGCCGATCGCGGCCCGAGCGCGGCCACGGCGCGCCGCCTTCTCGGAGCCGTCGCCAGGGGCGCCCCCATCACCGAGGACGACCTGCGTGAGCTCGCCGACGGCGTCCTCGCCACCGCCGACGAGAGCATCCGCCTCGCCTTGGAGCTCCGCGAAGGCGGCCCACACCGCGTGCGCCGCGCCATCGAGCTGGCCGCCCTGATCCTCCAGAGCGCCACCGCACTCGAAGCCCCCGACCTCGCCGAGTGAGTCGCCCCGTCCACTCCCCCGTCCGCCCCCGCCCAGCCGCGCCCGACCGACACCTCGAGAGCCCCAAGCCGCCCCGCGGCCCCCGAACAAGCCTCCGAGAGGCTCAGGCCCGACCTCGACGGCTTCCCCGCCCCCCCACCCGCCCCTTCGCGGCGCGCCTGCAGGCCCCGACATGCACCCCTCTCTCGCCTGACCGGGAAGGTCCCCCGAAGGCCGCGCACTCCTCAGTCCGTCCCCCGCCGAGCGGCGCCCGATCGACACCTCCAGACCCCGAAACCGCCGCCGCGGCCCTCGAACACGCCCTTCAGAGGCGCGGGACCGCCCTTGAACAGCATCTCACCCGCGCGCAGGCCCCCTCACCACGCCCCCAAACAGGGACCCCCTCCCGCTTTACCGGGGAAGCTCTCTCGCCTTACCGGGGAAGCTCCCAAACGGCCGCGCCTCGAGAGCCCGACACCGCCGCCGCCGCCCTCGAACACGCCCTTCCGAGGCGCGGGACCGCCCTTGGTCAGCAACTCGCCCCAGCGCGCGCTCTCAAGCATCCCCATACAGGGACCCCTCTCTCGCCTTACCGGGCAAGTTCTCTCGCCTTACCGGGGAAGGTCCCAAAAACCCGCCGGCGAGCGAAACCGCCGACCCGCGGGCCGCCGAGCCCCCGCGCCACAAGCCCCAGAGCTGAGCCTCCCCCAGCCGCTCTCGCGCCGGCCCCCTCACCACGCCCCCACACATCCCCATACAGGGACACCCGCTCACCTCACCGGGGAAGGTCCCCCCTGAGGAACTACCGAGGAAGATGCCTCTGCCCGGCGGCGCGAGAAGAGAGCGCGGCATAGGCTTGGCAAATGGACTCGTTTCGAGATTCGGAATCTGACGGCAGAGACACAAACACGAACGATACCTCGTCGCCTCGCGCAACGCCACGGACGCCGACATCACGAACCTGGAGTTGTACATTACCGCAGTAAACCGGGAGCCAGTCTGCATCGAGACCCAAGCCACGCTGATCTCCGACAACCTCCAGAGGCTTGACCTCTTGCAACAGAGCCGCCGCGAAGGCGAGGACCCCGCCCCCAGCTGCTACGAAGAACTTCCCGCTTCCCCCATAACTCAACTCTCCTCCATCAGCGTCCGACGCCTCACCGTAAGGCATTCCAGCCGCAAGAGGCCCCATAGATGCGTTCGCGAAAATCGTGCCATGACCTGAGACGGAGACGACCTCACGCAACTCGCACACGAACTGCCCTTCACCACCTCCATCCAGCGGCCTAGCCTGCATCACAACATCAACAATGGTCCCGGGCTCACCACGAAGCTGTTGCCCCACTATGGCTGCACACTCGCCCTCCCATACACTGCGATTGCTGGATCGAAACAGCGACTCAGGCGCCCTTGTTTGCCACCCGATCTCGATATATCGCGGATGCCCGATAATCATCTGGTGTGTTGCAGGTGATAACCTCGACTCTTCTGCCAAAGAACCTCCGCGCTCGACCACAACTGACGCCCCCGAACAACCTCCCATCAACTCGACGGCCAAAGCAAACGCGCACAAGCAACACCTGCTCATTGCATCTCCCCATCAACGAGCCCTACGATGCCCCCAAACCTCCCCAGACAGGGACGCTCTCTCGCCTCACCGGGGAAGGTTCGGCTTCCGGGAGGCGCCTTTCCGGGGAAGGTCCCGGTCCAGGACCCCCTCTCGCCCTACCGGGCAAGGTCCCTTTCACCTTACCGGGCAAGCGCCCAAGATGGGTCGAACGGAAGGTCCCACCCGCTGGACCCACGGCTTCACTCACAACCGTCACCATGTGCCACATATTCATCCATCCATTCCACCACCACCCCACCCTCACCACAAACATACATCTCGACACTATCCTCTGGCACGTACAAGTCGGAACCACCAGCCAGCGTTCTAGCGTCCTCTACATTCCAACTATAGAATATGTATACCCACCCCTCCGACGCACCTCGTCGTGTCAGAACCACGTACGGCTCTTCATCCTCTGCTCCATCCACTACTCGGCCGACTCTGTCGTAGAATATTTTACACGATTTGGTCACTTCCTACCAGCCTTGCTCTACCGCGACTCTTCACCCATACCTTGCCCGTAGAGAGGTCCATTCTGATCCCCCCTCGCCCTATCGCAGATGGTCCCACAGAGGGCCGAGGCCCATGCGCATCCGCGACCAATGTGCCGAGGAGGTGAGCCGCTACCGCCGCGAGCACCGCGCCGCCGAGAGGAAGTGGGTCGAGCCCGAGGTCGACCGCAAACCGTCGTCACCCCTGAGGCAAGCACCAGAGACCGCCCCTCGCGCCGCCCAACACGCCCTCGAGAGGCCCACCGGAGGAGCCAACACTCTGCGCTAGAGCTAGGCTAGCTCCTACCCGTCTCCATGAATACACCCGCGTCAGGATCCCAACCGGACATGCTGGCCCAGTGGCACCCAGCAACCTCAGGAAGAACCCCATCCTCCGACCACTCACTCACAACCCTTTCCACAACACTACCCTTGTGCGTCAAGGAAGCGGGCGCGCGAAGCTCCTCCCCGCATACCACAAGAACAGATCCACCCACGCTCCCATCTTCTTCCCAACAAGTCTTCCTAAGCACGCGACGCTTGAAACCTCGTGGGTCCATGACGGTCGATCCCATCAAGTACTCACCCACTCCATCTGACATCACCACGATCCTCTGACGTGGCGGCTCACCGGGTTCACCCATCTCAAAACAAAGCTCTCCATTGCCCTCATACGACCACATCCCGTCACATTGACGCACGCAATCACGAACATCTTCCCTGCTCATCCCAACGAACCTAGAAGCCTCACCATCTGGACGCAAAACCAACACCGACATCACAGCTGCACCTCATAACCCCCGTTCCATCCACGTACCATCGCATCAAGTCTCCCGCACGACACACGGTTCACCCGACTTGCGTGCATGGCGAGACTCCTTTGCCCCCTACCCTGGTGTGCGCATAGCAAGCCCATCGCTTCTGCAGGACGAATCCCACGCGCACAACCCAGCTGGGGCAAGCTTTGAAGACCGGGCCTTCCACGCAGCATCGGAAATCTCCGCTCCGCCGTCCAACCGTCCGAGGACCCGGACGACCGCGCCCGGGCGCTCTCGCCCAACGGCGCAGAGACCTCCCCGCCATTGCGGAAGGCGCTGCATCCACCGAGGCCACCGCGAAGCCGCCTAGCAGCGACTGCGCCCTCGCCGACCAGACCATCGAGGTCCGGCCTTCGTCGCGCTCGGCGCCGAGCTCGACGCCGCCTTCCCCAGCGACCCCGTGGAGAAGAAGAAGGCCCTCCGCGACCTCGTCCGAAACGGGGCGCCGAGCAGCGCGACGCCGCCGAGCGGCGCCCGATCGACGCCTCGAGCGCCCGGAACACGCCCTTCAGAAGCGCGAGACCGTCCTCGGACAGCAACTCGCCCCAACGCCGGCCCCCTCACGACGCCCCCAAACATGCCCAGATAGGGACCCCCTCTCGCCCCACTGGAGAAGGTCCCGCGAAGACACTCAGGGAGCCCCTTTCGCCTTACCAGGGCAGATCCCCAAAAAAGGCTACTGCGCCCCCAGCGCTCACCGGGGAAGGCCCATGAAGCCGCCCTACACCCAATCACGACCCTGCTTGGGACTGTCCCCCACCAGCCAAGGACTCGGCCTCGCAGAGCCAGGGGTACATGTCACATTCAAAGCGAAAACTCACACCACGCTCGACAAGACCTTTCACGGTCGCGTCCTGCACAATGGCAGCGAGCGCTCGTTCAGCCACATCCCTTGTCACCATCTGACCTTCGTATATCGGGGCTCCATGGTCATCATCCGCGATCGGCTCTCCCACCGAAGTATCCATCCTTGATGTGATAGCCAACGCTCCCGGCCCATCACCTATCTCCGCTGTGATCCGAACGCAGGCCGCCCCAACATCGAACACCTCGACCACTGCGAACATGCCATCAGCGGAAAGCATCAGCGAATCCCCGTCACCCAAACACCGGAGCGCATCACCAATCCTACTGACGACAACAGCGCCAGCATCATCGCTGAGAACCTCCGCACACTTTCCCTCGGCAGTCCACTTCGTATCCATTCTCATTCCATGGTCCCAAAGAGCGCCCAGCTCCTCAGAAGTACGAGGGACGTCCGATCCGTCGGCACCCGGGCTCGCCACTACCCGCCTCGACACTGACGGCTCCAAACGATGCCACCCATCCCCCGTCTAGCGCCACTGCCTCACGCACTCGCTTCTTTGCGTCTGACACGGACGCGGCCACGGATCGATATCGTGCGACAAAACCCTTTTGATCTATAACACCGCCCTTATCAAATAACATCACCTCGACATTGGCAAACACGAAGCCCCAACAACCCAAAGTCAACTCCAACGAATCCCATAAAACCCTTCCTGAACATACCAATCATGTCGGACACAGACTTCTTTTGGCGCACGTCAACCTCTCCAACACTAGATGGAAGCCGATCATCCTGACTCGCCTGCATCATCAGTACTTCACCCTCCGATTCGGCCAAGGCCAGCGCGACTGCCCTCAGCTCCTTCTCAATGTCTTTTCTCTTAGACTTCTGCCCCGCATAGACCGATATCGCCGACCCGCCGTACGCGAAGGGCTCATAGTACACCAGATCACCCACCTCCCTCACAATCAAGTAGAACCACGGAGGCATGAACTCATAGTGCTCGCTTGCGCGCTCCACGAGTTTGTCAGAATGAATCGGCCCGCAACCACCATCGACCAGGACATTCCACACAACATCCATAGAGTTCACCACCAAGGAAAGCGCGGACTCCACCGAGGCTCACGAGAAGCGGACCACCAGCGACCTCGCCCCAGCCGGGCCGCACCCAAATCATCATTTGTCACGCGCCCTGGACAGCAACTCGCCCCCAGCGCCGGCCCCCTCACGATGCCTCCCCAGACGGGAGACCCAAAGCTATGAGGCACGCAAGGGAGCCGGCCGGCGTCGCCGACGTGCTCCAAAAACGGCGGCAAACCACGCGGTGCTCAGTAAGAAGGCGTTCACGTTTCCTCCGCGCATCGGAACAGCCGAACAAGAAGCACAACCCGCCGAAGTTGCGGACACCTCCTCTTGCCGTTCATCGCAGAAGGACTCGACCCCGAACGGCTGGCACGGAAGGACTCTGAAGGGGTCGCCTCCATACACGCCCTTGCTGGCGACAACCCAGAAGATCCCTTCCTGCTCCAGGATCCCGGCATAACAGTCGCCATATCGCTCCTGAACGCGAACATGGTCGCCAACACTCCCCGTTCCACACGCGTCCTGAAGTCGAACATCCGCCACAAGGGCTCGCGCCCCCTCCCTGCGATGAACGACTTCGACATACCCCACGAACAGCGTGTCCATGTTGCCGCCGCTCTCCGCAAACCAAGTCTTCATATCAACACCGACGCATTGACACGCCCGCACGGGCTCCTCCATGGATAGGGCGAGACACAAAGCACAAGCAAAAGCAGCCATCCACCTCACTCTCCACCCCCACGAATCTTGGGCCTGATACCTCGGGCTCCGCGCGGAGCCCGCGGGTGGACGAGACGGATACCTCGAGCGTGCTGCAGGGCGCCCTCCATTCGTGGGCAGCGGCCTGCGCTTCGGAGAGAATCGTCTCGAGCGACAGGCCTCTTGGGAGCGCAGCCTCGTCGACCGAGAGCTGAACCTGTTCCGACGGCCAACCGACCGCGGGGTCCGAGGAGGGCAGCTCCTCCCCTGCCAAGCGATAGGCACGGCCCAGCGATACGGGAAACGGAACGGCTGCGACCAGAGCGGGAGCTGTCCCCGCCGTCAGGGATCGCATCATGTAGCGTCCCGAGCACAGCGAATCGTGCCGCGCGTACCTGCGTATCGATCAAAGAGGAATCGCTCGTCGTCAGTCGACCACTCTTGATAGATGATACCTCGAACTGCGCGCGTCGCATCGATAGCAGCCGGCCGATTCCATGGATCTGACTCTCCCTCAGACTCCCGATAAAAGACCAAATCGTATCCATCGGCCGTCACTTCCCTTCCCGACACGAACATCAAGCTCACACCGTAGTAGCTATCCAGATCGGGAAACTCGTAGAATCGACCCGGAGACCCTAGAAATGCACTGGACGAGACATGTGCATCCCAGCCAGGGCACCGAGGGGACATGAACCGGCCACACGACGGGTAGTCACTCCCCCACGGAAACGGGACTTCCCTTGGCGCCGGACCGCGCGCAGCCCTCTCCCACTCCGCCTCTGTCGGGAGGCGACCTCCTTGCCACTCGCAGAATCGATGAGCATCAGATGTCGGGACGACGACACCGACGTGCTCTTCCAAGGCGTCGAGGTCGGCCGTCAAGAAGCTTGGCGAGTAGGGCGGCCCACAGACACCCGCTTCGTAGCACTCTCGGTAGCGACGTACGGTTACCGGATAGCGGTCGATGTAGTGACTCGAGATGAAGATCTCGGAGACCGGCTGGGTGTCGACGCGGAGAGTGGAACCGCGGACGAATCTGCCTCCGGGAATGCAGATCTCTTCAGCATCTGCCGGGCTGTAGCGCCGGGTGCCGCCACATGCGTCCGGCGTACATGGCCCACTGGCCTCCCAAACACAGCTGGCGGAGCATAGCTGATCGCGAAACTCACCCGCCCCACAGTCCGCAGGAACACTCCGTGTCCGGCCGGGCTCGCACTCGCCTGCGGGCGCGGTCTCGTCCCAGGCTCCCCACTCACAGGAGGCGGAGCAAAGCCGGGAGCGCTCGGCGCAGAGGGGGAGCGATTCGGTCTCGAGCTCGCCCGGGGCGCACTCGCCCTCGTTGAGGCACGTGCCGCCGCTCTCCCAGTAGCCGTCCGCCGAGCAGACCTCCTGGCCCATGCCGCAGTTCCCACACGGTGCGACGCGCATGGCGCCCGGCTCGCACTCCGGACCGGCGTCGATGGGCATGGATGCGTCGTCGGGGCCAGCGTCGACCGTTGAAGCGTCGGGGGACGATGTTCCCGTGTCGGCCGTCCCGGTGTCGGAAGGTCGGGTGGAGGCGTCCTCCGGGAACGAGCCAGCGTCCATCCCGGCGTCGTCGTCGCCGCCGCAGGCCTGCAGGGCAGCGATGCACAGGAGGAGGCG
>PABA01000143.1 GCA_002699025.1 Sandaracinus sp. | reverse complement strand
GGAAGACGCCCGGCCCCACGGAGCCGCCTCTCCGTCACGTCGAAGAACCGGGGCTTGTGACGCGAGCGCAGCGAGCGCCGAGCCGCCCACGGCGGCGCTGGTAAGCCAAAGATAGCGAGCGCCAGCGAGCGGAAGACGCCCGGCCCCACGGAGCCGCGTTCGTGTGCCGTCGAAGAACCGGCCCGTGTGACGCGGCCGCAGGCCGCGCCGAGGGCCCCACGGGCCCGCTGGTAAGCCAAGAATAGCGAGCGCCAGCGAGCGGAAGACGCCCGGCCCCACGGAGCCGCGTTCGTGTCCCCACGAAGAACCGGGGCTCGTGACGCGAGCGAAGCGAGCGCGGCGGCGCTGGTAAGCCAAAGATAGCGAGCGCCAGCGAGCGGAAGACGCCCGGCCCCACGGAGCCGCCTCACCGTCACGTCGAAGAACCGGGGCTTGTGACGCGAGCGCAGCGAGCGCCGAGCCGCCCACGGCGGCGCTGGTAAGCAAGAATTGGCGAGCGCCAGCGAGCGGAAGACGCCGCGAACGCGGCGAAGTCACGCCGCCGCAAGCGGGAGCGCTCCGGCCGCAACAGCGGCAGAGACCCGCTGCAAAGGGGAGCGCCGCGGCCGCGCAGCGGCGAAGGCAGGCGGCTGCGAAGGGGAGCGCGCCCACCTCCACCCCGTAGCCCGGCCCCACGGAGCCGCGTTCGTGTCCCCACGAAGAACCGACCCATGTGACGCGAGCGAAGCGAGCGCCGAGCCGCCCACGGCGGCGCTGGTAAGCCAAAATTAGCGAGCGCCAGCGAGCGGAAGACGCCCGGCCCCACGGAGCCGCGTTCGTGTCCCCACGAAGAACCGGGGCTTGTGACGCGAGCGCAGCGAGCGCCGAGCCGCCCACGGCGGCGCTGGTAAGCCAAAATTAGCGAGCGTCAGCGAGCGGAAGACGCCGCGTAGCGCGCGCGGCCCTCGCCCTCGAGGTGCTTCTTGATCGTCCAGGGGATCTTCAGGATCCACTCGTGGAGCGTCGGCCGCATGAAGCCCGCCACGAGCCCCGAGCCCACGTCGACCATGGACCCGAAGGAGACGAGCGTCCGCCCGTCGTGCCAGCGCCGGAGCCGGATGAACCCCCAGGCGGCGCGGATGCCGTTGTGCGGCTCGCTCTCGTCGAGCTGGAAGAGCACGACCTTCTGCGAGTCGTCGTACTGGAAGCGCAGCGCGTAGGCGGCGCTCACCATCCCCACCTCGTGCGTGAAGCGGATGACCCGCAGGGGCCCGTTCCGCCGGAGCTCGGTCGCGCTCTCGACCTCGGGCAGCATGTGCCGGAGCTGCGTCGTGTCGTCGTCGCTGACGGCCGCCCAGACGGCCTCCGGCGGGAGGTCCACGACCTGGTAGCTCGTGCCGCCGATCAGCCGCAGCGCGCCGCGCCGCTCGGTGGCGGGGCGGGTGATGAGGCGCCCGTGGTCGAGCCGGCGCCGGTCGTCGGCGTCGAGACGATGGCTGAAGCCGCGCGGCTGCGCCGCGGCCCGCGCAGGACCGCCGAGCGCGTCGACCAGCAGGCCGAGCGTCAGGAGGATCACCGCGGCGGTCGCCTCTCGCCCCATCGGGAGCAGGAGTAGCAGCTGAGCGGGGGGCGTCGAGCGCGGGCCCGAGCGCGCGGAGGCGGGAGACATCGCCGGGTCGGACGGGCGGACCCGCCTCGAGCTTCACCCGAGGCCGCCGACGGCACGGGCTGGCACGGAGCTTCGCGGACTGTGGCAGGCACGAAACCTGCTGCGAAACCCGCTGCGGCAGCGAGGAGAAGCTCCGTGTTCCAGCAGCCCCCGCGAGTGAACGTGAACACCCCCGCGCAGACGAAGGCGGCCCGTGCCGCCGCCCGCACCCGGCTCCCCCATCGTGGGGCGAGCCCCGACAGCCGGAGAAGCGGCCCGAGGGAGCGGCTGCTACCGTGATGGGCGTGCGTGTGGTGGTCGGTGAGGCGCGCAGACGTCTCTTCGCGGCGCTCCTTCGTGGCCTGGAGGAGCGTCCCCGGCGCCGGATCGCCCTGACCGGACCCGACGCCGAGGCCTTCCTCGACGCCCTCGCGGAGGCGGCCGCCGCGCGCCACCCGGTGGCCCGCGCGAGCGGCATGGGCGCGCGCCCCCACGGCCCGCTCCGCGCCCTCGCGAGGGAGCTCGCATCCGCGCTCCCCACCGGGCCCCGGGAGGCCCTCCTCGCCGCCCTCGCCCCCGGTGAGCGGCCGCGCCGGCGCCGCCTCCACGAGACGCTCCGGGCCGCCTTCGAGGCCTGCCCGCGGGCCGTGCTCGTCGTCCCCGATCTCGATCGCGCCGACGCCGAGACCCGGGCCCTCCTCGGCGCGCTCGCCTCGGACGGCGCCGGCCCGGCGCTCCTCGCCAGCGCGTCCGCGGGCGGCGCGCTGCCCGCCGGCGTCACGCCGCGCCCGGTCCCCTGCCTCGACGCGGACGCGCTCCGCGAGCTCCTCGCCCACCCGGACACCGTCGCCCGCCTCGCGCCCCGGCTGCGCAGCGTCGCCACCTTCGCGCGCTGGTCGAGCGCTCCCGTGGCGCCGGCGCCCGAGCTCCCCCCCGCGCTCCGCGCCGAGGCGCGGCCGCTCGCCCTCCTCGGACGGGCCGACGTGCGGGCCGTCGCCCGCGCCCTCGGGCGCGACCCGGCCGCGCTGCGCCACGCCTGGGAGCGCTGCGGCGCCCGCCCCGCGCCCGGTGGCTTCGTCCTGAGCGGGCAGCGCGCCGACGCCCTCGCCGCCGAGGCGAGCCCCGCCGAGCGCGCCGAGGTCGCGTTGCTCGCCTGGGCCCTCGGCCGGCCCGAGCGGGCGATCCCGCTCTGGCTCGAAGCCGGCGCCTTCACCGACGCGCGGGCGCATGCCGAGGAGGCCGCCCGGCTCCTCGTCGTCGAAGGCGCGCACGGGGAAGCCGAGCGCGTCCTCGTCGCCGTGCTCGAGAGCACGGACCTCCCCGAAGCCGACGCCCGGCGCCTCCGCCGGGTCCTCGTGGCGCTCCTCGAGGACGCGGGCGAGCTCGCGCGCGCCGCCGCCCAGGCCACGGCCCTCGTGGAGGCCGGAGACGACGACGCGCGCCCCGTTCTCGCGCGCCTCCGCATCGCCACCGGTGAGCCGCTCCGAGCCGAGGCGGCCCTGGAAGGGGCGCCCGCCACGCTCGAGGTCGGCGCCCTCCGGGCGGAGCTCGCCTACCAGCGCGGCGCGCTCGCCGAGGCCGAGACCCATGCCCACGCCCTCGCCGCGAAGGCCCAGGCGGAAGGCGAGGCGGAGGCGGAGCTCACCGCGCTCCAGACCCACGCCAAGAGCCAGCTCGACGACATGGCCGAGGCGCGCCGCCGCTTCGACCGCTACGCCGCGCGGGCGCGCGCGCTCGGCTCGGCCCGGCACGAGGCGCTCGCCCTCGGGGGCCGGGGCGTCGCCGCGATCCGCGCCCGCGCCCTCGACGACGCCGAGCGCGATCTCCGCCGGGCCGCCGCCCTCGCCGAGGAGGCGGACGACCCGAAGGGACGCGCCCTCGCCTGGCACAACCTCGCCGTCGTCGCGCACCTGCGGCATCGCTGGGGAGACGCCCGCGAAGCCTACGAGGAGGCGCTCCGCTGGCTGCGGCTCCTCGGCCATCGCGCCTCCCTCGCGCGCTGCGCCTACAACCTCGGCGAGCTCTACGAGCGCCTCGGCGCCCTCGACCGGGCCCGCGCCGTCGCGCGCCTCGGCACGGAGGTCGGCGGAGGCGCGACGCTCCCGCCCGCGGCCCAGGCGGAGGGCTGGGTCCTCCGCGGCCGGGTCGAGCTCCAGGCCAGGGACGCGCCCGCCGCCGAGGCCGCCTTCGAGGAGGCCGCCGAGCACCTCGGGGTCCTCGACCCGAGCCGCCGCGCCGCCGTCGCGCTCGGCCGGGCCCGCGCGGCGATGGCGCTCGGGGCCCTGGACGACGCCGAGGCGCTCCTCGGAGCGCTGCCCGCCGAGCTGCCCGACGCGCAGCAGGCGGAGGCCGCGCTCGCCCGCGCCGAGCTGGTGCGCCTCCGGCACGGGCGGCTCGGCCGGGAGCTGCCCCACGCCGAGCGCGCGCTGAAGGCCGCCGAGCGAGCCGGCGATCCGCACCTCGAGCTCGAGGCGCTCGTGGTGCTCGCGGACGCGCTCGGCGCCGGAGGGGGCGCCGCCGCCGCCGAGGCGCTCTGGGCGCGGGCCCGCTCGCTCGACGCCGAGCTCGCCGCGACCGTGCCCGACGATTTGCGCGAGGCCTTCGCGGCCCGGCCGCTCCGTCGCCGCCTGGAGCGCGGGCGCGCCCTCGGGCCGGCGCCCCGCTTCGGGGGGATCGTCGGCGGCTCGCCGGCGCTCCTCGACGCGCTGGAGGTGGCCGAGCGCGTCGCCCCGACCACCTGCACGGTGCTGCTGCGCGGCGAGAGCGGCACGGGCAAGGAGCTCGTCGCCGAGGCGATCCACCGCGCCTCGCCGCGGCGCCGCGGCCCGCTGGTCCGCGTCAACTGCGCCGCCCTCGTCGACACGCTCCTCGCGAGCGAGCTCTTCGGGCACGAGAAGGGCGCCTTCACGGGCGCCACGTCCCGGCGCCGGGGTCGCTTCGAGCTCGCCGAGGGGGGCACGCTCTTCCTCGACGAGATCGGCGACATCTCGCCGAAGATGCAGGCCGCCCTGCTCCGCGTGCTCCAGGAGAAGCGCATCGAGCGCGTCGGCGGGACCGAGTCGATCGACGTCGACGTGCGCGTGATCGCGGCCACGCATCGCGACCTCGAGGAGCTCGTCGCCGAAGGAGTCTTCCGCGAGGACCTCTACTACCGGCTGGACGAGGTCAGCGTCCGGCTCCCGCCGCTCCGCGAGCGCGAAGGCGACGTGCCGCTCCTGGCGCGCCACCTCCTCGCGCGGATCGCCGAGGAGCGGGGCGAGCCCATCCGGCGCCTGACCCCGGAGGCCGTGGCCAAGCTGGAGGCGCACGCCTGGCCCGGCAACGTGCGCCAGCTCGAGAACGCGCTGAAGGCGGCGAGCCTCTTCGCGGCGAGCGGTGCGATCGAGCCCGGCGACCTCACCCTCCCCGCCGGGCCGAGCGCCACGCCGAGCGGCGAGCCCGACGACTACGCGCGGCTCCGGGCGGGCGAGCTCACGATGAAGGAGCTCAAGAAGGAGCTCGAGCGGCGCTGCATCGCGCAGGCCCTCGAGGAGAGCGCCGGCAACGTGACCAAGGCGGCGGAGCTGATCGGCATGACGCGGCCGCGGCTCTCCCAGCTCGCGAAGGCCTACGGCTTGCGCGGCGACGAGAAAACGGGCAGCCAGGGAGGCGAGGCATGAGCGGGACGAATCGTCGATGGTCGCGCGGTCGGGGCTGGTGCTCCGTCTGCGCCGCGCTGCTCGCCCTCCTCGGCGCCTGCGCGGCCGAGGAGGCCCCCGCGCCCGGCGTCCACGCCGAGCTGACGCTCGGGCAGGTGCCGCTGCCGCAGCGGACGATCCCCGAGGAGCTCTGGCGCGCCGTGCCCGCCGGGTGCGAGGACGTGCTCGGGAGCGACGCGGGCGAGGTGCGCCTGGCCTTCGCCGAGGGCGAGCCCGCGCTCGGCGTGCTGGTGGTCGACGGCGAGCCGGTCTGCGTCGACAGCTGGCGCGGCATCCACCTCGAGCTCCGCGCGCTCGATCGCTTCGAGGGCGACCCCTCGCCCGATCCGATGCGCGGGCTCCCGGTCCCCGCGCGCGACTGAGACCGAGGCGAGGACGGGCTCCGTGCTCCGCCCGAGGACGCGGGCGCGCGCGCGCGAAGACGCTCCGGGGCCCGTGCTCTCCCGACGCCGCCATCCGCGCGGCCCCCGTGGCTGGTATCCTCGGCGCGTGGGACAGCCGCTCGTCCGCATCGTCGCCGCCGGCGACACACACATCGGCCTGCGAGAGCACAACGAGGACGCCATCCTCCTCCGCCGCGAGCTCGACCTCTACGCGCTCGCGGACGGGGCCGGCGGCGAGAACGCCGGCAACGTCGCCAGCTCCATGGCGCTCTCCACCGTCGCCCATCGCTTCGAGGAGACCGAGGAGCGCGAGGGGCCGGACTTCGACGTGCTCGGCCTCCCGCGCGCCGCGCGGCGGCTCTCCGCGGCGGTCCACCGCGCCAACGCCGAGATCGTCGAGCTCGCCCAGGCCTCCGATCGCTACCAGGGCATGGGCACGACCATCGTCGCCACGCACGTGGAGCCCGAGCGCGGCGTGCTGCACCTCGCCCACGTCGGCGACAGCCGCTGCTACCGGCTCCGCGCGGGCATCGTGGAGCTGCTCACCCAGGACCACTCGCTCGCGACCGACGTGCTCGAGCTGGCGCCGGAGCTCGACGAGGCGCGCGCGAAGGAGCTCCCGACCCGCGTCGTCACCCGCGCGCTGGGCATGGACCCGACCGTGCGCGTCTCCATGCAGTCGCTCGCGCTCGCGCCGGGCGACCGCTACCTGCTCTGCAGCGATGGGCTCACGGACCAGCTCGAGGAGGAGCAGATCGCCGACGCGCTCCGCCAGCAGATCCGCCCGGACGCGCTGGTGAAGCTGCTGCTCGACGTCGCGCACGCGGCGAACGCCCGCGACAACGTGGCCGTCGTCGTCCTCGACGTGCACCCCGTCGCGGCGGCGGATTGGCCGCAGCCGACGCTCCGCGCGAGGCCGCTCGCGGAGCGCGAGGGCGCAGGCGAGGAGGACGAAGGGCCCGAGCTCTTCATCGTCGGCGGGAGCCAGCCCCCCGAGACGGAGGTCGGCGAGGCGGCCGACGCCGACGCCCCCGAGCTCGAGCTGGCCGCCGAAGACGGCGACGAGGCGAGCGAGGACCAGGCGAGCGGGGACGAGGCGAGCGAAGACCAGGCGAGCGAAGACCAGGCGAGCGGGGACGAGGTGAGCGAGGCCGCGCCGGGCAGGGACGAGGCGAGCGAGGCCGCGCCGGGCGAGGCCGCGGACCGCTGGGACGACGAGCCCGCCCTCGAGCTCGACGTCGAAGCCCTCGACGAGGAAGACCCGAGCGAGAACGAGCCGACGAGCCAGTACCCCGCCGTGAAGCTGATCCCTCCCGACGAGTCCGAGACCAAGGCCGTGCAGGTGATGCTCCACGACCTCCCCGAGCCCCGGAGCGAGCGCGAGCCGACCATCCGCTTCAAGCGGAGCTGCGACCACTGCGGCGCCGTCTTCGACGGACCGAAGGACGTCTGCCCCTTCTGCTGGAAGGCCGTCTGAAGAGCGCGCCGGGCGCCCCTCGTGAGCGGCCGCTCGTCCCGACGTCGGCCCGGCGTCAGTCGAAGTCCTCTTCGTCGTCGAAGTCGTCGAAGTCGTCCGTGGGCGCGGCGGCGGCCGGGGCCTTCGCCGTCGGGGCGGCCTCGAAGTCCTCGTCGTCGTCGAAGTCGTAGTCCTCGTCGGCGGGCGCCGGAGCGCCCCACCCCTTGGCGCCGGCCACCTCGCCGGCGGCGATCTTCGCCTGGCCCTTCGTGGTCGTCGGGCCGAGGTCACCGAGGATCTCCTCGAGGGCCTTCCGCATCTCGCCGAAGTCCGCGAACTGGCGCCAGCGGAAGAGGTCGTAGGCCGTCCACATCAGGTCCGCGCAGATCTCGGCCGGCGTCTGGCCGGTGGCCGCCCCGAGGCCCGGGAGCGCCACGGAGCGGATCGAGTTCGGCTCGCGCGCGTGCTGCTGGTGCACGGCCTGGAAGGCCGCGGCGCAGGCGAGGGCGACGTTCATCGTGTCGCTGATGTTCTCGCTCGAGCCGACCATCGTCGGGGTGGAGATGAGGAAGCGGGGCAGCTCGCGCTGGGTGGGCACGCAGGTCGCGAAGCCGACGGGCATGGCGCCGTGGAACTGGTCGGCGATGGCCGCCTGCACGCGCTTCTCGATGCCGCCGCCGAAGTAGTTCTTGATCACCGCGTCGAGGCCGCCGTCCATCGAGCCCTTCGAGTTCGTCGGCGAGACCCAGGCGCTCGTCTGCATGTCGAGCATGGACCCGTGGACGATCTCGACCTCGGGGTTCTCCTCGAAGGTCTCGCGCCAGGCGGCGACCATCTTCGGGTTGATGTCACAGAGCACGACCTTGATCCGCATCGCTCACCTCTCCCGGCGTGGGCCCGCGCCCCGCCGCGCCCGATGATACGCGAGCCTCGCCCCCGGGCTCCCCCGCGTGCTCACCACGGTCCTCGGCGTCGCGGGGCGGCTCGGCGAACGAAGCCCGCTCAGTCGAGCTCGAGGGACTCGCCGAGCGTCTGATCCACCAGCGCCTCGCCCACGCCGAGGCCCCCAGCGACCTCGCGCAGCACGGCCACCTCCGCCGGGTCCACGTGCCCGTCGGCCCGCGCGATCACGCAGAGGTCCCGCAGCACCTGCACCCGCCGCGCCGGCGGCACGTGCTCCCGCGCCTCGCCGACGCGCGCCTCCAGCTCGGCGCCGATCGCGTCCACGTCCACGCCCTTCCGGAAGGATCCCTCTCCGAAGAAGCGCTCGAAGGCCTCCACCTCCTCGTCGCGGATCCCCCCCGACGCCGCCGCGATGACGATGGCCCCCGCCCAGAGGAGTCGCCGCATGCGCTCGGCCACCTCCGTGTTCGCGTCCAGGTAGCTCGGCTCCATCAGCGCCATCAGCGTCTGCACCTTCGCCTCGAGCGTCTCCACGTCGAAGCCGTCCTCCCGCGCGAGCACCGAGCGCTCGAAGTGGTGCAGCGCCTTCACGCGCAGCGGGCTGAAGGGGTGCGTCGAGAACCAGTCCTGCATCGGCGGCGTGATGCGCCCCTCGGCGCGCTCCTCCTCGACGATCATCTCGTCGACCTGCGCCGCGAAGTCCTCGATGCAGAGCTCGATCGCCGTGCCCCGGAGCCCGCTCGCCAGCCGGAAGAGGGCCCGCGCGACCGCGTCCGGATCCTGGCTGCAGGCCGCGCCGGCCCGGTCCGCGCTCACCTCGGCGAAGCGGCTCCAGGCGAAGAGCTTCAGCGCCAGCTCGGGCGAGGGCGGCTGCTCACCCTGGAGCAGGTAACCGATGGGCACGTCGTGGTGTCCGAAGACGTAGTGCCCCAGCTCGTGGCCCAGCACGAAGCGGAGCTCGGCCCCCCCGAAGCCCTCGAGCAGGCTCGAGCTGAGCAGGATGAAGAGGCGGCCCTGCTCCGGCTTCACGCAGGCCGCGTTGAAGGTGGAGCTCGGGTAGACGTAGGTCTCGAGGGGGATCTCGACGCCGAGGATCGCGCGGCACTCGGCGGTGATCCGCGCGAGCTCCGGGGACATGCCCTCGGTCAGCCGGAGCGCGGTGGCGAGGAGCTGCCGGCGCGTGCCGAGCGGTCCGTTCTTCTCGTGCTCGGCGATCTCCTCGTTGGTCCGCCGGACGAGCGGGTCGGCGAGGAGCTCCGCCATCAGAGTGCGGTCGCCGCTCGCGCGCAGCCGATCGGGGTCCATGAGCGAACCCTACCAGCCGCGTCTTCCGCTCGCTGACGCTCGCTAATTTTGGCTTACCAGCGCCGCCGTGGGCGGCTCGGCGCTCGCTGCGCTCGCGTCACACGGGTCGGTTCTTCATGGATACACGAACGCGGCTCCGTGGGGCCGGGCTACGGGGCGGAGATGGGAGCG